>CAZFOY010000052.1:8491-22184 GCA_964520865.1 uncultured Ignavibacteriales bacterium | reverse complement strand
ACGTATAGCATACATACATTGCCTGAAACGGAAACGACCAAGCAACGAATAGGACCAGATCATGCGATTGTACGAATACGAAGGCAAGCAACTCTTCCGTCAATTCAAAATCCCCGTATCAGAAAGCCGGCTGGCTAAATTCCCCGACGAAGTTCACAAAGAAGTTGAAGACCTTGGAGTGCCGGTAGTGCTCAAAGCTCAGGTACTTACGGGCGGACGGGGAAAGGCGGGTGGAATCAAGTTCGCCGAAGGGGCCAACGAAGCCAAAGCGGTTGCGAAGAGCCTCTTCGACATGAAAATCAAAGGCTATGCGGTCGAATCGGTTCTCATCGAACCGAAACTGACCGTACAGAAGGAATTCTACATCGGCGTGACGATAGACCGGGCCAACTACAAGCTGGTGGTAATTGCCTCCGGCGAAGGGGGCGTGGATATCGAAGAAACGGCGTCGAAGAATCCCGACAAGATCGTCAAAAGATCCCTCTCTATCGAACAAGAGCTCTACACGTTCGAGGCGCTGGAGATCGCCAAGCAGATCGGCATTCCTCAGGAGCTTATCAAAGATGGTGCCGCGATAATCGTGCGGCTCTTCAATCTCTTCAAGAAGTACGACGCCAAACTGGTTGAGATCAACCCGCTCGTGCTCACCGGTGACAACAAGCTGCTTGCGGCCGATGCCAGAGTCTCTCTGGACGACGACGCTGTTTTCCGGCATACGGATCTGAAAGAGATGCACGTTGAACACCGGCACGAAGAAGGAGAAATGACCGAACGCGAACGCCAGGCTCAGGAGTGGGGGATTCCGTATCTGGATCTCGATGGTGATATCGGGATGTTTCCGGGAGGCGCCGGTTTCGGCATCATGGGGAACGACTTCATCCACTACTATGGTGGCAAGCCGGCCAACTTCATGGACTCAGGCGGCGGACCGTCCCCCGAACGTATCTCTCAGATGCTCGTGCTGCTCGATGAAAACCCGAACGTGAAAGCCATCTTCGGCGCCCGGTTCGGTGGGATCAGTCGCTGCGATGATTTCGCCAAAGGGGTGATCATGTTTCTCAAAGACCACGGTCTGTCCAAACCGATGGTAATGAGAATGACCGGCAATATGTGGCAGGAGGGGGTGCGGCTGTTCGAGGAAGCGCGTAAGGAGAATCCGGAGCTGTTCAAGAATATTGAATCGCACGGTATCGAGACGCCGATCGAAGAGATCTCAAAACGGGCGGTCGAGCTGGCTGCGGAAGAGAGGGGGAACTGATGGCTATTCTGGTAGACAAAAGCAGCAAGGTAATTGTACAGGGAATCACCGGTGGCGCAGGGAAGTTTCACACAGAGCGGATGCTTAAGTACGGGACGCAGATCGTTGGGGGAACTTCGCCAGGCAAAGGCGGTCAGGAAGTTTCCGGGAAGCCGGTCTTTGACACCGTCTCCGAAAGTGTGAAGCAAACCGGTGCCGATGTATCGGTTATATTCCTGCCGGCGCAGTTCGTGAAAGAAGCCGCGATAGAAGCAATTCGAGCCGGGATCAAGTTTGTCGTTGTGATTCCTGAGCATATTCCAATTCACGATATGCTCTACGTGCGCGAAGAAGCAGTTCGACACGGTGTAACCGTCATCGGTGGAAACACAGCCGGCGTAATCACGCCCGGCGAAGCAAATCTTGGCATCATGCCGGATATCGCCTTCTCGGCCGGCCGCGTCGGAACCGTGTCTCGTTCAGGTTCGATTACATACTATGTCGCCGATACGCTTACCAGGACCGGTTATGGCGAGTCGACCTGTGTCGGCCTCGGTGGAGATCCCGTACTGGGGTCGACTTTCGATGAGATCCTCTGGAAGTTCGAACAAGATGACAAAACGAAAGCGGTGGTTATGTGCGGGGAAATCGGCGGCGTCTACGAAGAACGGGCGACCGAAGTGATCGGCAAGATGAAGACGCCGGTTCTCGTGATGATCGGTGGAGTCTACGCCCCACCCGGCAAACGAATGGGACATGCCGGCGCCATCGTCGAGGGGAAGATGGGAACGGCTAGGGAGAAATTAGACATTCTGGCCAAAGCAGGTGCCCATCCCTGCAAGACGTTCGAGGATATACCGACGACGTTGAAGAAGCTGGGTGTGTGAAGAATTGTCAGTTCAATTGAGGCGGCCGGAGCGATTATTATAGCGTTGCGGTCGCCTTTGCTTTGTATTACATTGCTTGCCGATTTTGAAAATAGACCTGCCAATAATTATTCGGTGAGAAGAAGGGAGATATCATTACTATTCAATCCGATCTAACCAGATGGTTCCGTAAGGGACTGTTCACCGCAGCGCTTTTGCTGGCGGCTCTGATCGTGGCCCTGGCCGGCTGTTCGAAATCAGGCAAGCAGGAAGCAAGTTCTGCCGGTTTCGAGAAATCAATCCAGGTCGCTAAAGAGGCCGATAGTGCGATGACCGCGCTCGACTGGACCAAGTACGCCTCGCTGGTCTATCCGCCCGACCTCCAGAACTTTCACGATATGCTGATGCCGGGTATCGAAGCCCATCCTTCGCCGACCAACGCCGACTCGGTCGATTTGTTCGGCAACTCTTACTCGATCGATACACTGAGAAACGAGAGTCCGGATCGGTTTTTTGTCGAGATTATGAATCTCGTGCTTAAGCTTTCGCCACAACTCGGACAGACTTTCAGCAGCATGACGAATGACCATATCGGCGGCGTGGCCGATGGTGATTCGCTGGTCCATGTGGTCTCGCGCACGGAGTTCCACGTAGGGGCTCAGGATGTGAAAGAAATGAATGTGATCACTACCCGTGAATACGAAGGAAAATGGACGGTCATGTTGTCGCCCAAGCTTCAGGGAGTGGCGATGATGGTTCAGCAAGGCCTTCAACAGCGGATGCCCACTCAGCCTCCGCCAAAGCCGACCAAGAAACCGTAGGAATCGGCATGTAAACGTGGTTTTTCCGAGAGCGAGGATCTTGTGTCCTCGCTCTCTGTTTTATCTGCAACATTGAATGTTGAGCGTGAGCAAAAGATTATGACGCCTGAGTCTTCAGTTAAGATCTATCGGGGGGATTATCTCGAGGCGGTCCACCAGGTTGCTATCGCTGTGGTTGACGCAAAGGGAGAGTTGACCCACTACCTGGGGGATCCATCCGCGAGCTTCATGGCCCGGTCATCGATCAAACCGTTTCAGCTTATGCCGATGCTCCTTTCCGGTGCGGCCGATAAGTTCGGGTTCAACGACGAACAACTGGCCGTGATGTGCGGGTCGCATTCAGGTAGTGACAGCCATGTGAATGTGGTACGCTCGAACCTGTCGCTTGCCGGGAACGGACCGGAACACCTGAAATGCGGATGCCATTGGCCGATCTGGATGCAAGCGGACGGGATCTATCCCACTCACGCCGAGGATAAGGACCCGGTCCGGCACAATTGTTCGGGAAAACACTCCGGATTTCTGGCCCAGGCCCGTTTCCTGGGAGACGAGATCGGTGAGTACCTGAATCCTCAAAGCAAGACCCAGACGTTGGTTCGTGAGAATATTGGCAACTACTGTGAGTATGATCTCAGTCAGGTGACTCCGGGAATCGATGGATGCTCTGCTCCTAACTACCCGCTGCCGGTTCGTCAATTGGCCCTGGGCTTCAAAAAACTGGCTTCGGCCGAGGGCTCGGACGCGAAAGTAGGGAGCACAGTCAAACGCATTCGTGATGCCGTTTTCACCCACCCGTTCATGGTGTCGGGAGAGAAACGGTTTGACTATGACCTGATGCGGTCATTTCCGAACAACGTGATCTGCAAAATAGGAGCTGAAGCAATTGAGGCGATTGGATTCGGGGAACCTACGATCGGCATATGTGTGAAAATTCTCGATGGCAATACGCGGGCGCTCGGTCCCGTGTGCGTCGAAGTCCTCAAACAGCTTGGCCTGATGGGCAATATTGACCGATTCCCGCATTTGAAGCGGCACGAACGGCCGGTGATTCTCAACAATCGGGATCTCGAGACCGGGCATATTGTCGTCGACTTTCAGTTGAAAAAAGCATAGTCACCACGTATATTGTGAGTAGTATGGATATGCATACCAGTCTTCATTTGGGGCTCAAATACCACCGACTCAGGGTGAAGAACGTCACTTAATGCACCTCTTTACTTGAGCTGTTTGCTACCGTAAACAAATCATTCTAAGGAGGTATCCATGTTCAGCCGCCGACAACCCGCTGAACCGTATCGAATCAAATCAGTAGAGCCGATCAAGCTGCTTTCCCGCGAGGAAAGGCAGAAGAAAATCGAGGCTGCTCATTTCAACATATTCAAGGTCGATGCTGCCGATATCTATATCGATCTGTTGACCGACTCCGGAACATCGGCTATGTCCAACCGCCAATGGGCCGCCTTGATGATGGGGGACGAATCCTACGCCGGCGCCGTCTCGTTTCGCCATTTTGAACAGACGGTTAGAGAGATTACCCGCAAGCAGTTTGTCATTCCCTGTCACCAGGGACGTTCGGCCGAGAACCTGGTGTTCACGACGGCCGTCAGCGGGGGGCAGTATGTCCTGAACAACACCCATTTCGATACGACCCGTGGAAATGCCCTCCACAAGGGTGCATTACCGGTCGATTTGCCTTGTCCGGAATCGCTCAAGGACGAACCTGCACCCTTCAAGGGGAATATGGATGTTCTCAAACTGGAGGAGTTCATACATCGCCACGGCCGCGAGAAGATCGCTATGGTGATCATGACAGTCACCAACAACTCGGTCGGCGGGCAACCGGTCTCGATGGCCAATATCAAAGAGACCTCCGCGATCTGCAAGCAGCACCGCATACCTTTCTTCTTCGATTGTGCCCGGTTTGCCGAGAACTGCTATTTCATTCATCGCGACGAAGCCGGCTACCAGAACAAGTCGATCCCGGAGATCGCGCAGGAGATGTTCTCGTTGTGCGATGGCGCTATGATGTCGGCCAAAAAGGACGGCCTCGCTAATATCGGTGGATTCATCGCCCTTAACGATCCGGATCTGTATCGCAAGCTGACCGAATTGATGATTCTTGTCGAAGGGTTCCCAACCTATGGCGGCCTGGCCGGGCGTGACCTGGAGATTCTGGCGGTCGGACTTCGAGAGGTTATGGAGATCGATTATCTTGACTTTCGCGTGGCGCAAGTCCGATATCTCGGCGAACAGATGAAGGAGGCGGGAATACCAATAGTCGAGCCGACCGGCGGACATGCCGTCTTTATCGACGCCGGTAAGTATCTTCCGCACATTCCGGCACTCCAATATCCGGGGCAGTCCTTGACCGTGGCATTCTACCTTGAGGGTGGCATTCGAACGGTTGAGATCGGTTCCGTCATGTTCGGTCAGATAGATCCTTCGACCGGCAAGGAATCCCCGGCTCCTCGTGAACTCGTACGGATGGCGCTGCCAAGAAGAGTATACACGAACTCGCATATCGACTACATGGCGGAGATCGCTCAGCGTATAACCGACCGCAAAGATTCACTTGCCGGCTACAGGATCACACAGCAGGCGCGTTTCCTCCGTCACTTCACCTGTGATTTTGAGGCGCTGGTCGGTGCGAAGGAAAAAGTGGGATTCTAAGATGATTTCTGGCTCCGGGCGGCGAGCTGTTTGGCTGGCGACCGCGATATTGATCGGTGCGTCGGTCGTTTCGTGTGTCAAGATAGAGACCGGACAGACGGCGGATGAAGCCAAACAGTCGGCCGAGGTGCAGGCCGGCAATATCCGAGCGGACTGGGCGAAGAAGATGCAGGGGGCATCTGAGCCACAAATTGCCGCACTAATTGCTGACCATTTCAACTATGTCACGGCCCAGTATTTCAATTTCTCTAACGAGCTTATAAAAAGGTGGGAGGATGGGGAGAGTGGACGGGGCCAGCCGATTTCCGGTACGGAGATGCGCAAGTTTGTTACTGCCTGGACCGGCAGTCAGCAACCGGTACTGACGGCATTCGATGACAATCTTGAATACTCCTATTCGCAGTTGAAACAAGGTCATTATTATAGCGAAGCGTTCATGGCCCAGGTCAAGGATCTGGTCGACGAGTACTACGAAGTATACTCGGTTGTTTTTCTGCCAAACGGGACCCTTGACGACTACAGGTACAAGGTCGAACAGGAGCGATACAAAGCCTCCAATCAACTGGCCGAGTACAGGAGGGCACTGTCATCCCAGTGACGGGACGCTCTCTTCCGACCGGCCGGTATGAATCCGGTTTCAGCAATTGGAACCGGTTTCGACATGTCCGGGGACAGGGGAGTAGCGGGCTGGGATAAGGCGAGGATTGTAAGCTAATATCGGGCAATGTGTTGGCGCATTTTTTGACTAATAGGACAATTTTGGCTGATTTCTTGCATCACAACTGCCCGGCCCGGAATTTTCAGGTGGTCCCGACAATTTTAGCGACTTGACTTTTTTCTGGGAACTTGATATATTTCTTCGGTTTATACAAAGCAAAGGAGACCGATATAGCTCTATAGTTAATTGATTGATTGGTTTTAACTTAGTTAGGTAGTTACCAAGTCGATGGAGCTATATCATATCCGGGCAGAGGACAAGAAGTCGTCTTGTCTGTTCACTATAACGTTTTCGTGTAAACTTCTGTTCCTCTTTTTCCTCATCCTTTCTATCTCCTCCAGAAGTTTCGCATCCGCAATGGCGGTGACATCTTTGTCATCCGACCAGGCGGAGTATTCTTTTTCCGTTTCCATCGATCAATCAAAACTGGACTGGACTTTGAACAGCGATTCGACCATCACTTACTATACGAGCGTTCAGGTAGGCATCCCGTTCGGCTCCCGGGTCAGCGTGTCAGGTGTCGAAGGATCCAACGGGCAACCGTTCATGAAACTGCTGGATAGCACCTATCGCATCTCGCCTGCTTCGCTGCCGCTGGTGGATGTTTCCGCACCAATGACGGTTCGCGGGCGTCAGTCCGTGACGGTATATATTTTCCCGGTGAACGGATCCACGGTGTACGGTGAAGTTAGGGCGACGCTGAATTTCGCCGGTGCGAAGAGTGTCAGTCGGCCTGCCGCTCCGGATCCGATTTTCGACAAGATTTTCCGTTCGGATCTCGCCAACGGCGCGCAAGCGACCGCCTGGGCTAAACCTTCGAGAACCTCCGCGAAGCCATCCGCACAGGAGGGACCGTTCACAAAGTCGGCCGACTGGCTTCGGCTGTCCGTGAATCAGACCGGGCTCTATCGCATCACCGGCGCACAGCTGGCGGCAGCAGGTCTCTCATTGACCGGACTTCAATCTTCGGATATCCATCTTTACAACGCCGGAGGATTGCCGCTTGAAGTATACAACGAACTGCCCAGACCGGCCTTCCGTGAAGTAGCGATTAATGTCGTCGATGGCGGTGACGGAATTTTCAACAGCGGCGACTATTTCATTTTCTATGGTCAATCACAGGATCGCTGGGTGTATCCCGATACCGGTAACCCGTACTACGAAAATAACCCGTATTGCGATCACAACGTCTACTGGCTGGGGATCTCATCTTCCTCGCCGGGAGTGCGAATGGCTGCTGTCGATGTTTCTGCCGGCACGCCGGATACGACCATCTCGACTTACACGGACCGTCAGCACGTCGAACAAGACAACTTGTTGAGGTCCGACAACACAGGCAAGATATACGACTATTACACCTGGTACTGGACCGACTCAATCAACCTCTCCTTTTTCGTGTCCACGCCCCAGGCTGTATCCGGAAGCCTGGCTTTTATCACTCTGAACGGTTTGACGTTCGATACGACCGGTGCTACCGATAATCTCGGCTACATGGATCTCAGCATTAACAATCAGCCCGGGCTCAACAAATCCTGCAATATCATCGGGTGCTCCTACCAGACGACATCGCTGATCAACGGACTCAATCGTGTCGATATGAGACTCTGGCCATCGGTGGGCCAGGCACCTTATTTTGACTATTTCGAGATCGCATACACCTCGAAAGTTGCACCCATTAGCGGCAAGCTTGATCTTCCGCTTGGCCACCTCACAGGTAATGTTCGTGTCCAGGTCGCAGACGAATTCGCCCAATCGCCGCTGGTTATGGATATATCCGATCCGCTCAGACCTGTCCTGCTGGCGGGCGCTCAGGTGTCGAGCGGCGTTATGACGTACTTCCTGACACCTGATCCTGCCAAATACACCCGAATCTACCACTGCCCGGTCCAGCTCGCCCTCAATCCGGCCCGAATTGAAAAGACGAGCCCTGCTGATCTGTATGCGGTAGGACCGCAGGCAGACTTGATCGTAGTAGCGCCGAAAGTCCTGTCGGGCGCACTTGAACAATACATTGATTACCGCCGTTCCACCGGGTACACCGTGGAGGAAGTGAATGTCGAAGACATCATGGACAATTTCGCATTCGGTCTTTACGATCCGACGGCGATCCGCGACTTTTTGAAATATGCTTATCAGAACTATCCGTCGCCGGCTCCCTCCGCGGTCCTCTTCGTCGGCGATGCCAATTACGACTACCGCGATCATCTCAGGACCGGCGTGCCGAACTACGTGCCGTCGTACCTCAGTCCCTACGACAATTCGGCGTCCGACGATAATTACGTGTATTTTGGTACTTATGGCTACCTCGACGGAGACTCCAGCTACAGCCCGACCGACCGCGGTTTCGACATGATGACAGCGCGATGGCCGGTACGTACCGGGCAAGAGATCGCGACCATAACGAATAAGATTATCGACTATGAATCCAG
Source organism: uncultured Ignavibacteriales bacterium (assembly GCA_964520865.1). Classification (GTDB taxonomy): domain Bacteria; phylum Zixibacteria; class MSB-5A5; order GN15; family FEB-12; genus CAVQCT01. The sequence continues at coordinate 13,443 of CAZFOY010000052.1, read as the reverse complement.
CGCCGATCTTGGTCTCTGGCGCAGCAATATCACGTTGGTGGCCGACGACGAGTTCGGTCAATTCGACAACGAGACGATCCATACGATCCAAACCGAACAGCTCGCCAACGAGCATGTCCCGAATTTCCTCAATATCCAGAAGATCTATCTCTGGGACTACCCGTTCGTCAACAACCGCAAGCCGGCTGTTAACGACGCGATAGTAAAGGCGATTAACGACGGTACTTTGCTGATCAACTATGTGGGACATGGCAACCCCGATGTCTGGGCGCATGAGTATGTCTTTACGCGCACGGATGATTTACCCCGACTTACTAATATTGAGCATCTCCCCTTGGTCTACGCTGCGTCGTGTGCGATCGGTTTCTTTGATCATCCGACCCGCCAGGGTATGGCCGAGGATCTGCTGTATATGCCGAACGGAGGAGCGGTTGGAGTTATATCCGCGACTCGCCTTGTCTACTCCTCGCCGAACAGCGAGTTCAATCGGGCGGTGTTTGATTTGATGCTGTACAACAAAGATTTGTCTATGTGCGAAGCCGTATATGCGGCAAAATTGCGGCGGCAGTATGTAATCAACGACGTGACGCACGATACTACGCGCACACTTCAGCCGAACGATCGGAACTACCTGTATTTCGGGGATCCATTCGTCAAGCTCGGCGTACCCAGCCTGAATATGGAGTTCACGCAGAAACCGGATACGTTGATCGCGCTGGGTACAAGTCAGATTGCGGGACGTATTGTCGACGGTTCAGGCAATCCGGTCTCCGCTAACGGTACGGTCTATATGACGACTTTTGACTCGGAGAGACAGAGAGTGCACAGATTGGTGAATTCAAGCGGAGTTGTCACTCAGACGGTGCCGTACAAAGAGGCCGGTCCGACCATATATCGTGGAAGCGGCAGTGTAACAGACGGCCAATTCAGCCTCGATTTCATCTCGCCGCTCGACCTTGGTTACGGCGGCGATGGTGCCCGCATCTCTTTGTATGCGCTACTGGATGGCGTCGACGGCGTCGGAGTTGACGATTCGATACATCTGTCCGATTCGGTTGCCGCTACTTCGGACTCTGCCGGCCCGCAGATTGAAGTGGTCTTCGCGGATCATTCTCCGTTCGTCAGTGGAGACTACGTCAGCAGGAACGATAAAATGCAGGTGCGGATATCTGATCCTTCGGGTGTTAATCTTGCCGCCGGTCTCGGACACGGTATCATCCTTGAGTTAGACAATGAACCGAGCAAAGCGATCAATCTTACGAGCCTGTTTAACTACGACAAAGATAATTACACGGTTGGCTCGTTGACCTACGCTCTATCTGGTCTGACTCCGGGGAGTCATCATTTCAAAATAAAGGCATGGGATAATGCCAACAACTCATCGGGGTACGAATTCGACGCCCGGGTACTGAGTTCCGACGCGTTCGCCATAAAAGATTTGCTGAACTATCCCAACCCGATGAGACAGTCGACGCGCTTTTCGTTTACGTTGACGCAGCCGGCAGATCGGGTCACCCTTGAGGTCTTTACCCTGTCGGGGAGGAAGATCGTATCGGTCGACCGGTACGGACTCCCGCCCGGCTATTACGATGACATTCAATGGGACGGTCGTGATATGGACGGCGACCGGGTGGCCAGCGAAGTCTATATATACAAAGCGACCGCGTACTCCTCCACAGGCGGGGGAGAGGCGGAATCATTCGGAAAAGTCATTCTGATTAATTAAGTAGATAGGAGAGCTTCTATGCGAGTCATGAAACTGTTTACCCTCCTCGGCGCCCTGTTGTTGGCACTGTTGCCGGCGGCCCAGACGTTTGCCGACATCTCGAATGCCGCGGTGCTGTACCTTCGTATCGCACCGGGAGCCCGGGCGGCGGCGATGGGTGAAGCGTATGTAGCGATCGCCGACGACGCTACCGCGACCCACTGGAACCCGGCCGGTCTGGGTTCATACCCGCTGTCGGGAACCTGGAGAGATTCTAACGTGCCCAACGGGCTGTCTCCCATCACCGACATCGCATCGCTGAAGGCACGCGGCGGAAGCAATTTCCTCAGCTACGACGTTTGGGCGATTACGCCCAAGGGTCTCGCGAGATACGACAACAAGAAATGGTATCTTTACGAGGTTTTCAGCACGAAAACGAGTCAGACGGTACAGGGAATCGCCAACTCCTACTTCAATATCCCGGATCCGGACGAACTGACCCGGGTGGTTAAGAGAATAGCGGTTGACAACAATCGCAACAGCTACGACTACCTCGTCAATCTTCAGGACAAGGTGCTCGGAAGCGTGGACAAGGGCTACAGTGGAATGGACGCCCTTAAGGCCGGTTTTGATTCTCTGCTTACGGGCTACGACCAGTGTCTGGTCAACTGGGACTATGTAGAAAAGATTTCGGATCTGTATAAAGATGGAATGAAGGACAGTAGTCTGACCGAGACCGAAACCGATCGAATCAGTTTCGCGGTGGAGCGGTCACGCAACCATTTCATTCCCGAAGAGCTGCACATCTACTACTCAACCCTGTTCGCTTCCGCTCCGAAACTGCTGGCTTCGACGGAGAACTATCTGGCGATAGGAACCGACAGCGGGCTGTACGCTTATGACGGCAAGAGGTGGAAAGAGTTCACCACGGCCGACGGCCTTTCTTCGATGCATATAAGCTCCATGGCCGCCGCCAGCGGGTCAATCTATATCGGAACCGACAGCGGCCTGGCAAAACTTACCGGCTTCCAGCTGGAGGATATGAGCAAAGACAATGGACTTCCGACCGGAAACGTTTCGGCGGTAGGCGCCGCCGGAGCCAACGACGTCTGGGCGGTAGTCGATGGTCAACTCTATCACTATGATGGTCAGGCATGGTCCAACGGCCATAAGTATACCGTGGTGCTCGATGATACTCCCGAAGTTCTTGCGACCAAATTCGCGCTGTACGGCACGCCCGATGAACGCGCCAAATTCCTGGAGATGCTCAAGGAAATGAATCCTCCGGGATCGATAAGTGCGGCCCCCGCTGCGGGAGACTCCATGGCGAGCGACACGTCGATGGCGATGACGCCTCCGGCTGCTGACTCCATGATGGCCGACACGACGATGGCTATGTCATTCGACACGGCGATGGCCGCGATGCATGCCGCCATGTCAGCTGATTCAAACTCGATGACAATGCAGATGACTCCGAATGCTACACCGACCGATGACACCGCCGAAGCGGCCGCAACCGATTCCGGTCCGCTCGCGTTCGAGGCGGGACAGGTCATTACCGTTCCGTATGTGGCAGAAATCAAAGGTAAAGTGAACGTCATCGAACCGGACGGAGCCGATCATCTCTGGATCGGAACAGACTACGGAATTATCAGATACGACGGGTCGAGCTGGTCAATGCCCGGATACGTGACGACAACGGTAGGGGAGAATCAGAACCTTGATTCGCTCGTCGCCAAGTCGGCGCGTCTAATCCCCATGAGCGAAGAATCGTATCGCAATTCAATCGCCCTTATCAATAATATCTCCGATACTACGCTCACGAACGGAGTGCAGTTGAGAACGTACCGCAACCCGGCGGCTTCTGCCGTGAACTACATCGCGGCCGGTTCCCGAACCGTTTACTTCGCCAGCGACGACGGGGTGATCGTATTTGACGGTACCAGATGGGGAAAACTCGATCAGGGTGGATTCGATCACAACAAAGCCATTGCGGCTGAAGCGATCGGTGATGAACTCTGGGTTGCCGGAACGAACCGGATCGTTGCTAAAGCGAATGGACGGACTGATATTTCCCTCATGTACGTGAAATGGCTGCCTGAACTGGCGAGCGACCTTTATTACACGTTCGCGTCGCTGGTCACCAGCAAGCCGGGTCTTGGGACCTTTGGCGGCAATATCACCTTTATCAGCTATGGTACGATCGTTCGTACGAACGAGCAGAACGTGGATCTGGGGTCGTTCGATGCGTTCGACGTCGCTTTCACCGGCTCGTACGGAGGATCTCTTACCAACAAGCTGAAGGGTGGTATTTCAGCGAAGCTTCTCTACTCCAAGCTCGCCGAGCAGGGAGCGGGCCAGGAGAAAGGTAAAGGAACCTCGACCGGTTTTGCTCTCGATTTCGGTCTGATGTATCACTGGACGCCGAGGTTAACCCTCGGTATGGCCGTTACGAATCTGGGGCCGGATATGGCGTATATCGACGCCGCGCAGTCCGACCCGCTGCCGCGGAACCTTGCCCTTGGATTCGCTTACAAGCTGCTTCAGAACGACTACTCACATTTCCTCGTGACGGCGGAGATGAACAAGTCCCTGGTGGGAATCAATGACGGCATCAAAGAGGAACTGAAGCAGGTAGTCTTCAACGGTGGTGCCGAATTCATGTACGCCAATCTGATTGCGGTCAGAGGCGGATACATTTATGACCAGGAAGGGCAGATCAAGACGGTGACGCTCGGAATCGGTCTTGCTCCCCTTTCGTCGCTGAAGTTCGACTTCTCCTATATCCCCAGCAATACCAGCTCGGCGCTGGCCAACACACTGCGTATTTCGCTGTCGATACTACCGTAAGAGAGGAGCAACGGAGGGTGACGATACATAGGACTTGTACTCGCTTAATCATACTTATGATATTATCCCTGACGGCGGCAATGACCGCCGTCGCCGGGGATAAACTGATGGAGATCCGGGGGAAGGATCAGGTACCGGTAACCCCGGGCGAGAATCCGGTGGTGCACCGATGCCTGATGCCGGATGCGCAATCGATAATCCATTTTCCGCTGGAACGCGACAAACCGTGGAGCCTGCCGAAGCATGCGCTCGCGCCTGACTTCAATGACACCATCCACGTACTGGTGCTCCGCTTCAATTTCCAGTACGAGAACCCGGACGATCCGAATACGACCGGCAGAGGGTTGATCGATGACACGACCAGCCAGGAAGTGTTTGCCGATTCGGCCGGACACTC
>CAZFOY010000052.1:7177-8391 GCA_964520865.1 uncultured Ignavibacteriales bacterium | reverse complement strand
GTCTTTTCGAACTATCAATCGATCTTTCTCTTTCATGCCGGGTCGGATCGCCAGAACGACATCGGATTCCCGCGAACCTGCAACGATCTCTTTACCGGCTTTATCAGCTTCAAGGACTCAATCGGAGTAGACCACGACTCGACCGTCGTTCGGACCGCTCTGATCATGCCCGAAACGGCCAGCCAGGACAACCGGGCGACCGCGCTCAACGCCGTCATGGCGCACGAGTTCGGACATCAGCTCGGTCTGGTGGATCTCTACAGCACGCGCAATTTCATGAGTATGCTCGGTGATTTCGCCCTGATGGATGACAACGGCTTCGGATCCGGAATTGATTTCGGCTTTCCGGTCGGAAAGGTCTTCGGGGCAATACCGCTTTATCCGATGGCGTGGTCCCGTGCCTATCTCGGGTTTGTGCCGGTGCATGATTTTCGTAAAGGGACCGACATCCATCTTGCCGCGGCCGAAGTGCTGAGCAACGGATATCAAATTGCCCGCGTCCCGATTACCGAGAAGGAGTACTATCTTATCGAGAATCGGGTGATTGACCTCGACGGACAGCCGGCAGCAGCGCTGGCCGACTCGGCTACGAATGTGATCCTCGGACCGACCGATCTGGCCAAGAATTTCAATCGCGAGTACGACTTCCTCATGCCGGGATCGGGGGTATTGATTTTCCATGTGGATGAGAGTGTCGCAGGGATGGACTACAATTACGATGGGGACAACAATTTCGACGACAACCAGCTTCAGTGGAAGTTTGACATCTACGGTAATCCGGTCAACCAGTTCATAACCCTGGTCGAAGCGGACGGCATCGTGGATTTCGGCGGCTACTACCGGTCGGGCTACGGCTCAGCGGAAGATATGTACCGCGATGACCGCAACCATTCGTTCACGCCGAATACCAATCCTCCGACGATAGACAACACCGGCAACGACTCGCATATCTACGTCACGAATATCGGACGGGTGATTGACAGCTCGCAAGGGAAGCCGGTACGTTTGGATACGCTGGTGTCGTTTGATGTCGAAACCGACCGTCTGGCACAGGGATTTCCGGTGCGCGGTGGTCATCCGACCTATGGTCTATCGCCGAACGCCGACGATCTGGATGGCGACGGAACCCCGGAGATAATATTTGTATCTGGCAAACGGATCGAAGTCACAACACTCGATGGACAGAACTTCCTCAGACAGTACACCGGCTGTAC
>CAZFOY010000052.1:2994-7077 GCA_964520865.1 uncultured Ignavibacteriales bacterium | reverse complement strand
AGCATCCTCTATGCCGTAACCGACAGCGGTTACATCTATCGAAAAGACAGTTTAAATGTCGCCGGGGCAAAGGTGGATACTACCGGAGCAACCGAGATCCACGGAATCTGCCGCGACGGCGATGCATTGGTTATGTTGGGCGGAAACTCGTTGTTTTCCAGCCTCTACTACTATGATGGATCGGATACTGCCTCGATAGCCCTTGACGACAAGTACACCCTTGGACCGATCCTTGCCGATATCGATCTTGACGGCCGGCCGGAGGTGATAGCGGCGACTGAGGACGGACGAATTATCATGATCACGGTGGATACATCGTCATCGAACCGATTCTTGGTGCTCGGGGCCAAATCGACCGGATACTCATTCTCGGTGAATCCAATAGCCGGCGATGTCGATCTGGACGGATACCCCGATATCATTCTCAGCGGCAGGAACGCGATCTACGCATTTAACTATCAACTTACCATTAAGACCGGTTTCCCGATCGAGATTAACGACAAGTATCCGAACGATGAACCGGTAGCCGCACCGCTGACGGCCAATGTCGAAGGATCTTCAATACCGGAGATTCTTGTCCCTACGGCAGAAGGGAATCTTTATTCGTTCGGACTGACCAAGTCGTACGGTTTCCCGTTGTCGGCCGGGGAGATCGAAGCCGGTTCGCCGGTGTTCGTTAACAACGGTTCGGAAGGAATGCTGGGATATCTCGGAGCCGACGGCTGGTTTTATCTCTGGCGGATGAATCACGACACAACGACCAATTTCTGGCCGATGGGCGGAGCCGACCCGGCCGGGACTTTCTCGTTCAAGACCTCAAGTCTGCCGGCGCCGAAACAGAGTGCGGATCTTCTGCCCAAGGAGAAGTTCTACAGTTACCCGAATCCGGTCGTCGATGGTTCGACGACGATCAGGTATTTCCTCGGGGCGAGTGCCGACAAAGTCAAACTTGACATATACGATCTTTCGGGCGAACGTATAGCGGAACTGAACGGTCCGTCGACCGGAAGCGTCGATAATGAACTGGTCTGGAACTGTGGCGACGTCACCCCCGGTGTCTATCGTTGCGTGATCAGTGCGGATTTTGCCGGCAGTACCAAGACGGCCTTTACCGACATTGCCGTCATAAAATAGGAGTCACCGATGAAGCTGAACGACTGCATGAAGATATTCTCCAATCCGCGATTCTGCCTCTGTCTGGTACTCCTTGTCGGATATGCGTCATCGAAAGCATCCGCTTCCGGCTCGACGATCTACAACGATCTGAGTAATCTCAGGTACAGCGCGGTCACCAACGGGCTGGCAAGTGCCAACACCCCGGTCGTGCTGAATGCTCTGGCAGTAGATGAAGCACCGACCGCCGCAACGGAGACGAAATACAAGTCACCGGCAAAGGCGTTCTTCCTGTCATTGGCGGTACCGGGACTCGGACAGTACTACTACGGCAGCCGGATCAAGCCATTTATTTTTCTCGGCGTTGAGGCTGCAACCTGGGCGGTTTATCTCAAGTGGCACAAGGATGGCAGTAACATAACTGATGAATTCGAGGCGTTCAATCGAACTCACTGGGCCGAATCACGCTATCAGGAGTATTTGCTAATGAACTACGGTGTGACGGACGACGACAGCGTCGCGGCCCAGTACTACGAGATCTCCCATCATTTGCCAGACACGAGAACCCAGCAGTACTACGAGATGACCGGCAAGTACGATCAGTTCTCGTGGGGTTGGGATGACGCTATGTACAAAGGCCACGGCTACACTTACTATGTTGACACGTCGGCAAGCGGACTGCCTCGCCTTATCCTCGACTCGATTCCGACCTCGGCGAACCGCAACTGGTACGAGAACAGACGCAAGGATGCGAACGACAAGTTCGATCAGGCGAAAAAGATGATCATGGTTTCGCTTGTGAACCATGTGGTGAGTGCATTCGAGGCGCTGTATCAGACCAAGAAGCTGAAGAACCAGACGGAAGAAAAGAAGGACGAATTCTCGGAGAATACGTCGTGGAAGTTCTCGGCCAAACTTAAATCGTACCACAGCCGGCGAGACACTCCGTACGTTACGGTAACCTTGAAATTCAAGTAGGCGCGCGAAATATGAGAAAGCTAAGATCTGTACTATACGCAATTGTCCCTTTGCTGCTCTCCTACTCAGCCTCCGCCATTGAGCTTAAGCCTACGCCGATACAGGATCGCCTCGACGGTCAGAAGTATCTTGCCTCCAGCGATGAATTCAAAGATACGCCGGTAAAAGGGAAGAAGCAGGCGGATCAGAGTATGACGGCGGGACAGGATCACAAACCTTCGATGCTCAAAGCGGCAGCCCTTTCGGCCGTTCTTCCGGGGCTGGGTGAACACTATCTCGGGCATAACACGAAAGCGAAATACTTCTTTGCGGCTGAGGCTCTCACGTGGGTAGGCTATTTCAGTTTCCACACGTACGCCGGTTGGAAGAAGGCTGACGCAATTGACTACGCCGCCCAGTACGCGAATGCGGATCTTAACGGGCGAGACGACGCCTTTATCGATTTGGTCGGGTTCTATACAGACATCGATCAATACAACACGCTTGGCCGGGTCTCCGATCCGGAACGGCCATATCTTGTCGATACGCCGCAGAATCACTGGCGCTGGCAAACCGAAGCGGAGCAGATCGCATTTCGAGATATCAAGAACCGAAGCAGAGAGGCGTATCGTCGTTCCAACTTCATGCTCGGGGTGGCTGTCGTGAACCGGATTGTATCGGTGATCGACGCAATCAGGGATGCCCGAGCGGAGAGAGGGACATTTGACGCCGATTTTTCGCAATCGGACAAACCGACACTGCATTTCAACGTGAATCCTATGAGCTATAATCGGCAGGTAAGTCTCACCTTGCTGACCTCATTCTAATATGAGAACGTGCTACACATTTGCGGCCGGGATAGGCCTCTTGTTTATTCTGCTCGTGGCAGGATGCAGTCATCCACCGAAAGAGTCTGTGGATCTAAGCCTCTCGAGCCGTCAACCCACTCTCTTGTTGGTCGAGAAAGTTCTTAATCAGGATTTCCACGGCCGGGCCCTGAACAATCCGTTCGGGTTGGCAGTCGATATGAAAGGCAATTTGATCGTCAGCGATGCCGACAACGACCGCCTTGTTCGCTATCGACCGGATCTCGCGCCGGATATCGATATCGGCGGATTCGGTTCGGGTGAGAACGGCTTCAGTCACCCGACCTTCATGACTTTCGACAACGGTCTCAATCTGCTTGTCGCCGACGAGAAAAATCGAAGAATCGCCCGCTACAATTCGCAGCTAATCTATGTCGACGAGATTCAGTTCTATGACAGCGAAGATCCTCTGAAATTCGGATATCCCTCCGGAGTCGCTACGACCGATTACGGCGAGGTCTGGGTGGCTGACCGGGATAAGAACCGCATAGCGGTCTTCAACAATGTCGGTCAGTTTGATCGATTTGTGGGTGACTACGGTGCCCCGGGAGGACAGCTTTCCACACCGGAAAAGATCATCAGCGGTAAGGAGGGGTTTCTTGTGTGCGATGCCGGAAACAGCAGGCTGATGCTGTACGACCGCTACGGCAATTTCGAGAAGAAAATCGAGTCGAACGATTTCGGTTACCCGATAGCCGCCGTCAGGGATTCTTCGTTACTCTGGGTGCTCGATGGAAGCACCTCGGAAGTATACTGCCTTGACTCGCGCAACAAAGTGATCTTTCGTACCGGACCGATGTTGCCCGGCGATACCGAAGGACTCAAGCAACCGTCGGATATCGTCATGCTTCCTTCGGGCCGACTGGCCATCGCCGATTCCGGAAACAATCGCATAGTGATCTGTCGAATAGACTACGCCGACGAATAGGACGTTCTATGCCATGCCGTAAACTGCGAACATCAGTGCTTGCGGTCGTGGCGATTCTTTTCTATTCGTCGCCGATCTTTGCTCGCAGTGAGGCGATCTACTCCGGGGCAGGCATTCCTTCCAGAATCTTCACTTCGGGCTCATTCGTTTTCGTCGGGAGCGACAGCCTCTTTCTGAATCATCGTCTGCTCAAACGCGGGTCCGATTATACCTATGACC
>CAZFOY010000052.1:0-2894 GCA_964520865.1 uncultured Ignavibacteriales bacterium | reverse complement strand
ATTTCGGGCAAGCTCGCCCACGGCATGGAACTGACCGGTGCTGTCTCAGATCGAGGATACGATCCTTCATACGGCACCGCCAACAGCCGCCTCAACGAACTCGACAAAGTGAATCTTCGGCTGACTTCCGAACAGCTAACCGCGCAGGTTGGCGACATCACACTCGGCCCGCGGCTCAACCTTGGCGCCCCGGGGCAGAAACGGGTCTCCGGCGTCTCGTTTCTGGTCGACGAACCTACGTGGCATGTTACAGGGACGGCGGCCCGTCCCAAGGGGAGATACGAATCGGTCAAGTTTCAGGGGACCGACGGTACCCAGGGACCGTACCAGATCGGAAGCGGATCGCAGATTTCTCCGATCGTTCCCGGATCGGAGACGATATGGCTCGACGGTCAAAAGCTCAGCCGAGGAGCGAACAACGATTACCTGATGGACTACCCGGCCGGACAGGTAACCTTCAACGTCAATCATCCGATTGACAGCAGGAGCCGTATCGAGATCGACTACGAACCGCTGGCGACTACGTACCGGGGAGAGTTTCTAACCACCGAAGGCGGGTTTGCCCTTCCGGATTCCTCGTTCTCGGTTAACGCAGGATGGCTCCGCGAAGGGGATGATAAGAATCAGTTGTTGGCGGGAGATTTCTCGGATCAGGACCGTGAACTGCTGACATCGGTCGGCGATGAAGTCGACCTGGCTACGCGATCAGGGATCCGGGCCGATACCGCCGGCGACTACATCCTTGTGGCCGACAGCCTGCCCGACAGTGTCTATCAATATGTCGGTGCGGGTAACGGGCAATATGCCATTACCTTTACTTACTTCGGTCCGGGGAACGGCAATTATCGTTTTATCGGGAGCGGCCGTTATGACTTCGTCGGCGAAGCGAACGGCGATTACCGTCCGTTGATCAAACTCCCGGCCCCACAAAGGACCGACTACTATGTGACGAGTCTGGCCGTGCGGAATCAAATTGTCGGTGAGTTTACGGCCGATTTTCAGCAGAGCAGGTACGACCGCAATCTGTTTTCGTCGCTGAACGATAATAACAATTCCGGCAGCTACTACGATCTCAATCTGACCCGTTCCTGGTCCTCGTTCAATCAGGGTGATTATTTGCGCCTTCGATCCCGAAGCAAGGAATTCAATTTCAAGTCGAGGCAACGGCTGTATCGCGCTGACTTCGGCCGTGACTACATGCTTCCGTCGACCTTCACTGCAAGCTCTACCGAGGATCTCAATGAAGCATCGCTGTCGCTCACGCCTGTCGGTTTTGTGACCTTCGCACCGTATTTCTCGCGACTAAGATACAGGCACGAACTCACTTCGAATACCGGAGGGGTCGATGCTTCAATTCGGCCATCGGGTGGATCTCGCGTGACGCTCGGTTGGAGACAGATCCGTACCAATCTTGACACGACAGGCATTTCTGTTAACGGAACGGGGGATATCTACAACGCCGGGCTCTCGTTGCCGCTGACGAACAAGATCACCTTCACCAACGGTTTCGACTACGACAGAAGGACCAACAGCTACGCGGCCGATATGAGGGGGACCAGATTCAACCGTGTAAGAAGCGGGTTGAATGGACCCTTTGAACAGCTGTCATATGAGTTTTACCGCGAGGATTCGTTAACGGGCGGTTGGTCGCGTCAGTTGACCAGAAACCGGGTGAGTGTCAATTCATCGCGCAAGCTCGGCAGGCTCACGTACGGAAGCACCGTGACCTACCAGTGGCTCGACAACCTCCAGTCGAAGGAAACGAGCTTTCTCAGTCGACTCGACCTTCAGTACACCGACAGCAGAAAACGACTGAACGCCGGAGCGAACTATGTCCTCTCCGATGAGACGAGAAACAGCCGCGGAATCGCGTACGTCGAAGTCGAACCGGGCCAGGGAAACTATATTCTTGAGAACGGTCAGTACATTCCCGATCCTGACGGCAACTTCGTGAGGGTTGACGAGATTCTCTCTGACAAATCAAAAGTTCGCCAGGGGCAGAAATCGTTCAATCTGAGCAAAGTGTGGCCGAAAGCGCAGATCAGATTCCACTCGAACATCGACGAAGAACTGCTTCCCGATGGGCACCGGGCTGCCTGGTGGGTGGTCCCGTTTCTGTCCGATGAAACGCAGCCGTATCTCTATTATCGTCGACATTACGATTCCGACATTCGCATCATCCCGCTTCGCTCCGGACATGCGATCAATATCAGCTACAGTCAGGACCGGGAGATCCGGACAATCGCAGGGGATGGCCAACGCCGCAAAGATTATGAAGGAGCGTTGAAACTCCGTCAGGTGGTCGAAGAGTCCTCGTTCGAGCAGGCGATCGGTCTGTTCAAGAACAGCCGGGATGCCTACTACACAGGAGGTGGGGATGTCTCCGGCTACGACCTGTCCGGCAAATACAGTCAGCTGGTAGACAAGAACGAATTGTCCGGCACGGCACGGTTCCGCCGGGCCAAATCCGATACCGATGAACTGTCGCGTCTTTACTCGGTACTGCTTGAATCGCGTCTGCAAGTGGTTTCGAAAGGGGAGTTGCGAAGTTCAGTCGAGATTTATCGGCAGGATCTTAAGACAGCAAACCAATATGTCTCCTACATCCTCACCGACAATCACCCCGGGAAGAAGGGGGCGGTCTGGTCAGTGGCGTTGCGCTACGGTCTGTCAGGAGGAATGCGAGTCAATTTCTCGTTGTCAGGGCGCCATTCCGACAACCGGGTCGCCCGGATTGTAGGGCGCGGCGAATTCGTGGCGGGGTTTTGAGATGATGTGGAGACTACTTACACTTGTGTTGGCACTGGCGACGGCTGCTTCAGCCACTCAGACGAAGATCGTCTACGAAGGACGCCCCCCGTCGACAAAGATCAGCAGTTCGCAGATTCCTGCCG
>CAZFOY010000051.1:0-22516 GCA_964520865.1 uncultured Ignavibacteriales bacterium | reverse complement strand
CCGACCTGATCTTCATGGTCGACTACTCGTTCGGTTCGGGCCCTGCGCCTGACTGTACGGAAGAAGCGGATGTCAACGGCGACGGCACGTTTGATATCACCGACCTGATTTACCTGGTCGACTACTCGTTCGGTAGCGGTCCTGCCCCGGTGGCCTGCCCGTAACGTAACGACATAAAGGGTATTTCAATACCCGACAAGTTGACTGAAAACCCGCCTGTGCGATGCACAGGCGGGTTTCTTTTGGCTGGAAGCCCGACGATAATGGATAATTTAGTACTTGCTCGAAAAGTTCAGGTGCCGTATCTTTCGAGTAGAAGAGGGCAATTCCACCGGCTCTCTTTGCTTCATCGCCATTCCACAAAGGACCTCTCGCAAAATCGACATCGGGATCACGCATTCCGGGAGGACGCTCAACTCGTACGGAGGTGTCCTATGAACCGAACCACAATCGGACTGGCTACCTTCCTCACCTTCGTCGGAATCCTGGCTCTCGCCAATGCGCCCGGATCGAAAGAACACCGTCAGACATTCTCACAGGCGGCTGATGTCCCGTATTACGTGTTCCGCATCGACTTTCCCACCTGGACGCGACATGGGGTGCAACTCGACACAACTTTCACTCTCCCCAACCTCGGCGATATACCGCTCGACTATGTCCTCACATCGGAGGAGGTGACCGGTCCTCCGGGGTGGCTTACATTTTCAGGAGGTACGGGAGAAATCCCGGTCGGAGGCACTGAGGACATCGCCCTTCACCTGAATACCGACGGTATTGTAAACGATCCCGGCACGGCCGTTACGCTTGTCGGTAGGCTGATCATGACACACAACCAGCCTTCCAGTCCCGATACCTTTTCGATCCGTCTCTGGGTGCTCGACACCCTGATAAGTCCGGAACTGGACACGATCGCCACTAACTCGGTGGCACTGGTCTACAGCTCCAACGGCAATTCCGGTCAGATGGGTATGGGGAGCGTGAATATGGACTTCACCTCAAGCGGACAGGAGTGTGATCCTGCAGCCAACATCTATCTCTTTGACGGTTCTCCCATGATCGGTTGGCTGGACGACACCGGAGCCGTCTTCAATTCGTCTTTTTACGGGCGGACATTCTACGACCCGAACGGTTTTATCCCGTTGGGCAATGGAGGCCAGTGCGTCCACCTCGGCCAGTATTGGATCGCAAACTCCGGGACCTTCCTCACTCACGACTCCTCAATCGCAATCTCCCGAATTCTTGTGGGGTCCAGTCTCCCGGCAAACGGCAATTTCCTGATTCAGTGTCTCAGAATCCGTGCCACCGACGGTCAGACGCACACCGGACTGACGATAGCCGACGCGATGGACTGGGATATACCGTCCGACTCCGAAAGCGCGAACACCGGCGGATACGATTTCGTCCGGAATCTGGTCTATCAGCAGGGTGTCGAACTGAATCATCCCTCGGAGGATTCGGTCGAATGCCAGCAGAATGATGCACGCTTCGGAGGAGTAGCTTTTATCGAATCGTTCTTAAACGGCGTTCCGCACTCCACGGTACCGTACAGCGGGTACATAGCGGAAAACGATGGATTCCTGTATGCACTCGCCAATTTCGATCCGCAACAGTTGTGGAACGAGGTTCATTTGCCTGGACTCAGGACCACCGATTCGGTGGAGGATCTGCATACCGTGATCTGCTATGAACCGAACTTCACCTTGCAGGCCGGCGATGTGCTCGAGATCTACTCAACTCTGGTCGTATTGAAGGACGGCACCTTCGACGATTTCCTTACCGAAGTCGATCGCGCATGGGCCCTGTTTTCGGCCGCGAATGTTCACCGCATGCTCGCCGACGACGATCAGAATGGACTGGTCGACGTGTGCGAATCCTGGTATTGCTGCACTATGCGCGGAGACATCAACGGAGATGGATCAATTGACATAGGTGATGTCGTCTGTCTCGCGGAACATATGTTCTGTCCGTTCCCGGAAACGGAACTGTGTTGCCATCCTACGTGCGATGACAATGCTGATCTGGACGGATCAGGTGCGGTCGATATTTCCGACCTGGTCTATTTTGCCGACTACATGTTCGGTACCGGGACCGCGCCGCCTGCTCCCTGTTACTGAATGTCGATAATGATTCTGACTCAATAGCAGACAGGGTCGACCGGACTTGCCGGGCGACCCTGCTTCTTTCATAGGACGGAGATTGCTTTTATTTGTCGGTCGAGGTCTCCTCTGAGACTGCCGGTATCAGCTTGAAGTTTATGTTCTCGATGCTTGATCCGCCTTCGACCGGCTTGACCTCAAAATCGATGAATTCAGGAACGGATCGATAGCCGTATTTCTGAAGTTGCGCCTGGTCGATGTACGCCTTGTAAGAACCGGGGACAAGACCGAGATAGTAGAATTCACCGCTGCTGAAAGTCATGAGTTCGGTGAGACGTTCTTTCGATAGATTCATCAGAACCACCCGTATCCCGCCCAATCCCGTGGCGATACTTCCGACTTGTCGTTCTACTTTGCCGGAGATCTCGCTCGCCGTAACGACCGGAACCTGAATCGCCGTCACCATGTTGGGATTGACTTTGACCTCGTAGTTCTCGTGAGTCGGCTTGAGCATAGGATTGTCGAGACTGTATTGGTCGATCTGGACAGTATAATCTTCGTACGGCCGCAAGCCGTCGTAATAGAACTCTCGATCCTTCCCGCGCAAGGTAACATGAGCTCCGTTCATCTTCGCTCGCAGTCCCGAAAGATACTGCTCGTCGTTGTCCATGACCCCGTTGTAGTTGTCATCGAGGAACGGTTTCACCACTGCCGCGCCGAATCCCACGGAGTTTCTGCGATCGAACTGGATGGTCTTTTCCTCCTGGTCGTATCGGATGGATCCGCGCTGGAGCTGATTCGCGGACAGATATCCCGCGCTCCTGACCACCCTGGAGGTGAAGTCAGCGAAGGAAGTGACCAGATTGAAATTGATCATGAAGGTCGTGCTCTTCGCGATTGGATTGCGCTCCATCGATACACTCAACTGGCCGGTCCGGAATATTCGCTTGGCGAGGTAAACGCCGAACTTCGAGATTTGCTTATTGGTATGATCGTAGTCGATCCGAAACTGCGGTCGGATGAAGCGAATGAACTGGCTCGACATCAGAATTTGACTGGCCAGATTCGTGATCGTGGCCTGCGCAATTTTCGTCTTCTTGTACTGACCGATATAGGTAAGATAGATCGGATCGATATTCGCATTGAAGCCGTAGTTCATGTTGGTCGCAGTGAGTGTCTGATACTTGTCGATCGCGAGATAGTACCGGAGCCCGAGGTATCTCTTCCCGATTCTCAAAGGTGAAGACAAAGAAAAGTTTACGTTGTATAATTGATTCAGAGGATTCCTGATCGGATTTTCAAAGTATTTGCTGAATCCACTATTGAAATTCAGCAGGGCCGGCTGGCTGAAATTCAGATGCGCTGTCATTACGTAGGACGGACAGAAAGAACCGTTGACGGTAAGATTGTTGAGAGCCTGGTAGGTAATGTCTCCCGCCACCAGATCCTTTTCGTTTTTGTCCGGCTGGACCGGTATATCGGCGTTCGCTCCCACTGTCAGATTGTCGAGCAGACCGTAGTAAACGGTCGCCTGCGCATAGGGCTTTTTGGCGGTTCCGATGGTTGACTGTCCGCCGGCCGCAGAATACTCCACCTCGCCCTTTGGAATAAGCGTGTAAGGGATGCGTACGACTTCTTCCTTGGTGCGGAGTTCGCCGTTCGGGCCGTACATCCTGAGTCTAATGTCCGACGCACCGTAGAATATATCCAGGTTGAAGTGATAGAAACCGTCCTCGGCGGTGACCATGAAGTCGGTCAGCTTGTTGTCGACGTAGAGTTCGACCTCCCAGTTTGCTCCGATGTAGTCAGACAGGTTAACGGTCTGGAAATATTTGCGCCGTACCTGCGGGCGGTTCGTGACCATCGCCCCGGTCAACCCTCTTCCGAGCGCTCCCGAGGTAGCGATCTTGCCCACTTCGGCCTGGGACAGATATTTGCTGTCGTTGAAGAAGTAGTGCCATTTGTAGGTGAGCTGAGAGGGATCGAAGTACTTGTCGGAATTACCGCCAAGACGCATCTGCAGATCGCCGCCGAGCAGCAATGCTCCGAGATCGGTGCTGTAGTAATGTTTGCTTCTCCCCCCAAACGGACTCGTCGAGAGCATCCAGTCGGCCGAGGCTCCGGCAAGCAACTCTCTTCTATTCTTAAGGTGCACCACGTCTTTGACCGCTTCAGTTTTCTGTTTGAGCTTCTGACGCGCAATCTTCCTTTGCAGCTTCTGGTACGCCGGAAAATCTCGGTTCAGCGGAAGGTACAGACGCAACATGGAAAAATCGAATTCAATATCGAGTCCGAATAGTTTCTTGTAAAGATCGACTCTCAAGAAAATGTCGTGCTCACCGAGATAATACTCGGACGCGAGGTACGGATAGTCCTTTCCGAATATCTTGATCTCGAAATTCTTCATATCGAAGCTGTATTTCTTGTCTTTCGAAAGGAAGAATCCTGAGTATGTCTTGTTGGCCTGATCGACGTCGATATTGATATCGAGCAGATTGAAGACGTCGCTAATCGGGACGTACACCGTATTGCCGTCGTACTGAACAAAGACATCCTTGCGAACCAGCTTCGGCACCTCAAAACTCACGACAATTTCCTCGAACTGCCGCTGAGAGTAGCCGGACGTATCGGTCTGGGCCTGCGCGGAAACGGCAAAGGACAATGCCGCGAGCAGTAATGCTCCCGCGAGTATCAGATATTTGGCTGGTTCGTTCATAATCGGTCCTTTCGAGTGAGGCTGCCTGAATAGCTCAGTTCAAATTGACCGTATACAGGATATCGTTGCCGAATATCATGTCGTCGCTCGGGATATCTTTTCGTCCTTTGTTGCTGATAGATACTTCGACTTTGTACGGCGCGCGAAAATTCCCGTACTTGACCGGCAGGGCAATACGTCGCTTGAGATCGTGATAGACTGCCAACTGCAGATCGTTGCTGCTGATTTCCTTGTTGTCCGAGTCGAGCAGCCGGGCGGCGAGCACGCCGACGTACGAGACGTTTCCCTGGTTGCTCAAATCCACCGTAACTTCGACTGTCGAGTCCTGGCGCGATGCTTCGGCGTCGTTCAGCTTTAGTTCAGCGACGCAGTTCCCGGTACGGTATTTCAGCATGATAGCGGTGCGCATGATCATGTTGAGTTTTGTTGTGATCTGTTCGTTTTCCGTGGCTGTCGGAACCGAAGTTACGCCTTCCTGCGATTCAACGACAATCCGCGCCCAGTATTCACCATCGGGAAGCCCCTTGGGCGGACTGGCGACGAATCTGACTATCTGGGAGCCGTTCGCCGGGATGATCAACTTCCGAGGAAAAGCCCTGAGCCAGCCGAGGGCCGATCGGGTATCCGTGACATTGCTGTCCTGAAGGGTGATGTTCACGTTGCCCAGGCTGTCCGATTCGGGTAGCCCAAAGCTGAAGCTTATGCTGACTTCTTTAGGGGCGTTGGTGGGATTCTGGACGGTCATACGACCGGTCCGGTTGTGATCGGACATGAATACTACCGAAGGGGCTACCAGGACACCTGCGGTCGCACGGGCGGCGAGCATCCCGGCAAAAGCCGTCACAATTAGAAATCCCCACCAGGAGCCGGCGTGGCTCTTCGCGGGGATTTTCTTGATCTTCATCATCTGTTCCATCCTATGTTTCCTCGTTTATTTTCTATGGCACCGGTCATCCTATTCCGGTACAGACAAATAAACCTTTTCTGTCTTTCTCAGACGAGTCGAACGGGTTCTCTATTAAGATCCGTTGTAGGCAACCGTCAGGATAACATCGGCCGAATAAGCACCGGCCGTCTGGTCCACCGACGGATAGATCGAACCGCCGAGGAACATACTGGTCTGTCCGGAAGCTCCGCCGATAATAACGCCACTGGGCAGGTTGTGCGGGTTGGTATTCTGCCAGCCCGAAGCGAAAGCCGTCGGGTCAACGTTCGCGGTACTATCGATAGAAATATCGGTGGCACTGAACGAAATGACCATACGATCGTCGCCGGTAGCGGTGGCCATGTAGTCGGGAAGCTGCAGGTATACGGAGATACCCGAGCCGGCCTGACCGCTGATGGTGAACACGCCAGCCTCTGCCGCGTCGTTCGCGACTGCCTTGGCAACTCCCTGGAAGACGGTACCGAACGCGAGATCGGCGGGGGCCGTCACCGTGAGCGGCGTCTGTACGGTTGCTGTGGCCTGACCATTAACCACGTCCTGTGACATCACCGCCGCCGGCATCGCGAGAGCCGCCACGACAGCCATGAGCACGAGGACACGGCTACGGTTAGAGGTTAAGAAGTTAGACATTCTGCGCTCCTTTTGCGTTATAGCCTTCAATCATGAATATTTCAATTCTTACCATTTCTTGTTTTCCGATCGATCGCCTAAGATCCGTTGTAGGCTACCGTCAGAATGATATCCGCGGAATAACTGCCGGCCGTCTGATCGACCGACGGATAAACCGAGCCTCCCAGGAATATGTTGGTGTTGTTCACGGCGCCTCCCTGGGAGCCGATGTACACGCCATTGGGAAGGCTGTGCGGATTGGTGTTCGCGAAACCGCCGCCAAACGCCGTCGGATCGGCGTTGCCGGTGGTATCAATCGAGCAGTCCGTCGCGCTGAAGGAAATCACCATACGGTCGTCTCCTGTCGCGGTGGCCATGTAGTCCGGAAGCTGCAGGTAGATCGATATCCCCACTCCGGCCGTTCCATTGATAGCGAACACGCCAGCGTTGGCACTGTTGTTAGCCACCGACGTCGGTACCCCCTGAAAGATCGTCCCGAACTGCAGGTCGTTCGGAGCGGTCACCGTCAGAGGTGTTTGAACCGTGGCGGTAGCTTGCCCTACGGCGACATCCTGTCCCATGGCTGCCGTCGGCACAAGTACGGCGGCCGTGCCCACGAGAATCAGGGCAACCGTCAGGGTGAAAGAGAACTGCGTTCGCTTACTCATAAGCTATCTCCAATTAGATGTGCATTATTTTCGCATCTGTTTAATCGAGCTTTCTGCATGTTTAATCGTCACGCAGTTCAAATTCTTAACAGCCCCTCCGGAAAATATTGCGGAATGCGAGACCATTTTTGCACAGTTCGCATTCTGCTGTAGGTTGGAATCCTTGCCGTTGTTTCAATTCAGCAAACAGATTGGCTATTTTTCGGGTAACTGATTGTAGAATAGAAGCTTATGAAGTTTTGGCATGAGAAAGGGAGAGCGCCGGCTCTCCCTTATAAGATCTTATATAACAAAAACTTATGTGCCGTTATAAGCTACCGTGACAATGATATCGCCGGTATATGCCCCGGACGTCTGGTCAATCGAAGGAATCACCCGGCCGCCCAGAAAAATCGAAGTCTGAGGCTGACCTACTGTGCCGACAGTCAGGTTGTTTGGGAGGTTGTACGGGTTGATATTCTGCCAACCGGACCCGAAAGTTGAGGGATCTGCGTTTGCGGTCGAGTCAATCGAGCAATCCGCGACACCGAAGGCAATCGCCATCCGATCGTCGCCGCTCGCCGTAGCCATGTACTCAGGAAGCGCGATCTGGATGCTGATTCCAGCTCCCGCCTGACCGGTGATTGTGAAGATTCCGGCGTTCGCCGCGTCATCGTTAGCTACCGATTTAGCCACGCCCTGAAGGACATTTCCGAACTGAAGATCCTGTACCGGGATGACTGTCAGTGAAGCCATAACGTCAGCCGTGGCAAGGCCGTTAGCGACATACTGGGCGTTGGCGGTGCCTACGAATGAGAGTGCGGTTATAACAGCCAGGATCCCTGAAGGAAGAAGCTTAAGGTGCCAGTTCCAATGCTTGTGTCTGAACATATGAAGCTCCCTGAATTTGTAACTTTCGAACCTCGTTTAGCGGTGGTTTTAGTCCGTTTACAGACTAAATCGCCATATCAAATCAGGAGGTTAGGAAGTTGGGGAGAATTGGACTCTGTCGGGCGAAAACTGGTGGAAAAGTCATCAAAGTATGGGGCAAATCCTAATTGCCGGTGTAGGCAACGGTGATGACTATCGAGGCGTTATAGGAACCTTCGGTCTGAACCAGATTCGGCACCACCGTTCCGCCCAGCCAGAGGGTGAGGCCGTTCGAACCGAGACGATAGGTAAGGGTATGCCAGGGATCGAGATTGTCGAAAATCGGGCTTGATTGATCGGGGGTCGCCGAGGTGTCGATCGCCGCATCGGTCTCCTTGAAAATCAACTGCATGTTGCTGCTGCCGACATTCATGTATTTGGGCAAGGTAATGTCGATTGTAACTTCGCTGCCCGGGGTTCCGGAGATGAAGAATTCGGCGGCCGAGCCGGCCGCTCGTTTGGAGATTACCTTGGGGATTCCGGGAAAGACGACGCCGAATGTCAGGTCGTTGTTGACGGTGACATTCTGAGCTCTCACCGACCCGGCCAGTACAACTGCCAACCCTACCAACAGAAGCGTGCAGGTTCTTTTCATGATGCGTCAGTCCTCCGACCACTCAAAGGTGCTGCTGCCGGCGAAGGTGATCTCCCTCGCAACGCAGCCTGCAAACGTAAACCATCGCATTGCGGAGAGTCAACTTTTAACAGGTGAAGGACGAGTCGACGCGGGCGGTTAGTTATCGAAGCTTATCAGAGAGATGACCAGTGAGTCAGGCTGCGTCCGGGTGGAGGTGCAGAGGGCGTTTAAGTCCATATATCGCACGAACGGCGATCCGGCCGTCTCGAGCCGGGAGACTTTGCATTCGTTTCCATTGACTTTCAACACGAATCCATCCTCGGAATTCAACCTCAGGAGCCAGCGAAAACCCGACGATGTTTCATTCGAACTCGATAGAGGAAGACGGCTAAGCCGGGGGGATGAAACGGCCGGCGATATGACGATGGAGGTGTCAAGAGAGGACACCAATCCAAGTGGCAAGTCGACCGTTGCGGTAGCGCTAATGGCCGCAGAAGCCGGCATGACGGAGGCTGCGTTTGCGGGTGAATCGACAGCGGCAATGAGCAGTAAGACAGTGAATGCAAACCAGAGGCTGGTACGAATGACGGAGCGCATGAATGTATCCGATGTTTACAGGTGAGTACACCTGTAAGATACACAATGCGCGGAGATTGTCAATCAGAGATGGACATAACAAGTCCTCTCTTGTGCAACGCGAAAAGAGCCCTGTTTCAAAACAGTGCTCGCTTGAATCACCTAAGTAGTTTGCTCAGTCTCAGCTTCCGGTATACGCTACGGTCAAGACGATATCCGCGGCATAATCTCCGCCGGTCTGCGAGATCCTCGGCAATACGGTGCCGCCGATCCAGAACATGAGCGTCGCGCCACTTCCGATATTCAGAACGCCCGGACCGTGAGGATCAAGTATTCCTGCCGGGTTGGTCTGACCGGTGCCTGTGCCATCGTCGTAGGAAACGTCGGCGTTGCTGAAGGCAATGCGCAAAAAGGCGAGTGAGTCTGTCGTCACCAGTGAATCGGGAAGTGTGAAATCAACAGATACTTCGGCATTCGCCGTTCCCGTAACTTCCCACTCACCGGCAAATCCGACCGTCGCCTTGTCCACCGTTTTGTTCACGCCGGGAGTCACCGTCCCGAATTGCAGATTGTTGGTTCCTATGACGGAGAGACTTGAGACGACTGTTGCGAGGGCCTGGATGGTCCCCCTCTCCTGGGCTTGTGTCGATGCCGTCCCCACCAGAAGCAGGGCGGCTCCCACCGTCAGGAGTTTCAAACGGATGCTGTTACGCACGGTAACCTCCTTTGTTATAATCCGTTCCGTTTCATGAAACAGTAGGGGTGCAACGCTAATGCCGTCGCCGAATTTGTAGCTAAGCAGCTATCACCGAGGAGGTTAGGTGGTCAGCCGGAGATATGTTACAAGATCGGACCAGCCTGGGTATGGGAAACGGACCACAGTCTGACCGGTAAGTCCTTGAGGGAAATCAAGCTGTCGGTACGGTTGAGCGGGGACTTGGTGTCAGCGGCCAATCCCTGTTGTCGGGCTAAACTTTCTGACAACGATGTCGATATCGATTCATAAGAGCGCTGTTCAAAATTTGGACAGCGCCAATAAATGGATTTCTCAGGAAGCTGTCATGAAGACACTAAACACCACGGCCGCCTTACTGACGGCCCTTACTATCGCTCTTGCGGCGACATCCGCAAGCGCTCAGGACCTCCTCTGGTCAAAACATTTCGGCGGACCCTATAATGAAAAGGGAGCCTCGTGTCGGACGACGACTGACAGCAGTGTCGTTTTGCTCGGCTCCACATATTCCTACGGGGCCGGCGACTGGGACATTTATCTGCTCAAGCTGAACAATATCGGCGACACCGTGTGGACCCGGACGTATGGCGGGGACTCTACCGAATATGGATACGATATGCAAGTTACGCCGGACAGGGGGTTCATTGTGGTGGGGTGCACCCGATCTTCCGGAGCCGGGCGAAAAGACGTCTATCTTCTCAAACTCGATTCACTGGGTCTTCTCGAATGGAGCAAGACCTTCGGCGGCAGTGGAGACGATGAGGGGCTTTCGGTACGAAGAACGTTTGACGGTGGATATATCGTTTGCGGAACGACCAACTCATTCGGACATGGCTATACCGACGTGTATCTGCTCAAAATCGATGCCTCGGGCAATCTCGTCTGGAGTAAGACTTACGGCGGAGCCGGTGGCGATACCGGAAGCGCAGTGCGCCAGGCACCGGACAGCGGATTTATCATCATCGGAACAACAGGCTCTTTCGGGACCGGATATAGCAGCATCTATGCCGTGCGCGCCGACAAAAACGGTGATTCGGTCTGGGCCACGACTTATGGCGGAGCAAGGGCGGATCTTGGCTACACGGTAGAGAATACCAGCGATGGCGGCTTCATCTTCGGCGGAGCAACCGTACCGACCGGGGCCGGTTACTATGACGCCTACCTCGTCAAGACCGATCCGACCGGATTCGTCGAGTGGGAAAACTCATTCGGCGGGGATAAAGAAGATATGGCCCTTTCGATTCTCGAGCTTGCGTCGGGCGATTTCATTGTCGCCGGCAAAACCGATTCGTACAATGCCTACTCCAAGGCATATCTGTTCGCCGTCAATCCGATCGGCAACATGATCTGGAGCAGATACTACGGTGGCGACAAGTCGGACTTCGGGCAGGCGGTTATCAAAGATCCATCCAACGATTACTATATGCTCGGCTATTCGTTCTCCTACTCGACGGGAGGGTCCGACATGTACCTGCTCAAGATAAAAGGCGATCAGGCAACCGATGTCAACGAACCGCTCCCTCAAGAGCTTCCTGACGGATTCGAAATCGCACAGAACTATCCTAATCCATTCAACTACTCGACACAGATAGAATATTCGATTCCCGTTCGCTCCAACGTGACTTTGACAGTTTACAACATTCTGGGACAAATGGTGAGCGAGTTCCGGGCCGACGCGTTACCGGCCGGTTCGTATCGCTATGAATGGGATGGTACTTCCGAAAACGGCTCGCCGGTAGCTTCAGGTGTCTATCTCTATCGCTTCCAGGCAGGCCGATTCTCTGAAACAAAGAAGATGGTGCTGCTCAAATAGCAGAACCAGGCAAAATTCACTACAACATATTTCCGTTCGTATCGATCAGCCCGTCTTTTAACTTCACGATTTTCTGGGTGCGTTTCGCGATATTCATATCGTGGGTGATCATGATGACCGTCTTCCCCATCGCGCACAACTCATCGAAAATCTTGACGATCTCAGAACCGGACTTACTATCGAGGTTACCGGTCGGCTCGTCGGCCAGAATGATATCCGGTTCGTTGGCCAGCGCCCGTGCGATCGCTACCCGCTGCATTTCTCCGCCGGACATTTCGGTCGGTCGGTTGTTCACTTTGTCCGCAAGTCCGACCCGCGAGAGTAACTCAAGCACCCGATTCCTGCGTTTTTTGCCGGTCGTTCGGGCAAAGAGCATTGGAACTTCGACGTTCTCATAAGCCGTCGCATACGGCAGCAGGTTGAACGCCTGGAAAACAAATCCGATCTTCTGATTTCGTACGTCAGCCAGTTGGTTGGCAGAAAACTTCTTGACCGGCTGATCGTCCAGGAGATACTCGCCATCAGTCGGCACATCGAGGCATCCGATCAAATTCATCAACGTCGATTTGCCCGAACCGGATGGACCGACGATCGCGATATAGTCCCCTCGATTGACATGCAGATCTATTCCTTTAAGTGCCTTGAACGTTACCTTACCGGTCGTGTATTCTTTTACCACATTGGTCATGCTAATCATACTGTATCTCCAAATCTGCTCTTCTCAGGCAGCGTTATCACTCGTATCTCAGCGATTCCACCGGGCTGACCGAAGCTGCCTTCATCGCCGGAAACAACCCTGAGAAAATTCCCATCACACCCAGTATTGAGACGACAATCAGGCCGATCTCCGGAGAGATGGTCGGCCGGCCGAGGTAGTTAAGCACGTCGGACTGCATCGGCACCCGTTTGAACGATTCGGTCAGGACATAACTGATCGCCATTCCGCCGAACCCTCCGAAGAAAGTTATGATCAGGGCCTCGACAAGAAACTGCATGAGGATGTATGACCGGCGGGCGCCCATCGCCATCTTGATGCCGATTTCACGGGTCCGTTCCTTGATAGAGACGTACATGATGTTGGCAACTCCGACCCCGGCGATCAAAAGGGTCAGGCCGCCGATGATGCCGAGGAAGATCTGAATGCCCAGCATCACATTGTTGAAATCGCGCGACCCTTCGATAGTATCCCATACCGAAATAGCCCGGTCGTCGGTCGGGTCGAACTTATATCTGGATGCGAACGCTTCAAGTACCTTCTTCTCAACGCCCTTGCTGTTGTTAAGATCCTTCGGCTGATATACCATATCATCGAGATACGGGTCGCCGAACATAGCGTGAAATGTCGTCAACGGAATTGCAATCTTATCTTCATCCGGTCCCGAATAGCTGCTGTTCTGAAGTTTCGGGGCCGCCACGCCGACCACCGTAAACGGCATGGAGTTGATCATGAACTGTTTGCCCACCGCATCCTCGTCCTTGAATAACCGTTCTTTCACTTTATCGCCGAGGAATGCGACGCGGCGTTTGTACTGCATGTCCATATCATCGATCATCCGTCCACCCATTTGTGGAATATGATTTCGCATTTGCTGGTAATTGGGAGGAATACCGTTGATTCTTTCGCTCAGCACTGTTCCACCGTAAGTGACCTTTGCTCCCCAGCGGTCATACTCTCCTCCGACCTCGGCAATATCCGGCACCATCTTCTTTATGTAGGCGATATCGTCCTCCCGAAACCGGATCGGTCTTCCTTTCCCCATTCCCTTGAACGGGATGGAAGTTTGTCCGCCCCAGAGAATAACAATCCCTTCGCCGAGTCCCTTCTGATTAATCACCAATTGTCGATGCAGACCTTCGCCAAAACCGAGCAGAAGCATGATCGAAAGGGTGCCCCATCCGAGCGCCACCAGCGTCAGGGTGATACGCTTCTTTTGTTTGCGGAAGTCCCTGATAAAGACATTGTATATGATAGAAAGTCTCATATTATCCTAAAAGAGTTTAAGGGCCTGAACCGGTTGCAGGTTGGCCGCTCGACGGGCCGGGAAGATTCCTGCGATCAATCCAACGATTCCGAGCACAACCACGATGCCGATACTCCCCCAGATGTTTACTGTCGGGATACCGACGTATTCGTCGAGATGAAGCATCGGGAATACGACGATAATCCCCCATGCGAAGAGAAATCCGAACAGTCCGCCAAATCCGGTAATCAGCAGAGTCTCGAAGACAAACTGCCAGAGGACAAAACTCTTGCGCGCCCCCAACGCCATTTTAATGCCAATCTCTTTGGTACGTTCCTCCAATACGACATTCATGATATTGGAGACGCCGATTCCGCCTGTGATAAGTGTGGCGATACCGATTCCAACGAGAAAGGCGCGGAAAGCGAGGAAGAAAGTATGCAGGAAAGCAAACCCTCGGGTGGTATCCCATACCGAGAGGGCATCCTTGTCGCTCGGATCGAACCGGTACTTTGCGCTGAGAATCTTATAGATCTCTTTCTTACCGTATTCCATGCTTTCGCCCGGCTTGCACTGGGCGACAAAGTCGTTCAGATACCTCCGACTGTACATTGTCTGAAACGTCGCGGCCGGAATGAACGCCTTGCGGCTATCGCGGCCGCTGTAGGAACTGTTCTGTTTCTTCGGCTCCATTACCCCGATTACCACAAACGGAGTGCCATTGACCAGGATCTCCTCGCCAACCGGTTTCTTATCGCCGAACAGATCTTTTGCCAGCAGGTCTCCGATAAAAATAACACGGCGCTTCTCGTCCTGATCGCGATCATTCAGAAAACGCGAACCTTCCGCCGGAATCACGTTGCGCATCTCTCCGAATTCCGGCCAGACCCCGACCACATTGCGAATTGTCGAGTTCTTGCCGACCCGGAGATTGACATTCCATTTCGAGTACTCGGCCGAGATCCTGCCGATTGTTCTCGCTTTCATCTTGATGAGTTTGACATCGTCTTCAGTCGGAATGATCCGGCGTCCTTTCGGCAGTCCTTTATATTCTTTGGCGGTGATCCCCGGCCAGAAGATGGCGATATTCTCCCCCATCCCTTTCTGCTGCTTGATCTGTTGCTGGGTGATTCCGTTTCCGAATGCAAACAGCAGGACAATGGAGCAGGTCCCCCAGAATATACCGAACATCGTCATCGCCGTGCGGAGCTTCTGCCGCCGCATGTCGTTGAGAAACTGTCTGAGTGTCACCAGTGGTATCATACTTCAATCTTCTGTCTTACTATCAATCACCGGTGATTTCTTTAGGAGGACGTTCCACGACCAGTTCCCCTTCCTTCAACCCGTCCTTCACTTCGATCTTGATGCCGTCGGAAAGCCCGGTCTCGATATTCCTGGTCGAAACTACTTTGTTAGTATCCTGAATTTCTACGTACGAAGTCGAGTCCTTGGTCTTGACAAGACGCTCAGGAATCAACAATATATTTTCCTTTTTCGTGATGACGATATCAGCATTCGCACTGTATCCGGCACGAAGGAACTGACTTCCAGTACTGTCGATGGTAATCTCAACCTCGAACAGTGTGGAACCCTCCTCCTTATGCGCCTTCGGAGATATCTTGGTCAGTGTCCCGGTAAACTTCCGACCGGAGATGGCCCCGATTTCGATATCTGCCGGCATGCCTTCGTGGAGCTTGCCGACATCGATCTCGTCTACATTCCCCTTGAACACAAGATCATCCATTCGCGCCAGCGTCATCAGATCGGTCCCTGCCTGATAGGTGGTGAGCGGAACGACCGGATCTCCCTCTTCGACAAGACGCGAAAGTACCGTCCCGCTGATCGGGGATTTGATGATGTTTGAGACTTCACGATTAGCCACCGTCGATTTGCCTGATTCTATCAGTGAGAGTTTCTCCTGCGCGAGCTGGAGGCTGAGATTTGCCTGATCATAGCCTGCTTTTTTGGAATCGTAGTCCTGATCTGAAATGAGCTTCTTGTCCATAAGGGTCTTCACCCGCTCGAACTCCCGCTTGGCGTTGTCGAACGCTACCTGCTTCATTTCAACTTCCCGTTTCGCCTCGGCAAACTCTATCGGGGTCGGATCGGGACCTATATCGAAGAGCGGGTCGCCCGCATCGACTTTGTCACCAATATCTACATAGATCTTCTTGACAATCCCTGCGATCTTTGATTTGACGCTGATCTCCTGCTTGGGATCTATTGTACCCACAGCCAATGCCTTATCTACGATCTCGCCGCGCTCAACCGCGACCGTCTTGAAGGCGTCGTCTTTCTTGGCGGAGCCATCGATGGCGAAAAACAGCACCGCTCCAACTATTATGACGGTAAATAGGGTGAGGAATATCTTCTTGACCATCGTGCGCTCTCTCCTATCGACAGTATTTCATTTTCGAATTGAACAGTTATGCACTACGATATGTAGCTCGCGATTGTTTCGTCACCTCCCCAAATTCAACCGCCGGAGCCCCTTCCTCATTATCGCGGCGGCCAAGAGTCGGTGATCCCGCACATACATATGCAGCCTGTGCGGGAATCCTTTCGCGACAGACTCATATACGTGGAAGTCGTTGGCTTTTATCTGATTGTCCGGCCCATGGATAAGCTGTCTACCGCGTGATGAGTCTTATCGGCTTGAGTTCGAAAGCGTGTGCAAGCTCGGAGTTGTCGAACAAGGCGATGTTTAAATAGACGTTCTCGGTGAGCTTCAAATCGGCCGGTGAACCGGTCACGCGCTCGCGGGCCAGCTCAACCGTCCAGATTCCTTTCTCCCAATGGCTGGAAGCTCGGACGTTGCCCCGATCTCCCATGAACGGCGACACCAGAACATCGGTAATAACTGTGCCGATCCGAAAAGTGTCTCCATCCGCGAAGTAGGGGGTCATGGAATTATTCCTCAAGTCGATCCATCGGGCGGACGAAGGTGCCTCCGGTATGAAATATGGCTGGTTCCAATCGGGATTCAGATTGGAAATGAAGCCTCCGGCCGGGCTATTGTCAAAATGACGACCGCTTCCGGTGTCATCGAGAAGACCACCCCACCAGCCGTCATCCGCCTGACCTGCAGGATCAGTCGATTGAGCCCTCCAGACCCAGAGATCGACCGTGTCCCCGCTCGTGAAATGCGATCCGATCTCTCCCCCCGAGCTGAGATGACAGCTACTGAAGCATCCGGTAGAATTTCGCGAAATGGAAACGGCCAACTGGTCTTCGTAGTAAGAACGTTCACCGACGCCATTCGCCTCG
The DNA here is from genome assembly GCA_964520865.1 of uncultured Ignavibacteriales bacterium. Lineage (GTDB taxonomy): Bacteria > Zixibacteria > MSB-5A5 > GN15 > FEB-12 > CAVQCT01. Next base: position 5,645 of record CAZFOY010000051.1, on the reverse strand, counting down.
CTCTTCATGACTCTCCAGCCGCTTGCCGTCTTTTCTACACTCCTCCTGACCGAGCGGGTACGATCTGCCCACTGAAACAGGAAGTACATGAACTGTCTGTTGTGGAAGCTCTTAACCTTCACCCAACTCACGCTGTGAGGGAAATTCGCTCCTCCGGTGCACGGGACTAACACTTCCGGAATACCGCGCCATTCCGAATCGGAAACGATACCATCAACCACCGCTCCACGATCCCGCATTGCTGAATGCAAAACATAAGACCCTTGTCCGCTGCCTGCGTACAGCACTCCGAAAACGGCCAGCGCAGACAGAACCAACGAAACAGGTATCTTGAAACCCGACCCTGCGTCGGCCGACGAGCTTCGCTTTCGCAAAATCAAATAGGGAATTGGCAGTATGGTTGATCCGACGAGAATGATGCCGCCAATCCGATGAATACTGACGAGAACGCCGTACGATACCGGCGTGTGATACCAACCGCAGTACAGGCTGATGCCCGAAAGCACGACAAGACCGGCGCTGGAGATAAACGCAAATTGAGCAAACGCCCTGAAGAATGGCAGATTGCTCTTGTCTGGCGAGAACAAGGGACCGCTTCTGCGAAATACGGAATAGCTCAGAAAGAAGATCAGAATGGCCGATACAAGAACCCCCAAAATTATGTGGACGCGGCCAACATCTCCGGTCAACCCGACGCTGTCGAGCAGATTGGAGAAATTGCCGGAACTATTCACGCGGCCATACCACCAGAGGCGGGCACCGGTAGACCCGAGCAATAGCAACAGCGCCGCGAATAGCAGATATGTCACAGCTCTGATAAAGCCTGCCGTCGATCGAAACCTGCTCATAAGAGTAATAAAACGAGCGGTTCACATTATCCAAGGGTAATTCTCACCAATGAACGGTCACAAAAAGAAACCCGCTGTCGAATCGACAGCGGGCTCAAGAATGACAATGCAGCGAAGAATCAGCTGCAACCGCTCGTGGCGCCACAGGTATCGCACTTGAGACAGGTCCCGTTGCGGATCATGGTAAACTGCCCGCATTCGGAACACATGTCGCCTTCGTACCCTTTCAGTCGCGCCGCTCGGATTTCCTGGAAGAGTCTTTCGCCGCGGTCTCCGCTAACTTTCTGGCCTGCCGGGGCGCTATACTCAAGCACCGCCTCTGGGCGTTGAGCTTGCTCAATTTGAGGCGTAAACTCCAGCGATTGACCATTGCTTCCTCCTGTTCGTCCTTGATATTGATCGTGCGTTCCATTGCCGTTGCTGTTACCATTCCCCTCCTGATGGAAGTCCACCGTCAGGTGCGAAGAATGAATATCGTCAGCCGTCCGACTCGCCGCTGTCACCTGCCCGGTGACATGCAGATCGGCCGGCTCCTCGTCCTCGAATTCAATCGATTCATCGGCCGGCTTGCCCACCGTGTCGCCGAGCAGATCATCCTCGGAAACATGGGCCAGGTCGTTACGGCCGAGATAAGTAATGGCAAGTTCGCGGAAGATGTAGTCGATAATCGAGGTCGCCCGTTTGATCGAGCGGTTCCCCTGAACCATGCCGTTCGGCTCGAAACGGCTGAAGAGAAACGCCTCGACGAATTCCTCCAGCGGCACACCGTGTTGCAGACCGAGTGAAACGGAAATGGCGAAACTGTTCATCAATGATCGGAAGGCCGCTCCCTCGCGGTGCATATCGAGAAATATCTCGCCAAGCGTCCCATCGGAATACTCTCCGGTCCGCAAATAGAGCTTATGTCCGCCGACGACCGCCTTCTGGGTATACCCGCCGCGGCGATTCGGCATTTTGCGCCGTTTGGCCAGGTAGCGATACACTATTCGCTGAGCCATCTTCTCCGATGCCGATTCAACTGTGAGTTCGTGCTCGTCGTCGTCATCATCGAACAGCGCCGCACTCAGCGGCTGACTGAGTTTGGAACCGTCGCGATAGATCGCAATCGCCTTATTCATCGTCTCCCAGGCCATCCGGTAGGCTTTCTTGACGTCGTCAAGCGATGCCTCGGCCGGCATGTTGATCGTCTTTGAAATCGCGCCCGAGATAAACGGCTGGGCTGCCGCCATCATACGAATGTGCGATTCGAATTTGATAAAACGAGTACCCTTGCGACCGCACCGGTTGGCGCAATCGAATATCGACAGGTGCTTTTCTTCGATATGCGGCGCGCCTTCGAGCGTCATCGTGCCACAGCAATAGGCATTTGCGACCTCAATCTGCTCCCTGGTAAACCCAAGCTCGCGCAGAAGATTGAAATCCCAGGCATCGTAGGTATCTTCGGTGAATCCAAGCGTATCGCGCATGAATTCCGCACCGAGAGTGTACTTGTTAAATGCGAAACAGATATCGAACACGTTGCCAAGACTCTGTTCAATCTTCTGCAGCTCTTCGTCGCCGAATCCTTTCGCGCGAAGAGACTCGTGATTGATATAAGGAGCGCCCTTGAGCGTCTTGTGCCCGGTAGCGTACAGAATAATGTCGTTGACCTGTTCGTCGGTGTATCCGATCTTGCTCAGCGCGATCGGCACCGAGTTGTTGATGATCTTGAAGTATCCGCCGCCGGCCAGCTTTTTGAACTTGACCAGGGCAAAATCCGGCTCAATCCCGGTCGTGTCACAATCCATCACCAGTCCGATCGTCCCGGTCGGGGCGATAACTGTCGTCTGGGCATTACGGAAACCGTACACTTCGCCGATCTCAAGCGCCTTGTCCCAGACCTCGCGCGCCGATTTCGTCAATTCTTCAGGAATGTAATTCGGGTTGATACCCACCGGCTTGATTGTCAGGTCCTCATATTCCGACCGGTCGGCGTTGTAGGCTGCCCGACGATGGTTCCGGATCACCCGCAACATCGGCTCACGATTGCGATAGTACGATGAGAACGGCCCGTGTTCTTTGGCCATCTCGGCCGAAGTTACATAAGACTGTCCGGTCAACATCGAGCTCAACGCTCCGCACCAGGCATAACCTTCGGCGGAATCATACGGGATACCCATGCGCATAAGCAACGTGCCGAGATTGGCGTATCCCAGACCGAGGGTACGGTAATCAAAGCTCTTCTGGGCAATTGGCCGCGACGGATAGGAGGCCATCAGTACGGAAATTTCGAGCACCACCGTCCAGACCCGAATGGCGTGGAGGTAGCTTGCGATATCGAAGCTGCCGTCGTCCTTCAGGAACTTCACGAGGTTGATCGATGCAAGATTACAGGCGGTATCATCGAGAAACATGTACTCCGAGCAGGGATTCGACGCATTGATCCGTCCGTCTTCCGTGCAAGTGTGCCACTCGTTGATTGTCGTGTCGAACTGCACGCCCGGATCGGCGCAGGACCAAGCCGAGTAAGTAACCTTGTCCCACAACTCCTGAGCGGGAATCTTCCCGGCAAGCTTGCCGTCAGTCCGGCGAACCAGCGTCCAATCATCCCCTTTCTGGAGACGTTCAAAGAACTGGTTGGGGATGCGGACGGAGTTGTTGGAATTCTGTCCTGACACGGTCAGGTAAGCTTCGCTGTCCCAGTTGGTGTCGAGCTGGACGAAATCGATCTCACCCACACCTTGTTGTGCGAGATCGAGAACTTTCTTGATGTACCCCTGGGGGACCGACAGCTGCCTGGCGCGGCGGAGAGCCGCTTTCAGCTTGCTGTTCTTCTCGGGGTCGGTTTCGAATACCGAGTTGCCGTTTTCTCCGGAAATCCTCGCCGCCTCGAACAGCTCGGCGAGCTGCTGACGGATGATTTTCGATCCGGCCACCAGGGCGGCGACTTTCTGCTCTTCCACGACTTTCCAGTCGATAAACTCCATGATGTCGGGATGGTCCAAATCGAGACAGACCATCTTCGCCGCCCGTCTGGTGGTACCGCCGGATTTTATGGCGCCGGCAGCGCGATCTCCAATGCGCAGGAAAGACATCAACCCTGATGAATTGCCGCCGCCCGAGAGGGGCTCTTTGGCACCTCTCAAATTCGAGAAATTCGTACCGGTTCCGGACCCGTATTTGAACAGTCTTGCTTCGCGCACCCACAGATCCATGATACCGCCGTCATTCACCAGATCATCGCTGACCGACTGGATGAAGCAGGCGTGCGGCTGCGGATGCTCGTACGCGTTCTTCGCCTGGCTGAGCGTGTGCGACTTCGGATCTACATAGTAGTGGCCGTTCGAGACCCCTGATATGCCATAAGCAAAGTGCAGACCGGTATTGAACCACTGCGGAGAATTCGGTGCCGCAATCTGGCTCGCCAGCATGAAACATAATTCGTCGTAAAAAATCTGCGCGTCTTCTTCCGTTTCGAAATAGCCGTGTTCTTCGCCCCAGTACCGCCAGCATCCTGCCAGACGGTTGAAAACCTGACGGGCATCCGTCTCGCCGCCGGTTACCGGATCGCCGTTCTCATCGAGCATCGGCCGACCCTTATCGTCGGTGAGAGGAACACCCGCCTTGCGGAAATACTTCTGGGCAAGAATATCAACGGCTACCTGCGACCACTGCTCGGGAACATCAATATTGTCCAGCTTGAAAACAGTCGAACCATCCGGGTTCTTGATCTCTGAACTCCGCTTGACAAAATTGATCCGGCTGTAAGGAGACTCGCCATCGCGGGTGAACAGTCGTTGAATTTTCAATGTAACCTCCTAAATCCTCAAGATCACTCAACCGCCCCAATCCATTAGAGAAAAATCATCCCTTGGCGGTTGATTCGCTTTCTTTCCTCTGTTGCTGAAGGGCACTCTCCCGCTGTCGCGCAGACCCTGCCTCTCACAATGGGCACAAGATATAGTGTCTGCCGGACCGCCATCCACTAAAAATTGTGTTCTTATTACAAAAACTCATAGCTTGTTGAAATACAAACGGGTACAATCCAAAATCTTTGGCCGAAATTCATTCGATATCGCCCGACAGCCGACCTCAACTTTTTCAAGTCGCGCAAACTGGTGTGCCTCTTTATATTACATACGCCATTGATTTTATTGTCGCTGATGAGAATCTCATTGAATTCTAAGCAACTCCTAATTTGAGAATTTGTGGGAGGTTATACGAGATATAACAGCATATCCACAACATTTCCACAGGTTTTGTGGAAAAGTCGTCGCGGCCGTCAGGAAATGTCGTGCCACATCCAGACGTTCGGCTCGATGTAAGTACCGCGGTCGTTGTCTACGTCGACATCGACCGGCGTGAGCGCTCCGGGGACAACGTACTTACCGGACTCCGGAAACTTCATCCCGGCCCAGCTCTGCCACTGGTCCACTGTCCCGTATATCTGCATTGCCCGGTTACACGGTTTGACAACCGTGGCACCGAGTCTTGCGTGTACGCGCATCCACGGATCAAACGGAAGACCTTCGCTGTCGAGCCACCTGATGTAGCGATCCATCTCGATCAGCGGGTAACTCGCCTTAAGATTCGGACGCACCGGTGCGATGAGGGTAACGAGACCTTTGGACCGACCGATCTGTTTCAAATGCTCGACGATTGCGGTGCTCAGATGCTGTCCTCGTAAATTCGGATGAACGACGATCGCGAGAGCCGACTGAATGTTCGGCGCTATCCCCTGTTCCAGGCCAGTGAAACCGGTTGTCATCGCCCAGTCCCAGCCTTCGTCGGGAAGTTCCTCCGGACGTCCTTCGAATT
>CAZFOY010000050.1:0-25546 GCA_964520865.1 uncultured Ignavibacteriales bacterium | reverse complement strand
GTAGACTGTTTTGAAACCGGGTCTTGAGCGGACCCTCTTTGGCGAATTTCTCGTAACTCAACCACGGCGCGTAGGGAAGAGGGTTGATGTTCCATCCTCTTTGCAGCGAGCCCGGCTCAGCGCTCGGACTAATCCCCTAAGCCAAGATCGAAAAGAATCCGAGTATTTCGAAAATAGTCGTAGGTTTCTGACAATATGTCCGATATACTGTAGTGTAAGTGTTAATTTGAGCTCGACCATTTTTCGTAGTCTTGTCCTAATCCACAACTCTCCGCTAAATCGTAATCTCGAATTAAAAGCGCAATCATGCGCAAGATATCACTCATCCCGAAGCGTCAGAGTTCAATTGAGAACCTGCCTGCTTCAGCATGAGTAACCATGGAGTGTAGAGATGAACATCTACATAGGAAACTTGTCGTTCGATACGACAGAAGATCAATTACGAGAGGCCTTCACCGGTTTTGGCGCCGTTTCAACGGTCAACATCATTAAAGACAAATCCACCGGCGAGCCCAGAGGTTTTGCGTTCGTGGAAATGTCAGCAACGAACGAAGCGACCGCTGCCATAGGCGGTCTTGACGGTCGGGACCTGAACGGGCGTTCGCTGAAAGTAAGCGAGGCAAAATCGCACGCCGAAAGCGGTAATCGCAGCGGCGGAAATGGATACCGCAAGCTGTACTAACGGCGATGTCATCAAAGCTTGTGACTGATTGATCACTGAGTTGACATTCGGACAGACCGGCCTCTGGCCGGTCTGTTCTTTTGTGAGGCGTGACTCTTAGTGTAAATAAGGATGGGCAAAGGGATGAGTGCAGTCTTTGCGGCTAACCGACGCTGGATCTCGGAATCTCTAACGATGAACCTGAATCCTGCAGTGATGACAGGTAGGCGTTAGGATCGTGGCGAATCGCTCCTTCAGGCAACCACTCCCAAAATTCCCCCAGATCGTTCCGAATCTTCTCCACAAAGTATTCGGGGACTGCATCTGTTTCTTGCTCGAAGAATCTGCGGAACGGAATGTCGTTTTCCAGATGCCTTCGCATTTCGGTGAAATATGCGACTCTGCCGAAACGCTCCGATGAAAGCCCCCGGACGACGTTCAACCATCTTGGAATAGTCTCACCGTTAGCCAGAAAGCGACGAAAGATTAAGCGCGGCGAATACGAGTATTTCGTCACGTCAACAAGACGGTCATAGAATTGCGGCCACGAATAGTTCTTTGGCCTGACGTTCATCTGGATATTGCTCAGAAAGTGAAAAGGAAACGGCAGCACTCGATTTGCCCGCTGAAATTCCAGATTAAGCGGCGCTGCCTGACCGAAGGCGGAGAGCATGGAATAGGCTGGAAAAGCTCCGGGACTGAGATCCAGAAACCGCTTGGTCAACTCGAACGGCGATGGTCCCTCGTCACCGTCGAGGCCGAAAATGTGATTGGTCTGCACATACGGAATATGTCGCAGGATCATATTAACGTGCTCCGAGACCATTCTGACTTTGTCCATCCCGGTAGTCTTGCCGGTACGCGATTTCTTCCCCATATCAAACCATGATTCAATGCCTGGCAGCAGGGCTTTGAAGCCATTACGCTGAAGCCGCTTCACGCGAGGTTCCGAGAGCAAAGACAGGGTCGACTCGGCGATGAAGTCGATTCGTCCCGGCGGCACGACTTCTTCGATTGCGTCCAAACATTGTTCGAAGTGCACGCCGAAGTTGGGATCGTGCCATGCTACACGGGGGTGTTTGAGCTTTCCGAGGAGAAAACTGAGATCTTGTTTCATTTCATCTGCGTCCAACGGCTGATAAGGCACCGACGAGTCGATGCAGAAGTCGCAGGAATATGGGCATCCCAAACTGCTCAAGAGCGGAACTATCTTAATGAACGGAGCTTTCCGCAGGGTCTGTTCAATGAACTTCCAGCGTCTGCTCACTCCCGGTAGTCGCATGGGATGGTGATCGGCTGAAAGGCGCAGACCGGCAGGACGATACTGGCTGCGATCGCCGAGGACTTCAAGTATTAGTTTCTGGTCGGTAAAACCCAGTACGTAGTCAAAGTACTTCTGTGCGTCCTGTGGATAGCAACGGGCGTGAGGGCCCCCAAGAACGGTGATTGCGCCGCGCGAGCGGAATAAGTTGCTAAGGGCATAAGATAGCAGAGCTGCTTCCGTAAATGAGCTGATGAAAACGAAATCTACTCCCGTGGGCAGCTCTTCGATCAGATTCTCCCTGCCGGTATAGGTGACCAGTGTCACGTCGTGACCCTGGTCTTCGCACCAAGTTGCTACGACCTGGGGCATGATACTTACAAAATTCGCCCCCATGACGCGCATCCACATCGTCCGGGTCGGCGCTTTGGCTACGAGATCGATAATGCCAATCGAGAGTCTACTCATTGAATCTGCTCCTGGTATTCGTTCTTTACCGAGCCTCCTTCGTTCTCCCAACTATCGTTTGAAGCATCAAGAGCGGATTGATCCCCGCCGAAAGTACGCCGCTTGTACCGTTCGCGCTTCACCAGATATTGTGGAATCAGCCTGCTGAGCCGGGTAATTGTGGTGCTCACGATATCTACCTGGAGGTCGGTTATGTAGGCGATATCTGCATACGACATTTGTTCGCGCAGGTGCAGTATCATGATAAGTCGGGATTGCGGACTCAGACGGGTGGCGGCTCCTTTGAACAGGCTGCCTGAGATTTGCGAGAGAATTTGTAGGTCCTGTCTATCGACTGAGGCGCCCGACCGCTGCGAACGACCGTCGGCCTTAGCATCGTCAGCGACGCAAGGTAGCTCTCCGAAATTCCTGCGGGATGCCGCAGTCTCGGGGCCAACGCGCGATGACTCACTTACCATAATCCGGAATAAGTATATTCTGTGGGAGGCTCCGTGAACTGGATTGACCCAGAGTCGATATGCCTGACTCACTGTAGCCAACAGCAAGTTCTCCGCGAAGCTCTTGTGCGAAGTGAGCCAAAGTGCGGTTCCCCAGAGTGCCTCAAGGTGGGGGAAAAGGGCTTCCTCGAAGCTCGCTCGAAACTCCGAATTTACGGTTGCTATATCTTGCTTCTCTCTATTAGGGGCAAGCGTATGTTCAGGCCTTGTGGGACTTTTTGGGGTGTGATTCATACTGCTTGGCCGCCTGCGGCTCCTGATTCTTTATCCCGCCTATGACTCGGTTTCGGACTTCCGAAGTCGTAATCCCATCGTGGTAAGTGATTGTTTTCGCCACTTGTTGTGCCGTCTCCTGGCTGATACCCGCGCTTCTCATCGAGTTTAAGATCTTGTTTGTATTGAACTCTTCTGTCTGACCAGACCGTTTCAATATTGCGTGCATACCTGTTCTCCTTTTCTGTCGCTTCGTCTTGCCGGTTGTGACGGCAAATCAAGATACTGCTGAATACTCAGCACATGTTTTGTTGGCTGGAACTTTATCTCGTGCTGAGGCAATCAGAAAGCATATTCTACTCTGGACCCTGAAGCCCGTCCGAAGCATCCCGAACCTGGCCCGCAGCCAGCAAGACAGGTTCGTTCCACCGTGCCTACCCCATCTATACCTATTCAATATATCTGAATTGAAAAAGCGATCAATCGTCCGGAGGATTGAAAAGGGGATTAGTCCCTAAGATTGAGATCTACTTGCGATCTCTTGTCGTCTTCTTCGCCGACGCTCTCACCATTCCTTCGGTGAGGGCGAAGCTGGCCAGTTCCAAACGAGTGTGAAGAGCCAGCTTTTCCAGTGTGTTGTGAACATGACTTTTGACAGTATGGACCGCGATATTGAGTTCTGATGCAACTTCTTTGTTGCTCATTCCTCTCGCGATAAGATCCACAACTTCGTGCTCACGGCGAGTCAATCTAACCGCCTTCATCAGCCGATCCGCCTTTCCGCTGTGAACAGCGTACTCTACTATCTGGGAAAAAAGCGACCCGGTCAGGGAGGGTGGCAGCACCTTCTTCCCTTCGGCAACCGATCGAATGGTGTGTAGAAAGTCGTCGATTGTAGCGTCTTTGAGGATGAAACCGGAAACGCCGGCCTTGACAAACTCCACTACTTCGCTCTGGACCGGCATGAGGTCCATCACGACTATTTCGGACTTCGAGTATGCTTTCTTGATGAGTTCCGCTACACGCAGGCTGTTCTGACTTCGCAGACCCAAATCAAGAAGAACGACCTGGGGTTTGATTTTCTTGGCCTTCTCAATAGCATCCCCGTTGCCTGTTGCCGAGACGGCTCTAATGTCCTGCTGATCATTGAGCATGGCGGTGATACCTTCGCGTAGAAGGCGATTGTCTTCAATCAGAAGCACCCGGATCTTTGGCACTCGCAGTCCCTCCTTGACTGTTTATCTCAAACCTGCATGTGAAAATAAATCGATCGAAAAGAGTCGTCAACCTCAAAAATGCCTCTTAGTTATCGTGAAGTCACTCCAGTTCAGATACTTCGGGTGTATCAGGTGTCCTACTATGGGGACTATCTTGTCCCGCAAGAATATATCTGTAGGCGTTTGATACAATTAGGCGTATACTTAGATAGACCCAGAGTCTCCGAGTTGATTGTTTCTCAAGCCTTGCTCCTGCAAACCAATCCTTGTCGAATCGTCGATCCAGGTGACGACGGCGCTTGAAAAGGCCCGCGATGTCCCACCAAAACCCCATCTGGCTGAATCGATGATGGGTGCGAAAGAAACGGAGAACGTTATGCATATCCATGTTGGCAATCTGTCCCCCCACACTTCCTTGTCGGACCTTGTCGGATGTTTCACTGCTTTCGGTCTCGTCGAGATGCCGTCAGACGCTCGCGCTCTGGCCGCGATCGAGGGGCTGAAGGATAAGAAGCTGGACGGGAAACTGCTGAAGGTGCGGGAAGATTAGGCGGATGTATCTAACATCTCTGCGAATTATGATCCGATGTATCTCCGCTTACGGTTTGGAACAAAGAAGGGATCAACCATGTCAGTGGTAGAATGGATTATTCTCGGACTCATACCCGGCTTTCTTGCCGGCGCCCTGGCTGCGCACAACCGAAGAACTGCTCGGGCAAAGAACCGCATTTGACTTTCGGAAACATTTGTTGAGATCCAGTAAAGTCAGGCGCGGCGCAGCCGGTTAGTATATGGCTGCGAATTGATCCGCCGCTTTTGCGGCACGTCTCAAACAACTCGGATGCCTGGCACGACAACGTAACCTGACACAACGAATTGAGGAATCATTGAACATATATGTCGGCAATCTGTCGCCTGAAACCTCGGAATGGCAACTTCGCAAGGCTTTCGAGCGGTATGGGAAAGTCGGTAAAATAAGCATGGACGCGAATCCTGGGGCGAACGCTGCCTACAGATTCTGTTTTGTCGAGATGCCTTTCAGCAATCAGGCATTCGTGGCGATCAGGGAACTTAATGGCAAGAAGCTGGGTTCCCGTCCGCTGACCATCGTTGAAAGCGGAGTGAGTGTCTAAGTGCCGGTTATGCAACGGGGGACCGATAACTCGATAATCAAGAGAATCGCTTTCATCGGCAATTACCTGCCGCGTCGTTGCGGCATCGCAACCTTCACTACCGACCTCTGCGAAGCTGTCGCCGCTGAAAGTGAAGCGACAACTTGTATCGCTCTGCCGGTGAATGACACCGCTGCCGGCTACGACTATCCGAGTCGCGTTCGTTTTGAACTGACGGAGAAAGATGTCGAATCGTATCGCCGAGCAGCCGACTTCTTGAATATCAATGACGTTAACCTTGTCTGTCTGCAGCATGAGTATGGTATTTTTGGCGGTCGGGCCGGTAGCCATATTCTCACTCTCCTTCGCGAACTGCGGATGCCGATTGTCACAACCTTGCATACGATCTTAGTCGAACCGGACGCAGATCAACGACGGGTGATGTCAGAGATTGCGAATCTCTCAGACAGGCTCGTGGTCATGAGTCAGCGAGGGAAAGATTTTCTCACCGAAATCTTTGACGTCTCTTCCGACAAAATAGATCTTATCCCGCACGGAATTCCTGATGTACCCTTTGTAGACCCAAGTTTTCACAAAGACCTGTTTGGTGTCGAAGGAAAGATGGTTCTACTCAGTTTCGGACTGCTCTCCGCCAGCAAAGGCATCGAAAACGTCATTGAAGCACTACCTGCAATTCTGGCGGACCATCCCAACGTCGTGTATATGATTCTGGGAGAAACTCACCCGCACGTAAAGGAGACTGACGGAGAGGCCTACCGGCTATCACTGCAGTGGCTGGCCCGCGAACGAGGTGTAGAAGGCAATGTTATTTTTCACAACCGATTCGTGAGTTTGGACGAACTGATGGAGTTTATTGGAGCGGCTGATATTTACATTACCCCGTATCTCAACCAGGCACAAATCACCTCTGGCACACTTGCCTATACGTTGGGTGCGGGGAAGGCCGTCATTTCGACACCGTACTGGTACGCCGAAGAGATGCTTTCCGAAGAGCGAGGAGTTCTGGTGCCGTTTCGCGACCCCGCGGCGCTCGCCCGGAAAGTCACTGAGCTGTTAAATGACGAAGCCAAACGTCATGCGATGCGCAAGAGGGCCTATTTGTTCGGGCGGGCAATGATCTGGCCACAGGTGGCTCGTCGCTACCATGAAACCTTTGAAAGGGCTCGAGCTGAACGTCGTCATTTCAGCGATCCCGGCTTCACAGTCAAAGCACTCGACAAACATCCGGGGGAACTTCCTCTCCTGAAGCTCGATCACCTGCTTAACATGACGGATGAAACCGGAATTCTACAACACTCCGTGTTCACGATTCCCAATTATCATGAAGGGTATACGACCGATGACAACGCCCGGGCCCTGATTGTGAGCGCTCTTTTGGAGGATGTGAGCAATCAGGAAGCCTTCCAGTTGGCTTCACGTTATCTCGCGTTTATCTGGTACGCCTATAACGCCGAGTCCGGCCGATTCCGCAATTTCATGAACTACCAGCGTACTTGGTTGGAGGAGAACGGCTCTGATGACAGTCACGGCCGGGCCCTGTGGGCACTTGGGACAGTGTTGGGCCGCTCTCATACCCCGGCGCTGCAGAGTATGGCCAGCTGGCTGTTCGAACAGGCCCTGCCCGCCATCCTCGAGACGACCAGTCCCCGGGCCTGGGCTTTTGCACTCATCGGGATACACGAATATCTCCGACGCTTCGAAGGAGATCGTCGTGCCAGCCAGGTTCAGGAAGAGTTATCACAGAAGCTCTTAAACCTATATGAACGTTGTCGAACGGATGATTGGAGATGGTACGAAGAAGGGTTAACATACTGCAATGCCGTTTTGCCACACGCGTCGCTCATTTGCGGACATTCGGTCAAGAGTGCGTCTATGATTGAAGCCGGGCTGGAATCGCTCACTTGGCTGGCCGATATACAACGAGCTAACAAAGGCGGGCATTTTGTCCCTATCGGATCTAACGGCTTTTACCGAAAGAGCGGCGAACGTGCCCGATTCGATCAGCAGCCGGTTGAAGGTCAGGCAATGGTCTCAGCTTGTCTGGAGGCGTATCGAATCACGCAGGACAGCCGCTGGCGCAAGGAAGCCCAGCGCGCTTTTGAATGGTTCCTGGGCCGCAACGACTTGAATCTTTCGATCTATGACCCGACTACGGGGGGGTGTCGCGATGGCCTTCACGCCGACCGCCCTAACGAGAATCTCGGCGCAGAGTCAACCCTCGCCTTCCTCCAGTCCTTACTGGAACTGCGCCTGGCAGAGAATACCTTTTAGCCTGTGGAGACGCTATTCAGATGAGCAAAACTCACCCCCAACTTCTTCATCGTAACAAACTCAATCCGATCCTGACAGCGGCTGACTGGCCCTATCACGTCAACAGCGTCTTTAATCCTGGGGCTGCGCTGCTGGCTGATGGTACAACACTCCTGTTATGTCGGGTAGAGGATCGGCGCGGGCATTCTCATCTGTGTGCGGCACGTTCAGCCAATGGTGTCGACAACTGGCGGATTGATCCGCAACCGACGCTGGTGCCCGCTCCTGAACATTATCCCGAAGAGATCTGGGGGATCGAAGATCCGCGCATCACCTATATTCAGGAGCTGAGTCAGTACGCCATCGTCTATACCGCCTTTACTCGCGATGGACCGGGAGTGGCGCTGGCAACGACCGAAGATTTCCGCGAATTCAAACGCTATGGCGTGATTATGCCACCGGAAGACAAGGACGCGACTCTGCTGCCTCGCCGTATCGATGGTCGCTGGGCACTTATTCACCGGCCGGTCAGTTCGGCCAGAGCACACATATGGATCTCTTACTCACCCGACTTGACTCATTGGGGGGGGCACAAGCTGATGCTGGAGGCACGGCGCGGAGGATGGTGGGATGCCAACAAAATTGGCCTCTCGCCTCCGATCATTGAAACGTCTCAGGGGTGGCTCATGATGTACCATGGAGTGCGCCAGACCGCGGCCGGGGCAATATACCGACTTGGACTTGCCCTATTTGATCTGAAGAATCCTGAGTTGTGCCTCAAACGCAGCGATCAATGGATCTTTGGCCCTGAGGAATCTTATGAACTGCACGGCGATGTGGGAAATGTAGTATTTCCCTGCGGCTATACTATCCTACCCGACGGCGATACCATACAGTTCTATTACGGTGCCGCTGATACCAGCATCGCGCTGGCTACGGGGAGCATTTCTGCAATGTTGGATTGGCTGGATAGAGACGGTCAAGTTTCAACAGAATGATTCGAGGGCGCATCCTCACACTTGAGGGCGTCACTCAATTCACCCAACAGATGACGCGACGCATAAGTAGTAAGCGGGCGATAGTGGCCCACTTTAGAACCGCAGCCTGAGGCGAGACCTCTATTCGTAATCCTGGGCGTCCCGATTCCCCTCTGTACTTACGGGATCGTTATGCCGTTTGCGGACAATTAGGTACACTTTGCTCTTGCATTCCTCGCTCCTGATGCTTATTCTGCAAGCACAGCAGGGATCTTCCGACGACGACAACAACATAAACATGAAAATCATGGTGACAACTATCACTGCCTGAGCAACTTCGTTGACTCGCACGCTGCTGTCATTGACTATTACTCATACAAGCAGTTCGAAACAATTGGAGGTACAAAGTGAAGATCTGCTCATTCTTCAGGGTTACAATGCTCTCCATTCCAGTGCTGCTGACTCTGGTAGTAAACGCACTTGCTCTTGATCCGTGGTTTGCCACGAAAGTGGATTACACTGCGGATAATGAGCCACATTCAGTCTTTTCTGCGGACCTTGACGGTGATGGTGACGCCGACCTAGCCGTGGCCAACTACTGGTCAGACGATGTGTCGATCCTCATAAATAGTGGCGATGGTACATTTCAGGCTGCTGTCAATTATCCGGTCGGGGCCCAACCTGAGTGCGTCGTGGCCGCCGATCTTGATGGTGACGGCGATTACGATCTAGTTGTGGCGAATTGGGTTTCCAACAGTATCTCGCTTCTCTGGAACAACGGTAATGGGACCTTTCTGGTTGGGACCATCTACGCTGTGATCAATCAGCCATACTCCGTCATTGCGTCAGATTTGGATGGAGACGGAGACAATGATCTGGCGGTAACGAATATGGCCGCAGGGCCCAATGTGTCGGTGTTCATGAACAATGGTGATGGAACATTTCAAGGCGCTCATAACTTCCAGGGCGGGTATGCGCCGTTTTCAATAGCTTCAGGTGATCTGGACGGTGACGGTGACATCGATCTGGCTGTAGCTAACTGGCAATATGTTTCAGTTCTCATGAACCGTGGTAACGGAACGTTTTATCTACCTGTTAACTATAACGGCGGAGTTGTTCCGTGGTCTGTGTTTGTAGCAGATCTCGATGACGACGGTGATAATGACCTAGCCGTATCGGACAATTACTCAAACAGCGTTTTGGTCCTCAAGAACAACGGAAATGGTACTTTCCAGACTGCCGTTGAGTATGCTGTCGGAGGAGCGCCCTGGACCGTCGTTGCCAGTGATCTTGACGGTGACGGTGATAACGACTTGGCAGTGACAATCAATAATCTCGACCGTGTGTCGATTCTGGAAAATAACGGTGACGGCACATATCTCAGCGCGGTCGACTATCAGACAGGGGTGGGGCCGAATTCTGTGTTTGCCTGTGATCTTGAAGGAGATGGAGACGTTGATCTTGCAGTGGCTAACTTGGCCTCCAGCAACGTTTCGGTTCTGCTCAACCTCACAGCTGTGCATTACCCTCCAGTGGTGTACGATATCCCGGACCAAGAGGTAGCTGAGGGAACCTCATTTGATACCATCAATCTCGATGAGTATGTAAGTGACTTAGACAACACTCAGGCGGATATGGTCTGGTCTTACAGCGGAAATACCGAGCTTTTGGTTGATATCACCGAGCGAGTGGCGACGATCACTGTGCCGGATGCAGGGTGGAGCGGATCCGAAACGATTACCTTTCGGGCCACTGATCCGGGAACTCTATTTTCGGAGGATGTTGCCACATTCACGGTAACAGCTGCTCCTGGATGCTGCAGTGGAATATCTGGCAACGTGGACGGTATAGGTGGCGAGCCTGGAATAGATATTGGGGATCTAATCTACCTGGTTGAATACTCTTTCAGTTCAGGACCGGAACCCGTCTGCTTGGAGGAAGCCGATGTCGATGGCTCAGGGACTATTGATATTACAGATTTAATCTATCTCGTTGACTACTCGTTCAGTGATGGACCAGCGCCGGTTTCATGCCCGTAATGCTCTATCCTGGTCGGTGGAAGAGCGTGCCCGACTTTGATTGGTGAGATTGCCGCTACGCTGTTGAGTTATAAGCGGAGGAGGTAGGATTCGAACCCACGGTACCTTACGGTACAACGGTTTTCAAGACCGCCGCTTTCGACCACTCAGCCACTCCTCCGTCGAATCTGTGCCGTAATTTGCCCGGAAATCGACTGACTGTCAAGAAGTTTGTAACTGCCCCCAAAGCTCTCTCGGAAGCCAAACAAGGCAAATGAAAAAGGGCGCCCGTCAGGACGCCCTTAAATGTTGGCTGCGGGTGACACATGGCAAGTGATCACCCGAATCGGTGCCTGGCTACATCAGAATGATCTGCTCTGAAGACGAGAGATTCGTTCGTAGGGTGATGCCGATGCCTGAGTGTGGCAGGTGTCGGTATAGGTCCAGCGGGTAGTCGAGTTCTCGAAGACATAGTTGATGAGATTGCCGTTGAATGTCTCAGTAATTGTCCAGCCGCCGCTATATGAGGCCGTATCCTGCCCCACGCACGAGACGTTGATTGAGCCGGCATAGACGGAGTTGCCGGAAGTCGGGCAGCCATTCTGATCGAGGTCCGTCACGTTCAAACCGACGCTGTTGGCGACAGCTCCCATGTTGAGACCGAAGGTGCAGGTGTCTGCACTGCCGGTGTCCGAGAAATTGATCTCAAACCCACGGCTGCCGTCAATGGTTACGTCGCCAAGATTCGGAATATCACCGGCGATCGTCACCAGTTGGTGAATGTAAATCGAATCCGTCGTGTTATTCGCCGTTATGCTTGCATGTACTCCGTTTCTGAATTCGGTCAGCAGGGCGGAATCGGGCCATTGCACCACATCCATGCCCTGAAGGAATTGAGTAGAGTCTTTGATCACGAAGCGGGTAACTACCAGCGGGTCGGTGCTCGAAGTATCATAATGCACCGTGTAGAACATCCAGTACTTTGAGTCGGCGTGGTAGGTGAGCTCCACCGTATCGGCGGCGGTGCTTGTTGCTACAGGCCGACGGAAGTTCCGGATCGGCGACGGATTGGACGGATCGTGGAATACACTGTCCAGAGCCTGGAAAGCAAGGCCGAGCATTAGTCCGTCGTACTCACCAACCGCGGACACAGCTTCCTGGGCGGCCAGGAACTGAGGATCGTTGAGCGATCCGGTCTTTTTCTCTGTAGTGTTCGTCGAATTGTCGCTGCCGCATCCCACCACGAAGGCAACGGCTGCACCGAGGCACATGAGCGTGAAGAGAAAGATTGCTTTTTTCACTGCCAAACCCTCCTGAGTCTTAACTTCAAATAGTAGATTAGTTTTATCTATGAATCGGACGTCGTCGGAGTAAAATTTACCGTGATCGGGCCCGAATCCCATAAAGTCCGTAACTCGTTACCGGGCAGAATCATTTGCCGGCCTGTGGTCCGCCGTACAGCCCGATATCCGACACCGAACCATCGATATCGTACAATGTACTGTCTCCGGCGTTAATGGCAGGAGATCCGGGCTGTAAATGGAAATCGCCATCGCCGACGAACTTCGGATCGATATTCAAATTCCCGTTGATACCTGACTGATCCCAGATATCCTTGTAGTTGCTTGAATCGTTGCTCCAGACGATATTGTGGTCGAATTCCCACTTGGCCCAGTCGCCGTAATTCCAGATTCCCACACAGGGGCAGACCCATTGTTTTCGCCAGCCATTGCGGGCCACTATGTTATTTACGATTCGTCCCCGGCTTTCCGTTGACCAGGGGGCGATTCCACAGTTGCCGTTGTGGTACACGACGTTGTTGGTCATATCCATATAAGATTTACCGGTCGCAATCATGCCCCAGCCGAGATTGTCATGAACAAGGTTGTTTCGGGCAATAACCCACGTGGCGCCGAACGCGCCGATTCCTTTCCAATAGCCGGTGATCTCGTTCCGGTACGCTATGCAGGTTGCGTCCCAGGTTACGCCGATGCCCACGCCGCGGCCGTCTTGGATGAGGCAGTCGGTCACTTGCGCGATCGCACCGCGGTACAGCGCCACACCATCCCAGCTGTTGTTGATAATTTTGCTGTGGTCGACTGTGATCTCGGATCCTTCGCGACCGAACACGCCGCCGATTCCGACAATTACCGCCGAATCGGCCGAGCGGTTGTCATTGTCGCGAATATCGCAGTCCTGAATAAGGACCCGCGAGCGTCTCACGACAACACCGGCATCGGTTGCATTGCCGTCGTGGTCGCGCTTTCCACCGGTTACGGTCAGATTGCGGAGAGTCGAGCCGGGGGAATCCTCGAAATATATCCCGTAACCGGCATTCGTTACGAGGCGGCTCGATTCCCGATTCTTCCCGATGATCGTAAGCGCCTTGCCTCGAATGATGAATCCGTAGCTCGCCTGAGCATTCATCTGAGGATCCTGGCAATTGCCGCACAGTGAGTCGGTGAAATCCGAGGGGGTTGCCTCAAAAGTCTTTTCTCCGAGAAGAATCGTATCCCCGGAGCCGGCGTAATTTATGACCGATTGCAGGTCTGAGCCACGCTCTACCGTCAGGGTTGTAGCAGAGATCGCTCCTCCGGTCAGCAGACAAATGAAGAGCAATTGTGTCACCTTCCATCCCATACTCCAACATACGTTTCAATTCAGCCGCTAATCAAGGAAAATCGCGGCGATGTCTTAAGTCCGGCCGAGACCAGCCCTTTGATTCAACTTGATCACAAAGGTAGCGACACGCAGTTTTTGGCTTGCCAATCCTTTATGTGAATCTTTATCATTGCGACGGTGGCTGTGAGTGACCTTCGAAAACGCGCTATTTTACTTCTGCTGGTGTGGGGGCGCGGGCTATAAAGGAAGGCGGCCGCAAACTTAACAAGGCTGAGAAATTCTTAAGACGAGCACTGGAGTGCCTTTATGGGCTTAAGCGGCGCGATTTTGCTTTCACGTCAGGGACTTCGTCCGCACGGCGGACTTGGGTGGGTAAAGAAGACTCTTGAAGCGATAGACTGGTTCAAGGAACACGAAATCACCCTGGTCGACTCGGTCGGTACGCCGACCTGGGAGCTTGTTGCGGCGGCCGGATCGATGAAGGGGTGTCGTACCAGGCTGGTCATTCCGATCGAATTCGGCGAAGATTTCGATGAAACGAAGGCTATTTGGGAGAAGGAGCTGAATCTCAACGATGTCATGACGGAGTTTATCGAGTGCCCTCCGCCTAAGACGCGCCAGGACAAAGCCGCTCAGATGCGCCTTCGCGATCAGATGGTCTGCAACGAGGCCGACTTGCTGTTTCCGATATCGATTAGACCCGGTGGTACGTTGGAAAAGCTGCTGAGGGCTCAGGAAAAGGCGTCGAAGCAGATTGATGACGACTTTCTCGTGCCGTATGAACCGGGAGCCGAGAAGTTTGCATATACGCTGGATCCTTCGGAGGCGAGTCCACAGATACAGTCCATCGGAAGCGACTATGTAATTCACTGGACGCGCGCTTCTAACGGAGCCTGGCCGACCGAGCGGGTAATCGATTACTATCACGCGCTGATCGAATCGGACTCCTACCCCCGCTCAGCCTTCGCCGGTCTGATGAATATCGTTTCTTCGGGAAGAATCGTGGCATCATCGAAACATATCAGGGACGGGGCGGCGACGGTGGCGTTTTCACTTCAACCTCCGGTTGAAATGATCCCGCTGATGCGCTGGCGCGCGCGGTATCGCCAGATGTCGTTCGAACCGTACGGCATCGGCATTCCCGTAGAGATGGCTGAGGATCTCGGGATAAGGCGGGTGAAGTATATAGACTCGACTGGCGATCCGGAGCGAAAGAAAGACAATATCGTCCGATGGCTCACGCAATCTTCCGGAAAGCGCTCGGACTGGTCGGTGGAGAAGGAATATCGTCATCGGGGAGATCTCGATCTCTCAGATATTCCGCCCGAGAAACTGCTTTTGATATGCCGGACGGAAGACGAAGCTGCCGAAGCTCGCCGCGTCACCGGTCTCAGGGCGATCCCGTTTACAAATGGGTGATCCGGCGCCTTCTATTTGAGCAGCAGCATCTTTTTCGAAGCCGAAGATCTTCCCGCCGTCACCTTGTACAGATAGATCCCCGAGGCCAGCTTATCCGCATCCCACTCGATCTCTACATCGCCCGCTTTCGAGAACCCTTTGACTTCGTGAACGAGCTGCCCGACGATATTGTAGATCGACAGTGTGTAGTTCGATGCACGCGGGAGGCTGAAGCCGATAGTCGTGGTCGGGTTGAACGGGTTCGGGTAGTTCTGGTGTAGGGCGAAGGCATCCGGAAGATCGTTCCCGGGACCGTCATCGACATCGGTCAGGATGCCGTCGTACGCAGTCTGAGCATATACTGCTGCGACCTGCATATCTGCAAGTGTGTTGCCGGCCAGGAATGCAAACGCTACCGTGTCCACCTGGCCGGGTGCCATTGTCGCTATTCGCGCCGCTGTTATCTGAAGATAATCATTTGTCGTGGTCTTGAAGGAATCGGCATAGATGAATCCGCTCTCCAGAGACTGGAGTTTTTCAGCTTCGGTGAAGCCGTCACCTGAGGTGGGATAGACGACCAGTGCACCCCTCTGAGTGAAAGCCGTATAAGTGCCACCCTGAACTATCTTCACGCCTCTGAATCTCGAGAGATTTCCGCCGGAGCTGTACGACATCCAGTTGAACTGGCCGGTCGCGTCATAACCGCCGACATCGCTGGGGTAAGTGATGATGTCCCAATCGGTGTAGACACCTACATACAGGTTGTTCAGCGTTACGTTAGTGTCATTCCTGAGGTAATACTGCAGGAGTACGAAATCCTGATTGGGATCGGTATCGAACGCGTAAGTGTTCTGCGTTACACTTAAGCCTATTGGTTCTTCGGCCCGCGAATCATCGAAAGCAGCATGGGTCTGTTGCGAAGCACCTCCTATCGGGCTGACCGTCCCTATCGTTCCGCCGGGGAGCACGCCAAAATCTCCGTCCGGTTCACCGGCATCGTTACGGATACCGTCCGAGACGCTCTGGTTCCCCGAGCCATCATAGCCGATCATGAATCCTCCCTCGTACATATCGTTGCCGAGGTTGGTAAAATTAAACCCGACACCATTTAGAGGATAAAACGATGCGGCAGCGTCAGCTCCTGCGAATCCATAGGTGCCATAGTCCGAGACCGAGAACTGAATGTGACCGGAGCTGATTGTCATAAAGGTCCGCTCCGGCGACGGAACCACGGAAAAGTACAAAGGCATGGTCGTGTTGTATCCGCTGCCTGATATCTGGAGGTCGAGCGACAGGACCGATCCGACAGTCACCGTATCGGAAACAGCCACTCGATACATGGTAGCCGACTGAGCGGTGTCGTACTGAGCGATTGTGCCGAAACTACTCGCTCCGTCGATAATGCTCAGTGCGGCGTTACCGCCAGCCAGAGTCGCCGTGACGCTGGTCGCCGTAGTACCGGCGTTCTTCAGCCAGATATAACCGGTTGCGGTATCACCGGGGGAGATCGGCTGGTGGTCGAAACGGTAGACGCGGAGATCCGGTGTGGACGGGTTATCGGCCGGCAGTGCATTAAGGGCGGCGATGCAGTTTACCAACCCCCAGCCATAATCGTTGTCCGGAAGAGCATGACCAAGATTGTTCGTGGTAGTCAGGATTGCAGTCTTGATCTGATCGACCGTCGCATTTGGATTCTTTTCGCGAAGCAGCGCAACCAGCCCTGAAACATGCGGAGCGGCCATTGAGGTCCCGGTCATGCTGGCGGTGCCTCCGCCCGGGACCGACGAAATGATGGTTGTTCCGGGAGCAACGACATTCGGCTTTACAGCGCCTCCCGGGCAGGTGGATGGACCTCTGGATGAAGATCCGTTGAGAACGCCGGAATTGTTGACGTTCCCTACCGCGAAGCAGTCCAGCGAGTCCAGAGCCCGTACCGCCGGATTGCGGATGGTGCTCGTTCCCTGCGTCCCCTCATTACCGGCCGCAAATATCGTCACGATACCGAGAGCTTCGATATTGTCAATCAGATTAAAGAATAGGTTTTCGCAGCCGACATCGATTATTCCCCAGCTATTATTGATCACATCGGGCATGTCACCGATCGTATTGGGGTCGCCGTCCGGATCGGCCGCCCATTCGAACGCATCGACAATCGAAGTACCGGCCAGGTCGATCACCGCGGCTGAGATCCATTTGGCGTCGGGGGCGACGCCGATAGTGTCGGTCGACGAATGTCCCACCATGATCCCCATGACGTGGGTTCCGTGGCTCGTATTGCAGCTGCTGTAGCCACAATTCGAGATCGAGTCCGGATACGGGAGGTTCTTGGATGGATCGAACCAGGCTGCCGCCGAATCACCATCGAGCCCTTTCCAGTTGTCGTGTATATACGGACTGCTGCCGTCGACACCGGTGTCAAACGAACAGACCAACCGACCCTTGCCGGTATATCCGGCTGCCCAGGCATCCTGAGCGTGAATGTAAGTCAGATTTGGCTGCACCGAAGTTGTCTGGGCCGGAGCGGGGGAAGTTTCAACCGGAGTTATCGCCGTAATCCTCGGAACAGCGTAGACCATCTCGACGTCGGGTCGAGCTGCTATTTCGCTGAGATCCGAGATCGGTACTTTGGCTTCGACCATGTTCACCAGCCAGTGTGATTTGATTTGGGTCGCCGATTTTCCTTTCGGGAGTGACTTCAAATAGGAGAGAAGGCCCTTCTGTGCGGCGGCATGTTCCGTCCTGAAGTGCTTCATCGCCACACTATGCTGTACCGCGAGGCTTGTCGATTGGGCTGAAAGGGAAGTCTTGTACGCCTTGATATTTTCGGTTCGAGGAAGCTGGATCCAGACTTTGACAGTCTGATCACCCGATTTGCCGGAGATTTGATTGGCCAATTGCGGGTCGAGGTCACCTGCGAGGAGCGATTCAAAACTGAAGGCGAGAATGGTTAAGATCAAGCCGATACGACGCATATGTATTCTCCTGAGTATTCAATTGACGATCTAGATACAAATTTAGTGAATGAAAACCCAATTCCAAGCGCAAAATTATCCGATGCGACACGCCCGAATGAGCTGATTTTCCGGTTCGTTCAATGCGATAGTGGTTGATTTTAGCGACAATTGTCCCCACTATTGTCGGGAATGCGGAAAACGTTGGATTGGAGAAAAAGAGAATGACTCGGACAGAAGAGATCCCCCGCGATATTCTCGAAGGAATGCTGGTAGATTTTGCCAAAAACTGGCTGGCCCACGATGGCCTCTGGTTCCAGGCGGTCGAAAAAAGCTTTGGCATGAAAGCCGCGATCGAACTTGACACCGAAGCCTGGGAGCACTTCACCGTCATCGAAGCAAAACGGATCATGGCGCGCCACGGGATTGCCGAGAACAGCGGACTCGAAGGGCTGAAGAGGGCGCTTGGGTATCGGCTGTACGCGTTCATCAACGAACAGGAGATCCGCAACGAAACGGATAAATCGTTCGAGTTCGTTATGAATGATTGCCGGGTGCAGTCGGCTCGACGGCGCAAAGGCTTGGCCCTGTTTCCGTGCAAGGAAGTCGGGATAGTCGAATATCGGGTATTCGCCGAGACGATCGACAAGCGGATCAAGACAGAGTGCATCTGTTGCCCGCCCGACGAAGCGGCCGGCAAAGAGTTCTACTGCGGCTGGAGATTCTCGATTTAGGCCAAAAAAACAGGGCGCCGAGCGCCCTGTCTGACTTTCCTACCGGTTGACCGGCTGGCTAGCCGGTATGCCAAGATGTCTCCGGTAATAATCAACTGTCTTCCTGAGACCTTCTTCGAAACCGACCGTCGGCTTATACCCAAACTTCTGCAGCTTGTCGATCGCGGCATAAGAATGGAGAATGTCTCCCGGCCGCGGATCAGAATACTCCGCCGGAATGTCGACGCCGATTATCTTCCGAAGAACGTCGAGCATCTCGTTCAACGTGTACCGGGCGCCACAGGCCACATTGAAGTGATCGCCGACGATATCTTTGTTCGTGGCCGCGAGGATATTGGCCTGTACGGTGTTTTCGATATAGGTGAAATCGCGGGACTGCTCGCCATCGCCGAATACCAGCGGCCGCTTACCGTTAAGAAGGGCCGCGATGAACTTCGGTATAACAGCTGAGTATTCGCTTTTCGGGTCCTGATTGGGGCCGAAGACGTTGAAATAGCGCAGGGCGACGGTCGGAAGACCGTACAAAGTCCAGTAAACTTTCAAATAGTACTCGTCAGTCAGTTTGGTTACGGCATAGGGTGAGAGCGGTCCGGGCATCATTTTCTCATGTTTCGGCAGTTCTTCGGACTCACCGTAAACGGACGACGAAGATGCCATTACGAACTTTTTGACTCCGCCAAGTCGGGCAGCCTCGAGCAGATTCAGCGTACCATCGACATTGACCGCATTCGAAGTCAGCGGGTTTTTGACCGAGCGGGGGACCGATGGCAGGGCGGCCTGGTGTAGGATGTAGTCGATGCCATTGACCGCTTCGGTGACCGTCCAGAAATCCCGGATATCTCCATCGATCAACTCCACTTTTCCCTTTAGGTCAATCAGGTTGTCCTGACGGCCGGTGGAGAAGTTATCGATTATCCTTACCTGCTCCCCCTGTTTGACCAGATAGGCGGCAAGATTCGAGCCAATGAATCCTGCGCCGCCGGTGATGAGATATCTCATTTGTGAAAGATCCTTATAATTAGTTGTCTTTTTCTGACTTATCGGCTGTGACCGGGGACAAGTTGACCGGTCGTACGGAATCTCGGGGAGAAAATCGAAGATTGAAACAGTCTGTTGCCCGGACCGGTTCCGATTCTAACGGTATTCTAAGCAGTTACGGGCCGGGGGGCAACGGAATAATTGAAAAATAGACCGGCGAGGGCGGCAATTGCCCGAATCCGGGCACCGTCAGATTATTTTGCCTGATGAACGTACAGCAAATAGGCCGGTTTGCCCTGGAATATAAATGTCCGGTCAAGTACATAACCGGCATCGAGAAGCGAGTCCACAGGGAAATTGCTGACCGGGCTTCCGGGAACGAGCCCAACCCATTGCGGTTGGTAATCCCGAATCAAGCCGAAATTGTCCCCCGACCGAATATAGGGCAAAGCCTGTGGCGATACCCCGCCGTCTCGATCGATGATTTTCAGACGAGAGAAATAGCCGATATACCCTGCCCGTTCGACCGCGGCCCAGTCTGTGTCACGATCGGCATGTCCGTACAGGTAGTCTCCGACTGTGCGGTTTACTTCTCGGAGGCGATCCTGTCGATCACCATACTCTCGGACTTCGACAATACAGCCCACAATCAATACCAGCGATAAGGTAATGGCCGCCGCAAAGATGATCTTCTGTGCTGTCTCAAGCGACAAGTGGACCCGGTCGAGCAGGAGGGGAATCGAGGCCGAGGCCAGCAACAGATACAAGGGGAAGATCTGGCTGGCGAGCAGGGAGGTTCGGTTGTCCGGAATCAGGGCAAGGGCAATCACCGACAATGCCAACCATGCAAGTTCGAGATGTCCGGTATTCTGTTTCTTGCGAAGCCAATAGAAGCCGAGCCCCAGACCCAACAGGAGCACCCATCCGACAGGGTTCGTGAGCAGGAGGATACTGCAGAGGTGACCAAGGAAAAGTGACTGGCCCGACAGACCCTCCATGGTCGCACCCGCGATAAGAGAGTTTGGGATTACGTTCCCGAAGTAGACGGCAGAAAAGAGCACCCAGGGTATCAGCAGGAGTACCGGTACCCCGAGAAGCTGAAGTCTTCGATGTGGCTCACGCCACAGATTGTATCCGACAAGTATGATCAAAAGCAGGAGACCTTCGGGCCGTGTCAAGGTCGCCAGGGTGGCGAGGGCGATCGAGTAAAACGGTTTCTGCTTGTGTTGATAATAAAAGGCGGTCATGACCAGCAACTCGAAAAAGGCAATCTCAAGGCCGGAGGTGTCGGCTACGATCGACAAAGGCCAGAGAATGTACAGCAGAGCGGGAAGGAAGGCGACCCGGGTGAAGCGAAGCGAGTGTGCGAATCGGTACAAGACCACGGCGGTGAGGCCCGATGCGATCAGCGAGAGAAAATGGGATGCGTCCGGTGCCGGAACTCGGAGAACCTCAAAGAAACTCAGCACCATGCTGTACAGGGGAGTTGAAGTTCCGAGCACATGTTCGTTGAGATTGTAGACGAATCCGTGACCGAACGCGATGTTCGTGGCGTATCGGAAAATGATGAAGGCACTGTCAGCAGTATATCCAGTGATAACCGTGAAGAGAAGACGGGCCAGGACGGCGCCAAGGAATATCAAAATCGATCTTTTGTATAAACTACTCATAGACGGTTGCTTTGCGATTCTGACGGATTAATATCCGATACGAAACTCTCGTCGCTGTGGGAAATATAGGTAAGGACCGGGGGGAGTGTCAAACGAGGATCTGAGACGGACTACGAACTCATCTTATCGGTAAGGTTTCTGCAATCCCTGTGCTTTCTCGGTGAAATACTTGCGAGTAATTGTCACAATTGCACCGGACAATCCGATCAGGGCGACCAGATTGGGAATGGCCATGAGCGCGTTGGCGATATCGGCGAACGACCAGGCCGCCTTGAGGTCGAGTCGGGCGCCGATCAGAGTGAAGATGATATAGATCCATCGATAAGCCGGCTTTGCCCGGCTTCCGGCCAGATATTCGATTCCTTTTTCTCCATAGTACGACCAGCTTATTACTGTTGAGTAGGCGAATAGGATGATCGCTATCACCACCATCCACTGACCGAATACCGGCAGAACGGCGTTGAACGCCGAGGCAGTGAGGGGAGCACCGTTGATCCCGCTGTTCCATTGACCTGAAACGATAATCACGAGCGCCGTCATCGAACAGATCAGAATCGTGTCGATGAACGGTCCGAGCATCGCGACAAGCCCCTCGCGCACCGGCTCGTCCACCCGGGCTGTCGAGTGCGCCATCGGCGCGGAGCCGAGGCCCGATTCGTTGGAGAAGAGACCACGTTTGAGACCCCATTCTATAGTCTTCATGACTCCGACGCCGAGGAACCCGCCGGTCGCTGCAGTTGGGGTAAACGCATGATAGAAAATCATCTTGAGAGCGGGAAGAATCGCCCCGACATTCAGCGCAAGGACGATCAGTCCACTGCCGAAATACATGACCGACATAAACGGCACGAGCCACGAAGCTACATGACCGATCCGTTTGATTCCTCCGATGATCACCACTCCCACCATGCCGCAGATGACGAAACCGATTATCCATCGCCACAGCCCTTCCATCTCCGGCGTCACGTGGAAGGCGTCGACAAGTGAATGGGCAACGGTGTTCGACTGCACCATATTCCCGGCGCCGAAGGCGGCGATAGCCGTACATGCGGCAAACATATAAGCGAGCGGTTTAAACCATTTCCCCATGCCGAGTTCAATAAAATACATCGGGCCGCCCCGCACGTTGCCATCGTCATCGATCTTCCGGAATTTCACCGCCAGGGTACACGATGTATACTTGATCGCCATTCCGAACGCCGCCGACACCCACATCCAGAAGACCGCTCCCGGCCCGCCGTAATAGATCGCGGTTGCGACCCCGCCGATGTTGCCGATACCGATGGTGGCGGAAAGAGCTGCCGACAGAGCCTGAAAGTGCGTCAGCTGGCCTTTGTGCTCGGGGTTATCGTACTTGCCGGAAACAACCGCCACACCGTGCCAGAATCCACGAACCTGAATGAAAAGGAGGCGGAAGGAGAGGAAGATGCCGGTGCCCAAAAGCAATAATGCGAACGGGGCGCTCCAGACATAATCCGCAAGCGTAGAGAGAATAGTATCAAGCTGTTCCATTGTTGGAAGTTTAGATAACACTATGGATTTCAACAGGCAACAAAAAAGATCGCCCCGAAAATCGCTCTTACGGATAATTGTAAGGGAGGCGGCACAGCCCACACGCGCACAGGTTGCAGGATGTGAGCGCGGGGGGACGTCGGGCTGACCGCCTCCGGGGATCGGTTCTGAGAGGCTACTAATCCTGGTTCATTGATTTTGCCGCCGATTCGCTGATCAGACCCACACGGATCAATCGCGCCCGGATCGAACCGTAGGAACGCTTGAGATGTTTGGCAATCTGCGCGATAGACTCCTGCGCTTTGTACAGACGGACCATCTCGTCTTCCTCTTCTTCGCTCCATTTCTCGAACGCGCGGCCGCTGTTCACTCGGGCTTCGTCAAGCGACTTGAACTTGCCGCCGTGAACGATGAACTTCATCTGGCCTTCGACGCTCGCCAGTTTGTCCACCATCACAATCTTCTCGATCAACTCTTCAGCCACTTTCGCCGAGAGCATGATGTCGGCCAGGGTCAGCATGGGACGGTGCTCGAGAATCTGCTTGTAGGAATGCCCGGCGGCGATCAGGTGGAGTACATCGGTGATCTTCAAGTCGGTGTCGCGGATCATGATATCCGGCATAATAAACCTCCTCTTTCGTTTTGGTTGCCCCTCCGGATCGGCCGATCGCGGTGGGCGCCCCTTTCTCTGTGCCCGCATGATAAAGCAGCCCGCTGACAGGGGCTGTCAGTCTATTTTGCAGTCCGGAGAGATTGACGGAACTGCCGGCGGCCGATGCTGTTGTGGCAATTGGAGTAAGCAGTTGTCTTACGACGTAAGATTTTCTACCTTACGCGATACCCTGACACCCGAAGCCTGTGGGAGATGACGAAAATGCAATTCGGAGCGCACGAATCAATCGCCGGCGGCGTCTTCAACGCGATCGAACGCGGACAGAAGGCGACCTGCGATACGATCCAGATGTTCAACAAATCGAATAGCCAGTGGCGGGCCAAGAAACTGACGGGCGAAGAAGTCGACAAGTTTCTCGAGATGATCGAGTCGACCGGAGTGACGGTCGCCGTTTCGCACACCAGCTATCTGATCAATATCGCCTCTCCCGACAAAGCCCTCAACGAGAAATCGTACGCCGCCCTGAAAGAAGAAATGGAGCGATGTCAGTTGCTCAAGATTCCGACTCTCGTCTTTCACCCCGGATCACACGTAGGATCGGGCGAAGAGGTCGGGATGGATACGATCGCACGAAATGTGACTAAGTTGTTCAAGGAGCTCGGCCCGGATAACAGCGTAACGCTGCTGCTCGAGACTACCGCCGGTCAGGGAAGTAATCTCGGTTACACGTTCGAGCAGATCGCTTATATGATAAACAAAGTCGAGAACAACAAGATGCTCGGCGTGTGCATGGATACTTGCCATGTGTTCGCGGCCGGGTACGAGCTGTCCGATTCCAAAGGATACAAAGAGACGATTAAGAAATTCGACGATATCGTCGGGCTGGATCGGCTCAAAATAATCCACATGAACGACAGCAAGAAAGAGTTCGGTTCCAAGCGGGACAGACACGAACATATCGGCAAGGGGTTTATCGGGCTCGACGGCTTCCGGAATATCGTGAACGATCCGAAACTCAAACACATTCCGATGATCCTGGAAACGCCGAAGGGAGAGGATCTTGCGGAGGATATCGAAAACCTGAAAGTGCTTCGCGGTCTCGTCAAGAAACCGGGCAAAGCAAAGAAATAGATGCGGGCAAACCCGCTTCAGAGGTAATATGACAGTCTTAAGTGAAATAGAGATCCGTGCCGCCCGACTCAAGGATACGCTCGGAATCGCCGAGATCCTTCGCGAGTTAGGCTGGTTCGAACATATCAACGACGAATCCCCCAAAGATACCGAACTCCGACTGGAACGTCAGTTCCGGTTGTGCGAGGCCGACGACAGTCACGAACTGCTCGTGGCCGAAGACCGCGCCGGCGATGTGGTCGGCTATGTTTCGGTGCACTGGCTTCCGTACATGACGCTGCCCGGGACCGAAGGATACGTCTCGGAAATTTACATTCGCGAGTCGGCAAGAGGAAAAGGGGTCGGGAAGAAGCTTCTTCAGGCGGTGCGAAGATCAGCGGAACATCGCGGCTGCACCCGACTCATGCTGCTGAACAGCCGAGGACATGCCTCGTATCAGCGCGGGTTCTACGAAAAGGACGGCTGGGGAGAACTTCCCGAAGTGGCGACGTTTGTGCTGCCGATTGTGTAGGTTGATATTCTGAACAACTGTAGGGCAGTTCCTTCTCAGAAACCGTTATCAAAGAATTTCAATGTGATCTATTGTTCTGGCAGGTTCGAAGCGAATCTGCCCTACCACGGAACGACATTCTGCCGTAGGGTGGACCCGCTTCGGGCCAGCAATCATGGGCCGTCGTCACGTGGGAAGAAGACGTTCGGCATCGGCCGAACAAAGCTCGGGTTGACACCCACCTGGCATTCGAATCGGCTATCGCCGGTTCTCACTGAGGTGGGCTACCGAAGACAAAAGATTGGCCACGACTCTCCACACAGTTTCTCTCTCTGTAAAGCAGATCAAAGCAGGGTGGACCCGCTTCGGGCCCGCCATCTTGGACCGTCGTCACGTGGGTCGATTGTGAAGACGAGATCGCAACGACTTCGCGCCTAACCGGCGTGATGGATGCCTCGCGATAACGATATTTCAATTCAAATGAAGCGGCATTTGTAGGTCCGAACATTCTTATGGCCGGACGTATTAGAATTGCCCCAGGGCATTTCGAGAATGACAGGTTCGAAGCGAGTCTGCCCTACAAAAGATCTGAAGGCTCACCTATAACACCCGGCCATAAGAATGGTCCGGCCTACGCGGAGAGTCGAACCTGGACTCCCGCGAACGGGCGTGTTGAAAAAGTCTCTGTAGGGCACGGTCCTTCTTAGAACCTGCCATTTGCCGCCGATACGTAACCGTTGTGGCAATGAATT
>CAZFOY010000049.1:0-27456 GCA_964520865.1 uncultured Ignavibacteriales bacterium | reverse complement strand
GGTCATGTCCCTCGAGGATCCTTTCCAGCGTTCCGAACTGTTCGAGCAGGCTGTCGGCCGTTTTGGGACCGATTCCGGGAATGCCGGGAACGTTGTCCGAGCTGTCCCCCATCAGGGCGAGCTTGTCGATCACCTGTTCCGGATAAACGCCGAATTTTGCCTTTACTTCTTCGCGACCCATCTTGTCAGCGTCGCTCGATCCGCTCTTCGGATAGTAAATTCGAAGATTGTCCTTCACGAGTTGAAAGTAGTCCTTATCCCCCGTCACGCACCAGACATCGAACCCGTCGGAAGCAGCCCTGGTCGCTATCGTCCCGATTACGTCATCCGCCTCATATCCTTCGAGTTCATAGACCGGTATATTCAACGCCTCCGCCGCCTGTCGAATGCGAGGGAGTTGGACCACCAGATCCTCGGGCATCTTGGCCCGAGTCGATTTGTATTCCTTGTATTGCTCATGACGGAAGGTCGGCTTGGGGGTGTCAAAGACGATCGCCAGGTAATCCGGCTTTTCGTCGCTTATGATCTTGAGGAGCGAATTGATAAACCCGAACGTCGCCGATGTATTCTCCCCCTTTGAGTTAATAAGCGGATTACGTATAAACGCGAAGTAAGAACGGTATACAATTGCCGATCCGTCTATGAGATAAAGGCTGCCCTTGTTCTTACCGGTCATCGATACAGTCTCCTTCGGTTTATATACTCCAGCACTTTCGGATCAAGCAGTCCCGCGATCTTTTCCGATACCTCTCCGCGATGGAACGCCGCACGGATATCGGTGGAAGAAGCTGCGACCGCCGATGTTTCAACATACTCGATCCGACCGGCCAGTCCATCACATCCTTTCGGTTCGAAACCCGGTCTCGTTCCGGCGACAACGGCAACTTCGGCAAGAATGCCCTCGGGATCCCGCCATTCTCGCATCTGACTGACATTATCCGCTCCGAGGATGAAGCAAAACGCAGTTTCCGAAAACTCCCGTTTGAGGGCGCGCACGGTATCAATCGTGTACCCCGAAAGATTCAACTCGCGCTCGATATCGCTTACGACCAAGCCGCGTTGGTCAACCGTCGCTACCCTGACCATTTCGAGACGGTCGTCGAACGAAGCTTCGGCATGATCAGATTTAAAGGGATGGCGAAAGCTCGGCACCAGCAAAACGCCGTGCAGTGATTTCTTGAGTTTGATATCGCGCGCAAGTGTGACGTGGCCTTCGTGAATCGGATCGAAAGTCCCACCGAGTATCCCCCACCGATCTCCCGGCTCAGGATTTGGCATTCTCCTCCCCGGTATCCGTCAGAGATGTCTGTTGAATCTTCTTCAGGTATTCACCGGCGTCCTGTTTCTTCTTGCTGTCAGGGAAGTTCTTGATAAACGACTCGAATTTCTCTTTGGCCAGATCATAATTGCCGCTCTTGTAGGCTTTCTCGCCCGACCTGAAAGCCGCCTCTACGACAAGTTCGTTCGCCTTGGTGGCAAGTTCATCTTTGGGAAAGACCTTCAGGAAATTGTCGAACTTGTCCCGGGCGTCATCGTAGTTCTTGAGCTTATAGTCCATCAGCGCGATACCGAAGGTCGCCTGCGAAGCAAAGGGAGTATCGGTGTAATCATCGACCACCTTCTGATAATATATCTTTGCCGCTTTGTAGGCGCCGACATGATCGTAGACAATTGCCGCAGAATAGAACTTTTCGGCCATACGGGAGCGGGCCGTCAGAAGGTATTTCTTGGCATCCGGCACTAACTCCGATTCCGGATAGTCAACTACGAAGTCTTCGAACTGCTTGATTGCGGTCTCAAGGTCGGATTGATCGAGACCATAGTTCTTCGGGGTCCCTTCGAAAAAGCAAACCGCTTTCATGAAAACCGATTGAATGAAATAGGCCGAAGAGGGATAGTTGAGTACGAGACGATTGAATTCAACCTGTGCGAGAGCGTACTCCTTATTGCGAAAATATGAAAGCGCCAGATAATACTGCGCCGTATCAACGATAGGCTCGCCGGGGTAGTTGTACACGAGAGTCTGAAAGTAACTCACGGCCGGGACATATTTCCCGGCATCGAACTTCTCTTTCCCGAGGGCGAACAGTTCCGGGGCTGATTTATTGGCCAGGCTGAGCTTCCCGCCGCCACAGCCGAACAGACTGAGCCCGATCGTGGACAGCGTAGCGAGGATAATCAGGTAGCGAGTTCGGGAGGTCAAACCTTGTATGTCTCCTTGAGCATCTTGTAGTTTTCCATGATCTTGTTCAGGTAGCCTTTCGGCAACGGCTTCTTTTCCCGAATCATGCCTCGGAGCCTGCTTTCTCCAAGATTGTAAGAGAGCAGTGCTTTCTTGATATCTCCGAATTTAAGGAGCTGCTCGAACAAATGAAAAGTGCCGAGCTTGATATTCGTCTCCGGCTGAAACAACGTCTTCGAGCCTTCCCAGTCGATCCCGGTCCGACTGGCGACGTCTTTCCCGACGAACGGCACCACCTGCATCAAGCCCCGGGCGCCTGCTTTCGATTCAGATCCTTTCTTGAACGACGATTCAGTCAGGATTATTGCCAGCAGAAACATCGGGTCGTACTCGTATTTCTTGCTTTCACTGTAAATGACCGATGTAAGTTTGCCAACCTCATCCTGGTTGAAGCCGATCTGGAAATCATCGATTGCCTTAAAAATCTGGAGCTTCTCTTCAAGCTCCGAGATTCGCTTCTGCTGAAACGAGATCTGTTTCTGCAGCTCGAATTTGTCCTTGATAAGATAGACCAGCAATCCGGACTGGAGGAAATAGACCACCACCAGCAGGAAGGCTATCGGGCGTGACAGAAATATGCCTAACTTGTCAAACTGTATCATGGCTTATTCTCCGAGAACTGCGCCTTTCAAATCGTAGCCGTCCGCCTGCGTTATCTTAACTCTAAACATATCACCAACTTGGATCTTGTCTCCGGCCACAATTACTTCCTGGTCGACGTCGGGACAGTCTGCCCGAGTGCGGCCGAGACCGGTGCCGTCGGCGTTAACGGCATCAATGATAACATCCTGCATACTTCCTATCAAGCGGTTATTTTGCTCGAATGCTATCCCCTGCTGGAGGGTCATCAGCTTATCGAGCCGATCCTGCTTGACCTGTTCGGGGATCTGGTTCGGCATTTCGGCCGCCGGTGTCCCTTCCTCGGCCGAGTAAGTGAAGACCCCCATGCGATCGAACCGGTGGTCGGCTACGAAGTCGTAGAGCTCCTCAAATTCAGCATCGGTTTCGCCCGGAAAGCCGACGATAAAAGTTGTCCGAACGGCGGCGTCCGGTGACGTCTTTCGAATCCGATCCAGAAGACGGTTGATGCCGTCGCGGTCGATTCGCCGACGCATGTCGGAGAGTATCCGGGTATTTACGTGCTGAAACGGCAAATCAAAGTAATTCAGCGTTTTGTTTCCCGAAGCAAGATATTCGATCACGGAATTGTCGAGCTGTGCCGGGTAAAGGTACATGAGGCGGATCCATTCGATGCCCTTGATCTTTTCAAGCTCCTGCAACAGCGTGATGATATTCGGGTGCTCGGTGCCTTTGTAGTTGTAGCCGTAGAGCGTCGCTTCCTGCGAAACGAGTATGATCTCCTTCTTGCCGTTGTTTGCGAGATACTCCGCCTCGCGGAGAATGGAATCGAGCGGTCTGCTCCTGAATTTGCCGCGCATCCCCGGAATAGCGCAATAAGTACAGCCACGGTCGCAACCGTCAGAAATCTTCAGATAGGCGTACGGGAAATCATCGGAAATATACCTATTGTTCCAGGTCAGGTACCCGAGTTTCCTTGCCTCGATCCGAATCGCCTTTTCTTCGTGAGTTGATCCGGTGACCGCTTTTGCGAGCGAGTCGAGGGCACCGAGACCGAAAGCTCCGTCGATTTCCGGCATTTCCCGGATAAGTTCATCGCCGTTGCGCTGGGCAAGGCAGCCGGAGGCATAGAGCGTCTTGAGTGTTCCCCCTTGCTTCAAGCGACCGAATCGAAGAAGTTCACTGATCGATTCTTCCTTGGCCGGCAGGATGAAGCCGCACGTATTTACGACCACCGAGTCGGCCTCAGCAGGATCTTTGACCGGTTGATGCCCTTCGAAAATAAGTCTCGCCGCGATATAATCAGCGTCGACGTCGTTCTTGGGGCAACCAAGTTTGTGTATATAAAACTTCACTTATAACCTTACTCGTTCAACTGAATCGGGGAAATCAGGCTCGAACAGTTCCTTTTTACATACGGCATGATAGTCTTGTTTGATGAGCGTAATCGTATTTAGCTCGTCGTTCACATCGTAGTACTCTATTTGCTTCAGCAGCAATTTATCACTGTCGATCGTAACCGTCATTGAATCGGGGAAATCCCCTGCAGCATCGCCCTTCTTCACGAGGCGGTAGCTCTGGTTCGGTTTGAGCACGTAGGTCTTGTACAAATCATCAAGACGCAGAACGAACGATATTTCATCGTCCGAGTAGGTCGCACTGTCGGTCGACTCGATAACGACCTGATTATTGTCCTGTGAATAGCTGTAGACGTGTTGTAGATCGCAGATATACTGATTCGGGCCGATCGATACATTGTACCGGCCATCCGGGGAGAGCACAGCCGTGCCGTAGGTCGAATCGACTACATCGAAAACGTCCGATTTGACCGTGTTTAGAAATTCTATCTTTCGGCAGCCGGGCGAAGCGAGCTCCTTCTTTATTCGGTCGAAACTGTCGGCCGAAGCCGTCAGCCCGAATACCAGAACGGCCGCTATCGATTGTAGTAGTAGATTTCGCATTCGGGTTTTATACGTGATCGCCGAGCAACAGTTCTACTCGGATTTTACATGAGTGCCGGGGTCAGAGCTGGCAAAAATAGTCTCGAGATAGGTCTTGTCGACGAGGACATCCCGCGCCTTGGAACCGTCGAACGGCGACACCACGCCCGCTTCTTCCAGCTTATCGATCAGACGCGCCGCTCGCTGGTATCCGATGCCGAGCCGACGCTGAAGCAGCGAGACCGATCCCTGCTTATGTCGGATGACGACCTCGCACGCTTCCCGGAAGAGCGGGTCGCCGAGATCTATTTCCGTCTCGGTCACTTCACCTTCGGTCTGACTTATCGTATCGAGCGCCATGATCTCGATTCCCTGATCTTTGATGAACGAAACGAGCGAATCGGTCTCCTCACTCGATATATAAGCCCCGTGTATTCTTACCGGTTCCGGCTGGCCCGTCTGGAGAAAGAGCATATCACCCGACCCAAGCAACTTTTCGGCACCGTTGGCGTCGATGATTGTGCGAGAGTCTACTTTCGAAGATACCTGGAAGGCAATCCGCGACGGGAAGTTCGCCTTAATGAGTCCGGTGATGACATCGACCGAAGGTCTCTGTGTTGCGAGGATAAGATGAATCCCGACCGCTCGCGACATTTGAGCCAGACGGGTGATCAGCATCTCAATCTTGGAACTGGTGGTTGACATCATCAGATCGGCCAGTTCATCCACACATATGACGATATAAGGCAGCTTGTCTTCTTCGTTCGCTTGCTTGTTATTGAAGTCCACAATATTGCGCACTGACACGTTAGCCAGCCGGCGATATCGCTTTTCCATTTCGACGACGGCGTCGGCAAGTACCTTCTCTGCCCGCTTGGGATTGGTGACCACCGGACGACCGAGATGCGGAATGCCGGAATAGACCGAAAGTTCGAGCATCTTGGGATCGATGAAAATGAATCGGACCTGGTGCGGATGCAGACGGTACAGCAGCGAAGTTATCACGGCATTCATGCAGACCGATTTACCAGAGCCGGTGGCTCCCGCGATGAGCAAGTGAGGCATTTTCGCGAGATCAGTCACGAACGGCTTCCCGCCTGTCGTCTTGCCCAGGGCCAGCGGGAGGCGAAGATTCATATTCTGAAATTCCCGAGCGGAGAGAATGTCTCTGAGATAAACGGTCTGCGAAGCACGGTTCGGAATTTCCACACCGACCGCCGCTTTGCCGGGAATCGGTGCAATGATTCGAATTCTTTTCGCCTTGAGCGCCAGGGCCAAATCATCGGATAGATTGATTATCTGGTTAACTTTGATTCCGGTACCCGGTTTGAATTCATACCTGGTAATAATCGGACCGGGATACTTTTCGATCTCGCCTTCGATACTTATGCCAAATGTCTCCAGAGTTTCCTTCAGCATCCTTGCCGTCATGTTCAGTTCGTCGGCATTGATCGAAGTTTCATCGTTGGGACTTTCTTTGAGCAAATCCAGGCCGGGATACGTATAGTTGATCGATTTGATAGAAACTTGTGGAGCCGCCTTGAGCGTCACCGATTTCTTGCGGCGACTCTTCCTCTCTGGCCGCTCCTCGTCATCGGACTCGTCCGAATCGTCGACCACCTCGTCCGGCAGATCTTCCTCGGCCTCTTCGAGATGGGTCTGAAATCGCCCGTATTCAGATCGTGACTCTTCGTCGTCCTGTTCGTCATCGTCTTCCGAACGAGGCGACCGTTTCAACCACCGGAATGATAACAAAGATCCGATCAACCTGGAAATTGTGCCGTAGACGGCCTTCAAAGTCTTGGCTCCGGGAAGTTTGAGGTGGCTTGAAAGAAAAGGTGTAATCGAGGTGTAGAGCATCAGGAGGATGAAGACAATTCCTCCGAGAATCAGATATGAACCGAGATCACCGACAAGTTTCACGGCCAAAGTGGTGAGCCGCTCCGTGAAGTAGCCGCCTGCTATTCCCCGGTCCACCCCCAACACCCGGGCTGCCACAAGATGGGTATTATAAATCATCGTGCCCAGCAGAGATATCACGAACAGGAGGAAGGTATTGAAATTCAGTTTTTGAGTCATCTCCGACTTGAACAGGCGAAGAGAGATCAGCACGAACGCGAGCGGCAGAAAGTAGGCCAACCAACCGAGCAGTGCCAGGCAGAAATACGATAGATATGCGCCGGCCATTCCGCCCTGATTGGAGTAATTGATTTCGAACGGACTGAGGTTGTGGTCGACCTCGCCTATTATACGGACGTCATCGATCGCCCGGTGACTGACGAGCGAGACCAACAGCAGGAGGGCGACTATAAACAGTCCCGCGCCGAGCACCTTCCGCTTCTTCTCAGCAGCGCTCTTTTTCCTTCTTTTTGCCATAACCTATCTATAGTGATGCCAACCAACCCAAAATGCAATCTAAAAAAAGGCACAAAAAAGGGCAGGGATAACTCCCTGCCCGACAAAGCCGATATCTGCTCGTCTACTTTTTGATTGCTTCTTTCAGGTGCTTTCCTGCCCTGAAAACCGGAACTTTGGTTGCGGGTATCGTGATGGCGGCCCCGGTCTGCGGATTCCGGCCGGCTCTCGCTTTGCGACGAGATACGGTGAAGGTCCCGAATCCGGAGAAGCTCACTTTTTTTCCTTTTTTCAGTTGATTGGTCACCCCGGTCATAAACGCCTGGAGAGCTTCGGTTGCCTGCCGTTTGGAGATTCCTGCCTGTTGCGACATGGCCGCAATCATTTCATCTTTCGTCATATACCCCTCCTTGGGTTTTATGAGTTGATTGTTGCAGTTCCTCGACTAATTAGGTCTGGTTGTCTTCGATTGTCAATATAAAAACCGGCGACAGGATGCGGGACCCGTCGCTTAGCGCTGCAGGGCCTGAGTAAAGCTGCCGTAGTTGTTATCTATCTTGACTTCAGGAAGGGCGGTTACAAAAAGTCGGAACCCAAAGCCTCGGTTCGATCCGACCGGCACCCAGTACAGCGACCCGGTCCAGCAGTGAAGCGTCTTTACGATATTCACCGAGTTGCGCACGGTGATGTTGCGCGCAATATCGTACATCTGGGTGTAGGTAACCGAAGTTGTCGGAGTCAATGAGAACCGAAGGTTCAGATTGACGAAACTCGACTTGCTCCAGTTGCTCCCTCTTCCGCTCTCAGTATAGCTGTAAGCCGCCGAAAGGCTCCACCCCGACGACGGCGTGACGGTCTGAGAGACCTGTGATGCTGAATCGGCGCCGAGCGGAATGCCGGTGCCGGAACCATCATCGAAAAAGAAGTTCTTGCCGATTATATTCAGGGAGGCATTGACCGCGAAGCTCTGCAGGTACGGTTTAAAGAAACTCACTTCGTTAGTACCCGGCTTATAGAATGAATGTGTCATGCTCCCGCTGAGGCTCGATATGATCGGCAGAGCGGATGACTGAAAGACCGTGCTCAAGTCGGACAGGTGACGAGTAGTCTGCTCGAAATCGTAGCCAAACCCTGACGTGATCGATAGCAACTCCAGGTTCTTCTCCGTTGCTCCGTGCGACACCTTCGCCTGGTAAAGTTGATTCAAACTGAAACTCAGTCGAGAGCTCTTCGAACTTGCCGCCCCTCCGCCAACATAGCTTCTTACCTCAGGGTGTTTGTTGATATCGGGAGTGTACGAATACGTCACTGATGGGCTGAGGACCTGGCGAAGACCGGTCAAGCCAAACACATTTGGATACACCGTACCATAGAGTTTCGTGTTCGCAGTCGCGCTGGCGTTGTACGAATAGGTGCGATAGGTTGTCGAGGTATTTATATTGGCGGCCCGAGCCTGATCGGTTTCGTAGACCTTTATCCAGGTCTCGGCGTATCCGAATTGCGGCACAACATTGAGGTAGTTCCCGAGGCGAATCGACGGAAGCGTTATGGAAGGATTATGAGTGATCTTCGTGTACTTACGCCTGCTGTAATGCGAGAGTGTATCGGTCAGAAAAGTGGTGTCAACCGGCTGGCCGAGACTGTCGACCAGAATGGAGTCGATCGTCTGAAAAGTTGAATCGATTGTCGTGCGACTGGCAAAATTCGCAAGGCCCGGGCTGTAACGCAATGTGAATTTCTGAAACCAGCTCTGGGTAGCCAGACCGTTGGCATCGCGTCCGCCGCTGCCGAACGGATAGATCGTCGGCAGAGACAAATTGAGATTCGGGATCTGGTCGGTTCGGGAGTCCCGGTCAAGGTTAACGTAATGGGTTGCCGAGCCGGTCAGCGAAACCGATTTGGAGAACCGCTTGGAGAATGAGACTTGCGATTTGGTGTCGCGGTTCAGCAGCTCATCGATATTCTGCGAGTAATCGGTATAGTATGACTTGTCCGACTGAAAATCGCCCGACGCCCTTATCTGGAAACTTGGCGTCACGGTATGATTGTAGGCGCCGGTTAACGTCCAACGAGTCCGCTTGGATTCAGAAGCGACTGCCGAATTGTAGCTCGTGACCCGGGTGTAGTTACCATTCAGATACCCGTCGAGCACATACCGGATCCGGTAGTTGAACTGTCCGTTGAAATTGATCGTCTGGCTCTGTTCGAAATAGTCGAAAGCTCCTTTAAGGTCGTAGTATTGAGAGGCAGCCCAGTAGTAGCCGACATTTTTGACGTACCGGTCGCCGCGTTCGAACTGCCCGAACGTGAACGGCAGAAATCCGGAATGCCTTCCCCGTTTCAGCGGGAAGACGTAGTACGGTAACGCAAATATCGGTATCCGCTCGACATAGAATATCACCGGCTTCGCGATCAATTTGTCATTCTGTATCACTTTCATGTGACTCGAATAGAAGTTGTAATGCGGTTCTTCGGCATTGCAGGTCGTATATCTGCCGTCATCTACATAAAAAATGTCCTTCTGCTCGCGGAACAGTTTCTTGCCATAGTAGTAACCGGTCTGATAATTAGTCTTCGACTGAATGATCCGCCCCTTCTCGGTATTGGTCGAATAGAGCAGATAGTCTCCGTAGATCTGATCCGCCTTGTCTTTAAGAACAACCGGTATAAAATTCGGCTGGAGTTGTGCCGCCATGCTGTACTTGTCGCTCAGCGTATCGAGATAACCCGAGTATGCCTCGATCAGGTCTTTCTGAGTATCGAATTGGATCTCGTAGGCATCGAGAGAGACTGTCCCCGAATTGACGTGGGCGTCTTCGTGTAGCGTAATCATCGAATCCGCAACGGCATACTCGATCCACCTTCCTTTGTAATCGACCGTATCCACCTGTTTGACCGCGACTGAATCCTGAATCTTTATTTTACCGCTCAGATACGAACCGATCGCACCGCCGATTACGTCGACCTTCTGCAGCTTCTCGTCGTCGATAGTGAACTTGATGGTGTCACCGGAAACAGCATTCTCATACGTATCGGTGCCACCTCGCGGTGACGGGTAGTACCAGGAGTACGCCTGACCGTAGGTGAGGATGTTGCTCATTTCACCATTCGTGAAATACATCTGGATTCGATGACCGCGAAGGCTGGATTTGTCATAGTATCCTTTGACCGAGTCCACCGGTTCCCTGAAATCCCCTTTGGCCGAGTCCAGCACATCGATATACTCCAGCTGTTTGTTCTGGAAATAGACAGAAATCAGGCTTCCCGAAATCGTGGATAGCCCTCGGGTGGCGGTAGGATGCTGGAAAAGATCCAGCACATTGCCGTCCGTCTTCATACGGGCGCATTCCGAGTGCGCGCCGAACTCTTTCGAAGATATCTTTACGTCCCCCATCGCCTGCGCGTCCTTGGTATTCGCATCGTATCGAAGCGTGTTCGACACCACTTCAATCATCGAAGCCGTGTCGGGATAGTTGATATACATGGTCGGACGGTCCTTCATCTCGAAATACTTGTCGCCGCGCCTGTAATAGGCGTGTACGCCGACCGCATAAAGTGAGTCCTTGTAAGACCAGAGTTCGACTCTTTTTCCGAGGGCCAGCATTTCGTCGGATTCCATGTCATAAAAGACTGAGTCGCCGCTGAGGCGGTAGTCCTTGTCATCAACCACGACATTTCCGTTCAAACGAACGTACTCCCCCTTCTGCCAGCGGGCTGAATCACAATAAATGTATCCCGAGGGTGTTTTGAATTTGACCTTGCCGACCACGTAGGTCACATAGCCGCTCTTTTCCAACACCACTTCAAACTGATTGGAATGCTCGAGCACCAGTTTATCGGTCCTGGTTCCCTGAGCTGCGGCAAGAGCGGCTGACAGCAGAAGCAGCAGATGCATGAGAACAAACTTAGCCATTTCTCATCATCCTGCCGATAATCTCAGCGCATTCGGACAGTTGTGCCGGCGTTGCCCCGCCCAGCTGGGACTGACGGGCATTGCCTCCGCCTTTGAGGCCGAGTTTGATGCTGATTTCCCGTGCAATCGCGCCGGCATCGAAATCGCCTGACTCGCTTGTAGCTATCACCACCCGACCGTCGGAGTAAAGCATCGCGACCCCGTTCGCCTTCTCCGCGACCACCCCGGCCAATTGTCCAAGCCCCTTCCTGTCGTAGTCCCCCATATCTTCCGCCACCAACCCATGCTCGCCGAATTGCCGAACGCGTTCCGCCAATTGCGTTGCCTTGATCGGGAGCAGCTCTTTCTGGAGTTCTGCAAGTTCTTTTCGCAACTGCTTATTTTCGTCGGTGAGTTTTTCGAATCTGGCAGGAAGATCATCGATATGGCAGGTGAGCTCCTGAGACAGAAGATTCGTGACGCGATATCGCGAAATGTAGTCCTCCCTCACCTGTTCACCGGAGAGGAACTTGACCAGGAGGTGTCCCCGGATCTTTTCGGTGCCGACCAGTTTTATACCGAGCACTTCCGAACTATTCGCGCAGTGGGTTCCGCCGCAGGCGGAATAGTCGAATTCTCCCAC
Source organism: uncultured Ignavibacteriales bacterium (assembly GCA_964520865.1). Classification (GTDB taxonomy): domain Bacteria; phylum Zixibacteria; class MSB-5A5; order GN15; family FEB-12; genus CAVQCT01. The sequence continues at coordinate 15,805 of CAZFOY010000049.1, read as the reverse complement.
TTTGATCACACGCAGCGGTCCGGACCTTTCGGGAATCTTTCTCAGCGGCAGTCTGTCGATCGCCTCCCCTTCGACAAACATGATCTTTACCGGAAAGCTGTCGGCGACGATTCCATTCGAGTACGACTCTACCTCGGCCAGGTCATGATCCGTAATATCCTCACGATCAAGCTCAACAGCACCGTATTCTTCGCCAAGGTGAACGGAGACTGTTTCAGCCCCAAGGCAGCGGATGAACGATTGGCTTAGAATATGCTGGGCGGTGTGCTGGCGGCGATGACGGAGTCGTCTTTCTCGATTAACGACGCCGCTCACACGATCACCGACAGCCCCGATCGGTTGCACGGTCACATGCCTGACGTCGTGCGATTCGTCCTCAACAACGTCGATCACCGGCGTACCATTCAGGGTTCCGGTGTCGAATTGCTGACCACCTGAAGTAGGGTAGAATGCGGACTGCCTGAGGATGGTGTAATGCCGATCGCCATCTCGCCCGGTCTCGACTATCTCCGTGTCGAATTCAAGCAAGGTGGGGTCGGTATAATAGAGTCTCTCTGTCACACTGCTCCTGTACTGTCCCTTGTAATGATCGGCTTACTTCTTCTACTCCATCGAAGGCAGGAAGTTTGGATTCCGTTCACGCCATGCTGTTGATCAAGCTGCCGACGTGCTCGACTCGGACTTCAATCGTATCCCCGGACTTCATCGGAGCTATCCCCGAAGGGGTGCCAGTCGATATCAGGTCGCCCGGCATAAGCGTCATCACCGATGAAATGTAACTGATCAGAAACGGAATTTTGAAGATCATAAGCGACGTCCGCCCGGATTGCTTGATCTCTCCATTCAGAATTCCTTCGACCAGCAGATCGCGATAGTCGACTCCGGTAACGATATGAGGCCCGACCGGACAGAAGGTATCGAATCCTTTCGCCCGTGACCATTGCCCGTCTTTTTTCTGCAGGTCGCGGGCGGTGACATCGTTGACGCAGGTATATCCAAAGATGTATTTCTCGGCATCGTTTTCAGCAACGTCCTTGCACTTCGCCCCGATTATGACCCCGAGTTCGGCTTCATAGTCGACCCGTTCAGACTGAGTCGGATGCACGATCTTGTTGCCCGGAGCTATGATCGATGATGGCGGTTTGAGAAAAATCAAGGGATATTCCGGAGCCTGGTCAGCCGAAAAGGAAGCCTGAACGTGTGCATGGTAGTTCAATCCGATGCAGACTATCTTGGTGGGCTCCACCGGGGCCAGCAGTGACAGAGCGGAAAGATCAGTTGTCTCGGAAGTCTTCTCGACGCCGAGCCAGGGAGCCTGAGCCAGCGCGGTAACGGAGTCATCTGATACGATGCCGTAGCGGGCTTCGTGAGCTCCGGATTGGCGGAAGCGGATATACTTTTCGGTCATAATCTCATTCCCATGATGTGAGTTTTGTATAGCGGCCTTGTCGCACCTGGCGACATTCCGAATAAATGGTTTCAGGCGATGTGGCGCAACATTTTATCAGACCTGTTTGAGTTTCCATTTCCCCCGGCCGAACATGTACGAAAGGATCGCCGCTTTGGCGACCGATGTAAACGTGAGGGTCCACCAGACGCCGTTAACTCCCCATCCCGCATTGAAAGCGAGCAAATATGCCAAAGGTACACGAGCCAGAGACAACGGTACCTGCACCGCCATCGGCGGCAGAGTGTCCCCCGCCCCTCCGAATGAACCTTCGAGTACGATTTCAAGCGCCATAGCGCTCTGAGACAGACCGAGGATAAAAATATAGTCAGTCGCTATCTTGTGAACCTCAGGATCGCTGGTAAAGACGGAGGCAATCTGCGCCGGTAGGGTCACGAACAGAATGGTGATGACGAAGGTGATTGCGACCGCTATTCCAGCCGATCCCCAGGCACATCGCGCCGCCCGATCCGGTTTTTTGGCGCCCAGATTTTGACCTACCATGGTGGCCGCTGCGACCGAAAAACCTGAGCAGGTCAGGTATGAAAACGATTCCATGCGGTTGCCAATCCCCATTGCGGCCCCGGCGGTGTCACCGAACGCGTGGACTATCCGGATAAGAAACCAATAAACGATGACGAAAATGAGTTGCTGGCCGGATACCGGGATACCGATTTTGGCAATCCGCAGCATCGACTCGACTTTCGGCCGCAGGTGGAAGAGGCGATCAACCCGATATAAGAGCTTGCCCTTTAACAGCAAGACGGTGATGACGATCATACTCACAAACATCGCAATGGCGGTTGCGACACTCGCCCCGACCACGCCCAGTCTGGGGAACGGTCCGATTCCAAAAATCAGCATCGGATCCATAACCATGTTAATGACCACCGACAGTACTCCCACCAATGTCGGCGTTTTCGTGTCACCGGAAGCCCGGAAAACGGCGTAGACAGTTTCAGACCACCAAAAGAGCAGGGTTGTCAGGAAGAAGACTCGAAGGTACGGCAGTGCCCAGGCAAAGGTGGCATCGGAGGTGTGCATGAATTTGAGAAGGACGGGAGCAACGAAATATCCGCCGACGGTACAAGCCAGGCCGAGTATCACGGCAAAAGCCAACCCCTGCTTAATGAAGTAACGTACCTTCTCAAAGTCGCCGGAACCGACGTTCCTCGAGACCAGGGCCGTCACCCCGACCGATATGATGGAGATGAGCGCGAACATCGTCCAGATAACCACCATGGACGAGGTAATTGAATCCTGCGCGTTGGCTCCCAGCTTCCCCACCCAGTAATAGTCAGTAGTGGACAGGGCAAACTCCATGAACATCCCCATGACCACCGGCAGAGCCAGAGATATGATCGTTCGGGGGATCGGTCCCGACGTCACCTTGTTCTCATCGACGCCTGACTTCAATATGTCGGAAGACACTTCACTCTCCTCATTGTGCCGCCAATCTACCAAGAGGCAGGCAATGATTCAAGAGAATACACTCTGAGACAGGTGAATTGTGACTAAAGGAGTTGTGATCGGCTTAGAGGTCCGACCCGGACGATCCTATTCCGAGCCGCTGAATCAGGTAGTCGGGGTTGAGCTTTTCGTCGGTTCCGCGCTTGAGCAAATCTCGCCAGTTGTATCGGCTGCCGAACCTGAAATAGTTCTGCACCAGGAAGGCCCGAACGAGCGGATTTCCTGAAATCGAGCCATAGCTCTTATCCAGGAAATGCATTGTCTGGGCGGCGATCATGTCGGCGTAGAGATAATTCTGCAGATAGACCGGGTGGGTGGTGTAGTGGATGATGGCGGCCCAGGGCTGGATGTCATCGTGCCGGGGCAGCTGCATATACCGCTCAAAAAGATCCCAGTACAGCTTATTAAGATCCTGATTGGCGTTCTGATAAGCTTCAAACTCAAATGTCAACCGGACCAGTGTCATTCTCAAATAGATAATATCTTGGTCCCGCTTGGCGGTCAGATAATCGTCGGCGACCGAGGCGGGGATGTGAGCATAAGTCGTTAGCCAGTTCTTGTCGTCCATAACCGCCGCGACCGTCTGAGCCATACCTTCCTCCCACGCTCCGGCAACGATATTAGAGAATATGTCGTCGGGCTGAGAGACGAATGCCATATGAAGCGCGTGACCGGTCTCGTGAGTTAACACCCGCTCGCTGTAAATGCCCGGGGTCAGATTGGCCAGGACGCGCATATCATAGGGAGCTTTGATGGTGAACTCGTAAGCGAACTGCGATTTCCCCGACCGCGAGTCGAGGTCATAGTAGATCGGCAGCTTATTGAGATCAAAGCCGACCCCCTCGAGTCCGTGCTGCAGGAAGTTCATCTGCGAGTCTACCGGGAAATAGCTGTCGATCCGCTGGTTTATGCCGTTGTAGGCATAGGCAAGGTCCCAGACTTCCGGATTCGGGATCTTGAGCCGGACCTTGATCTTCTCAAGGATCTTCTCGTACGGTCCCTCACTGAGAGAATCCAACCGTTTCAGTATGGCGAGATATTCTTTGAGATCGAACTTATCGAGATCAAAGGAGAGTGCGAAATACGAATTGTAACCAGACCTTTGGGCCGCCTGATTTCGCAGACGGAACAACCGGCTGAGTCCTTCGGCCATTTCATCGCCCACCGATGACCAGGCACGATAAGCGGATTCACGTCGGGTTCGATCAGGATTGGTCCGATAAGCGTTGTACAGGTAGTTATCCGTCCGCATCTCGCCGTCGTATTCGGCCCGGTAATTTATGTGGATGGAAAGCAGGGAGTCCCGTAAGGACGAAATCAACGGCTGAGTCTCGATGCCGGCGCCTACCATCACACCGTGAATCAATTCCCAGCGCCGTACGTCAGCTTCGTCGGTCAGCATTGCCTTCCCGTTCTGCAGGGCAGCAATAGTTGTCGGATCACTCACGACTTTGTTATATAACGCCTCGTAGAATTTCAGAGAATCGGATTCCCCGGTTGTGTAGAACCACCAGTTCTCGCGGGCAAGGCGATAGTCGAGCCAGTTGAGCTTGGCCTCGACCGTATTCAGGCTGGTTAGCACTTCCTTCCTGGTCAGCTGCTTTTCTTTGCAGCCGGCAATAGCAAGCACTGCGGCTCCTATCGACAGCCATACTACAATCCGGCGCACCGTCACTGTTGACTCCGTTCAGTATCGGCAAAATATGAAAGCGCCATGGCATAGCCATAGTAGCCGAATCCGGTAATTTGTCCCCGGCATGCTCCGGCGATCGCCGAATGATGACGGAATTGTTCGCGCGAGTAGATATTCGAAAGATGTACCTCGACCGTCTCGATATTGACGGCGCTGATTACATCGCGAAGGGCGTAGCTGTAATGCGTGAGAGCGCCCGGATTGAGGATCATGCCGAGAGCGTCACGACCTTCCTTTTGAATGAAGTCTATCAGGGCACCTTCGGAATTGGACTGGAAGAAAGTCAGTTGGAGTTCCAGTTCGCCGGCCAACTCGTTCAGCCTGCCGTTCAATTCGTCGAGCGTCTGGTTGCCGTAGATATCCGGTTCCCGCTCGCCCAGAAGATTGAGATTGGGACCGTTCACGACCAAGATTTTACGCACGCTGACCTCCGTGTTTGGCATAGTAATCGAGCATCGCCGTTATCGACTTTCTCACTTCCCTGTCCGGCGGTGCATCGACAATGATAGGCTTTCCCGGCTTCTCAAGCAAGACGAAATGCAGCTTACGGCCTATCCGTTTCTTATCCAACGACATCGCGCTTATAATCTGTTCGCGCGTTACCTTCCGAACCGGCACCAAACCAACGCCCTCCCGCACCAGCTCACGATATTTGCCAAGGTCTATCGATGTCCGCTTCTTCCGCATCAGGCTCAATTCCGAAGCGGCGAGCAGTCCGAGAATCACTGCCTCACCATGGCGAAGTTTCCCGTAACCGAGGGCATTCTCTATTCCGTGTGCGAAAGTATGTCCCAGATTCAACACCATTCTCTTTCCTGATTCACGCTCGTCTTCGGCAACGACCTCTGCTTTGTAGCGGGCGCCGCGCGTGATCAATGGTACTATTCGTTTTTCGTCAATTAGCAGCCCTTTGTTTAGGTACTGCGCGATCATTTTGATCATCGGATCGCCAATCAACCCGGCATATTTAAGCAGTTCTCCCATCCCTGAGACGATCTCGCGTCGCGGCAGCGTGCTCAGATACTGTGTATCACACCAGACAAAAGCCGGCTGCCAGAATGCTCCGACCAGATTCTTCCCCATCGGGTGATTGATTCCCGTTTTGCCACCGATCGCGGCGTCGACCATCCCAAGTAAAGTTGTAGAGACCACGCCCCATCGTATCCCGCGAAGTGTGGTGGCGGCCGCGAACCCGACCAGGTCGCTTGTCACCCCTCCTCCGACTGCGAGGATGAAATCAGAGCGTGAGATTCTTTCTCTCAGGAGGAAATCCCGAAGACGGTTCAATTCTGCCGCCGACTTGACTCTCTCGCCCGAGGGGGTGACGATTTCAACAGAATTCTTAAATCGGCGTACGACCTTCGACAGTGACTTACCGTGGAGCGCAAAGAAATTGGCGTCATAAACGACAAACAGCCGCTGCCCCTTTGTCACGCGCTGCAGTTGAAGCGCTAATTTATGTACTATGCGGCAACCGACTGTTATATCGTAGCTTAACGCGTCGAGCCGGACTCTAATCGTCGGCATACATCTGTTTGATTTTTTTGACCAGCATGTTGGTGACCTGAACCGGCGTGCGATCACTGGTAGAGATTTTGATATCGGCCTTCGTGTATCCTTCCTGACGCTGGCGCATGAGCGAACTGATTCTCTTTTTGAGCGCCTCTTCCCGCTTCGCCTCGGTCTTGGCATCGACTTTCAACAAAGGACGATCTTTTACCTGATTCATCCGTTTGAAAAGCTCGGCCTGTGAGCAACTCAAATAGACGACAATACCACTTTCCTTGGCCAGCTGGACCACCTTCCTGTTCTGGAACGCACCGCCGCCGAGAGCCACGACCTTCGCCGGTCTGATAAAAGTGACGACATTGTAAATCACCTGCTCTTCGAGCTGCCGAAACCCCTTTTCACCGATATCCTTGAAGATTTTCTCGATCGTTTTCTTGAACTTACGCCGAATTATGATATCCGTATCATAAAATCGCATCTTCAGCTTACGTGCGATCAGCGGTCCGACAGTAGATTTCCCTGAACCTGAGAAGCCGATCAAATAAACGTTCTTTTTGGGAGCCATAGCAGTTCCTCTCACTGGGCGAATACATCTGCGTATACCGGGTCGAATTCGGCTTGAAGGCCTGTCCAGAGATGCCATGAGCGAATCGCTTGCCCCACCAGCATCCCTGACCCATCGATAGAGGATAACCCCTCACGTACCGCTTCGTCAACAAGAACATTGCCGCTGTTGTAGTTTAAATCGTAGTACACTTTGCCCTTACGCCACCTGAAACCTTCCGGCAAGGGTGAGGCGTTCGGCGCATTCCAGCCCCCCAGAGGCGTGCAGTTGACGACAACATCGTAGCTTGATTCGATGATTTTTGCCGTATTCTCGGCCAAACACAGGTCAATGGTCGCGTTACCCAGGCACTCGGTCATCGCCTCTCTGAATTGAGCGAGTTTGTGCGATGATCTGCCGACGACAAGAAACTTCAAAAGATTGTAATCTGTCCTCAAACTGCAGATGGCCGCTCGGGCTCCCCCGCCACTACCGAATATGATTGCCGAACCCTGGTTCAGGAGAGCGGCATGGGGACGCAGGGGAAGCGAGAATCCAAAGGCGTCGGTATTGAAGCCGATTGTGCGGCCATTCCTGATTGAGATTGAGTTAACCGCGCCCAGCAGCTTCGCGACCGGATCGAGTTCGTCGAGATACGCCATCACCCGCTGTTTGTAAGGAATCGTCACGGCGAGGCCGGTGAGACTGTCACCAAGCAGGCGGCGAAACTGTCCCTCAAACGCTTCCGGCGTCAAGTCGAACAACCGGAACTCACCGTCGATCTGAGAGTGCCTGAATATGGAACTGAAAATGTCGGGAGATTTTGAATAACCAATCTTGTGGCCGACCAGACCGAATGTTTGTTTCCCCGTCACCCGGTAACTTTCTCCAGAATTGAGTAGAAGCTCGGACAGGATATTCCAACAACCGAATCATCATCGATCGTGGATGGACCGACGAGAAAGAGTGATGCGATCGAGAATGCCATAGCGATGCGGTGGTCTCCGAACGATTTAAAATCGGCGCCGGGCAGCTCCTTGCCCCCTTCAATTGCCAGGCCGTCTTCGAGTACGCCGCATTTCACACCCATTGCGATGAGATTTTCCGCGACAGCGGCCAGCCGATCTGATTCTTTCACTTTGAGCTCGGCTGCATCTCTTATTAGTGTTGTCCCTTCTGCAAATGCCGCCATGACCGCGATAATCGGAATTTCGTCTATCAATCCGACAATGGTGTCACCACCCAGCTTCCTTGCTTTCAGCTTCCCGCCGGTCACCGTGACGGTCCCTCGCGGCTCGTTTGATATTACCGCACGGTCTTTGATTTCGACAGTACACCCGATCGTCCGAAGGTGGTCGAGAAACTCCGTCCGGGTCGGATTGAGGCCGAGGTTTTCTATCGTGATGCTTTGTTTTGAGATAGCTGCAGCAGCCATGAAGAATGCGGCGGTGGAAAGATCGCCGGGGATATCAATGTTTCCTCCCGAAAGCCTCGCCTGCGACGACAGGTGTATCTCCTTCTTGAAATCAGCCGGCATCTCCTGCCGTTTCTTTCGGGGATCGATCGGGTCGGGAACAAGCACCGGTTTGATCTCAGCAATTTCGATCGCTCCTCCCAGTTCGGAGATCATCCGCTCGGTGTGATCACGGGTGAGAGCATCTTCCTTGATGTCGACGGAGCACGAAGAGGCGAGGCCGGCCAGAAGCACGGCGGATTTCACCTGGGCCGAGGGCACCGGAAGGCGGTACTCGTAGGGCAGAAGCTTCTTTCCGGAAATCTTAATGGGCAGGTGATTCTCATCAGCGAACAGCTCCGCCCCCATGGCGGTCAACGGATCTATGATTCTCTTCATCGGGCGACGCGAAAGCGATTCGTCTCCGGCGAGGGTAACGGTCAGACCGGAGCCGGCGATAATGCCTGAGAGCAGGCGAGCGGTCGTACCCGAGTTCCCGCAGTCAATAATTGTATCCGGAGAAACACTGAGCGATTCCGGAGGCGTGAGTACAAACGCCCCGCTCTCCCCCTCGACCTTCACACCGAGAGCTTTCGCCGCGTTCAGCGAACTTGCACAGTCCGCATTATCGGGGAAATTGACAACGGTTATTCGATCGTGCGCGAGTAGAGACAGAAGCGCCGCCCGGTGAGCGATAGATTTGTCTCCCGGAACTTGAATCGTTCCGCCGTATCGACGGATCGGAGAGATCTGGCGTTTCATTCACAGGTCCTGCCGACAACCGGAGCCAGGGCCCGCATCTGTCCCATAAGCTCGTCGAACATTTCAGGCGTAATCGATTGGGGACCGTCGGAGAGAGCATTAGCCGGATCGTGATGCACTTCGACCAGCAAACCGTCGGCTCCAACCGCAATCGATGCCCTCGAAAGCGGCAATATCTTGTCCTGCCGTCCGGTTCCATGACTGGGGTCCGATATAATCGGCAGGTGACTGGCGTTCTTGACAAACGGTATCGACGAAAGGTCGAGAGTATTTCTCGTGTGATCGGCGAAAGTACGGACCCCTCGCTCGCACAAAATTACATTCGGATTGTCTTCCGCCATTATGTACTCGGCGGCCATCAGGAATTCATCGAGCGTCGCCGACATCCCACGCTTGAGCAAAACCGGCTTTTGGGTTCGACCGGCCCGCTTTAACAGCGAGTAGTTCTGCATGTTGCGTGCACCGATCTGGATGAGATCGGCGTAGTCGGCAACCATGTCGATAGTTTCGGTATCGATCGCTTCGGTGACGATCGCCAGCCCATACTTATCGCGAACCTCCGCAAGAATCTTGAGACCTTCCTCTTTGAGCCCCTGGAAGCTGTAGGGAGAAGTGCGCGGCTTGTAGGCGCCGCCTCGGAATACTTTTGCACCGAGCTTCGATACATGCTCCGCTATCGTCATGCACTGCTCGCGGCTCTCAACCGAACAGGGGCCGGCCATCACGACGAATTCCTTCCCCCCCACTTTGACGCCGTTGACATCGATCACCGAATCGTTCGGGTAGAACTCCCTGCTGACCAGCTTGAACGGTTGCGTGACATGGATAATGTCTTTCACCCCTCGCTGGGCGAGAATCTTATCGGAATCGACCTGAGCTTTGTTGCCGGTGACACCGATCGCAACCCGCTGTGCCCCCGGGATCGGGTGCGCACGAAGCCCCATGGATTCGACAACTTTACAAACCTTCTCCACCATATCCGGTGAAGCTTTGGTTTCCATTACGATTAACATCTATTTCTCCTCGGACCAGCGGCTTTGGCCGCTATCCGCTTACTTTTTTTCGTCGTCAACTCCCCCGTGGATTCGTTCGACAGTCCTACATCTCCTCGGGCGCCTGCATACCGAGCAGGGACAGACCATCGCCAATAACAATCTGCACCACCCGGACGAGCGCGATACGGGCCGCGGACAGGTTCGGGTCGTCTGATATTATACGATCAATACGCCCCTGATCGTCTTTGCGCTGATAAACTTTGTTGAAAGCACCGGCAAGCTTAAGAAGGTGAGTCGAAACAAGATTCGGCTCATATGATCGAGCGGCATCGGCTATCGCATCCGGGTAGTCCGCCAGCAGTTCCAATACCCGCTTTTCTTCTTCGCGTTCAAGCAACCTTATGTCTATACTCGCCGAGACTTCGTTCGGGAAATTTCGAAGCAGTGAACAAAGTCGCGCGTGCGTGTACTGAAGGTACGGTCCGGTCTCTCCCTCAAAATTGAGCACTTCGTCCCAATCGAAATTGATATCTTTCTGTCGGCGCACCGACAGTTGCGAGAACATGACTGCGCCGATCCCGATCATCGCCGCTGTTTCTTCGAACTTCTTCAAATCCGGGTTCTTCTCACGAATTTTCTCTCGAGCGAGTTCAATTGCCCGATTGAGCACGTCGTCAAGCAGAATGATCGTTCCTTTACGAGTCGCCATCGCCTGATCGCCGAACTTGACCCAGCCGAACTCGATATGTTTTGCCTTTCCGGTAACTCGCTTCTCCGGCGGTGTGCCTTCGGCTTCCTCGAGCATCTCAACCACTTTGAATACCTGCTTGAAATGATCTGACTGGGCGGAGCCGACAACATAAAGCATCTCATCGAACGGATACGTCTTCCACCGATAAAGAAGCCCTGCAATGTCACGGGTGGCGTACAAAGTGGCTCCATCCGCTTTACGCAGAAGACAGGGCGGAAGCTGCGGGTCATGGAGATCGACCACAAGGGCACCTTCGGAGATCGAAGTAAGCCCGGCCTTCTCGAGACGGGCAATGACTTCTTCCATCTTGTCGTTCAGGAATGACTCGCCCGTGATCCAGTCAAATTCGATACGCATCTTCTTATAGACACGATCGAACTCCTTCAGCGAGATGGTCTTGAATCGCTGCCAGAGGTCTTCGGCGCCTTTATTGCCATCTTCGAGCTTCTTGAATTCTTCGCGTGCCTGCTCGTCGAGTTGCGGGTCCTTTTCCGCCTCGACGTGGAATTTGACGTACAGGTCCATCAACTCGGCAATCGATGGTTCCTCGCTCTCTCCCCAGCGGCTGTACGCTACAATCATTTTCCCGAACTGGGTTCCCCAGTCACCGAGGTAGTTGATTCCCATCGTATCGTAACCAAGCTTGAGGAACACTCGCCTTAAAGCATTCCCTAAGATCGTTGTACGTAAATGGCCTATGCCAAAAGGCTTGGCGATATTAACGGAGGAATATTCGACCAGCACGCGATGGCCCGTCCCGGTCTCGGCTTGGCCGTAGTCGCTTCCTTTGCCGAGCACCTCGCGAATCGTTTCGCCCGCCTCAGCTTTGAACGAAGTCCGTCCGTTGATATAAGCGCCCGCAGCCGTGATCTCCGCAAGAAGCGATCCGTTGCCGTTCAATTCAGCCTGCGCGGACTGAGCCACTCTCGAGGCTATCTCAGGCGGTTTTTCGCCAAGAAGCTTGGCATACTTGAACACCGGAAAGGCGAATCGACCCATCGACGGGTCTTTCGGTTTCTCAAGACTCGTCAGGATGAATTGCGGATCGAAGACCTGCTCTTCGCCAAGCTGATCAAACTGAGTCGGATATACCTGTCTGAAAGATGTTGCCAGAGTTTGGGCAAACTGTTCGGTGTAGCTGTTCTTAAGCATTGTCTACTTACTAAGGGTCAACGGGATGGGCATAAGTGGAGTAAATAAAGGCATTAATGCCAAATTGTCCAGAATTAAAAAGGCAGCTCAGATCGCTTCTCGCACCGAGGCCAGAAACCGTTCAATCTTCTCCACAGACTGCTTTGTCGAAGAGCCTGTTCTGATAAGCTTTACGAGCGCCGAGCCGATCACCACGCCGTCGGAGTAGCGGGTGAGTCGACCGGCTGATTCGGGAGAAGACACGCCGAACCCGGCGACGAAAGGCTTCGATGTGCGATTCCTCAGGTGCTTCAAATAGGCGTCGGTACGACTATCAAACTTCTTACCTGTTCCCGTGACGCCAGTGACCGTGACCGCATATACAAAATCAGAGCAGGCCCGGTCGACTATTCGGATTCGTTCGTCAGACGATGTCGGCGAGACGAGAAAGATCGTTGAGATTGAATGATTCCTCGCCGAGCGGATCAGGCCATCGGCTTCTTCGACCGGCAGATCCGGGACAATGAGGCCGTCGACTCCGCACCGAGCGGCATCCTTCAGGAATTTCTCTGCGCCGTAAGCGAGGACCGGATTGTAATAGCCCATTAGAATTATCGGAATGCTTGTAGACCCTCGAAGCTTTCTCACCAGCTCGAGGATTTTTCTGACGGTTATCCCCTTTTGCAGAGCATCGTACGAAGAAAACTGAATCTCCGGACCATCGGCAAGCGGATCGGAAAAGGGCACGCCCAGTTCGACAAAATCAGCCCCCGCCCGTTCAGCCGCTTTCACGAATTCATTGGTCGCCCTAACACTCGGATATCCGGCGGTAAAGAACGGTACGAGCAGCTTTTGGCCCTTAGACATCGTGCTCAGACGCTCGGTAATCCTATTCCCCATGCGATTTGTCCCACTTTTGAATGATCCCCATATCCTTGTCACCTCGGCCGGAAAAATTGACGACGATATTCTCAGATTTCTTGAACAGTTTTGCGTTGCCGATCACGAACGCAAGGGCATGGGCGGTCTCGAGCGCCGGAATAATCCCTTCGAGACGGGAGACCAGCTTGAATGCGGCAACCGCCTGCTTATCGGTGACCGAGCCGTACTCGACTCGACCGGAATCCTTGAGAAAGGAATGCTCCGGGCCAATTCCGGGATAGTCAAGTCCGGCTGAAATCGAATGCGGGAGGACCACCTGACCGTCCGAGTCGAACACCAGGTAGCTGTAAGATCCGTGCAACACGCCCGGCTTCCCTTTGGCGAGCGGAGCGGCATGTTGCTTTGTGTTCAGACCAAGACCGGCGGCTTCTACACCGTACAGTCTGACTTTCTTTTCATCGAGGAAGGCGTCGAATATCCCCATCGCATTTGACCCGCCGCCGACACAGGCGATAATCGCGTGAGGCAATTTGCCGAGTTTTCTCTTTGCCTGCTGCTTGAGTTCCCGGCCGATAACTGATTGAAAGTCCCGAACGATCATCGGATACGGATGCGGACCGACCACCGAGCCGATGATATAGAACGTATCGCGTACGTTCGTCACCCAATCACGAAGTGCTTGACTGGTAGCATCCTTCAGCGTTTTGGAGCCGGATTCAACAGCGATTACTTCGGCACCGAGTAGCTGCATCTTCTCAACGTTCGGCTTCTGCCGTTCCAGATCTTCTGCTCCCATATATATGACGCAGGGCAAACCAAACCGGGCACAGACGGTCGCAGTGGCGAGTCCGTGCTGACCCGCACCGGTCTCGGCAATTATTCGCTTCTTCCCCATCCTCATCGCAAGCAGAATCTGGCCGACCGTGTTATTGATCTTGTGGGCCCCGGTGTGGTTGAGGTCTTCGCGTTTGAAGAAAATCTTCGGACCTTTCAGATGTTCCGTCAATCGCTCGGCAAAGTACAACGGACTGGGTCGTCCGACGAAATCGGCCAGATGATGCTTGAACTCGTCCTTGAACTTTCGATCACGGCGGTACCTGCGGTAGCTCTTCTCCAACTCATCCAGTGCGTAGATCACTGTTTCCGGCACGTATCGACCGCCGTACGGTCCGAATCTGCCGTGGCTGTCGGGCATTTTCTTTGGATTACGCGCCATATTTGATTTCATCGATCTCGTTAAAGAACTCTTCCATTTTCGGTACCGATTTGATCCCCGGTTTTGTCTCGACCCCTGAGTTTACATCCACGATGAGCGGATCGAACAACTCCACTCCTTCGGCAACATTCTCAACCGTGATGCCCCCAGACAGCATCAGATTCTTGATCCGTTTGGGCGGCCTGAGTGTCCAGTCAAACGCTTTTCCGGTTCCGCCATACTTGTCTTCGGTCCGACTGTCGAGCATACAGATATCAGCGATAGTGTGAGAGACATCGTGATAGTCTTCCCGCTTCTGAATATGGAACCCTTTGATAACCCGATATCGTTCCCGCTGGATTTTAGCGATGCTGCTCTCCGATTCATCTCCGGAAAGCTGAATATAGTCCAGCCGGAGTCGTTCGCCAATGCGGAGGATCGTATCAACCGCTTCATTTACGAAAACGCCTACCCGTTCCAGGGTCGTGGGCAATCCCCTGACTATCTGCTGCGCATTGGCGCTGCTAACGAATCTCGGCGATGGGCGATAGAAGATCATCCCGATCATATCGGCGCCGCATTCCCAAGCAGCGATCGCATCGGTCGGCCGGGTAATTCCACAGACTTTAACTTTGAACCTGGTCATACGCCTCTCAATGATTTCAGCAGTTCGACCGGCTGATCCGACTTCATCAAGGCCTCGCCGATTAGAAAGCAATTGTAGCCTGCACCGGAGAGTTTCTCGACATCTTTCCGCTCGAAAATACCCGATTCCGCAACTTTCAAGATGTCGCGTGGCATTTTATCTGCCAGCTTCACACTGGTTTCGATATCGACTTCGAACGTATCGAGATTCCGGTTGTTCACGCCGATAATTTTCGCCTTAGAGTCGCAGGCTATCTCCAACTCTTCTTCACCGTGTACTTCAACGAGGGCATCCAATCCGATCTCGTCAGCTAACAAGAGAAAGTCGGCCAGACGCCGGCGTGAGAGGAGCCTGACTATGAGCAGCACGGCATCTGCTCCCATGTATTTCGCATGGTACAACTGATACGGATCGACGACGAAATCCTTGCAGAGGACAGGCAGACCGCTCGCGTCGGAAGCAAGTTTCAGATATTCGTACCGACCGAAGAAATACGCCGTTTCCGTGAGCACCGACAGTGCCGCAGCACCTCCTTCGCAATATTGCCTCGCCAAATCGACCGGATCGAAGTCTGCTCTTATAATCCCTTTCGATGGTGATGCTTTTTTTATCTCGGCAATAATATTCACCTGAGATTTCTCACCCAGAGCCTCGCGGAACCGGAGCTGTCCTTTTGACGGAAGATTCTCGAGAATCTCCTCGAGCGGCAAATCCAGCTTGAGCGCTTCGACCTCTTCGAATTTCTGTTCCGCAATCTTTTCGAGTATGCTGGTCATGAAACCGCCTCTCTAATCAGCTTCCAGCCCGGAGCCGACTCGCGCCTGACTTCGGTATTTCGGAAGAATATATAAAAGACGACTGTGGAAATCACATAAAGAATTATCGTAATATTCATCGTTACGGTGTAGCCGTAATGTTGAATCAGGCTGCCGCCCAGGGCAGCGGATACCATCCACGACGAGGTCCAGGCAACCATGAGCAGGGCATTGACGAGTCCCTGCTCTTTGCGGTTCGACAGTTCCATGCCGAGGTTGGTAACGATCGGCTGTCCGAGATTCATCAGTCCTCCGCGAAAGACAAAGGCCACAAAGGCGAGCGGCAGGAAGTAAGAATAAGACAAAATGAGCATAAACGGAATCGAGGCCAACTGGGTCAGGACAACAGCCCGGACAAGTCCGAATCGTTTGGCCAGAACCGGACCTGAAAGTGAACCGGCCAGCATGGAAAACTGCACGACAAAATAGTAGAAGCCGATGGTTGCCGGCGAGAGATGAAAGCGGTCCCGGAAGTACAGATTCAGAAACGGGATGATAAGACCGGCGCCGAG
>CAZFOY010000048.1:0-27897 GCA_964520865.1 uncultured Ignavibacteriales bacterium | reverse complement strand
CGGCAGCGATCTCTGAAATCACTTTCCGGAAACCGGGGCGTCCGAATTTATCGTCGGGTGGGAAATATGTACCGGCAAAGAACGGTTTGAGATCGGGCGTCAAAAAAACCGACATCGGCCATCCTCCCTGACCGGTCAGCGCTGTCGTGAACGACATATAAATGTGATCCAGATCAGGGCGTTGCTCACGATCGACTTTGATGCTGATGAACTGTTCGTTAAGAATCCCGGCTATCGCTTCATTCTCAAACGACTCTCGCTCCATAACATGGCACCAATGACACGAAGCATAGCCGATTGAGAGAAAGATCGGCCTATCCTCCCGCTTCGCTCTCTCCAGAGCCTCGTTCCCCCACGGATACCACTCGACCGGATTGTGCGCGTGCTGGAGCAGATAGGGGGAAGTCTCTCCGATCAGGTGATTGGTATATTCAAATTCAGTTTTGTCTGTCATTTTTCCTTTCGATTCGGTTACCGACGGCGATTTCAGACGGGTGAGAGCAAGAGTGCATCTCATTTACCGATCGAACAATTATCCTTTCGATCGGTTCCTCTGCCCGAATGCGCTTGCGGGAACCTCATCCCGCACAACAACGTTAGAAAAATCAGCAACTTAGAGTAGAACGATCCTTGAACACCATATCAACGGAGGAGAGAGAAGTTGAAAAACAAGCTTGTAATCCTGGCTGCCGCCGCCGTGGCGGTCGGCTTCGTCGTGACCGGCGGCCTGATCAACAGTCTTTCAGCTAAGACGGAGGGGAATCGACATTTTACCTTCACCTATCAATTCAAAGTCCAGGGGATTCCCGAGAACGCGAGCGATGTTCAATTGTTCGTGCCGTTGCCACCGAACGATCAACACCAGACTGTCGGTAACATCAACATTCAATCCCCCTACGCTTACAAGAAGATCACCGACTCGCAGTACGACGACCACATTCTCGAAGTGGACGTTCCCGATAATGCTCCGAGGGATATTGATATGTCGGTGAGTTTCGACGTTGAGCGGCACGAAAACAGGGCTTTGGATATGAGAGGGAAATTCACCCCGGAAACGCAGGAAAATCTTGAGCGCTATCTGCGGCCTGACTCTCTCGTTCCGATTAACGGCAAGATTGCCGCCGAGGCGAAATCGGTGATCAATTCAAAGATGAGCGACATGGAGAAGATCGAAGCTCTCTATGAACATCTGTTCGAAACGATGAAGTACGACAAAACAGGTACCGGCTGGGGACATGGCGATGCGCTCTTCGCATGTGACGCCCGTCGCGGCAACTGCACCGATATTCATTCGCTGTTTATCGGCATGGTCCGCTCGATCGGCATTCCGGCCCGCTTTATTATCGGATTCCCGCTGCCGGAAGGCGTTAAAGAAGGTGAGATCGGCGGCTATCATTGCTGGGCGGAATTCTATCTCAAAGACCGCGGATGGATACCGGTTGACATCTCCGAAGCGATTCAGCATCCGGACAGCAAAGCTTATCTATTCGGTCACCTCGATCCTAACCGAGTGGCCTTCTCCACGGGACGGGACATCAAGATCCCCACCGAGTCCGGCGTCGAGAGCCTCAACTACTTTATCTATCCGTACGTCCTGGTCAACGGTAAACCGTTCAAGGGAATCAAGACGAAATTCACGTTCGCCGACAAATAGTCTCCGGCGGAGATACGGGAACACGATACTGCGCCGTGCGATCGATCTGATCGGCGGCGTTTTCTTTTGCACTGAGAAATCGTGGAGGACTACTCGACGGAGACCGGAAGATTGAAGAAAGTGGAAAGCCTGAGATTCAGGTACGGTGCGTTTTTCTTCTCCCCCTCAATATGATCGAAATTGGAGTAGTGTTCAAGTCCTGCTCCCGCCTGAATGTACAGATGACGTCCGAGGAAAGCTCTGCCCCCTATTTCCACCGCAACCATCTTCTCCACAACTCCGGTCGGAAACGGCTCACTATAATTTCCCTGCATATCGAGCCAGGGAGTTGTCCAGGGCGCGTTGACGACTCCCTCTCCCCGTCGTCGATATGACAGGCCGAAAGATAGATTCGCGCTTTCCCGGAGCCAATGCACAGCTTCCGCTTTGATCAGATCGTAGTCGTTGCCGTCGGCTGCCCCGATAAGCGTTCGGTGATACTCGTAACGATTGCGTGGCAGAGGTTGATTGAACGTCCGGTTCGTCACCCGTGTGTACCGTAAGCTCAAGTCGGTTTGCGGTAGGGCATCGACAAATTCCCCGCCGACCAACAGGCCGTATTCGTTCGGCTCCTGGTCCCCCTGGGATTTCTTTTCAATCTGGAAATCATCGACCAACAACTGCCCGAAGACGCGTAGCCGCACGATCGGTGAATAGCTGAAATCGAATCCAAGGAAGGTATTGTCATTTATGTTATTATTCAACTGCTCCGAATGGAAGAAGAGCAACGGGTTGAGGTAATTCAAATCCAGCGCGCGGCCCGCTCCGGCAAAGATCACTGTTTCAAACAATCCGAGCCGCAAATTGTCGGCCAGGTGAAGGTCCAGGCGGTGTCCTGCGAAATATCGATTCTGGAACACAACGCCTGAATCGGTCATCGCATTGTTGCCGTCGAGCCGGGCAAGCCGGTAGGAGAAGACCAGATGACCCCAATGCACCGAGTACGCGAGTCCGTCCAGATCATTCGTGCTCGCAAGAACCAGCGACTCGCGCGGTCCCCAGAACGAAGCAAATCGCCCGAACATCATATGCAATGCCCCGGATTGATACGAGACGAACGCCTGCTCGACACCACCGGCCAGTCCCCGCCATTTCTTCCCGGCATAATAAGGATCTTCCGCCTTTCGCTGGTCCAGGAGGAAATTGCCATAGACAAAAAAGTGGTCGAACGGATTGGCGGCCAGGCCTCCCCGGTATGACTCGTATCCGAACGGATGCTCAAGTTTCGAGGAACCGTAGTCTTCGGCGACGAATCCGAATAAGTGAAGGTGCTTTGGGGGTATTGATCTCAGATATTCGAACGGTCCGTACGACAATTTTCCGCCGGTCTGGCCGAACGGTCCGAGCTGGTAATCGAATCGATCGTAGACGAGCGCCTCCTGGCGGAGCCACCGCTGATACAAAAAATCATACTCAGGCTGGCCGGTCGGCAGTACCGAGGTCCCGTACGTGCACAAACGCGCCGACAGGAGTAGGCTTAGTGTGATTATGAATTTGATTTTTGAACCGGTCACTCAAGCATCCATGCTAAGTGTTTGGTGTGAAGATATCGAAGACAGCCCTCGGCCGTCAACTATAAGCGGGCCCTGCTCAAGAAGCGCCGGAACCCTTTATCACCGCCGGAATGGTCCGTGCGATTATCTTGGTATCCTCCCACAGCGACCAATTGTCGATATACTTCAGATCAAGCCGCATCCATTCCTCGAAGTCGACGTCGTTTCGGCCGCCCACCTGCCAGGTACACGTTACACCCGGCTTTACGGAAAGCTTACGGCGCTGCCACGGTTCAAACCGGGCGACTTCGTCCGGAAGCGGCGGCCTCGGTCCGACCAGCGACATATGCCCGAGCAGGACATTGATGAACTGGGGGACTTCGTCGATCGACGTCTTTCTCAAAATGCGGCCAACCCGTGTGACGCGGGGATCATTACGTATCTTGAACACCGGCCCCGACATTTCATTTAGTTCGCTCAGGCGGTGTTTGATCTTTTCGGCATCGTGGCACATCGTTCGGAATTTGAACAACTCGAACGGACGGCCATTCAGGCCGCTGCGTACCTGTTTGAAGAAGACCGGTCCCCGGCTGTCCAGCTTTATGGCCAGAGCAACCAGCGCAAATAGCGGTGAAAAGAGTATGAGTCCGATCACGGCGCCGACCTTGTCGACCGTGTTCTTGGCAAACAGAAGGAACTGGTTCTCCGGAATTGCCCGATACAGCAACACGGAGGTCCCGTTTATGTGAGCCGGTTTGACGCTGGTGATATTCGGATCGTGAATAACCGGCAGATAACAGACGGGCACGCCCATCTCCTCTGCTGTCGCAAACAGGGGTTCAGTTCTGGAGAGGTCGCGCGCCTCGACGGCCACGATAACGACGTCGACCTGCCGGGTGCTCATAATGCGGGCCGCCTCGATCGGGTGCCCTATCAACGGAACATCACGATAGCTCCACATCCCCTTGCGTTCGTAATCCAGAAATCCAACTAAACTCGTTTCGAGTTCCGCCGAGTCAAGGATAACATCAGCCGCTTTCTGCGCCCGTTTTCCCGTTCCCACTATGACGACGTGCTTTCCGTGCAGCGGCCGTTCGGTCCGGCTAAACTCGGCACTGATCCGTTTGAGGATCTTCCTCGTGATTTTCATCCACACGATTTGAAATCCCAGATTCATTCCGGCGAAGACCAATAAGGTAGTAACCGGTATCGACCAGGTCATGAGATAGCAGATGGCGAGCAAACTGACTGAGATGCGGACTTCGTCGTTCACTACCTGGCTGACTTTCTTTCGAACCAGATAGGCCGAAAGAACCGGTTTGGGACCGCGCGCAAAGTACTGGATAAAACGTACCAGCATCATCGCCCCGATAGCACTCAGCAGAAGGGCCCGTGGAGTCTCGATAAAGGCTAACAGCCCTGATAAAATGGCTATTGATATAAGGTGGGCACCGGATTGCCCGGACAGGAGCAGTGAAATTTTCCGCACGACACGTTTCATAAAGAAAGCCCGTTGAACTGGTAACGGCCGGGCGTCAGCCGCCCTTCCGTCAATCTCATCCCCTTTGTAAATAGGTTCGGGGAAAGCTTGAACCGCTTGCCCCATGCGTACCGTATCGGCGTTCCAGTTCATTTCTTTAATCAGGGTCCTGTTGGTTTTCTTTACTCGCGGTCACTGCGTAACTTCCGTCGTCCGGACCCGATGCCGCACTGCGCCGTTGAGCAGTTTATCGATAGGATCGTCACCTTCTGTCTCGACCTTCTCCTCCTGCTTCAGGAGGGTTACGGGGCGCCGATCGGAGGATTTCATGGAGAAATACTGACGGGGCATCTGTTCGAATCCTCTTATAAGCTTGTCGTTGGAAAGGGGCGACTGGAGCCGGTATTGCAGATATCCCTTCATCAGCGGATAACCATCGAGGTTCACCACCGACACTTTGTAACCGGCGAGGAAGTTGCCCACATCCTTCGGGCTGGCCACCCGAATCAAGAGAAAGTCCGTGGCGGTGATTCTGCTTTGCACCCCCGACTTGAGGAGTTCCCTGGAGATTCTCAACGACTCTTCATGAATCTCGCCGAGCCGACTCTCGACCACGTCGGAGTTGCTCAGAACCGTGAAGATGGTCTTGCGAACAGTCGGCGAGATCGGCTGTGGCCGAATTTCCGATACTGACTTGATCAACTCGGGCGAGCCGATCGCGTACCCGCTGTCGGCCGAGTAGACGCCGAACGAAGCGGTAAAGGATCTCAGGACGATGATGTTCTTGTATAGACTGAGTAGTGATGTCGCTGAAATGCCGAAATAGTCGAAGAAATACTCGTCGACAATCACCAGCCCGTTCGGTACCGCCTGTACCAGCTTCTCGATATCGTCGACGGCGCAATTGGAACCGGTTATCCGGTTCGGGTTGGCCAAATAGATGATATCGAAGGGATGATCGATTCGCTCCAGGACCGGCAGAACACTGCCGTTGAACGGTGATGACGGGATCAGTTCGAGAAGATCAATCTCGGCCAGGTCGGCCGCCATTTCGATCTCGGGTGTTACATGTCCCGCGCAAAGTAGCCGGCAAGAGGGTTGATATTTCGATTTTAAAATTGTCGACAGATACGACGGCAGATCGGAGAACAGACCGATCATCGACCTCTCTGCTTTTGCCGCGCGGGCGAGCATCGATAGCAGGTCGTCCACATGTGCCGATCCAATGGCTCGAGTGTGCATAGTCAGACCTTTCTTTAACCTACCTGAAAATCCATTTTCCACTCAGGTTATCGCAAACCGGGTGCCGGGCTGTTCGGAATTTGCACATCTTCTCCATATCCGACTATGATACAATAGATTAGCTGTGTGATGATGGCCGTAAGGAGGACCCGATTCTTGGCGGCTAATGACCCGAACAGCGATACTTTTTTCCTGCGGATTTGAAAAGTTTTCCCCAAAAATAAAGGCCGGAGGGGTCACCCCCTCCGGGCCTTTTAGGAAGGTAAGAAAAGAAAAATGCTGTAACGAACAGAAAACTTGAATTACAGCTTACTCACAATGTAGACGGAGGTCAGCAGACCGGTGGCGGCGCTGAGCGCAGTCGTCATTGTCTTCAGGAAATTGCGATCTTTTTCAATCTTCGTGGGGACTACGATAACGTCACCCAGTTCGACCCGCTTCTTCAGAATACCGCCGCCCGAAGACACCTCACCGGTTGCGCGGATCAGGCGGGTCTGTTTCTTGTCAGCCTGACGGATAAAATCTCCCGCCCGCTTGACGTAGTATTTCACGTTCTTGCCGGGAGCGTATTTAATCGTTCCGTTCGCTCCGACAGCTCCGATAACCGAAATCCCCGAAGGCATCGTCGGAACATAGATCCGGTCGTCCGGCTGAAGAGTGATATCTCCTTCGCGTCCGTTCGACGCAATGATCTTGTCCATGTCGATGATAATTCGGTTGACCGAGCTGGCATTGTAGTCGACCACGTCGTTCTTCACCAGGTTCCCCAGCGAGTCTTCCCTGGTCGGAGTGGTCCGGTCGATTATATCCTCCACGCGGATCCGCTCGAGACTCTGATGGATCGCTCTCCGGTCGAGCACGACCCCTTCGGGGAAGGCGTTGGGGGTGAATCCGCCCGCCCGCTTGAGCAATTGATAGAGCGTCTCATTGCGGTTCGACAGCGTATACTTGCCCGGATACTGCACTTCACCGTCAAGATTGACTGCCCGGTCTTCACGCCATTCGGGGATCTGTCGCACGTAGACGTGGTCGTCTTCGTGAAGTTTCGTCGCCCGGTCGGTCGGATTATCCATCACGACATTGATAAGGGAAACATTCCCGCTGGAATCAAGCCGTGCGATCTCCGCCCGATGACGTAGGGCGCTACGGGTATACGATCCGGACAGGAAGATCAGATCTTCGACCGTCATATTCTTGTAAAGCGGATACTCTCCCGGTTTCTGGATTTCACCTTCGATATAGACATGCTTCCGCCACTCGACTTCGTCGATCGAATAAACGTACAGGGAATCACGGTCCTGCAGTCTCACGTTCGCGGCCGGATCACAGTCCATCGCATCGGTCAGGTTGATCGGAATGATCTCGACATGACGATCCGGGTACTTCCGGAAAATATCCATCCGGTTGTAATATACGTCGTAGGGCTGTAACTGAGCTTTACGGAGCAGATCTTCGACCGAGGCGGAGTCGGTTCTTTCGTAGTAGCCGGGGTGTTTGACCTGTCCGAAGATGGCGACGATGTTCTTCTTTGCTTCGAATATGGAATACACCGTCATCCGATCGCCGTCGACCAACGGGATGTTGTCGACATGGGCCTGGCTGAGGGTATCGAGATTAAGGTCGAGGACTTTCCATTCGTCTTTGCGGGAGACTCTCTCCAGCATTACTCTCTCCAGATGAGCTTCCGGTTTCGCGCTGCCGGCCAGGCTCAGGAGGTCGAGAGTTGTTTCGTCGCCCCGGAGTTCGTAGATAGCCGGTCGTTTGATTTCGCCGCGTACCGCCACCCGGGGACCCGACACCGGCACGAAAATCACGTCGCCGGTCTGCAGGCGTATATCGCTCGAGTTGTCACCTTTTAACAGAAGATCATACAGATCCATATGCGCCTTTTCTTCGCCGTTGCGCATAAGCCGTATCTGGCGCATGGACCCTCTTTCGGTCGGGCCGCCGGCCGAATAGAGAACGTTGAACATCGAGGTCAGCGATGACACCGTGTATGCTCCCGGCCGCTTTACTTCGCCCGCCACAAAAACGCGAATCGAACGGATCTTACCCAGCGAAACGGTAAGAGAAAAATCAGAGTAGGCCGAAGTGAATTGACGTTTTGCTTTTTCCGTGAACTGGCTCAGGGTCAACCCCCAGCCGACAATTTCTCCGACCTGCGGCACAAACACCTTACCTTCGCGATCCAGCGTAAGATTGTATTCTTTGTCCGCCCGACCCCAGAGATAAATGATAATATTGTCACCCGGCCCGAGCACGTAGTCCGAAGCCGAGGGGATATCTATACCGATATCGTTTTCATTGTCCGAATTGAACAGCTCCATACCGAACGGTTTGAGTTCGTCAAACGAAGGCATTTCTTCGGCGCTGTCTTTCTGGTCGGCGAGTTTGTCCGGTGTGGTTGACTGGCCGTAAGTTGCCGCATCCTTCTGAAGGCCGGCCAGACTGTCCGGCAGTTTCGACTCCGTCCCGGCGTCGCTTTTGTCGAAAATCTGAGGCGATTGATAAACATCGCTCGGCTCTGTTTTAGGGATTTTGTCTTTGTACTTCTTGAGTAGCAGTTGCTTCTCTTCGGGCGAGAGACTGCTCAGATCCTGGGCCAGCACCGTGCGGAACCAGTTTAGTGATACCAGTATGATCACTAAGACGATAACGAAGAGTAACTTTTTGCTCATTTCTACCTTCCTATGGCATTGGCAAAGTTTTTCGAACTTACATCGAATGCGATGCGCGTTCATCGCATCATCTTGCAAGGGGTGTGCCACATCGGCAAATGAGGTGATAAGCTATTCCGATTCAGTCTGATAACAATGCGATCGTACGTGCGATAGCGATTGGCGCAGGCACTTGAAAAGAAATCCGTTCCGCGTGCCTGAGAAGATTTTTCCGAAAGATCGGGAATTGAATGGGGCGTTGTGCGGGGGTTGGAGAATTCGAAGAAGCTTCTCCAAGTCCAACGGAGTCAATTTGCTTGAGAAAACCGATATTAATTTCCCGGAAGAGCCGTTACTCCGCTCAACAGATCGGCGCGTCAAACGTCACTACCATGAACATGAGTAAGGCCATTGGTGACAAAAAGTTAAAAGGGCTCTTGGGGCGAAAAAAAACGCTAATCCCTTGACATTACCAGAGGTGTATTGTAACTTGACTGCTTATTTTTGAGAACTATGGCCGCTAATAACGATATAGAGGTAAATGTTTAGGTATTAATGCCCCAGACTGCGCTCAAATCGGCCGCGCAGATGGTCCGCTTAGCGGCACTGAGGTAAATCTAAAGACAAACACAATTGGTGCAACGTATGGAGATAAGAATGGGGATTGTTAAATTCTTCGCCACCGCTATAATTCTTTTCGCTCTCCTTTCTCCAGCCCCCTTCGCCAGCGGTTTCCTGAACTCCGGTGTGGGAACTTCGGCAATGGGGATGGCGGGGGCATTCCGGGCAGTTGCCAATGACTGGTCCGCGGCCTATTACAACCCGGCGGGGTACGCGTACATTCGCGACAACCAGCTCGGAGGCAATATGGCGCTCGTCCACGTGCGCGACGACCTCACACCGACTTACCGGTTCGGAGGCATCTATGAAACCGGCGTTTACAACGACCGAGTAGACTACAACGAACACAAAATCTTCAGCAATCCGTCGGCCGGACTCGTTCTTCGCATGCCGTACGGAAACGGTGAAATCGTGGGCGGCCTGTCGGCCTACCAGCCTTTCGACAACAACATCTCCTGGACGTTGTACGATCTCCCGCGCCCATACAACGACAGCCTCGCGGTACCGCGAGACCAGTTCACGAGCAATATCGACGTCGTGGCGTTTCAATTGACTCTGGCCAAAGAGCTGAAGCCGGACAAACTGGCATTCGGAATCGGTCTGCAGCTGCTTCGTGCCGACATCTACTACACCGATGTAACTTTTCGCTACAATCCGTTCGGCCAGCCCTTCAGCGTCCGTCCGTACGATCGAATCCCGGAATGGTCGAAGAACGACGGTTACGGGTTCGGGTTCGGCTTGAACGCCGGGTTGATGTACAAGCTGAACGACAAGATGACACTCGGAATCAGTGGCAACATCCCGACCAAAGTCAAGGTCGATGGTTCCGCGAGACTTGAGTTCTACATGCCGAAGATCAGCACCCTGGTCGAGAATCCCGATACGACCGGCGTCGATGCCGGGACGGTCGGCTACCTGTTTGCGGCCGGAAGTCGGGTGGTGGATTCGGCCGATTTCAAAACCGATCTCAAACTACCGGCCTCGTTCGGATTCGGCCTTGCCTACAACGTCACCGAGAATTTGGTGATCGCGTTGGACGCGCAGTACACCCTCTGGTCCCGTTACGACGGATTGAAATTCACCTACAGCAACCATCAGGGTTTGAAGGGAGCAGCCGACACCGCTGCTGTCGCGCGCCAGTTCTTCACCACCGATCTGGTCCGCTCGGTCACCCTGTCCGATGCCGGCCGGGTGGCTCTCGGTGCCCAATACAAACGCGGCCCGTACTTCACCTTTATGGCGGGTGTGGCGGCCGATCAGTCACCGGAGCGCCGGACGGTCGAGTTCATGCCCCAGCTGGTTGACACCGGCGACAAACTAAGTGTCAGCGGCGGTGCCGTCTGGCACTACCGTCAGCAATGGGATTTCGGAATCAGCGGAACGTACACCCACGCTCCGGATCTCAAGATCCCCGCGCTGGTTGACTGGAATCAGGATGGATTCGACGACAGTTTCCCTGGGACTTATAAAGCCAGCCGTTACGAAACCGTTATGTCCGTGAACTATCGGTTTTAAGGAGAGATGCTATGAAACTTTATCATAAACTGCTTGTCGCGTTTCTCGGTCTGCTTCTGCTGGCAAGTTTCGGATGCTCGAATCGTGGAACCAACAGCAATAATCTGTCGAATATCAAAGAAGGTGGCATCCTGAAAAAGGAGGGTGCGCACGTCTTCTCAACCGAGCTGGCCTTTCAATTGGGCAACGAATTCGGCCAGATGCGTATTGTTGCCTACGTACCGCCGGAATTCTACCAGGGCAAACTCCTTCCGGTGCTCATTCTGCTCCCTCCGCAAGATGGAAACGAGTACTATTACTTCAACCACGGACTCAAGGAGCTGGCGGACGAGTTGATTTCGGAAGGCGCAATCCAGCCGATGGCAATTGTCTGTCCCTCTAACGACCTCGCGTTCGGCGGATATTTCTGGGGTTCTCATAGAACCGATACCAAAATCAACGACAGCACTTACTCGATTACCGGTGCTGTGGCCGCGGGCAATTACGATTCGTTGTTCAGCTACGGTTTGATTGACTATATAGACAACGGATTCATCGTGAGCGTCTATCCCGATCCGACCGTCCGCAAACAGAAACGCGGCATCGGCGGCATTGGCATGGGTGCCTACGGCGCCTTCCGCGCGGCCATCCGCAATCCGGGCGAGTTCGGCTCCGTGTCGGCTATCGATGGTCCGCTTGACTTCGACGGTACCGACGGTAACGGCGGACTCGTGTCGCTGATGGATAACGCTCTGATCGAACAAGGCATCCTCGGCGACCCGAACTGGAAAGCCAAGTTCGACAGCTCGGGCGCCTGGCATCTTTCAAGGCTGTTTATCGGCGGTGCTCTTGCTTTTTCTCCCCATGATACGGGATTGACTTACGTTCGGAAATATAACAACGTTACCAAGGAGTATACCAACACTATAGTCACCGGGTCTCGGATGCAGGTCGCCGACACCACCACCTTGATTAAAGGCGTTGTGGTGGGTGACGCAAGCAGCGATTTCGATTTCAACCTGCCGTTCGACGGTACCGGTCACAAGTATTACCCGATCTGGGGGTTGTGGACGGCCAACAATCTGGAGAACATGCTCAACCCGGCCGACAATCAGCTGGCCGGAGTGAACATGTGGATCGCGACTTCGGCGCAATCGACCTTCGGGAATTACCACGAGCAGACTCAGTCGTTCTATAACACACTGACGTCCGCGCCTTACAACTACCCGGTCGAAGAGTACACATACAAAGGGTATCCAGGCAAGCCGGCCTACAAAGACCAGTATCTGTACGATCTGATGAAACGGATGTTGATCTTCCACTCGGAGAGCTTCGGCAATTAAGTTCGAAGCAAATAGATGTAAACCCGGAGGAACAATTTGCCCTCCGGGTTTTTTTTATGCATATGGCTGATATGAATAAAGAGTATGATGTTCTCTCAATCGGGGCGCACCCCGACGATGTCGAAGTCGGCAGCGGCGGCGTGCTGATCGATCTGGCCAAGCGAGGCTATCGATGCGGTATCGTCATCCTCACCCAGGGGGAGATGGGGACCGGCGGAACGGCGGAGATCCGCGCCCGCGAAGTTCAGAATGCGGCCAAAGTTCTCGGAGCCGATATCGTCCAGACATTCGACTGGGGTGATACAAAGCTCGAAGACACCTACGATCATCGCCTCGAACTGGCAGCAGTGATCCGACAGTGCCGACCGAAGATTCTGCTCGCCCCCTATCCGCATGTCGGGCACGGGCGGCGTCAATCGCATCCGGATCACGTCGCCGCCGGGATTGTTGCGGTCAATGCCGCCAATCTCGCCGCCCTGAAGAAGGCGAACGTACCGGGCGAGAAGCATCTGGTTAACCGGATCTTCCATTATTTCCTTCCCCCGGGCATCAACCCGAATTTCGTGGTAGATATTACTGCTCATTTTGATCAGTGGATCAAGGCGCTTTCCGCCCATGAGTCGCAGTTTCTCAATCCTGAGAAATCGCGGGACTATATCGAGAGTTTGACGGCCATGGCCCGGTCATTTGGGCTTCAGGCGCGGACCAGATACGGCCAGGGGTTCCATGCGGTCGAACCGATCCTCGTCCACAATATTATGACCCTTGTCGAGCAGGACGAAGAACTCCCCCCGATGCAGACTTTTGAGCACTTTCAGCCGGATTAACGTACTGTAGCGTACCCCGACAGACAGACTCAATCCTTTCGTCCTATCACGAATACCGAAGACTCCGTTACTTTGAGCGATCCGTTCCGTCCGGCTAAACTCTCGAGCAGGAGGTTTCTGACCAGCTGGCGGCGGCTCGCAGACTTGATATAGTCAAGGTAGTTCTCGTGGACGATCGCGTTGACCCGGCGGTAGTAGTCCGGGGCCGTAATCGGTTGGCGGGTGGTCAGTTCGAACTGCCTGACTACGTCGAATCCCGCCTTTCCGACCGTCCTTCGCAGTTCACCGAGTGAATACAGCTTCGCTCCCATCAATTCAAACGGTTTCCCTTCGGGAAATAAGCCGTTATTGCGGCGACCGATTTCGGCGAAGACATCGGAAAACTCCCGATAGCACTTGGAGGAAAGGGTCACCAGACCGAACCTTCCGCCCGGCTTGAGCACGCGAAAGACTTCGGCAAGGAATTTGGGACGGTCAGGGATCCAGGGAAAGGCGTTCGATGACACGACGACATCGAATGATTCGTCTTCGAACTCAAGTTTCAGCCCATCCCCCTTTTTGAACGCGACATTCTCTGCTCCAAAGTTCGACGCATTCTTTCGGGCGAGTCTTACCATATTCGTGGAAAGATCGATCCCGAGCAGAAAGCCGCCCGATTTCAGACGGGAAGCCAGCTGAAGGGACAGTTCTCCCGGTCCGGAGCCGACGTCAAGCACCCTTTCCGAGCCAGCCAGGGCCAACTCGTGAACCAAGGTCAGAAATTGGGAGAAGCGATAGGGTGCCACCGTCCTCGAATAGGCACCCGCAACCGGATTAAAATCATTTACTCTCATGTCGCACCTCATGCTTTTCAAGTTTGGACAGACCTGTAGCCCTGCCTTCGCGAAGACGAAGGTCACTTTGTCTTGTTTGTTTATCTATGTGATGCCGGCACGCCCGGCCGACGCCGGGCTGGGAGTACTTTCAGTTCATTGACGCGTGCGCGCCGAATCAGACGTGTTTCAGCGCAGGCTGAATAGTCGCGAAGGCCGTGCGCAAGTCGATCAGCAGATCGTCGATATTCTCCACCCCGACCGACAGCCGCACCAGACCATCGCCAACACCGTGTGCCTCACGGATCTCTTTCGGAATCGACGCATGGGTCATCAGCGCCGGATGGTTAATCAGTGATTCAACACCGCCAAGCGATTCGGCCAGCACGAACACTTTCGTCGACATGACGAACTTCTTCACCGCTTCCAGATCACCTTTGATAGTGAACGATACCATGCCGCCGGGAAGGCGCATGTTATTCGGGATCGCTTTACCGTCCTGTCCGGGGAAATAGATTTTGTCGACCGCGGCGACTGTCTCGAGATATTCGACTACTTTCATCGCGTTGAGCGAATGCCGTTCCATTCTCAGATGCAGCGTCTTCAGACCTCGGAGAATCAGCCAGGACTCGAACGGGTTGAGCATTCCACCGACCGCGTACTGGTTGAACCGGATCTGCTCGGCCAGTTCATCGTCTCTCACGACAATCGCGCCGGCGACAAGATCACAGTGACCGCCGAGGTATTTGGTCGCTGAATGCAGGACTAAGTCCGCGCCAAGATCAAGCGGCTGCTGAATGTATGGTGTGGCGAATGTATTGTCGACGCCTACCAGGATCTTTCCCTTTTTCGCGATCGCCACCACTTCGCTGATGTCAACCAGCTTGAGCAACGGGTTCGTCGGCGTCTCAACCCAGAAGAGCCTCGTGTTGTCTTTGACCGCTTTGGAGAAGTTCGATGGATCAGTGCCGTCGACATACGAAAACTCAATGCCGAACTTCTTCATCAGCCGCTCGAATTGCCGATGCGTCCCGCCGTAGAGATCGTCGACCGCCACCACATGATCGCCCGGTTTCAGCAGGTTCATCACGGCGTTGAGCGCCGCGAGTCCGGAAGAAAATGCGTACGCATGTTTGCCGTTTTCGAGGTCGGCCAGAGCCGTTTCCAGCGCCTGACGGGTCGGATTGGCCCACCGGGAGTAGACGTACCCTTCTTCGTCACCGGGGAATCGCTCGCGATAGGTCGAACTGGGATAAATGGGCGTAGTGACCGATCCGGTGCCATCCTCGGGGACCTGTCCGGAATGGATCGCCCGCGTCTCGAATTTCTTGTTCTTCATTTTATCATCCATGGCGCACCTTCCTATTCCAGGAACCCTTTCTCCCGCATCCATTCGTCGTTAAACATCTTGCTGATATATTTACCGCCACCGTCGGGCAGAATAACTACCATGATCTTATCTTCAGGGAGCCCCTTGGCGTGAATCAGGGCGGCGTGAATTGCCGAACCGGAAGATCCACCTCCGAAGATTCCTTCTTTGCGGGTCAAATCACGTCCTGCTATAAACGATTCCTTGTCGTTGACCTGATAGATCTTGTCGATCACGCTGAAGTCGATAGTTGGACAGAGCATATCCTCGCCAATTCCTTCGACGAAGTATGTGTGCGGCTCGACAAGCGTCTTGTCCTTGTGATATTGGTAATAAACCGAACCGATCGGATCGGCCGCGACCACTTCGATCTTCGGATTCTTCTCCTTGAGATACTTGGCTGTTCCGGAAATCGTGCCGCCGGTACCGATCCCGCCAACCAGGACGTCGATCCGCCCGCCCGTCTGTTCCCAGATCTCGGGGCCGGTCTGTTCGTAGTGTGACTTGATATTGTCGAGATTGAAATACTGTCCGATGTAGTACGAGTCTTTCGTTTCGCGGGCCAGCCGCTTGGCCGTTTCATAGTAACTCTCGGGGGATTCAGCCGGGACCGCAGTCGGGCAGACATGAACTTCGGCTCCGAACGCACGGAGGGTATTGACTTTTTCTTCGGACATTTTGTCGGGAATGGTCAGGATCGCTTTGTACCCGAACGCCGCCGCAAACATCGCCACCGCCGCCCCGGTGTTGCCCGAGGTTCCCTCGACGATCGTTCCGCCCGGTTTGAGTTCTCCGCGCTTGACCGCCTGGCGAAGAAGGTAAACGGCCATCCGGTCCTTGACCGACCCGGTCGGATTCATGAACTCCGGCTTGACCAGCACGGTTGCTTTGATGCCATGTTCGGCCGGGAGATGGCGGAGTTTCACCAGCGGGATATGGCCGATCGCTTCGGTGATGTCGTTGAGATAGAATTGCTTGTTAGAACTCACGGGATCCTCTCGAAATTTCGGTTCAATGCCTGACAATCTAAGACCGGGGTTGATCGATGGCAAAAAAAAACCACCGCGTTTCAACCGGGTGGACCGAACAACTTGCCTTATTTCACACTGCTGCTAAGGCGTAATCCGGCCCTCTTTTCTACAACAACAACAGCAGTTACAGCGCGAAAGATTCATTAGATTAGTGATCTTCAGATGTTTAGGGTCAATCCTGACTATTTGTATCCAATATAGCCATTCTGCCCCGGTTGTCAAGGGTTTTTGACCGGGAGCCGGCTCTGCAGGACTCGCCATAATTAGCTTGCATCCCGAATTGCGCCCGAACATATTTTGGCAGAGCCTCTTGATCACAAATCGCTGTGGCAAAGAAGGCTGGAACATCTTGGGGTAATCAAGCCGGGCTTTCTGCATCGTTGAATCACCTGAGTCGAGAGCGAGTCCGTTCGCGGCCATTGCCTGTTCCTGTAGCTCGCACTTGTTGGACAGACAAGCAGGAATCCTCGTCTCTGAATCATGGAGCCGGGTATATGGGCGGGGACGTCGGGTTGGAGGATTGATGTGAAGCTGTTGACAGCTATATCGGTAGGCTTCTTCATGCTATCCGGATTGGTAGCGGCGCAGGGTCCCTGGGATGTCGATCAGGATCGGGCTCCGTCCACCAGTCAGTCGAAACCATTGCCACGACCGACCCGAGTAGAGCCGTTCACCTTCATATT
Organism: uncultured Ignavibacteriales bacterium; assembly: GCA_964520865.1. GTDB lineage: Bacteria > Zixibacteria > MSB-5A5 > GN15 > FEB-12 > CAVQCT01. Next base: position 11,152 of record CAZFOY010000048.1, on the reverse strand, counting down.
CTATCAAAAATGCCGTTCTGCCGATGATCCGATGAAACACTCGGGGGAATGGGGATTCGATATAGTAAGTCACTACGGCCTTGTCTGTTTTGACCACGACGAATCAGACTCTCTGGTCATAATGAAGTTGAAGCTTGAGGGCGACGGATCGCGCGAGAGTCGAATCTGGTTTCCTCGAGAGCCGTTTACACTCAAGGTCCGACTCGGAATGGATTCCGCGGTGTTCAGATTGGATTTGACGACGGGGGTCTGTGAATATCTCATCAAATCCGATTTGTTGAAGTTGGGAAAACCAAAAGAGCTGCCCGACACTCTGATTTGGATTCAATTCATGGGTTGGCGAGCCGAACATGTCAAAAGCATTCTGGCACAATTACACAGCACTTTCGGACAGGCAATCGAACGGGTCGTTCTTGAAGAGGGATACTATCCCTGTCTTCCTGCTCCTTTGGTTAACCGAGCAAGAATAGCCCGCCGCATTTTGGTCAACGACGACAGCGTCGGTTATCTGGTCTGTGTTGATGTAGTCGACCGGTCACATTCGGCTGCGGTGGTTCGATGGATCTCGGACAAACAGAAAGAGGAATTCTCTCAATCCGACTCTCAGGTCGGTACGAAAGGCAAATAGACGGAAAGTTATCAGGCGCAAAGGAGGTCGCGCAGTGTACACGGATATCAATCGTCGCTTCCTGAAAGCATCGTACCAACCGAACATGATCCGGGCGCAGCTTTGTTCAATTGGATTTCTGGTTTTGGTTGCCGTGCTGATCGTTGTTCTGGACAAAGCACCCTTATCTGTCACAGAGCAATATCGGATCATTCAGTTTCAAATGCCTGGGAAGCACGGAAGTATCGGTGAGACGGCCAGAGGGACAGTTTGGAGGGGACCCGGCAAGAGTATGAACGTTCCACTGCGCGCCGGATTTCTTGGCTTCACCAACCCTCACCCGCAGCCCGCTGTAATGCCAAGCGTTATCCCCATACCGGTAGCCGATGACGAATCTCCATACGACAAAATCGGAGGAGGGGAGCTGTTTCCTAATTCAGGCAACGGTAACGATGAAACTGGCGGTTCGGTTTTTGGATTCTATGGCTCTGGCGACGACGGTCTCGGATTGCCCGACACCGATCTGCCGATTCTGCTGAAGAATCGTCCAGTCACGCTGATTCATAGCGTCCAGCCCCAAATACCGCCAATCGCCAAGTGGGACGGGCGAGAAGGATATGTCGAGATCCTCATGCTCGTCGATTCGACCGGTGAGCCCGAGTATTTCTCTTGCGGCCTGACAGGCAGCGGCGTGGGATCGGGACCGAATCTCGAACTTGAAGCGACTTCTAAGAACAGCGGCCCGGTCACTCTGAATTTCTATGTCGGGCGGGAATCGAACAGTCTCCTTTACGTCAAATTGAAGGAGACTCCCGATGAATATCACTTTGCCGACTACCTGCTTCAGGTGCTACCTGAGTGGAAATTCGCACCCGCAATTCGGGACGGCAGACCAATATCCAGCTTCGTCATTGTCCAGTACCGATTCTGCTACGGCTCTAATCCCGACTGCCAGCGCCTGCTACTGAAATCGATCTCGTCCTGAACAGAACATTACCGTCTCCTATTGACCTGACTCGTTTTGATCCCGGTGTGTCGACCTCGCCGAGCTCGGAGCGTTTCCCCGGCACCGATTAATCTTGACAACTTCCGAAACCTCCGTAAATTACCTGCGTAGTCAATAATCGAAACCGTGAAGCCCGGAAAGGAGGCGTTACCTGATGACAGTCGTTGTGTACATTGCGGATGGTGATCTACGCCTCGGACGGGCGAATTCTCCGGCATAGCAAGACAGCTCTGTCAAGGAGCTTTGCTTCCGGCCTTCCGATGCGGAAGGCTTTTTTTGTATCTACCGTTCCGGGTTTGGCGAGCTTACATCCGCTTCTTAATCTCTGAATACCACAAGTATTTAACTGCCGCCGAGCCGGAATCTTCAGCTTCGACAATACTCCGAGCAGGCGGTGAATATAGGCAAGTTATCTATCATGAACTTGAATACAATCGGCTGGCATCCGTTTTTCGAAGCTCAGTTTAATGAGCTGAACAATGCCGATCTCCGCCCCGCCCGAGTGGTGGAGGAACATCGCGAACGGTACCTCGTTTGGTCCGACCAGGGGGAACTTACTGCGCAGGTTTCGGGAAAGCTGCGCCACGCCGCCGTCTTGCGAAGCGACTTTCCGGCCGCAGGTGACTGGGTAGCAATCGAACCGACCGACAATGATCAGGCGATCATCCAGGCAGTTCTTCCGCGCCGCACCGCTTTCATCCGTAAAGGGATCTCCGCGAACGACAAAGCTGACAACCAGGTCCTCGCCGCAAATGTCGACACGGTGTTTCTCGTGAGCGGACTTGACCGGGATTTCAACGTCCGAAGAATCGAGCGGTATCTCACGATCGCCTGGGACTCCGGCGTCTCGCCCGTTATCATCCTCAACAAGGCGGATCTTTGCGATCAACTCGAAGAGTGCATCGCCGAAACCGAAGCTGCCGCGATCGGCGTGCCGGTGCACACGATGAACGCGCTTGAGGAGCACGGTTCGGATGGAGTGCTTTCGTACCTCGCGCCGGGAAAGACAATCGCCTTTCTCGGATCTTCGGGAGTGGGCAAGTCAACCATTATCAATCGGCTGCTCGGCGAAGAACGTCAGCAGACGGGAGAGATAAGCGAAGCGGTCGGTAAAGGTCGTCACACCACGACAACGCGCGAGTTGATCCTGCACCGGAGTGGCGCTATCCTGATCGATACGCCGGGGATGCGCCAACTGGGGATGTGGACAGACGAGTCCGGACTGAGCAGAACGTTCGATGATCTGGAGTCGGTGGCGGCGAACTGTCGATTTGCTGACTGCACGCACAACGAAGAACCGGGCTGTGCGGTGCGGGCGGCAATCGAATCGGGAGAGCTCGATGTAAAACGGCTGGAGAATTATCGACGGCTCCAGCGGGAGATCGCGTTTCAGTCCCGTCGCAACGACAAAGCTGCGCAGAACAAAGCGAGCCGCGAGTGGGCCCGTAAGATCCGGATGCACCAGAACGCGATGAAGGAGTTGCGCAAGAAGGGTCTGCGATAGGACGCAGAAGCGCCACATCTCAACGTCCCTGCGGGTATTGACCTGCCTGGCTGCGAACTTTCATCGGTGCCGTTCCATGTTGCCAGAGAGGTGGTCATTGCGAGGCGGCCATCACGCCGGTTAGGCGTGAAGCCGTCGCAATCTCGACTTCAATACCTCGCCGCGCGCGCGATGGGATTTATGCGGCCGGCTCGAAGACGAGGCGTCCCTACGAAAGAAAGATCAAGCGCCGCAGATCGTTGCGTAGAAATTAGCCCCCGGGAAAATGTTGACTTATTTGTCGCAATATTTGCATTTGTGATTGCCGAATCGGGCTTCTTCGCGTAGATTGACATAAATAGACTGAAATAGTCTTCAAACGCAGTGTCACCTTCAGAAAGGAGTTTTGCATGAACGGCATTTGTCATGTCGAAATCCCGTGTTCTTCCACGGAGAAAGCGAAGAAATTCTTCAATGGCGTTTTCGGTTGGGAGATGAGCGATATGCCCGGAATGGAAGGCTATACTCTGTTTAAGCCTCAGAGCGGTCCGGGTGGCGGTTTCAGCACCCAGATGAAGGTCGCGCAGGGCGGCATCCTGTTCCATGTCGAGGTTGAAGATATCGAGGCCATGCTCAAGAAGGTAGAATCAGCCGGCGGTAAGACGGTCAAAGGGAAAACGCAGATCACACCGGAGATCGGTCATTTCGCGATTTTTACCGATCCCGACGGCAACCAGATCGGCCTGTTTGCACAGAAGTAGGATTGCATGTCGACACCCTCTCAGGTGTCGACATACTTTCGTTCCGGTGATTCACACTATGCAGAGCACCGTTTTCAGGAACGCGCACAGGACGGCAACGATTCCTGACCGCACGAGCTCGCCTCTAGGCACGTCTCAAAGTCGAGTCGTCTCTATTGGAAGTGCAACTGTGGGATTTTAATTCACCAGCCGTTCGGCGAGGAGGTGAAGGAATAGACCGACATCGGTGACCAGGCCGATTGTCTGAAGCGAGCCGCGATCTTTGAGCTTGGTCACGACTGCCGGATTGATATCGACACACACGGTCAGCACCCGGGCCGGGATCATATTACCGACCGCAATCGAGTGCAGCATCGAAGACAGCATCAGCACGATATCCGCACCTTTGAGAATCCGGAAATGTTCGTCCTGGGCTTCGTTCATGTCGGTCATCGTGTCCGGCAGCGGACCGTCATCGCGCAATGACCCGGCCAGACAGAAGGGGATTCCCGCTTTGACCGCGGAGTGCATCACGCCGGCCTTCAGCGTACCTTCGTTAACCAGTTCCGCCACCGATCCGGCCCGCCGGACTTCGTTAATCGCCCTGAGATGATTGCGGTGCCCCATTTCGACCGGCCTGCCGGTGCTGAGGTCGATGCCGAGCGATGTTCCGTATAAGTTCGATTCGATATCATGTACCGCAAGCGCGTTGCCGGCAAGCAAAGCATGCACGTATCCATGCTCGATCAGTCGTGCCAGCTCGACCCCGCCGCCGGTGTGGACGACTACCGGTCCGGCCACGGCGACGACTTTCTTATCTTTGCCTTTGAGATGCTCCGCGACCCGATCGACAAACAGCCGGACTTTCCGTTCGGTGGAGACATCACCGGACATAAAGGAAAAGTCTGCCCGATCGCGCTCGACATACTCAGGCTGGACTTTGACCCCCTGGATTCCGAGAACTACCTGGTCGCCCTGTTTTACATCGCGGAATTTCTTGACCATCGCCCGTTTGCCGTCGACAACGATCACCCCATCCATCCGAAGATTCTCCACTTTGAGCAGATCGCCGTTGACCCGCACGAGCGTTTCGTGATTGGTTGTGCTGTAGAAGTCGGGAGGGACAACACCGTCGGCCGGCGCCGTTCCGAGCGTAACTTTCTCGTCCTGGTCAATCTGGCATCCGAGTGAGGAGAGCTTCAGGAGAATCGTATTCATTGAAGCGGCGTCTCCAGCCTTGATGCGCAGTTGGGCTCGTGAGTATTCGTCGTTCGTCCGCCCGATCCGGAAATCGAGGATTTCGAACGACCCGCCATCGGCAATCACCGTGTCGAAAATCTGCCGCATCAGGCCGGAATCGATCAAGTGGCCTTCAGTCGAGATAACTTTGTCGAGTTCAGTCATGCTTCCTATTATCGGAGCGGTTTGAAAATTCCTTGGCCCGTTGTTCCGGCGAATTCCCGGATTGTGAAATACCGGCCTATAGCGTATAATGAGGTATATGATAGAGTACGGTAAGGTCGAGACCGAGCAAGCAATACTGATAGGACTGGCTCGTGACTCCCGGCAGAGAGGATCGATTCAAGACTCGCTGGAGGAGCTGGCCCGCCTGACTTATTCGGCCGGGGCTAAGGTAGTGGGGCAGCGTATTCAAACCAGACCTAAACCTGACCCCGCTTTCTATATCGGGAAGGGATTGGTGCACGAATTGAAAGAACAGCTTGTCGCCACCGGCGCCAACAGTGTCATATTCGATGATACCCTCAGCCCTGCCCAGCAGCGGAATCTGGAAGAGGAACTCGAAGCCAAGGTAATTGATCGGCCGATCCTGATTCTCGACATATTTGCCACCCGTGCCCGGACGGCAACCGCCCGTCTTCAGGTGGAACTTGCCCAGCTCGAATATACCCTTCCACGACTCACCGGCGCCTGGGTGCACTTTTCTCGTCAGTACGGCGGCATCGGCGCGAAAGGTCCGGGGGAGACGCAGCTTGAAATCGACCGCCGCCAGATTCGAACGAAAATCGCGACCTTGAAAGCACGGCTCAAGCGGCTCGATCGTCAGCGAACGACCCAGCGGAAGAGACGTCAGGATCTCTTCAATGTCGCTCTGGTCGGCTATACCAATGCCGGAAAGTCGACCCTTTTCAACCTGCTCACCAAGTCCGAGGTGCGGACAGAAGATATGCTTTTTACCACCCTCGACTCGACTACCCGGATGATGTCGACCGGCTATCCGTGCACGGTAATCTTCTCCGATACGGTCGGCTTTATCAAGAAACTGCCGCACCAGCTGGTCGAATCATTTAAATCCACGTTGGAAGAGGTCAGTTTGGCGGATCTTCTTGTACTGGTTGTGGACTGTTCCGAAGAACATTACGCCGAACGAATTGTCCACACCCGTGAGGTCCTCGCTGAAATCGGCGCTGACGAGGTGCCTTATTTATTGGTATACAACAAGATAGATCTTGTTGATGAGTTTCAGCCGGGGCCCGATTCGCCCGTTCATTCTTTCACGATATCGGCTTCGCGGAAGCTTGGAATTCCGGCCCTTCAGGCGGAAATAATCGCCGCCTCGTCCGACCGCCTGAGGCAAAAGTCAAAAATCTGACTAAGATCGCCAACTGTATTGCCGATAACAAAATAGAGGTAATATATGGCAAAATCTATTCTCATCGTCGACGACAATCCCAATATGTCATCTCTATTATCTGAGATGCTTGAGGTATTCGACTATGAATCGGTTCGTGCCGATGACGGCAGTGACGCCCTAACCAAGCTCGAATCCGGCGAATTCTCCATGGTTATCACCGACATGCGCATGCCCAACATGAGCGGACTCGAATTGCTCGAGAAGGTGAAGGAGAAATATCCCAAATTGCCGGTCGTGTTGATCTCCGGTTACTCGGTAGACAATGCGGGCACGAAAGACAATAGTGTGAAGCCGGATGGATTTCTGGCCAAGCCGTTCATGATGTCGGATATAGAGCAGTTGTTGAATTCGCTGCTCTGAAGCGCACAGCGCTTTCGTTTTGTACAAGTTTGCTTTATCTTCCCGTTGAGCGGACATGCTCCGAACAACGGGATTTAATTTGCGTCACATATTCAAAATCTCACAGCTTTTCTCCCGGCTCGATGATCGCGCGCTCGATGAACTCGAACAGGCGTCATCGCTCAAAAACGCACCGAAAGGGGAACTCCTTTTCTACGAAGGGGACCCGGCACATTCGTTCTTCGTCGTCGGCCGCGGCAAGGTCAAAGTATTCAAGCTCTCGCCCGACGGCAAAGAACAGATCCTGCTGATCGCCGGCCCGGGCGATTCGTTCGCCGAGGCGGCCATGTTCACCGGTGGCAAGTTTCCCGCTTCGGCACAGGTTCTCGAAGAGGCCGAGTTGCTGGTTATCAATCGAGACAAATTCGTCTCCGTGCTGGAACGCAATCCCGGCATCGCGCTCAACCTGATCGCCGAATTTTCCGTTCTGCTGCATAAGCTCGCCCGGCTGGTCGGCGAGCTGTCGTTGACCGACGTCACCACTCGTCTGGCCTGTTATCTCCTCGACCGAATCGAAGAGAAATCTGCTTCCTCGGAGCCGATCACATTGACGCTTTCGGACAAAAAAACCGTCCTGGCGTCGTTGCTCGGCACCATCCCGGAGACGCTCTCGCGATCGTTTCAGAAACTGACCCGCGACGGGATTATCACGGTAGACGGCGCGAAAATACGGATTCTCGATAGGAACAGGCTCAGAGAGATGGCCGGAGAATAGCTCAGCGGTACCAGAGTTGGGTTGAAGATATTTCACAAAGTCGAGTATCAATTGCATGGTTCACAGAATTGTCCTCACCGGCGCACCAGGTTCGGGAAAGACCGAGTTTCTCAAGTCACTTCACAACGATCCTCGGCTGACTTTTTTCTCCTTCCTCGATGAACTCGCCCGTCAACTGCTGATTGAGAATCCGGACTACCGAAACCACTGGTCGGAGTTTCACCGGGAGATCTATCGACAACAGGTTGCCCGGGAAGAAGCTCTGAGAGGGAAGCCTTTTGTTACCGATCGAGGAACAGTCGATGCTTTCGCCTTTCATCCCGAGACGCTTCGCGATGTCGGCACCACGCTTGAAAAGGAGTACCTTCGGTATACTGCCGTTTTTCACTTAGAGACGTCGGCAGCACTCGGAGAGCAATATTACGCTCGCGATGAAGTCAGAAACGAGAGCCTGTCGGACGCCCTGATCATCGAAAAAGCACTTCGCGGAGCCTGGCAACACCACCCCGATTACCGGTTTCTTCCGGCCACCGAGGATGCCGACGAGAAATATCAAACTTTACTTAACTTCATGCTGGATATGACCATCGCTAATAAATAATTGACATTCATCCCCTCATTGCGTCTCTTTATGCATAATTGGTAAGTACAAGAACGGGAAGGAAAATATGAAAAGAGTAGTCGGGCTGGTGATCACTCTCCTCTGCGCCGCAACGGTAATTTCAGCGGCAGACTCGGATTTCGCGAAGGAATTCAAATCGAACTACAACATAATCGACGAAGATCTGCTGAGTAGCGCAAACCTGCAGGCAGCCGTCAAAAACTTCGTCTACAAGAAAGACGTTGCTACCTTTACGTTTGAAGACGGAATGATCTACCTCCTTCGGCCGATCCTGGGCCGACCCACTACGGCCGTGTTTATCGGACACGGGCACGCCGATATCCCCGTACCATCGCACGTCGAACAGATGTCGTTGCTGAGTATTGTGGGAGACACGACAATCAGCGAGGATTTCCAAATCTGTTTCATTCGGATGGCCGATGATTTTGATAAGAAACTTCAGGGGGAGTTTCCGACCGAAAGCACACAGCTCAAGTGGAAGAACTTCACCATCGTGAAGCAGGAACATTCGGAAGAGTACTTCAAACCGGTAGTCGAAAACGAATACGACAACTACTTTGAGCTGCTTCGATCTCTCTACGAGCGCGCCGATGACGGATATTTCTGGGCACACTTCAACCGCACGGTGTTTACTTACGATCCGAACCGGCCGGAAGAAGTGAGTATCAATTACGAATTCCAGGAAGGGGAGTTTGTCCCGACCCTCGCCGCCCAATTCGGTAAAGGCGCGACCGGTATAATCGACGATACGGCGATGACGGATATTTCGTTTCCTACCACGGCCGTGGAAAAACACGGGGATATCGAGATGGGCGGACTCGACGGCACCCATATCGAGAGTGCGAAATCGGAAGTGAAGCTGGTCGTGAACCGGGACAGCCTCCGATTTGTCTCGACCTTTCTGCACTTCAACCTCAAAGTCGATTCGATATACTATGACGGCCGGCCGGTTGACTACCACCACCGCAAAGATTTCAGGTTCATCGGAATCATGCTCCCGGCTTATCGCCACAAGGGGGATACGCTCAATCTGACCTTCTGGTACGACGGCTACAATTTCAATTCTTTCATGCCCTACGTGGAAGATCCGCATGCTTGCGCACAGACGTTCACCTTTGCGGTTCCCAAGGGGTACAATTACATCATGCCCGGCATGGGGCCGATTCAACCGGCCGATCACGGCGAAGTCAAGTTCGATGTCGATCCGGGCGCGCCGTACAACAAATTCTACTTCCAGGGATACGCCACCGACTACGATACGACCGAAGCTGTCTCCGATATCGGTATGGCTATCAACTTCGTCAAATCGAGACATCTCGACAAGCGGATTGAGTGCTTCGTCCCCGACGATATGTATCAGGGGACGACGATGGATGCGTTCAACTTCATGTCCAGTCATTTCGGTGGTCCGGTCGGGACGTTCGGCCTGAATGTCTTCGGCGGAAGCGCCTTCTCGATGCCGGGGCTTGTTGAGATTCCCCAGGTCATTTGCTACAACGAAGGGACTCTCAGCGGATTGGGGGGGTTCTCTCCCATTGTCGGATATGCCATGGCCCATCAGTGGTTCGGCTCGCGGGTCAGACCGATGTCGTACCGGGATAACTGGCTGAAAATTGCCGTCGATGCGTACTTGTCGCTCATGTTCGTTCAGAACTCGGTCAGCGGCGACGTTTACTACTCGAATCTGGTGGTGCGTCGTGATTCTCTTCGCTCCCTGACCGATGTGAACCGTGACCGCCCGCTGGCCGTAAGCGAGCGAAGCATGGAAAATATCCAGGGGTCCAAGGGAGCCTGGCTGTTCCACATGCTGCGGTATCTCATGTTTGATCTGAATACTCACGATGACAGCAAGTTCACGAAATTCATTTACGAACTGGCCCTGACCTGCAACAACAAGACGTACTCGGATGCCGATGTTATCCGCCTTGCCGAAAAACATTATGGTCAGCCGCTCGGCTGGTTCTTCAAGGAGTGGCTGTACGATTACGGATATCCCGAATACAACGTCGACTACAGCATCAAACAGGAAGGGGCCGAATACTATATTGACGCCACCGTGAAGACCACCGGTGTAAGGCCGTATTTCCATATGCCGGTAATCATGCGAGTGGCCCTCGAGGACGGAGAATCAAAATTCATGCGCCAGGACATCCCGGCCGGAGATTCCACCTTCCGTCTCGGCCCGTTCAACAAGAAGCCGAACGAATTGATCTTCAATGAACTGTACTCGGTACTGTCGAAAGACAATGTGAACAAGAAATAGCAGAAGTCTTCCCTCATATGAGATCTCCCGTCAGCCAGCATCGGGCCGACGGGAGATTTTCTTTTGCGGTAATTTGCACGCACCCTTATACTTATTTATGCTTCAGCCTGACGAACAAGCGGTACCGCACACCCACCCGGACAAACTCCCCGCCGATCTGTGGGATCTGATCGTGATCGGCGCCGGTCCGTCCGGATCGGTCTGCGCGACCGGAGTCGCAAGAGCCGGATTCAAAGTGCTGCTTATCGACAAGGAACCGTTCCCTCGCGACAAAGCATGCGGGGACCTGTTGATAGCAGACAGCTTCGCGTCGCTGCGACGGATGCAGCTGTTCGACGCAGTGCGGTCGCAAGCACATATAGTCCCGGTTTCGCGAGTCTACAGTCCGTCGCAAATCAGTTTCGACATCCCCGGTGAGTACCTCGGAATAAAACGGCGGGTCCTCGATACAATACTTGTTCGCAAGGCGGTTGAAGCCGGCGCCGTTCTGGCCCACGCTCATGTTCAGCAGGTGTATCCCGAGGAAGACTCGCAAGTTGCGGTCGAGGCGTCGACGGAGACACCTCCGGTGAAAAGCCGAATTGCGGTTTTGGCGACCGGCAGTGTCAACGATCTTGCGCAAAGAGCGGGGATTGCGAAGCAGGTGAAGCCGAGCGCAGTTGCT
>CAZFOY010000047.1:4553-28210 GCA_964520865.1 uncultured Ignavibacteriales bacterium | reverse complement strand
TCGGGCTTTTTTTGTTGCAGTTTCGGCACCATTACCCGTTTCAATTATGACGGTAGTAAGATTGGCCAATATTTGTAGCCATAGTTATTTAAACTTCAACCTCGTGCGACGACTCAGTGAACAACATTTTGGAACAGAACAAACAGATGGCGCTCTACCTTCATCGTGAGATATGGAGTAATGGCAACCTTGATTTGTGCGACGACGTTTATGCGCAGGATTTCGTATGCCACTTTCTTGTCGGACCGGAGTGGCATGGACCGGAAGACGTAAAAGACCATATCAAAGCTCTCCGCGGCGCTTTTTCTGATTGGCGAGAAGAGGTGGAGGATATCATTGCCGAAGGGGATCACGTGGTAACCCGGTTTACCTCCCACGGCACGCATCGAGGTACGTTTCAGGGGATCGGCGCGACAGGGAAAGCAGTGGTAGTGCGAGAAGTCGCCATTTTCCGCTTTGAAAACGGAAAGATCGTGGAGCAGTGGGGATTCCCCGATATTGCCGGGCTGAGAAAGCAGCTGCTTGAGCCCACGGAACCGGGCCTGGCCGAACTTGCTCACAAATGGTTTCGAGGTTTGTATGGCGCTGATCTATTGGTGATGGACGAGCTCGCGGCTGAGGAAGTTGCTTTGAGTTATCCGGTCTTTCAGAAACTGTTCGATACTCCGGTAATTCGCGGGCGAGAACAGGTCAAGGCATTCGCCCGGAGGTTCGTGACAAAATGGGCGGAGCCTGAAATGGTAATCCACGAGACAATCGAACAAGGGAATCAAGTGGTGCTGGTATGGAGTTTCAAGGCGAGGAATGTCGCTCCTCTCAGCGAGGGAGTGGAAGCTTCCAACGAGGTGCATAGCTGGGGAGGGATCTCTCTGATTCGATTCAACGATGATGGCAAAGTGACAGCCGAGATCGGCGAAGAGGGCACTCCCGGTCCGATCGCCCGCCTGGCTGAGACCGACCGATGATTTGGTGAAGTCCCTCAGACCTTTCGCGTACCTTCATCGGTTTGACGGCATCCACGGTGCGGCTCAACCCTGCTCTCATTGCACTCATGCGACAGTACGGAGCTTGGGGCTCGCTTGTGAAAGCGGGTGTTCAGCAGAATTTATGAAGGACACTTGCGCTCGCCGCGGGTCCGAAGTGGGTCCACCCCGCACCAGGGCCGGATGCGTGAGCTATGTCCAGCCGCGGATCAGAAGACGAGTATATGAGAATACAGGAGAGCTTTTGTAACATTTTACCAGCGCCTTCGTACATCTGGCTAATGGCACACTCTCGATTCCTGCTGTTTTTGGGCTCGCTGCTGCTCCTGTCACACTCGATCAGCGCTCGATCCCGTTGCATCACTTTCTCAAATAACCGTGAGTACTCAAATCAGCTCGCACGGCGGGCCGGCGAGGCAGCAAAACCAGGATATTCGGTCATTGTGCAGCACGGCGACTCGATCATCGCCGGGGTGTATGCGGGACGTGCAGAAACTCAATCCAACCGAAAGATCACCAAGGATTCACGGTTCTATATTGCATCGATAGCCAAAACTATGACCGCGGCAGCAGTGCTGCTTCTCGCAAAAGAGAAGAAACTGCATCTTGACGATCGCATCCGCACTTATTTCCCTGACCTGCCTGCCTTTATGAAGGATATCCGTATTTATCACCTGCTCACGCATACGTCGGGATTGATTGACTATTACGACGTGTACGGAGAGCGGCCTCGCGGTTTCACCAACGACAGCATCGTGCAATTCGTCCGAACTTCCGATTCACTTTTGTTCGAACCGGGAGTCGACTATAGCTACAGCAATACCGGCTACGTGATGCTGGCTGAGATTATAGAGAAAGTCTCAGGGATGAGTTATGCCCGGTTTCTCGACCAGAAGTTCTTTGGACCGTTGCATATGGACCAAACAGTGGTTATCGATCAACCGGGGATGTCGATTCCAGATCGAGTGATTGGGTATGTAACGGATTCAACGGGACGTCTGCAAGTTTCCGACTACACGAACACTTTCGTCACCGGATCAGGCGGAATATACTCGACAATCGGCGATCTTAGCATATGGGTGCGCGCTCTCTGGACCGGGAAACTACTGTCCGGGAGATGGCGGGACTTGATGCTGGACTTTCCCACGACATTGCGTGGCAGCAAATCGTATTTCGGTATGGGTTGGACCAATGAGAGCTTCAGCGGCAAAGATCCCGATTTTGGCGGGGTGCCGGTGTACGGATCGTTGGGAGTGCTTCAAGGATTCCGTTCCGGGATATTCGTGGTGCCGGACGCCGACCTCACCCTGATTTTCCTCAGCAATTCCGGGACGATGGGCGTAGATCCGATGGGCGTGATCAGGCAGTATCTTACCAATCGATAGACGGCTGTAAATAGCATGTTGCGAAAGAGAATGCGTCAGGTTAACTGCTGGACAAGAGTCACAGCTTGACAAAGGTCGGATGACGTCATCGGATCCGTTCCTCATCCTCATCCGGGGCACCGACCTGCTTCCGTCGCCTCTCCATCCAAAATACCGACTCGCCTGGATCGGCTTTGCATTTCCGTGGAATTTTCAGGGTGGAACATCGGTCAGGCTGCCCGGCCTCTCGCGGCGGGAACGGAACGGCGGGCTCGAAGTGTGTCCGCCCAACGCAAAGATGGCCGATTCTAAGGAGGACTGGACCGGCAGAGGCTTTCCGGGTTTCACGCAGAGTCCGAGCGGCGTTTACGTCTTTATGTCCGTCCGATCAAACCAATCTCCCCTTCATCATTCGCTCAATCCTATCGCCATCCTATAGACCTTCGCAGCTTCGGGAAATGGTGTCAGCGCATCTGATAGGTTCCCGTAGGTCCCTTCTTTGGACAGCTCATCAGCAACCTTCTTGACCAGGGCCAGAGTGGCTTTCATCACACTGGAACCAAGACTCAGACGGGCAACGCCAAGATCCTTCAGTTCGCTGACCGATGGAGGCAGCCCCTTCCCGATCGTGGAATTGGAGAGGATGTTGACCGGAGTGTCAATCTCCCTGACCAGTGTCGAAATCGTCTCTCTCTCCCAGAAGGGGGCTCAGCATTGCGGCGACAATTGATACAAAAGTCTAACTGTTGTTTTTGTAGACCGAGGGCCGAAATGAGTCGATTATGGATTCAAAGCTCTCTTCCCCACCAGGAGGGAACGGAGCAGCCGTTAGATGAGTACTTTCCAATCGGAGAACGAATGCGTTTGAATCGACAGACCAGGATTGTCGGCATCACTGTGGCAGCGTGCCTCGCTATGACCCTGGTCATAGCAAACTGGCCGGTCAGACAGATTCAAGGCCCGGCAAAGGTCACCAGGGTTGTTGTAAACAAGTCTGCCCGCACCCTATCCCTGGTATCGGACAAAACGGTCGTGGCGACTTTCGATATTTCCCTCGGACCTAATCCCGTTGGCGACAAACGTCAGGAAGGAGATGGTCGCACCCCTGAGGGAATGTACGTTCTGGACTATCGAAATCCGCAAAGTCGGTTCCACCATTCGATTCACATCTCGTATCCTAACACCGAGGACAGAGTTCGGGCCGCCGAAAGTGGAGTCGATCCGGGTGGCGACATCATGATTCACGGCCTCCCCAACGGCCTTGGTTGGCTCGGTCGTTTGCATCGACTGATCGACTGGACAAACGGCTGCGTAGCCGTTACCGACCAGGAGATGGACCTCATATGGCACAACGTAAAGAACGGCACGCCGATCGAGATCAAGCCGTAACGTTTGAGACGGAATGCATTGACAAATCAAACACCCAAACGGGGCTCGTTCAGAACATGGGCTGTTTATTCTTTGATCGTAACGATTTGCATATTATCTTATTCTTTGTCAGGGTTTGTCTGTAATTTCTCAGTGAGAAGCTGAAGAATGGCAGGGAGTCGACATTATGAAGAAGATTATTCTTTCGTTATCGCTGGCACTTCTGGCCCAATTCGCATTCGGCCAAAATTTCCACCTAACTCGCAACGGCGTGCACCTGACTCTGCCCGGCGCCGGATGGGGACTTGATTTTCCGGCCAAAGATTTCCTGGTCGAGGACGCAAATCTCGATCCCAGCGGCGATTTCATCAGTTGTCGAGGGGGCGGGAACAATATCATCATGCTCTGCTATTTTGAGCACGCCCCGGTCGAAGGAGATGCCGTTGCCTGCCGCGATTACTATATGGAAAAGAGCAAAGATGCGCAGATGAAAGTTTCAGGACTTCGCGCCTATGAGCTCGGAGAGCTGGCGGTGTTCGAATACCTGGTGGAAGAATATCAAGGAAAACGAGTGAATCAGATGAACGTGCACGCCTACCTGGCACGCAACGGCTACTGCGCGGAAGTCCATTTGTCGCGCTCCGATTACACTCCCGACGCATACGATGATCTGATGAAAGTCATCAACCAGGTTCGCGCATCGAACGCGATTGATCCGGTGATTTCATTGCAGTTCGAGTTCGCTATGATGTACTACTCGGCCGCGAAATATGACAGCGCCATTGTCGAATATGAGAAAATACGCGACCGCGAGAAGGAACTCATCAAATACAACAAGTACTTCTGGTATGTCGCCTACGACAACTTGTCCGACTCCTATATCAGGACAAACAATCCGGACACGGCATTAGAGATATGCAAGCGGGGTCTGAAGCGGGACAAGAAGTACCCGATGTTCTATTATACGATGGCTCGTATCTATGCCGAGAAGGGGGACAAAGGTCTGATGCTTGACAACCTTCGTAAGGCGTACAAGTACAAAGAAAACATGCTTCTCGGCGAACCTTTACCGAATCCGCTTGAGAATGATTCTTTTCAGGAAATGCTAAAGGTCGACGGGGTTCGCAAGGAATTCGAGAAGCTAGTACAGTAGAATGTTGATTCATGCACTCGGGCGTGTTGACCCGGATACCCCAGCTCTTGCGATGGCATTGATACGGTGGGCTCAAAGCGAGTCTTCCCTGCATGAAAATGGCAGGTTCTAAGAAGGACCTGCTCTACAGACCCCGTCCTACCGAGCCTGTCATACCGAGTCTGCCTTACCGGCCCACAGACAAGAAAGGTCAACCGGTAAGCCACCGCGTGCGGTGGGATCGATACGGCGGTTTTTGATTGACAAAAGGGTCGTAGTTGCCTTAGATTAGTAGTGAGTCGAATTGGGCAGGCCGCCGGCAATTCGACCAATCTGAGAGAGCACACTGATTTCAATTCACGCATCTGAATGACCGTTGTCAAACACGGTCGACGGCCGCTGACGGGCACCGTGCTGGACCGAGCACCCCTTATTCTGACAAAGAGATTTAGACATACACGCTAGCTATTTCCTAACGACCCTTTACCCTTGGGAGGGCGCGAATGAAGGTCTTTCATGTTTCTATGGCTCTCGTCGCAACGGTGATTCTCTTCCTGATTCTTTCGTTTTCCGCTTTTGCCAACATTTGCGGTGACATCAACAACGATGGCGCCGGCCCCGACATATCAGACTTGTTGTGGCTGGTCGACTACATGTTCCAGGATGGGCCGCCTCCGCCCCAACTGTATTCCGCGGACATCAACGGAGACTTCGTAGTCGATATATCGGACGTTATCTTTCTCGTAGACTATTCGTTCAGCAACGGCCCGGATCCGGTCTGCAATTCCGGCACGGTCACGGATATCGACGGCAATGTTTACCGGACTGTGAAAATAGGAGGCCAATGGTGGATGGCAGAGAATCTGAAAGTCACGCACTACCGAAACGGGGATACGATTCCAAATGTGACGTACGTCGGCAGTTGGGGCAGTGTCGGCATCGGGGCGTACTGCAATTACGACAACGATGAAAATCTGGCCGATACTTATGGCCGCCTCTATAACTGGTTTGCCGTGGCTGACGGTCGCAATATCGCCCCGACCGGCTGGCACGTACCAAGTGCTGACGAATGGAAACAGATGCAAGTCTTTCTTGGCATTAGTCAAGCCGGCCTCGATACGTCCGGCTGGCTTGGGACAGTTGAGGGCGGAAAGCTGAAAGAAGCAGGTACCGGGCATTGGCTCAGTCCCAATACCGGGGCAACCGACGAAATCGGCTTCTCCGCGTTGCCGGGCGGCTTCCGTGATCCGAATGGATTCTTCAATGCCCTGCGCGCTAATGCCATCTTCTGGTCGTCTACGGCGCTCGACGATCGCCTGGCATGGTACCTGGGACTGACATCCATCAATTCAGGAATCTTCTGGTACAACCACCTTGAACCATTCGGATTCTCGGTGCGCTGTGTGCAGGACTGAATGGGGTCGCCCTTGGAATGGGGTGGAATCGATCCGTAAGGGCGGGCCCGGAGCGAGTCTTCCCTGCCTGAAGATGACAGGTTTTGAGAAGGGCCGGCCCTATAGAACGGTGATCGGATAGTCCATGCCGGGTGCGATTGGCTTGCCCATCCGGCGGCACATCGCGGAGATCTTCCCGTGATGGTGGTAAAGGTGCATCTGCGTGCGAAGGAACACGTGCGCCGGCACCAGTATCCGCTCCTTGTTTCTCCAGGTCATCATGGAGCGAGGCGTGCTCAGTTCTTCGTCGGACGCGGTCTTCAGGTATGACTCGCCCAAAGCGAATATCTCCTCCCGG
The DNA here is from genome assembly GCA_964520865.1 of uncultured Ignavibacteriales bacterium. Lineage (GTDB taxonomy): Bacteria > Zixibacteria > MSB-5A5 > GN15 > FEB-12 > CAVQCT01. The sequence continues at coordinate 21,611 of CAZFOY010000047.1, read as the reverse complement.
AATGCCTCCAGAGCCTCGACCGTCGGATACTCCGCCTGATCTTCATCGACATCCATCCGTCCCTCCAGTACGCCGATCCAGTATCGCTCGGCGCTGATCACATGGTGAAGCTGAAGCTGGACGGTCGGATCGCCGTATTCCTCGATCTCACGATTCAATTCATCCGGAGTGAGCGAACGGCAGTGCGCCATGAGCATCTGCAGCGTTTGGTGCGAGCGATGATGAATATCGGAGAGAATCTTTGCATTAAACATCAGTGATTCCTTTATGGGCCTAAAAGAGTTTTCAATCGGCATGGGAGCCTGATACAATCGTGGAATCGGCTCCCGAACGCACAGCCAAATCAAATGTATAACGGGAGAAGAAGTCCTGCGTTATTTAATGAATTGTCCGTCTCCTCGTCAACAGAAATAGAGTCACAAATTTGAGTAGTCTGCCGACTCCATTGCGAGATCAGTCACAACCCGAACCAATCTTAACGATTGCTTCTGGGCGAAATTTTAGCTTTAATAGAGCCATGTTTGGCGCAGTAACTTCATGCTTCGAGAACTGACATGGCGCTGACCCCGAAGACAATACTTGGAACGTACGAGATAGTCGCTCCGCTCGGCGCCGGCGGGATGGGAGAGGTCTACCGGGCGAGAGATTTGCGACTTGGCCGCGAAGTGGCACTGAAGGTACTGCCTTCAGAGATGTCGTCCGATCCTGACCGACTCTCCCGATTCGAACGCGAAGCCCGTACCGTGGCCGGACTCAATCACCCCAACATAGTTACCCTCTTCTCCATCGATAATGTCGAGGAAGTACACTTCCTGACAATGGAGCTGGTCGACGGGCAAACGCTTGACCATATTATGATGCCGGGCGGCCTACAATATGACAAGATACTGGAACTCATGATCCCGCTTGGCGATGCTTTAGCTTCGGCCCATGAAAAGGGCGTGGTACATCGGGATCTGAAGCCGGGTAATGTGATGATAACTCGTGAGGGGCGGGTCAAGGTCCTGGATTTTGGGCTTGCCAAGTTAACTGAATCAGGCCCTGACTCCGATCAAACGCAGACGGCCGCCCTGGTATCGGTTGCCGGACAGATTGTAGGCACTGTTCCATACATGTCGCCGGAACAGGTCCGCGGCGACAAGGTGGACGCTCGCAGTGATATTTTTTCCATCGGCATCATCCTGTACGAATTAGCCGCGGGGAAACGTCCCTTCACCGGTGAGACGAACGCCGATCTGGTTTCATCGATATTGCGCGACACACCGCCGTCCCTTACCAGTGTCCGTGCCGATTTGCCGCCGGATCTCGAGCGGTTGGTGAATAGATGCCTTGAAAAAGATCCGCGCAAACGTATTCAGACCGCGCTCGATGTATCAAATGAATTACGGCGGTCGCGAAAACTGATGCAAAGCGGAATTGTGGAACGGCCAATTCCCGAACAGCAAGATATTGCGTCGATTGCCGTACTTCCATTCGTAAACCGGAGCGCAAACGCCGAGGACGAGTATTTCTCCGATGGTTTGTCGGACGAACTGCTCAATGTGCTATCGAAGATCAAGGGGCTGCGTGTATCGGCCCGTACCTCTTCGTTCCGGTTTAGGAACTCGACCGAGGAATTAGCGGTGATCGGCGAGAAGTTGAATGTCTCCACCCTCGTGGAAGGAAGCGTGCGTAAGTCCGGAAACCGGGTGCGGATCTCGGTGCAACTGGTCAAAGTCTCCGACGGATTTCACCTTTGGTCAGAAACCTACGATCGTACTTTCGATGATATTTTCGCCGTTCAGGACGACATCGCGCAGTCGGTCGTGAAGGAACTGCGAGCGACTCTGCTGGGTGAAATGGCCGGATCGGATGCCAGTCGATTCGCGAAGGGAGAAGTTGCCGACGCCGTTGCGGGACGTACGGCTAATCCTGAGGCGCAGCGGCTCTATCTTTTGGGCCGGCATCATCTCAATCGCAACACTCCGGAGCAAACTGAAAAGGGGATCGAGTATTTCAAACAGGCGCTTGCCCTTGACCCGGATTTTGCGCAAGCCTGGGCGACGCTCGGGAGAGCGTACTTCGTGCAGGCAGATTTTGCCTGGGTCACCCCGTCTGAAGGTGCGCGGAAAGCGCGTGAGGCGGCTGAGCGAGCGCTCTCATTAGAGCCGAACCTGATTGCCGGACATCTTCTTCTTGGTTACGTTCAGCTTTTCTTTGACTGGGACTGGCAAGCTGCTTCAGCGTCACTTCAGAGAGCGAAGGAATTGGCTCCCGACGATCCATCGGTACTGTCGGGGCTTTCAAACGTCGCCCGTGCGTTGGGCCGTCTCGATGAAGCGATCGATCTCTGTAACAGAATACTTGAAAGAGATCCATTGAGCGCCGGAACATATCAGCAGATAGCCTACCTCTTGCACTCGGCCGCCCGCTTCGCCGAAGCCGAGCAGGCTCATAAGAGATCATTGGAACTCAGCCCCGGGAGAGCTGTCACCTACGCTTATATCGCTTTAGAAATGGTGGAACTGGACCGGAAGGAGAAAGCACTCGAAGAGGCGGCAAAGGAACCGATCAAGGCATACGGGTTGTGGGCCGAAGCCATCATTCACCACAAACTGGGAGATCGCGCATCTTCGGATTCCGCCCTGAAAGAACTGATCGCAGAACATGCCGATACGATGGCGTATCAGGTGGCGGAAGCGTACGCCGGGAGAGGAGAGCACGACGACGCCTTCGACTGGTTAGAACGCGCCTACGCGCAACGTGACAGCGGCCTCAGTTTTGTCTTGGCAAGCTACTACTTCCGCTCGCTCCGCAAAGACCATCGTTGGAACACATTCCTGGAAAAGATGAAACTGGAGGAATAAGTCGCTGCGATTATTCTCCGGGGAAGCTAAAGAACTTCTCAGAATCTGCGACCTATTCTGAAGTCGTCGGTGGGATCAGGTCCACCACTCTCAAATGCGATTGACCTGGTGTGCTGAGCAGGATATTTTGCGGAGAGAAGATTTCGCTGTGAAATCGGCCCGGAGGTTATTTTTCGCCGCCACATCGCAGGCTGTGACCATGAAAATGCACGCTGAGGAGGGAATGGAATGAAAATACATCGAGACAGTCTTTCAAGAACACTCGATTCAGTCAACGAAGCACTCTATTTCAACCAGAAGGCATCGGCTAAAGATCGCGAAGCCGCGGCAATCTGGATCGCGAAGCGACAGGGCCTGCCGTCGGCGTACGCCGACATGTTCGCCCCCACAGACGCCGACCTTAGGGATGGTATCAAGCTCTTCACCGGTGAACGATTGGGACCGAGCGCGTCGCTGAGGCATGTTTCCGGAGAAGAAGCCTGCCGGGCTCTGCTGCTTCTTAAGCCAAGATCGAAAGATGTGAAAGCCGCTCTGGAATCTGCCACCGAAGGCATGCTCAAAGCTCTCGAGCGAGCCGAACAAACCGGCAAGGACATGTTCTGCTGCGGGACCTGCGATCCATCGCTCTGGCGCCACATCACCGCCGGAGGTCTTCCCGGCGCCGAGCACTGGCTCGGTCGCGGAATGAAGGCCCTGAAGGTGCGCCGTGATGGTGAGGGCAAATGGCGCCGGTTTCCCTTCTTCTATACCCTGCTTGCTTTGAGCGAGATCGATTTGCCCGCCGCCAGAACCGAAATGAAGTATACGGCTCCTCTTTGCGAGAAGTACCTTGCTCGATCACAGCGGTCGAGTCCCTACACAGACAGACGCCGAAAGCTGGTTGAGCAGGTCCTGGCGAAGTTCTGATAGTCGGTCGGAATGACCGGGGTACTTGGTCGTTTGCGGCCAAGCATGCCGGAGGGCAGGTCGCTCCTGTGGAGGCACGCTTTGGTGTGCTTGGGATGCAAGAGCCACCGAAGCCACGTCAGGGAGGAGGGCGGCAGCCCGAACGAGCGCCACGTCGGTCTTAAGCAGCTACAATTGCCCACGTGGCGTTCGGTCTGCTATCGCAAACCTCACTGACATAGGCTACGAAAGTGAGTGCTGATCGTTTGCTTCAAAGATGAAATGCTGGACACCTGCCTTCGGGTCTGTTGAAAAAGTTCTCACAGCGGTGAATTGCTGCTAAATTCGTTGTTACAACCATTGCGTATCGTCGGTAAATGGCCGGTTCTAAGAAGGACCATGCCCTACAAATGAAAAACTGTGGATCTGTAGGCCTGATCCGTCTTCGGGCCGGGTGCATCGGGCGGAGTGTGATTCTTGCGTGGTGTTTGTCAACTCCGGTTGGCCTTCGGGGCTCTCAGCCTGTCGTTTAGTTCCCAGAGTGCATTGCGATTGCTGTCCCACTTGAGAAGTCCGGTTGCTTCCTCTTAGCTAAGCCATCGAATTTCAGTATGCTCGCTCGACAGCACGATAGCACTGCTGCCAGCGTCGAGGGCGAAGAAATGTTGAGGAATGACGAAGACGTCAGCGCCCCATGAATCCGCATCGGCGAAGCACGACCTCGGCACCGTCGAGTAAGAGTCAAGGGGCATGAGATCACCTATCAGGCCGGTTTCTTCTTTAGTTTCACGGCAGGCCGCCTCTTCGGGCGACTCGTCATCTTCACCGCCATCGGCAACGAACTGCCAGTAGCCGTCATCGCTTCGTTTGAGTACGGCGTATTCCGCCCCCGCCGGTGTGTGACGAAACGGTAAGACCAGAACCTGGAACGGTGCTCTCACTTATTCATTCTCCGGCCAATAGTCATGCGGTTCTTTCGTCGACGGCTCTGACAGTCTGTGAGAAGGACCTGACCTACCCGAAAACTACTGGTCTCCGCCGTTGTTCGTGCGCAGGATGGCACCCGATTCTCCAACTGCCGTGCCATGATTGGTATCGATAAAGCATACGGCTTGCAGCGCATAAGCCTTTCCGCTAATCTGCCTCGTCCAGGTAGCACCGCCGTCGGTTGTCCGAAAAATCCCGCCTGCGTCACCGACAACTGTCCCCTGATCCGTGTCAATGAAGCTCACGCCGTAGAGGCTGATGCCGGTTCCACTCGTTTGACTTGTCCAATTCGTGCCACCATCGACCGTACGCAGGATGGTCCCAGCGACGCCGGCTGCAGTGCCGTGTGCGGAATCGGTGAAACAGACTGTATACAATGTACCGGTCGTACCGCTGGTTTGGTTGGTCCACGTGCTGCCGCCATCGACTGTCCGGAGAATGACACCTCCATTTCCAACCACCGTACCGTGAGTAGAATCGGTAAAACAAACCGCTCTTAGCGAAGCAGTCGTTCCGCTGGTCTGGGCAGTCCAGGTTGCTCCACCATCGGTTGTTCGAAGTATGGACCCTCCGTCCCCGACGGCCGTACCGTTTGCGGAATCGGTGAAGTCGACGCCGTACAGAACGTACGCGGAACCACTGGCCTGGCTGGTCCAGGTGGTGCCGCCATCGACTGTCCGTAGAATGGTACCTCCATTTCCGACTACCGTACCGTTGTCAGGATCGGTGAAACTCACGCCCCGCAGATTGTTTCCGGTACCACTGGTCTGGCTAATCCAGGCGGCACCGCCGTTGACAGTCCGAAGGATTGTCCCCAGCTCTCCCACGGCCGTGCCGGTGCTTGGATCGGTGAAGCTGACACCGTTCAACCCATCTGTCGTGCCGTTGGATTGGCTGACCCAGGTCGTCCCGCCGTCGGCCGTTCGCAGAATCCTCCCTGCTTCACCGACGACCGTTCCGTGATTAGCATCGGTAAAGCAGACACCGTGCAGCGTTTCCGAGACGCCGCTGGTCTGCGCGGTCCAGGTTGCGCCACTATCGACCGTCCGAAGAATTGTACCGTTCAGACCAACTGCCGTGCCGTGTCTGACATCGCCGAAGCTGACGCCCAGCAAATTGAGTGCGGTTGGGCTCGTCACGCCGGCCCAGGTGGCGCCGCCGTCGACTGTCCGTAGAATGATACCTCCGCTTCCAACCGCCGTGCCGTGAGCAGAATCGATGAAACAGACCGCGCTTAGCGAATTGGTCGTTCCGCTGCTCTGGGCGGACCAGGTTGCTCCACCATCGGTTGTGCGCAGTATGATCCCTCCGTCGCCGACAGCTGTGCCGCGTGCTGAATCGGTGAAGCTGACACCGCGCAGGCCCGAGGCAGTTCCACTTGTCTGGGCAGTCCAGGTTATACCGGCATCAACGGTCCGGAGAATAGTACCTGCACTGCCGACAGCGGTGCCATTATTTGCATCTGTAAATGAGACGCCAAACAAATTCGAATGGGATCCGCTGGCCTGAGTCGACCAGGTGACGCCACCGTCATCAGTGTGCAAGACAGTACCTACCAATCCGACGGCCGTGCCGTGGTTCACATCGCCCAAACTCACTCCGTATATATAGCTTGCGGTACCAAGCACTTTGAAGGCCCATATGGTGCCGCCGTCGACTGTCCTCATCATTGTTGTTGCCAGTCCAGCCGCCACGCCGTGATTGGCATCGGTGAAGCTCACGCTGTAGAGTGTATTACCTTGAGGCAGCGGATTCTGCCAGAACCAGCCTTTCTCGGGGGATGAGCTGTTGTTCGAACTGGTCGGGTTTGAACCTGAGCATGACAACAAGGCGAATAGAATGAATGGCAGGAGCGCACTCCAGATCCACGGAGTCCGGTTGTTCGCGCTTAGACGGGACATAACGATACCTCATGGTTTGTGTGGTTGTCTTCGGTTCCCATTGCGTCTCTGTAGGGCCATAGCTGACCGTATTTGCTGAATGGGGTCTACAATATGAATATATATGATACAATAATACCCGACGAGCACACAAGGGACAGATTCTTGTCGTTTGACGGGGATTGTGTACATTCAGTAACCTATACGGAACACCGTTGCCAGATAGTAGTAAACTGTACTTTGTACTCCGCTTCATATCTGAAGCGGCAGGCACACGACTTCGGGGGTGGCAACAGGGGGCATTGGGACATAAACGACCCATATAGCTTGATTTGTCTTGCTGGATTTTTACAGCCGCGCTATATTTCTGAAGGACTTCTATTTCGCAGGGCGACCGACCAGGCCGAATCGCCATCTTGTTGCAGCGCACTGTTGCCTGGAGAACCAACCTTAATTGAATGAAGGGTACTATGAGACATCCGTTTCTGGTTTGTGTCATCGTCTGCGTCGGTCTGTGCGCCGCTACGGCTTCGGGCGTTGCTGCCAGATCAACCGGCAGCGGGCTCACGGCTTGCCCGGGGACTTCCCTCCCCCTCTCATTTGTCGAAAATTGCGGCCAATGGCCGGATAGCATCCTCTATCGTGCCGCTTCCCCAGGCGTCGTGCTCTGGTTTACTGCCACCCGGACGTACCATCAATTCATCCGGGAGACGCAAGTGCCGGAATCAATGAACGACCGACTCTTGCCTGCTCCAGCACCCTGCACGTACGAGACCGAGGTTATCGTTGCCGAACTCCTTGATTGCGATTTCGCTGCTGAGCCGGTTGGGGATGGCCTACAGGCGACGCGGACGAACTTCATACGTGGTCGGAATCCCGCGAACTGGATCGCTGACGCTCCATCATTTGAACGTCTCGTCAGAAGCAATGTGTACCCCGGTATCGATCTGCGCTACTATGGCGATGAGCGGCACCTCGAGTACGACTTTGTTGTTTCGCCCGGCGCCGATTACAATAGCATTCGGATAAGGTACGACGGAGCTCTGTCCCTCTCGGTCAACGCCGACGGCGACCTGGTAATCGAAACCGCACTCGGCGACGTCGTCGAGAAAGCTCCGCTGGTCTATCAAATAGAGGGTGACCGGCGAATTGCGCTGCAGAGCAGCTACCGTCTTGTCGGAGATAACACTTTTGGATTCAGTCTCGGCTCAGACCACAATTCGGCGCTGGCGGTCGTCATCGACCCGGTCCTGGCCTATAGCACTTTTCTCGGTGGTACTGACGGCAGTGACAGGATAATGGATATGGTCGTCGACACACAAGGGCGGACTTATGTTTTTGGACATACCACTTCGAGCGATTTCCCGGTCGTGAATTCGTACACGGATACCCTCACCGGTGGTCAGGATCTTTTCGTGGCGAGATTCGCTCCCGACGGAGCCTCGCTGGAATACGGCACCTATATAGGGGGTTCAGCGCAGGACAACGCTGCAACCATGGCGGTCGATGCCGCCGGGAACGTCTACCTCGGCGGAGACACCCACTCGACCGATTTCCCCCTCAGGAATGCATGGGATCCCACGTATGTCACCACGACCGGTACCGAGGCGTATCTTCTGAAAGTGAATGCCGCCGGTGACAGTCTCATCTTCTCTACATATCTCGGTGGCAGCAGCTACGACGCCGTTGCCGGCATTGCTCTGGATGCCGATACGAACATCTACGTGCTCGGGAGCACCCAGTCTACAAATTTTCCTACCGTGAACGCGTGGGATTCCTCGGCTAACGGCGGCGCCGACGCTTTCGTCTGCAAATTCCCCCCCGATGGCTCGGCTCCCTATTTCTCCACTTACATTGGTGGTACCGGCGATGATCTGCCCACATGCATTGCGATCAATAGTGACCACCAGATTTACATCGCGGGGCTCCTGCTCTCCACCAACTACCCGGTGGTTCACGCCTACCAGCCGGCTCGTGCCGGCAGTTACGATGCCTTCATCTCGATGTTTTCCCCCGGGGGAGACTCACTTCAGTTCAGCACTTACTTCGGCGGGACCCAAATCGATGCCATTTACAGCATGAGGGTGGATTCGGCCTCCAACGTATATATTGCCGGCAATTCTTACGGGGCGGGATTTCCCGTGGTTAACGCCTACGACAGTACCCATAACGGCGGCTACGACGTATTCGTCACCAAGGCCACCCCGCGGTTCGACTCCCTCATTTATTCTACATACATAGGCGGAACCGGCGATGACCGCTGCTGGAATCTTGCAATTGACTCGGAGGGGCGAGCCTATGTCACCGGATACACCGTTTCCGACGACTATCCCACCGTCGATGCCCCCTACATCGTAAGGAACGGCCTCGACGATATCCTGGTTTCAGCCCTCGACCCCACCGGAAGCGTGTTGCTGTTCAGCACTTACTACGGAGGTGCTTACAGCGACCAGGGAGAAGCTATTGCCCTCGGACCGTCAGGAGATATTTATGTTGCCGGAGGAACGCTGTCTTTCAACCTGCCAATGGTAAATTCATTCGATGCCACGATAGGTGGGAGCTCTGATGCCTTTCTGGCCAAATTCAGCAGCATCGCAACCGATGTCGCTGAGATTGCGGATGGCAATAGGCCTGAGTCATTTACCCTTGACCAGAATTATCCGAATCCGTTCAATCCGACGACGACGATTGAGTTTACTCTCCCCCGCCGTTCCAGGGTCACGATTCAGATATACAATCTCCTCGGACAGGAAGTAACGCGGCTGGTGGACAAGGAGTACGCCGCGGGGAACTATCGGGTGACATGGGATGGCCGGACGGCCGACGGCGCCGCGGCTTCGACAGGCATATACCTCTACCGGCTCCAGACTGACAGTTACAGTGAAACGAGAAAGATGGTGCTGTTAAAGTAGCGCTTATTTCGGGCCTTTCTTTCGCGAAAACAAGATCAGGAGCTGGTACGATTGAGTCTGTGCTGTTCCGTCCAACCGTATCCGGACGGCTGCTTCCCATACAACTACCTATGTACGGAAGTCCGTGTTTTCGTACTCTCCTGCGGCCCGATCGACCGGAATGTAACTCCAGGATTTGGAGGTATCGGTTGAAACGGCCCGCCTTATAAACGAGCGGGGTGGAATAACCAGAGCAGTGCGAGGGACACTATCGGCAACACGTGGGACTAAATTGCCGGTGGTCGGGAGAGTTACAAGAAGAATTCAGTCGGTCCGAAAATAACCCCGGGAGGCCGATCCGATCGACCTCCCCGGCTGTCTTTGCTACAGTCCGATCTCAGGCGAGATCGAAACGATCTAAGTCCATCACCTTAGCCCATGCCGCCACGAAATCACGCACGAATTCTTCTTTGGAATCACTCGATGCGTAGACTTCGGAGACTGCGCGAAGCTGCGAGTTCGAGCCAAAGACGAGATCGACACGAGTGGCTGTCCACTTCTTCGCGCCCGTCGCGCGATCATGTCCTTCGAACTGATCACCGGCGTCCGATGTCGCCTTCCATTCCCTGCCCATATCGAGCAGGTTCACGAAAAAGTCGTTGGTGAGCGACTCGGGCCGTTTGGTCAAGACACCGTGTTTGGACTGGCCGTAGTTCGCGTTCAGGACACGCATGCCTCCGACCAGCACGGCCATTTCAGGAGCGGTCAATGTGAGCAGCTGCGCACGATCGACCAAGAGATCCTCCGGCGCGATCCGCTGACCTTCCGAACAGTAGTTGCGGAATCCATCGGCCTTCGGTTCGAGCACGGCGAACGAATCGGCGTCCGTTTGTTCCTGAGTCGCGTCCGTGCGGCCGGGTGAGAAAGGAACCTTGACGTCGAATCCGGCAGTTTTCGCAGCCTTTTCGACTGCGGCACAGCCACCGAGGACGATCAGATCGGCCAGCGAGACCTGCTTCCCACCCTTATGCGATCCGTTAAAATCAGCCTGGATCTTCTCCAATGCCTTCAGGATCTTATCGAGCTGGTCCGGTTGATTCACTGCCCAGCCGCGCTGCGGTTCAAGACGGATCCGTGCTCCGTTCGCGCCACCCCGCTTGTCGCTGTTGCGGAAGGTCGAGGCCGAAGCCCAGGCGGTGGATACCAACTGGGAAACGGACAGACCGGAATCGAGGAGCTTGCCCTTGAGTTCGGCAATTTCGGATTCGCCAATCAATTCCCGAGGAGTGGCCGGAACCGGGTCCTGCCAGATCAGATTTTCCGAAGGAACTTCCGGTCCGAGGTAGCGCGAGATCGGACCCATATCACGGTGCGTCAGCTTGAACCAGGCTCTGGCAAAAGCGTCGGCAAGTTCTTCCGGATTTTCGTGGAAGCGTTTGGCGATAGGCTTATAAATCGGATCCATTTTCAGGGCCATGTCGGCAGTCGTCATCATGAGCGGTCGCGTTTGCGATGCGTCTTCGGCCGCCGGGGCCTGTTTGGCTTTCGAGGCGGCGGTAGGCGTCCACTGGTGTGCCCCGGCCGGACTTTTCACGAGTTCCCACTCGTAGCCGAACAGGTTGTTAAGATAGTCGTTGTCCCACTTTGTCGGAGTAGTCGTCCAGGCACCTTCAAGTCCGCTGGTGATCGCATCGCCGGCCTTTCCGGTGGCATAGGCGCTCTTCCAGCCAAGTCCCATCTCTTCGATAGCCGCACCTTCGGGCTCAGCGCCAACCAGCGCGGCATCACCCGCACCGTGGCACTTGCCGAATGTATGACCGCCGGCGACGAGAGCAACCGTTTCGTAGTCGTTCATCGCCATACGCGCGAAAGTCTCTCTGATATCCTTGCCCGATGCAACCGGGTCGGGATTGCCATTAGGACCTTCCGGGTTCACGTAGATCAGACCCATCTGCACGGCGGCAAGAGGATTCGCAAGCTCCCGGTCACCGCTGTAGCGTTCGTCGCCGAGCCAGGTGGTCTCCGGGCCCCAGTTGATATCTTCTTCCGGTTCCCAGACGTCCTCGCGCCCGCCACCGAACCCGAACGTCTTGAATCCCATCGATTCGAGGGCGACATTCCCGGCCAAAACCATGAGGTCGGCCCAGGAGAGCTTGCGACCATATTTCTGCTTGACCGGCCAGAGCAGCCGGCGGGCCTTGTCGAGGTTCGCATTGTCCGGCCAGCTGTTGAGCGGTGCAAAGCGCTGTGTGCCCGAAGATGCCCCGCCGCGTCCATCGCTTATGCGGTATGTTCCGGCGCTGTGCCAGGCCATCCGAATGAACAGTGGTCCGTAGTGACCGTAGTCAGCGGGCCACCAGGACTGCGACGAAGTCATCAGGTCGGTGAGATCCTTCTTCACCGCTTTCAGGTCGAGCGTCTTGAACTCTTTGGCGTAGTTGAACTCCTCCCCCATCGGATTCATCATCGGCGGGTTCTGGTGGAGCATTTTGAGATTCAACTGGTTCGGCCACCATCGCTGGTTCGCCGTACTTCCGGTCGTCATATGCTTGTGTGATGCTCCGGTCACCGGGCACTTGCCCGCGCTATCCTTGTTCTGGTCGGTCATAATAACTCCTTACGCATTAGTATTGGTCTATAGTCTGTGCATGAGTAACAGTCCGGGATTCATATTCGATCCAGAAGATCAGCAGAAATTGTCTAAATTTAGACAATATATTGATATCGGATAAAAAAAGAGTCATTTCTTCTTCCGTCTTCCCCGCATGATCACCTGGAACTCGACAATCTCAAAGTCCTTGAGCTTCTCTTTCCCTTTGACCTCCAACTGGTCCCAGGGAATGTCATAGATGTCGCCGGTCTCCTCGTCGACGAAATGATGATGCCTTTCGACATTGGGATCGAAGACGACTGCCCCTTCCCGGATGGTCTGCATCCCGATCAGGCCTCTCTCCACGAGAAGATTGAGCGTGTTGTAAACGGTAGCCCGAGAGACGGTCGGGCATTTCTTGCGAGCGGAGATCAGGACCTCGTCAGCAGTTGGGTGCGTCTTGTCGTGCAATATGCATTCGACTACGGCAATCCGCTGCGGGGTCGGCTGAATATCGCACTGCCGCAATATGGAAATAGCGTCCTTCATAGCTTTAGAATAAGTAACGATTTAGACAATGTCAAGAAGAAAACTGTCAGGCTTTCCAAGGGAACCGGTCCGACTCCGGTAGTGTGATCGGTCTTTCCGCACCCGGGGTCGACACACCAACAGAGACTTGTAGACCTATAAACCCAAAATCAACTTGACGACTGACGACCGTCCGTTATATTATTGCTGTATAGCCATTCGTCAGGCAAACGTGGTCGCTCTCTTTTCACTGCGACTACCGAAGATGCGGGGACGGATGCGCGTCCGTAATACTATTTCCGACATTAGGATGAACCACCGACTTGTCCAGACAGGTCTGCACTGTCGAAGACACGTCACTACGGTATCATGAATTGATTTTGAGAGAGGACTGAAAAATGTACCGTTCATCTCTGTTTCAATACAAATGGACCGTTCTCACGGCCCTTCTGGTAATCATTCTGGCCTCCGGATGCGGAGACAACAACTCAACAGATCCATCGCGTACTCCTCCGCCCGTGCCATCGCTATCGATGACCGTGGAAGGTAGCGACGGTCTCCTTCACCTCACGGTCCGGAACACCGGCGGAGCCATGACTCAGCCGAGTCCCTGCGTGGCTTCATTCGCCGACGGTCACAGCGACACTTTAATGCTCGACCTGGGCGCTAACGACACATTGATCTGTCAATTGAGTAACATTCATGGATCAGTGTCGGTCGCCAATGAGGACTGGAATCTCACGGCAACGGGAGAAGACTGCCTGTGCGGTTTCTTTCAGAATCTCCTGGGGCAGATCAATCTGGCCAGCTATGTTCCGTCGCCGCTCGACGTCAGAACGGTTGTCCTGTGTACGTACACGACCAATCTCTACAACCTTGCGGCCACCAACGTCACGGTCAAATTGCTGCCGACGACCGACGGGCTGACGCTCAGGTACGTTTTTCACAACATCTCCGGCCACCTTACGTCCACCAGTCCGGGGGCTCTGTGTCCGGATCTTTCGGGGACTGTTACCATCAACTCTATTGTGGTTACAACGAAGATCGACATCGGCACCGGCGACAATCCACCGGTCACACTTGGGACCACCCAGGCTACCGTCAACGGACTGAATGTGAGTGTCGATGGTGCGTTCGGATTTATCGTCAGTTACGTATTACAGTGGTTTCAGAGCACCTTCACGAATACAATCGAAAGTGCGGTCACCACGACAATCTCTAACCAGGTACCATCGGACCTCAGCACCCTGGTCAAAGTGAATACCGATTGCGCGTTATGACACGGCGGTTCTCCGGCCGCGAGATATAGAGCCTACTTTGCCGGCGGGGCCGCTTTCTCCAGCAGGTACTCGACGGCGCTCTGGTAGGTCTCGAACGAGCCTTTGCCAACCCGCCGCCCTACTTCGCGGCCGTCCGGCCCGAGAAAGATCGTGGTCGGATACCCCGGTATCTGGTACTGCATCAGAATCTCTCGGACGGCAAAGACGTTCAGCCAGGCCATGTCGTTTGTCGTGACGAAGTACTTGAGATTGGGATTGTCATCCCCCCAGTCGAGACCGATCAGGACGACATCGCTGTCCGCATATGTGTCGTGAAGCTGAATAAGATCCGGGATTTCTTCGACGCAATAGCGGCACCATACACCCCAGAAATTGAGAAGGACCAGCCGGTGTCCGAGCCATTCGTGCGTACTGTGGCTGCTGTCGTCGACGTCTTGCACCGTATATTCGCCGAGGATAGTTGTATCCCCGGTCGTAGTGTGCGTCAGCCAGATGGACTCGGAGCGTTGCCTGTTCCTTCCGACTACCACTACTCCTACCCAGTAGGTCGTGTTCGGAGACAAACCCGAGAGGCCGAGTTTCTGTCTGGTTCCCGGCGGCTCGGGCATGGGCGGATTCTCGATTGGTGTCGCCTTAACCCAGTCGTCGTAGGTCTTCATCTCCGAACTCGCATATCGCATCTCGTAATAGGCCGGCTCCACCCCGTCGACCTCTTCCGGAGCGGTCCATTCAAAAAGCGCTCCATCCGGTGTGACGATCGTGGCCCTAAAATCCTTGAGGCCGGCGGGCGACGGTTTCGAATTATTCGGAGAACAGCCGGTGATCATTTCAAGCGAAAAGACCGCCGCGAGAACCATCGAGCAATAGACGGCCGACCGAATTCTACTCGTACCGAATCTGGAATTGCACTGATTTATCATATCTCCCCCGAAAAATGGAGCCTGCGTCACTACTTCAATAACGCCTCAAACCGTCAAAATGTCAATTCGAAACATAGCCGGGCTCAAGCATTGTCACCGCAGTTCCCAGCCAAGCCAATGAGCGATCGTGAGTCCGACTATCACAAGAACGCACAGAACAGTAAGAATTACCCGCCTCTTGAAGTGATAGTCCATCCGCGATCGATCCTTCCCCTTCCTGGCCCAGAGGGCAGCCAGAAACGCCGAAGCTACAAAAATGCCAATAAGCTGCAGCTTCATTGCCCTTGCCTTATAGAACTGCGCACCTGAAAGATGTTCCCTTCCGGATCCCAACCATCGCACACACGGGCACCATCAAATTCCCATTCTTTGTTGCTCGGCTTGAAGCCGCCTCCCAGCGTAACGACCTTGTCTCTGATTCTCTGGATTGGCTCGGCTATAAAGAAGACCGGCTTGACGGCCGTGTCCTGCCGTGGAGATGATACTTCGTCCACTTCTCTGCCTGCACGTTTCGAGGTTGCAGTCCTGAGCAGCACCAAGTCAAACTCTTCGTGCATCATCGCGACATATTCTTCATCTGCTTCACGCTGTCGCAGACCAAACACCTCGCGATAGAAGCTGCTCATCTTCTTGAGGTTCGAGACATAGATAACTAATCCAGATTTCACGCAATCCTCCAAGCTGGTTCTAACTTATAGCAGTAAATCGCGCGCAAGTCAAGGTTTGCAAGTATCCGGAGGAGATTAAGTAGGTCAATGCCCTCTCGGGCGTTGACACCTTCTCAATCGTTCGAAAACATAAACCACCCCGGTAGCCGCGTCAGCGATTGGCGGAAGCCATCCTGAGCGCCACGTGGGGGTGAGATGGTCGGCAATAGCCGAACGAAGATTCGTATCTGACTGAATGTCGATACCCGGGAGGATGCTAACCTACTCTTAACTCAAAACACATCAAGACTTGCGCACTGCCAATCAAATCTGCTATATAACAGAATCAAAGTTTCGTATGTGGACTGAGCAGGGCATCCATGCTAATGTTAGCCATTAACGCAAGCTGGCAAGGAATCGAGTAAGAGACAATATCCGGATAAATGAGAATGAAATGAAAAAGAGATGGACAATACTCATAGTTGCTGTGGCTCTCGCGGCCTGTAACTCAACAACCAAAGAGACAAACAAAGTGGAAGACAAGAAAAACCAAACAGACAGTGCAAGTTCGCCTGCCGATACGACGCCAAAGGTGACTGGCATCGGCGGCATTTTCTTCTTTTCGGACAACCCTCAGGAAACGAAGGACTGGTACGGAAAGAACCTGGGGCTCAAAATCGATGACTATGGTTCAACGTTCGAGTCCAGAGATATGGACAAACCGGACAAAGTCAATCAGCTGGTGTGGAGTCCGTTCAAAACGGGAAGTGACTATTTCAGTCCTTCGAAGAAAGAGTTCATGATTAACTATCGAGTGCAGAATATCGAAGCACTCGTAGAGAAACTCAAGAAAGACGGAGTCACGGTTCTTGACAGCATTGCGACTTACGACTACGGGAAGTTCGTTCACATTCTCGACCCCGAAGGCAACAAGATTGAGCTGTGGGAACCGTAGTGGCAGTTCAGCCTTGACGGGCGGACAATGCCTATTCCGTGACGTTAAACCAGAGTGTATCTGAATGAATCTCTCCTATCCAGACAGGCTCTTCCACATCCCGCTTCTCCCAATAATTCGTATAGGTCAGACAAACCCAATATTTGCCGGCGGTAAGCTGTTTGCGGGTCGGCCAGTTGAGAAAGGATGCGATGTCAATCCTGTAAGGATACGTCACTGTTT
Organism: uncultured Ignavibacteriales bacterium; assembly: GCA_964520865.1. Classification (GTDB taxonomy): domain Bacteria; phylum Zixibacteria; class MSB-5A5; order GN15; family FEB-12; genus CAVQCT01. Next base: position 4,980 of record CAZFOY010000047.1, on the reverse strand, counting down.
GATGATTTCGCAGATTGAATAAGCAGGTATCACATATGACAGCCGCTCCAATAATCTCGATACCATCGTTGGTATATCCCGTCTCGAAGCTGCCGAGGGAGACTGTAAGTGGGAAGAGATCCGGGTCGTCAGTCTCTTGGGGAAAAACGTCGTACCAACGTATCAGAAAATCCTGCCCGGAGACATTCTCGAGTGAAAACTGCACCGAAAGGTTCGCCGGACCTAACACGCCGAAGATCGGCCAGGAAGGCGTCGAACGGACATCCTGAAGTGAGATCGAGTCTTGATTCAAGACTGGCTTCCATCCGAAGTGAATCTGTCAGAGTGCTGTGTCGCAGATCACTTAAGCGAAAAGCCGATTCGGGCAACTTGGGCATACAACCAACAATTGTCGCCCCGAGGATTAACACAGCCAGCACTCGCATTC
>CAZFOY010000047.1:0-4453 GCA_964520865.1 uncultured Ignavibacteriales bacterium | reverse complement strand
GGCATACAACCAACAATTGTCGCCCCGAGGATTAACACAGCCAGCACTCGCATTCGGGATATCGTCCATCCCTTTCTGCTGCTTTCTTCCTTTAATCTACTTCGCATCGCCTTGTGCATTTCATTCAACTTTCCGGCCAGTTTGAATACATTCTCGGATACGATTTTCCTGGGGGAAAACGGAGAAGTAACGAATGAATGTACCTATCCCAACTTCACACTGGCCCGGCCGCCTCACAGTTGTATCGCCAGCTACAGCTTCAACCCGATCGTGGCCGAAATCCAGTCAGGATATGAACTCAGCTTCGGATTGTACTTTGTAAGATCTTGCTTTTCGTATCCGAGCTGCGCAGTCAATAGCATCGTGCTGCTTATCTGCTTCTGCACTCCGGCGCCAACACCCCAGCGGGCACCACCGAAATCGGAGCCGACCAGCCCCTTCATCCAGCCGATCGAGAAGCCGGCGCGTCCGTACAGAAACGGTTGGATATTCTCCACCGGGAGATAGTAACAGATCTCGCTGAAAATCGGCAGAAGGCTGCCGTACTTATGCTCGTCCCAACCGGCGCCGGGGCCGATCGAAAAGTTCTTGTTGGTGAGCAACTCCACGACTCCGGAGACTCCGAAGGCGGTGACGTCTTTGCCGGTACGCATGGTTAGCCGGGCGTGTATATTTGTCGCGATCACCGTCAGCGGTACACCTCGACGCTGCTGCACGGAATCAATAATAAGCTGATGCAGCTGTTCGACATTGGCGTCACTCGTAGTTATCTGCGAGATCTTGTCGAACGGTATGTTGACTTCCTTACCGTCCAGCGTTCGAACGGTAAGCTTCTTCCCCTCTTCCCGCTTGATAATCCGGCCTTTCACGATACCGCCATTTGTAAGTAGGACGACATCGTCTGCCGTACCGTCGGCGCTGTAGACCGTCGCCGCTGCAACGAATAAGATCACAAACGCAAGAACACTCAGCCTGCCTGCAAAACTGCCCATTTGTACGCTCCCTTAATATGTATTACGAAAGTCCGAATTGATCACGATTTGAATCCCCGGAATAACTCCTCCTGCCCTTACGCCCATTCTTCCCTCTCACCTGCCTGTGCGAAACGCTCAATCAACCTGAATCGCACTGCAAGAAATATATCCCTTCATCACTCCGGAAGCAAGCAAAGGATTGGCTTCCGGGAGTACCTCAAATCGCGTTCCACTTAATTCCATCCGGCTCCTCTAATCCCAGACAATTGCCTGCCCATTCAAGCTCGATAGCAATGAGCTTCTTGAACACCGCGAACAGCCACTCAGGTATTGAACGATTCCGCGCTATGCGCATGATATGTCCGGCGCAGGCCAGCGCTGCTTCACTCCCTCCGTCGGGCATAATCTCGTACGGCGCCGGCCCGCCTTCAAGATGAAGAGTCGGGAGCAAGGTCGCCGGGTCGTGGGCACGACTCCCGCGGGCAGCATGGCTCCAATCCACGAACATCACCTGCGCGCCATCGAAACAAATGTTGTCGCTTCTCAGATCACCGTGAACGAAACAGCTACCGGTTACATCGGCTGACCGCTCAGCTTCGATCAGAGCATCGATTGCTTTTCGCAGCCAAGCTTCTGAACACAACTTGAGGCGGATAAAGCTTTCCGGATCTTCGGCAATCTTCGGCCAAAAGGCAGTCCGTCGGTTTTGCAGTGCAGGCAGATCCATAGGGGGATCGGATGTTGAAAGCTCCTTGATACCGTCGAAGAGAAGATCAAAGTCTCCTTTTCGCCAGACCACACCGGCGTGACTGGCCGGCCAGTACGCCCGGCTCAAATCCTCACTTATCAGCACCGGACGCAAGCCCGGTTTGTCGATCCACTCTATCACCTTCGGCATGAAATTATATCGGGCGGATGACAGGACGAGGTGTTCGCTACGGAGCCATTGCTCGGTTTGTTCATCGGTGGCGGCCTTGACAAATACGGAACTGTTATCTTCGAACTCGACGGAATATCGATGCGCCGCCGACAGACCGCAGTCAGGAACAGCCCAGCGAGTCGATTTCTTGCGGAAGGTACTTTCCAGAAGATCACGCAGGTTACCCGGCGGTGATTTCTCGTGCTGTGTCAAAATGACCTGCCTGTCATCATATCCTGTGATACGAGTCAAATTCGCGCGTTGATGTAGGTGATTTATGAAGAGTCTGCCGGGTGCCCCACAGCTCTGCTGTGGGAAGGCCACGACCAAATACCACTCTCAAATTCATTTTCTCTCATTTCTGAAACCCGCCGCAAGCGGACGGGCCACCCCGGCCTTGACAGAGCGATGTGTTGCGCGCTATATTCAAGACGTTAGGAATCGGGATATGGCCAGTCTTGTTGGCTGGACATTGAGGCGCTCCCAAATGTGGGTGTGGTTGCTTTCAGCGGCCATTGGTGGCAAATGAATCTCAACAAAGGAGCTAATCATGGGACGCCTAGCACTTCTGTGCAGCAGTTTAGTGCTATTGCTGGGTTTACAGGCACTTGGATCCAAATCTCGGTTAGCCGGTGCAGGCGCAAGCCGGATGGATAATGGGTCGAAACATTAAGAACTACCGCTCGGATACTGCGATCTACTTTGAATGGAAACCAGATAATGACCGTCCTTACACGCTCTACTTCAATGCGGCGTCTGGGACAACTCCTCCCGACGACTACGAGGTCCACAAATCCAGTGTTCTTCGACCTGACCATTATACTGTGAGCTTCTATGTCGATGATACGCTTTGGCAAACCCAGCTCTTATCGTATTACGGAGGAGTTAGTACTCCCTATGTTTGCTGGGAGGGAGAGATTAGGGGCCGGGAAACAGATATGCCCGGCTTGCTCAATGATAAATGTACCTTCTACAATTGTGGTTGTGCTCTCACCCCTGATACGATTCCTCATCCTGTCAATTTCTCGAATTCATGGGCCAGCGGCGATACGATAGGTGTCACACGTCAGTTGGGAAAAAGGCCAAACGAGTGGGGAGCTCGGTCGTTTCTCACCTCTTCGTTCGTAATTTGGGATGTGAACCCATATGTTCCGTAAGTTCCAGAAAGGAAGAAGAAAATATGTCTTGCGACGAACTTGCTTTAGTCCGAAACCATATCCGCGGATTGAAAGATCCAATATGTTTCTTGGTTCTCATATTGATCTACATCCTCGGGGCGACATCTTCTTTACACTCGGCTTCTATCGATTCAGATAGTCAGGCGATTGCCACCAGCAATGAGGCAATTGGGCTTCAAAGCCTCACTCGGGCGAAAATTGCCACCAATAAGATCACCGCTAAATCGCTATCTTTCGTTGATACGACCACTCCGTTCGTCTACTCGTTGTTCAACGGAAGACCATCGTGGCAGGTGGCCTACGGTCAAGTGAACATCCAGCTAGACTCGATTGCCCACGCAGAAGACACTTGCACCAAACTGGTTACTGCTTCGCTTGACAGCAGCACCGGGCAGTTGCTCGAGATCGATTTCTATGGTGTACCCGACTCAGTAGTGGGATTCCAGATGCCCTCTCCAAAGCGTGCGGAAATGCAGATAGCAGCAGGTTTCGAAAGATACTATGGTCTTCCTTCTGTGCCGCCTAAGGTGAGTCTGGCCCATGCCCTCAAAATGGTCGGAGAGTACTTTCAGATGGCAGCTCATACCAGAGTTCATTACTTGACCGTTAGTAAACAGGTCGGAAACAAAGTCGACACCTTTCCAGCTTGGTGGATCTATATGAGAGGGACCCAGCTCCTCAAAGTCGTTCCTGCACCGCCAGGGACTTATCAGCACGCCAGTATATTGGTTAACGCCATTACAGGAAAAAGTTTCGGAATTTCAAACAGGCCGTTTCCTCCACTGGATGACGGCAGACACCAATGAAAGAGCTAGACTAAACGCCCATGTAGCCTGAATCATCCAGTGCTTGGCACACCAGCCGCCGCCAGTTGGTGAGCTATAGCTTCACGACGGTGCTTCCGTTAACTCCCACGCTACCGTGTGCCGCGTGAGCCATTGACGTCACATTCGACTCAATTCATCGTCAGTCCCCCGCCAGCCAGACTACAAAATTACCAAGCAGAATCAGTAACCAAAGCGAAGATCCTGCGAAAAACACACCCGCAATAATCCCGTCAATGGTCGGCGTGCCAACAGGTGCAGAGCAGTGTCGTCGTTTTCCGAATCGATATCCGAGGACAAAACCACCAATACTCACAGGAAGAGCAAGTACAATACGCAGTAGATGCCACGTGTTCATGCGATATCAACCTCCATCACTTGGCTTGTTAGCCCGGTGCCCCACAGCTCTGCTGTGGGAAGGTTACGACCAAATACCACTCTCAAAATCATCTTCCCTCAATATTGAAACCCACCGCAAGCGGACGGGCCACCCTGTCCGTACACGTCTATTCTCATTCGATTCGTTCTGATTTGCCTCCTGCCGGTCCTGTTTTTGTC
>CAZFOY010000046.1:7228-28367 GCA_964520865.1 uncultured Ignavibacteriales bacterium | reverse complement strand
TCTACATGGCCGACTACTCCTTCAACAGCGGCCCCGATCCCAACTGCGGCTCGTAAAGGCAATAAAAATGCGCAACCGTCAGGGAGAAAAAGACTTCTCCCTGACGGAAAATTGCTTATATTGAGAGACGGAAGAGAGACAGTTGAATCCACAACTAAAGAGAGAATAGTGCACCCATGAAAACACTTGCCCTGATTGCTGCAGTTATGCTACTCCTGCTGGGCAATGCCGTCGCAGCCACCAGCACGGAGCATTATTTCAAGTTTACCATTTCGAACCACAAGGAGCTTGACACCCTCACCCGTGTTATCTCCATTGACAATGTCCGCCAGGACACCGTCTGGGCGTACGCCAACGATAAGGAACTGGCTGCCTTCGAGCAGCTTGGGTATTCCTACATCTCGTTGCCTCATCCGGCGTTTCTTACCCCTCCTGAAATGGCCAAGAGCGCGGCCGGATTGGCTGACTGGAATGTCTATCCGACATACTCCCAGTATGACTCGATCATGAATCAATTCGCCGCCGACTACCCCAGCCTCTGTCAGGTCCAGAATATTGGCACCACCGTGCAAGGACGAAGCCTGCTGGTCGCCAAGATTTCAGCGAACGTGGGGGTCGAGGAAGATGAGCCGGAAGTGCTTTACACCAGTTCGATGCACGGCGACGAAATCACCTGCTATGTCAACATGCTTAGGTTGATCGACTATTTGCTGAGCAATTACGGCTCCGATCCCGAAGTCACCAACATGGTCGACAATATGGAGATCTGGATCGGACCATTGGCGAATCCGGACGGGACATACCACGGCGGAAACAATACCGTTAGCGGCGCCTGGAGATATAACGCAAATAGCGTGGATCTCAATAGAAACTACCCGGATCCAGCCGCCGGACCACATCCCGATGGCAACAGCTATCAGCCTGAAACCATTGCCTGGATGGCGTTCGCCGACGCTCATTCGTTTGTCCTCTCAGCGAATTTCCACGGAGGCGCTGAGGTCTTTAATTACCCCTGGGATACCTGGGTTCGCCGATGCCCTGACAACAATTGGTGGATCGATGCCGGACGCAAGTTTGCAGATACGGTTCATACGTACTCACCATCGTCCTACATGGACGACCTCAATAACGGCATCACCGATGGATATGACTGGTATCGGGTCACCGGTGGACGTCAGGATTACATGAACTACTGGAAGGGTTGCCGAGAGGTCACCATTGAAGTTTCGAATACAAAATTGCCATCGGCGAGCAGTCTGCCGACTTACTGGGGTTACCTGCGTGCATCTCTTCTTCACTACCTCGAAACGTCTCTGACGGGCGTGAGAGGCATAGTCTCCGATGCGAACACGATGGCGCCGGTACCTGCGGTCATCAACGTGGTCGGATACGATACCGATGTCGACAGTTCCCGTACCTTCACGGATCCCGACGTCGGCGACTATCACCGGATGCTCCTGCCCGGGACTTATACCTTCGAATACAGCGCTCTTGGCTACATTCCGCAGACCGTAAGCGGCATCGTGGTTTCCGGAGGATCGGCTACCGTCGTCAATGTCCAGCTCGATCCGGTGCCGTCGACGCCGGTCATTGAATTTGCAAGCGAGGACGCGCCGTCGGTTAATCCCGGTGATGCCGATGTTCATATGCACGTGACGCTGGATAACGTTGGCGGCGGCAACGCCACCAATGTGAACGGTGTTCTGACATCGTCTGATCCGTTCATTACCGTCACTCACGGATCTTCGGCCTATCCCACGATTTACGCACTCAGCGGTTCGGCCGTTTCAGCTGTCGCCTACACGTTCACGGTATCAGCCGCCTGCCCGACGCAGCATCCGGCGAATTTCACGCTGTATGTCACAGCCGACGGGGGTTATTCCGACTCACTGACTTTCGATGTAGTGGTCGGCGAGCCTAAAGAAGACTTCGAGACCGGCGACTTCAGCAGTTACCCCTGGCAGATGAGTGGCAACCAGCCCTGGCTCATTACCAGCTCTTTGCCTGAGGAAGGAAGTTACTCCGCGAGGTCCGGATCGATATCCGACAATCAGAGTTCTACCATGTCGGTCACGCGGAATGGCCTGCAGGCCGGAAATATCTCCTTCTACCTCAAGGTGTCGTCGGAGTCCGGCTGGGATTTCCTGCGCTTCTATATCGACAACGTGCAGCAGGGAGAATGGTCAGGTACGGTTGCCTGGAACCAGGTCAGCTACTCTGTTAGCGCCGGAGATCACACGTTCAAGTGGACATACTCCAAAGACGGTTCGCAGTCGGCCGGCAGCGATGCCGCCTGGGTCGATTACATTGTCTTCCCGCTCAACAACGCCAACGACGTCGACGGAGACGGAGTGGCCAACGCCGTCGATAATTGTCCTGACGTTTACAATCCTGACCAGTTCGACGCCGACAGCGATAATTTCGGCGATGTTTGTGACAACTGCGTTAACACCTACAATCCGGATCAGGCCGACGGCGACGGTGACGGCGTAGGCGATGTCTGCGACAATTGCTCCCGAATCGCCAACAAGGCGCAGGCTGATGGTGACTCCGATGGAGTTGGTGACGTCTGCGACAACTGCCCCGGAGTCGCGAACCTCGATCAGGCTGACGCAGACACCGATGGACTCGGCGATGTGTGCGACAATTGCGCGAGTGTGTCAAATGTCGATCAGGCCGATGCCGATAGTGATGGAGTCGGAGATGTTTGCGATAACTGTATTTTAACTCCGAACCTGAATCAGACTGACGCAGACAATGACAACGTCGGAGATGCTTGCGACAACTGCCCCACGACCTCAAACTTCGATCAGGTCGATGCCGACACCGATGGTGTAGGCGATGTCTGTGATAACTGCCCGTCGGTCGCCAATCCGTTCCAGGAAGACTCGAACAACAATGGCGTAGGGGATGCCTGCGACTATCGTTGCGGCGATGTCGATAACTCGGGTGGTGAACCGGATATTTCCGATATCATCTACTTCGTCGAATACATGTTCAGCGATGGTCCTGCTCCTGAGAACGAACTTTCGGCCGATTGTGACGGCACTCCCGGCCTCGACATCTCGGATCTCATTTACATGGTCGACTTCATGTTTAACAGCGGCCCGCCGCTGATTTGCCATTAGATTCTGAACCAAGGGCAGGTCGTTGACCTGCCCTTTTTCGTTACGGCTGCACCCAATCCGGAGCCGACCGCGTCTCAAAACTCTTGTCTGAACCTTTGCGGGATTGTATTGTTGATAGACAATGACTAACCTAATCAACCAAAGGGTAGAAGGACAATGCAGGATATCAAGAAGATTCTGAGAAAGCTGGAGTACGGAGTGTACGTGGTCACAATGGGCAAGGGGACCGAAGGGAACGCGTTTACCGCGAGCTGGGTGATGCAGGTATCATCGGAGCCCCCCATGCTCGCTCTTGCTGTTCACAATGCTCATCAGTCGATGCCGCTCATCAAAGATAATTCCGCGTTTGTCGTCAATCTGATCGGCGAAGGACAGGAAGGAGTGGCCAAGGCGTACTACGGTCCGGCTGAATCGGGCTATCGCAAGCTTGAGGGCTCCAGCGTTAAGGATTCACCGGCGACCAAAACGCCGCTGATTCCGGGCGCCATCGGATTCTTCGACTGCAAAGTCGTCAAGACCGTGGAAGCCGGCAATCATACGATCTTTATAGGCGAGATTCAAGCAGCCGAACTTGAGGCCGAAGACACGCAGCTCATGACCTCTACCAATTCCAAACTGCACTATACCGGCTGAACGATGCTGCGCTCAGCAATCATACTGTCAACGCTTCTTCTGTTTTCCGTAGGATCGGCCGCGGGAGAGTGCCACGAGACTGTCAGGATAGACAGCATGACATATCCGGTCGGTTCACGCTGGTGCGGAAAGAAACTCGACACCACCTTGTTTGCTTCTCCTTCCAGCCTCGTCAGGATTCCCTCTGAGTATTGCATGAACGATTACCGCATCTACGTGACCAAAGCCACGCGGAAAGCGTTCGTGGAGATGGCCAAGGCGGCCGACAAGGACGGTATTAAGCTGATCGCCGAGTCGGGCTATCGTTCCTCCCGGTATCAGCGGGCGATCATAAAACGCCGCATGGAGGCCGGACACAGTTTCGAGCAGGTGATGAAATACGTGGCCCCGCCGGGGTACTCGGAACATGAGACGGGACGGGCCCTGGATCTTGCGACCAGCAACGCCGGATTCGTGAACACGGAAGCGTACAAATGGCTCAAGCACCACGGCGCCGAATTCGGATTCAGCGAGACTTATCCGAAAGAACGGACCGGCAACATGCCGTACGAACCGTGGCACTGGTGCTATAAGCAGGAGAACTGAACGTCATTCCTTGACGCGCCAGAGATTGAATGTAGCTTTGTTGAATGAATCGCCGTCCGGTTGCGTCACTCTTAACTTGAAATCGATACTGTCCGGGGTCACCAGCCTAATCAGCACTTCATAGAGATCCTTGCCGTACATTCTCGCTCCATGCACTTCATTGCCTTCCGCCTTCCCGAGATACCTCGCGTGCTTACCCGAATTGTCCCAGACCTCCCATGAGATCGAATCGGTCACGGGGTTGTGCACAAGATGTCCCGAGTCGGAATAGGTGAAAAAGAGCTTATCGCCGGTCAAAGAAGTACGCAGGTAGTTCCCTTCCGGGACCCACTTGAACGACGCCTTGCCGTTTATGTCGACATTGAAATTAGTGACCGGCACGAGAAACTGACCGACCCCTTTCCAGTTACCATCGAGGGTCTTGATGTCGAGTGATTTGTCTGCGGCCGACACGGTGCACGCTACGAGGATCAATAACAATGCCATAACGGCGATAGTATGGTTCGATTTCATCACGATACTTCCATAAGCTGTGGTCATTTGTCTTCTACAAAAGTACCTCCGGGCATGTCGCATTTCAACCTTAAATCCAGCCGCATATGCCCGGCGATGACCGCTTTGGGTAACTGCTGCCGTGAAGAAGGGAAGGCGGCTGACGTCTCGCTGTAATCGATTGTGCGGCAAAGCAATATGTCGATGTCTCGGGGCCCTTTTTAGTTGATTTAAGGTTTGAATTTTGTTACTTTGTTGGGGTTCTTTACGAGTTAGAATTAATAGCAAAAGGAATTGAATATCATGGCTTTAGAACGCCAGAAAATAGAGACGATTTTTCTCGAAGAGGAGATGAAATCCTCTTATCTCGACTATTCCATGTCGGTCATCACCAACCGGGCATTGCCGGACATTCGCGATGGGATGAAGCCGTCCAACCGTCGAATCATGGTGGCGATGAACGATCTGAATCTCGCTCCCGGGCGGGCACATCGAAAGTGCGCCAAGATCGCCGGTGACACGTCGGGGAACTACCACCCGCACGGTGAACAGGTTGTCTATCCGACGCTCGTACGCATGGCTCAGGATTTCAACATGCGTTATCCGTTGGTCGATGGTCAGGGGAATTTTGGGTCGATCGATGGCGACGGTGCTGCGGCGATGCGATACACCGAAGCGCGCCTTACGCCGATTGCGGTCGAGATGCTGGCCGATCTCGAAAAGGAAACGGTCGATTTCATGCCGAACTACGACGGCACTCTTCAGGAGCCGATCGTTCTTCCCGGCAAGTTTCCGAATCTCCTGTGCAATGGCACCACCGGTATTGCCGTCGGTATGGCAACGAGTATCCCGCCGCACAATCTCGGAGAGATTGCCGAAGCGATCGTCCGGGTTGTCGATGATCCGGAGTGCACGAACGAGGACCTGATCGAGATCGTGCCCGGACCGGATTTTCCGACCGGCGGCATTATCAACGGACGGGAAGGGATCTACTCTGCCTACAAGACCGGGAAAGGACATATTCCTCTCCGTGCCAAAGCGGTGGTCGAGAAGATGAAGAACGGCAAAGAGGCTATCATCGTTACGGAAATTCCGTTCCAGGTGAACAAATCGAATCTTCTGGAAAAAATCGCCGATCTCGTTCGGGATAAAAGAATCGATGGCATCTCGGATCTTCGCGATGAATCCGATCGAGACGGCATGCGGATAGTCATCGAACTGAAGCGCGATCAGCAGGCCGAAGTTGTTTTGAACCAGCTGTATAAGCACACCACGATGCAGGTGACCTTCTCGGCGAATTTGTTGAGTCTCGATCACGGCGTACCGAAACAGATGTCGCTGAAAGAGATGATTCAGCATTTCATCAACCATCGCCACGAAGTGATTGTCCGCAGGACCAAGTTCGACCTGGCTAAGGCGGAAGACAGAGCGCACATTCTCGAAGGTTATCGAATCGCCCTCGACAATATCGACGCCGTGATCGAGTTAATCAAGAAATCCAAAGACACACCTACGGCTCATGCCGGTTTGATGAAGCAATTCAAGCTCTCGGATCGCCAGGCAACCGCGATTCTCGAGATGCGGTTACAGCGGTTGACCGGTCTTGAACGAAAGAAAATCGAGGACGAGTATCGCGCGCTGATCAAACGTATCAGTGAGCTCAAGGCGATTCTGGAGTCCAAGCAGCTTCGCTACCAGATTATCAAAGACGAGACGACGGAACTGGCCAAGAAGTATGGCGATGTCCGCAGAACCGAGATACAGGATGCGGCCGAAGAGTTGACGGTCGAGGATCTGATCGCCGAGGAGGAGATGGTCATTACCATTTCGCATCTCGGCTATGTCAAGCGATTGTCGGTTTCAGCCTACCGTCGTCAGCAGAGAGGCGGCAAAGGGGTAATCGGTATCGAGACGAAGGAAGACGACTTCGCGGAGCATTTGTTCATTGCCTCGACTCACGATTACATTCTGTTCTTCAGTGATAAGGGCCGCTGCTACTGGGTAAAGGTCCATGAGATTCCGACCGGTGGCAAAATGGCCAAGGGGAAACCGATTATCAACCTCTGCGATATCGGAAAAGACGAGAACGTCGCCGGATTCTGCAAAGTGCGGAGCTTCACTCCCGACACATTCGTCGTCATGGCCACTCGCGGCGGTATCGTAAAGAAGACCAGTCTTGACGCCTTCTCGAATCCTCGCAAGAGCGGCGTTAACGCGATGAACATCCCGAAGGAAGACAAGCTTATCGAGGCGGTTTTGTCCGACGGTACCAACGAGATTGTGCTGGCCACGCGAAAGGGAATGGCGATCCGCTTCCCCGAAGACAAGGTGAGAGCCATGGGTCGTACGGCGTACGGCGTTAAAGGGATCACGTTGGGTAAGGCCGATTATGTCATCGGCATGGTCGTGGTGAAACGAAACAGTTCTCTGCTTGTGGTCACCGAAAACGGCTACGGTAAGCGGACCTCGATCGACGACTACCGCATTACCAATCGCGGTGGCAAGGGAGTCATCAATGTTAAGGCTTCGGAGCGCAACGGCGAGGTGGTCACGATCAAAGAGGTTCTCGATCAGGACGAACTGATCCTGATCACCAAGAAAGGGATCGCGAACCGCCAGTCGGTGAAAGACATCAAAGTCATCGGACGTAACACCCAGGGTGTACGGCTGATCAATCTGGGCAAAGGTGACCAGGTGATCGATGTGGCGAGGGTTGTGACCGAGGAACAGTAACCGAGATTCACACTCAAAGCGAACGCGGGATCACACAAACTGTGGTCCCGCTTTTCTTGTGCAGGGATCAGAATTCCATTTTCATTCCGAGGCTCGGGAAAAGACCCGCGTCGTAGACGTAACCATCCGCAGTGTTTATGATCGGATTGGCGCGATTGGTGACGTTGGTAACATTGAGGAAGAGATCAAGCCGGTTAAAGGTCAAACCGGCCGACAGATTAAGCGACATGCTGACCGGGAATCGGACGGAGTTTTCACTGCCCGCGTATTGCTCGTAGGTCGCCGCGGAATATCGATTGTTCGATTTGGCGAAGGCAGTCGTGAAGGTCGGGGTGTAGGGATACCCGGTGTGTCCGGAGAGCGAAGCGTTAAGGTGCAGGATACGAGTCGGTCGGTAACCGATATCGAGCTGAAACTTATGTGGAGCCGTCAGATCGTATGGGACAGCTACCTTCGAAGCATACTTGACGCCGTGGGTGTAACCGTAGGAAGCATAAACGCTGACATTGCGACTGAGAAACCGGTTCCGCTCGAAGGAGATATCAGCGCCATAAAATCTGGCACTTCCCGAGGACGTTACCTGAATAAAACCGGTCGTGGCCGCCTGACTTGTCGAGACTGCCGAGTAGTCCGGACTTAGGACCGGAAGTCCGGCCACGCGCTTGGCGAAGACTTCAGCTCTGAAGCCTTTGTGCGCGTAGGTCGCCGAGAGAAGCTTCGTCTTGACGGGAGTGAGGTGCGCCAGATTCGCGCGAATCAAAACTTGATATGGTTCCAGAATTCGCTTCACCGGATTTTCGGCAAAGGTACCGGCATAGAAGCTGACTCTGTCCGCATCGGACAATCGAATTGAGAGCCGCTCCCGGAAAAGGATCTTTCGGTTTTCGGAAAGATTGCCGAACTGCTCGAAGCGCATCCCGGACTCCAATCTAAATGCTCCCAGATCCTGAGCGACGGAGGCGAATCCGGCGGCATTTCGTTCCCTGCCTTTGTGCAAATACTCCCCGTACAGCTGGTTCAGCTCGTACTGATAGAAATTAGGATTGTCCGAATTAGCGTCGGGAGGAAGGAAATTCCAGTTCTGTTGACTCATATCGGTCGAACGATCGGTAATATACTCCAGCTGTGTCCCCGCCAGGACCGAAGTCCGTCCCGATTCAAAATTCGCTTTGAAGCCGGCCAGATCTCTTGAGGTATGTTCGGTCAGGTCAAGGCGCAGCCCCCGATAGCTTGTCTCCGAAGGAGGGTAGACCCGGTACTGTTCGTGAAGGATCTTTCGTCCCAGCGTGGTCGTAAAAAGAAACTTCCCGAACTGGGAAAGCAGCCTGAGGCCCTGAAACTCCTCGCTCATGTGTTGGTATGTATACAGGCCGTCAGGGTGGTTCGATGTGGCGCCAAGGTCGTACGCGAGGTAGTCCCGAGTATAGTACTGGTCGAGAAAAAGAGTGTTACGATTTGAAACCTGCCAGCCGGATGACAGGAAGATATCCTGGAAATTCGTCGGCGGAAGGGTTCGACGGTTTGTCGAAACCGCAAACTGCTTTACCAGTTTGTCCAGTACGGACTTTCTTACGGTACCGGTGGTAAAAGCCTTGTCTGTTCCGAGGGAGAACGACGCGGTGGCCTGGACGAATGAAAACTCGGCGCTCCCATCGAAATGACGCCCGAATGAAACGGGTGAACTCAGCTCCAGGGTCGCCGGGACTTCAAAGGCCGCCGATGTTCCGGAGCCGTGGAAGGCCACTCGCCCAACTGCCGGCGCCGGGATGATCGAGAACATGCCGTAGTGATTGGGGTCACTTCCAATCGGGATGCCGTTCAGGTAGTAGGTCGGAATCGTACCATTGATGCGGAGTTTCGAGGAATACGCAGATCCCTGACGGACGACCTGCGGCTCCCTGATAACGTCAATCGGGTTGTTTGAAACAAGCGAGTTTTTCGAAGGCGCGTTGATCTCGCTCTTACCATAAACTTCAACCTCCGGCCGGGTTACTTTGGTCGGCCGCACCGTGATGCCCGATAGCTCAACGGACTTGGGGTGCAATTTTATACTGACCTCCACGTCAGTGGAGCCTGACGTAATCTTCGCTGACCAATTGTCAAAACCTATGGCGGAGCAAGTTAGCATCAGGGGGGCGTCGGTTGCGGAGATCCTGAAGGCAAATCGCCCCGAGTCGTCAGAAGCGGCTCCGGCAAATCGGGCACCGTCCTCTAAAATCGAAACGGTAGCTCCCGGTACGGGGGTATCGGCAGCGTCAACGACCACGCCGGTTACTATTTTCGACCGGGTCGATAGGCCGGCGGCGTTGACGGTTGCGAGGCAAAACATAGCTGTCATCAACAGGCCGAGAGATGTTTTCATAATCGTCATACCGACATACCTTAGCTCAAACGGCATGCCGACTCCGCGCTATGGTGAGGCGGTTTGGAACTGACTGTCTATCAGCAAGATAGTAAACAGAAAAGTAGTCTTGGTGAGTACATCATTCGCGCTTTTATGCACGTCTTTTCATATCTTGATACGCCGTGAAATCAGAATCGGTTTGCCTGTATCCCGGTTTCTGATATATTGCCGCCTATGAATGTCCTGGGCGAACTTGCAGCTTTGACGACGGCGGTCTGTTGGGCGTTTACTTCCATTTTCTTCACCGAAGCGGGCAGACGGATCGGATCCTTCCGAGTCAACAAGATCCGGCTCCTGATGGCCGTTACTATCTACACGATCGTGATCGTCCTGACCACCGGGCGACTCTTCAGCGCCCAGCTCACCTGGACCCACGTCTTTTATCTGGGGATCTCAGGGCTCTTCGGCCTGGTTCTGGGAGACAGCGCCGGATTCAAAGCGATGGTTATGATCGGTCCAAGACTGAGTTCGGTGGTTTTTGCTTCCGCACCGGTAATGGCAACGATCATTGCCTGGATATTCCTCGGAGAGATTTTGCACCCTGTCGACTTGCTGGGAATCACGATCACGGTGGGAGGGATTGCCTGGGTTGTCCTTGAACGCCGTTTTTCTCAATCGAACAACCTCGCCGCAGGTCACCCGGATGCCGGTTCGAAGGCGAAGGGGGTCTTCATGGCTTTGATTGCGGCGTTCGGCCAGGCGGCCGGTCTGATCCTCGCCAAGTTCGGGATGCTCCGTGTCGGGGCTGAGATCGCACCTATGGACGCTTCCTACATCCGCATGCTCGTCGCTCTCGCGGCGATCTGGATTATCTCGGCGGCTCGAAGGAATCTCAGACCAACGATCGTAGCAATGAAGGATCGAAAGGCGATGACGTTCGCGCTCGGAGGGGCTTTCTTCGGTCCCTTCCTCGGTGTCTGGATGTCTCTGGTCGCGGTCCGGATTATTCCGGCGGGAATAGCAGCGACTTTAAATGCGATGACACCGATACTGCTTATTCCGGCTGTAATGGTGATCTACAAAGAGAAGGTATCCGCACGCGCAATCCTTGGAGCAATCGTTGCCGTCCTTGGCGTTGCAATCCTGATGCTTACATAAGTTCAGAATCCGCGGCCAAGAGATCAGTAGACGCTGCTCAGCTCGACGCTGAACCAGAGGAACGACCAGACCAGTGCGATGATACCCTTTACGTCGACCGGCCAGGCGTCGCCCACCATGAAGAGATAGCAGACAAGGGTAAGGCCGAAGAATATCTTAATCAGTCCTGCTCGGTAACGAGAGAACCCGAAGCTGATCAACCCAAGGACGAGGAAGAGGATGATAACCGCCGGGGCAAAGAACTCAACACTCCAGTCCCAGAAGTTCATCTGGCTTAACCAGTAGGCGACCGGACTGTCAACCGGCAGGTTGTAGAAGTAGTAGATGTGTACCGCGGCGAAGAAGCCGGCCAGGGTCAGGTAAAAGACTCCTTCCAGCCGGAGGCTCTTCAGTTCCCGCAGTCCGGCCATCAGGAAAAACAGACTCGCCGTAATCATGCCGCAAAGCAGGAAGCTCGACCAGTTCATCAACAATCCACTCATAACATTACCTCTTTCAAAGTTCCGCCAGGCATCAGTGAAAGATTCATGCCGGATTTGCGAGAAAGAGGCTGCCCGAGGCTTAACCTGTTCGGTTAAGCCAAGTTGAATCGTAAGTTCTGCGGTCCCGGATGCCCAAATCTGGTCGGTGGATACGGCCGAAGTACGGCAAGAGTTTGCACAAGGTGGGCAAAGAAAAACCCGCTCCGAAGGAGCGGGTTCAGGTCAATTTTATGTCTATGATAACAGAATCAGATGTCTACTTCGTCGATGTCGGTCGACGGTTTGGTCAAGGCATCTTTCGTCTGCATAATAGCTTCGGGGTTTTTGTGTTTGAGTTTCCCCTTGTGCTTTTTCAACTGGGATTTGACTTTGTCGATCGCCATGTCAATCGAGTTGTACATGTCATCAGTTGAGCCGGTGCCGGTGATGGTGCTGTTGTACACCTTGACCAGCAGTTCCGCCTTATGCACATGACGTTCCGTGTCCAACACCATTTCAGCCGAAATGATGTTGTCAAAAAATCTGGTGAGCCCGTCCATTTCTGACTCGGCCTTCTGCCGCATCTCGTCGGTGAGATCGAAATGACGTGCCGATATTTTCTTCAGCATGAGCGTTTCTCCTTTCCATGCGACCGTATAAGTGACAGTAAAGTGAGAACAGCGTATCTATTCGTGGGGGAAGCCGGAACGCGATGTACGATCGCGCCGGATGATAATGTCTCGACTGATTTGAATGTCATCTCTGAGAACCATCCTATGGTTTATACGTAAGAACCGGGCGCCTGTTCTGCGCCAGATCATTATTCCGAGCTGGCAACCCGTTTTCTAAGCCGGGCCGGCTGAATCTTCAGTTCCTCGCGATATTTGGTAACAGTCCTGCGTGCCAGCTTGATCCCGTCGCGGTTCAACAGCTGATATATCTCCTGATCGGACAGGGGCTTGTCCGGCGGCTCCGCTTTGATTATGTCTTCGATCTTCTGCTTGACCGATCGTTTCGACATATCTTCGCCGTCCGCCTGGGCAATACCGGAGTTGAAAAAGTACTTGATCTCGTACACCCCGAACGGCGTCTGGACATACTTCCCGTTCGATACCCGGCTGATCGTGGCGACATTCATGCTGACTTTCTGCGCGATCTCTTCCATGATCATCGGCTTCAGGAAGGCCGGACCCTTCTCGAAAAACTCATGCTGTCGCTCGATGATCGCTTCCATGACATTGATCATGGTAGTCCTGCGCTGATTGATCGAATTGAGCAGCCAGCGGGCCTGCTCCAGCTTTTGCTTTACATACTGCCGGGTGTCATCGGACGAGTTGTTTCCGCGCTTAATCAGGTTCTTATAGCCGGCATTGATCCTCAATTTGGGAACGTAGTTGTCATTGTGAAAAACGATAAACTCATCGCCAAACCGCTCAACAACGAGATCAGGAACGACCGGCGGCGCTCCGGTGTCAAAACGCCCGTGAGCCGGTGTGGGTGACAGACTCTTGATCACCGTCATGGCGTTCTGAGCCTTTTCTTCAGTCACATTCATCAATTTGGCGATCTGGAGAATAGACTTGCGATCCAACTCGTTGATGTGTTCGTCCACTATCCGGTACGGCAGGGTTCCTTCCATACCTTTTTCCCGAAGTTGAATGAGAAGTGATTCCCGGAGATCCTTGGCCCCGACACCGGTCGGGTCGAACCTCTGAATCATCTGAAGGACGTGTTCGATCTTGACGCTTTCGATCTCAAGTTCCGCGGCCATTTCGGGCACGCTTATTGTCAAATATCCTTCGGGGGAAATATTACCGATAATATACTCGCCGATCAGCCGGTCCTCTTCGGACAGCTTCAGCAGAGAGAGTTGCTCACTCAGATGGTGATATAGATTAACCGTCTGGGGGCCCGGGCCATCGAACCGTTCTTCGACTTCCTCTCGATGCTCCCTGACTTTGTATCCTTCCTCCTCGTCGAACAGATACTCTTCCCAGTTGACCGGATCTTCGGCTGACTCGGCTTCCTTTTCCGGCTCCGTGATCTCAATCTCGGCTTCCGGTTCGTCAGCCGTTTCCTGTTCGAGTTCCTCGACTTCCTCCAACAGCGGATTGGTCGCCAATTCGTGACGGATCGTCTGTTCCAGCTTCAAGATGGGCATCTGCAGCATTTTCAGCGACTGAATAAGCTGCGGTGCCAGCGTCTGTTTGAGTCTTAGTTGTAGCCCAAGTTTCATGGCAAGACCTGTGGTATTTCCGTTAGCTTTTTATCGACCTTAGCTTTCCATACCACCTGTATCGGTTTTAGCTAAATCTCTGTTTACGTGGCTTTGGGAGTTCGTTCATATATTAAACAATCGTCCGGACCGTCAGTTGAGCCGGAACTTCTCGCCAAGGTAAATCTTCCTTGCCTCCGGGTCGTTAGCCAGATATTCAGCGCTCCCGGCTTTGAGAATCTTTCCGTCGCACATTATGTAGGCCCGGTCGCAGATCGACAAAGTCTCACGGACATTGTGGTCGGTGATCAGGACGCCAAGGCCCCGTTCCACCAGCCGGTGAATGATCTTCTGGATGTCCTCAACCGCAATCGGGTCAATTCCGGCGAATGGTTCATCCAGCAAAATGAACTCGGGCCGGTTAACCAGAGCCCGGGTTATCTCTACCCGTCGACGTTCCCCTCCGGACAGGGTATAGGCTTTGCTTTTGCGCAGGTGACCGATATCAAGTTCATCGAGCAGTTCTTCGAGGCGCTGCTTCCGATCCTTGCGCGAAAGCTTCCGGAACTCCAGGATCGACATAATATTCTCTTCCACGGTCATTTTGCGAAAAACCGATGCTTCCTGAGCCAGATAGCCGATCCCGAGGCCGGCCCTTTTGAACATCGGCAACTGGCTGATATTTCGTTCACCGAGGTAAATGCTTCCTCCGTCGGGCCGGATGAAGCCGATGATCATATAGAAAGTTGTGGTCTTTCCGGCGCCGTTAGGGCCAAGCAGTCCAACAACTTCACCAGGATTCACCTGGATGGATACGCCGCCGACCACGGCCCGTTTGCGGTAGTATTTCCATAGATCCTTCGACTCTAATACAGCCATATCTGCAATATAAATTGTTGAGCGATTTTATTCAATATCTTTCACTTATCAAGCATGAATTTTGCTGAATTTCGGGAAATATTTCCTTGATGAATCATAAAAAAGGATGAATGTTAGCTTTCTGAAACGTACGGACATAAGGTTCATACCGCGGGATTCAGCGCACAAAGGGATCAGCATGAAGAAATCAGTTATACTACTTTCGCTACTCTTACTTGTATTCGGGTGCAGCAAGGCGCCTAAAGATCAAAAACAGGACCTGTTTGACAAAGGGATGTCGCTCCTCGACGACTATAAATACGATGAGGCCGACAGCACCTTTGCGAAAATCAGCAATCTTGATCCGACCTCCCCCTTCGGTCTGTTCGGACAGGGATTGGTCCTTCAGCGAAAGCAGCAGTATTATGACGCGATCTCCCTTTACATGACGATTGCCGACGTATCCCCCGAGTTCGCCCCGGCGGCGCGCGAGTTGTATCACTGTTTCACGGAGTTAGGCTACCGCGCCGATGCCGTCACCTCGGCTTTGACCTACAATCGTCTCAAGCCCGAAGACCGGGACTCGTATCTCTGTCTCGCCCGGGCGTTTCTTTACGCTGACAATCCGACCAGGGCGGCCGAAGTAGCGGCGCTGGGAGTCACCAAAGTCTCCACCGATGTGGCTCCGCTTGAGTTGCTTGAGGCGGCGGCATATCAAGCCGGTGGCAAGCTTGATTCCGCCTCGATCCTGTCCGGGAAGGCGTTCGCGAATTCGTCGAAGAGCCCTGAATACCTGGAGGCAGCGGCTGACTACTTCGAGACGAAGGGTGAGATCGACTCGGCGATGGCAATGAGCCGGCTTGCTTACGAAGAAGGCAAGTCGACAGATATGACGCTGCAGTATGTAGATCGCGCCATTCGCGCGAAATACTTCGATGCGGCCTCACGCACGCTGACGCAGCTCTCCGAAAACAAGGTCCCGGACCTTCCCGTTACGACAATGCGATTGCGCCTGAATCTTGCGACTGGAGATCGTGTGGCGACTCGCCAGACGGGAGACAGCCTGCAGATCCTCGACCCGACTTCGGTAAGCTCCGTGATGTACGACATTACGAGTCGCGGGACCGTCGGCGATATGCTTACCGTATCACAGGACATTCCCGTTCTTGAGAACCGGTTGAGTAAGGGCAACTTTGCCGAACCTTTCAGGCAGTTCATGAAATACGCGATCGCTATCCGCTACGCCAATTGCGAACTCAACCCGCCGACAATCGCCAAATTGAGCGGGATACATGATGTTCACGCCAACTATCGCGAAGTGAAGTTGCGGCTTGCCCTCGGATACTATACCGTCGGGTTGACGGATAGCTGCCTCAAGTATGTCGATATTGCCTACAATGGACACCAGAATCAGCCCGAGTGGCTGACGCAGATCGGCGACATCTACTCATACATCTCGATGCGTCGATATAAGGACGCGGCAAAGATGTACCAGCTTGCTCTTGAAAAGAATGCCTGGTACGGTCCGGCCGTCGAGAGGTTCGCTGCGATGTACGCTGATCGGGGCGTTCAGGACAGCGCGCTCATGGTATTCGATCAGTACAAATACTTTGTCCAGAAGAACCCGCTTCTCGCTCTTGACAAAGCCCAGGTTCTTGTCGACGCCGGAAAAGTGAGCGAAGGGATCAGTCTGTTCAGTCAGAAAATTCCCGCCGATCGCGGGAATATCTCTCGATTTCGCAAGCTGCTCGAGTCGCTCGAGAAACAGGATCCGTCGAAAATAAAACAGGTCAACGACCTGTTGGTGAAGCTCAATTCCGACAACGCGCAAGGTATGGTCCTGGCAACGCTTTATGATATCCGTTTCAATCAAGCCGGGAACGCGCTCGACTACGCGAACAAAGCATTACAACTCGATACAGCGTTGTGCAATGCCTGGGTTGAAAAGGCGCATGCGATGTACGCAAGCGGTGACAAATCCGAAGCCATCAAGCTGTTCGAAGAAAATCTCAAGAGATTTCCGGCCGACGCCCGCAATCAGCTCTATCTTTCGAGTGTGCTTGCCAACGAGAAAATAGATTTCGACAGAGCCTCGAATCTCGCCCGTCAGGCTGTCTTCAATTCCTTCGGCGATCCTGAATACGTCCTCAATTTAAGCCGGGTCTACTACCGGATGGGACGATTTGATTTGAGCAGGGGCGAGGCGTGGAAGGCATGCAACGCTTTGAAAGACAATCCGGCTCCGTACTTCCTCCTCGGCATGGCCAATTTCCACCTGAAAGCCGGCGGAAAAGACATTCAGAAGGGTGACATTAGAGACAACCTTCAGAAAGCGCTTCGCCTCGGCCTGGCCGGTACGGACAAGGATACTGCGCAGGCCGTGCTTCGAAAGCTGTAGCTATGCGTCCGTCCTTTCAACAGCGGTTGTCTTGAGGAGGAACGTTCCTATCACACGCCAATTGCGACAGGTCTAAGAGGATGACGGATTCCAAAGGTCCGGTGCTTGTTACCGGAGGAGCCGGATATATCGGTTCCGTCCTCGCAGGGTTACTTCTGCAACTCGGATTCCGGGTGAGAGTGCTGGACAAATTGACGTTCGGCGGAACCTCACTGCTCGGATATTTGAATCATCCGAATTTCGAACTTTTGATCGGCGATGTCTGCGACCCCGCCGATGTTCAGCGAGCTGTCACCGACATCCAATCGGTAGTCCATCTCGCCGCCATTGTGGGGGATCCTGCCTGCAAGGCGAATCCTAAGCTTGCCACCGAGGTCAATAAGACCGGTGCGCAGCTCGTATGCGATGCGGCGGTGAAAGCAGGAGTCGGACGGTTCATTTTTTCCTCCACCTGCAGCAATTATGGCAGGATGTCCAATCCGGACGGATTTGTTGACGAAAACTCGCACCTCAATCCGGTTTCTCTTTACGCCGAGCTTAAGGTATCGTTCGAAAAGTACTTGCTGTCACAAAACAGGCCGGGATTCGAGCCGGTCTGTCTCCGCTTTGCCACGGCGTACGGCCTCTCGCCTCGACCGAGATTCGATCTCACGGTCAACGAATTTACACGGGAGCTGGCCCTGGGAAACAAGCTCGAAGTCTTCGGCGAACAATTCTGGCGTCCCTACTGCCACACCGCTGACATTTCAAGAGCGGTCGTCAGGGCTATCGAAGCAGAAGGCGAGATTGTCTCGCACACCCCCTTCAACGTCGGTGATACCGGGGAAAATTATCAGAAGAAGACGCTGGTAGAGTTGGTTCTTGCGGAATTGCCGGACCGTGCATCGCTGGTAAGTTATGTTAAGCGGGACGAAGATCCCCGGGATTATAGAGTGAACTTCGGTCGGATCAAGAGCCAGCTCGGATTCAATGTCACCCGCCGTGTTCCGGACGGTATCCGTGAATACATACGGGCGATCCGGTCGGGACTAATCGCCAATCCTCAAGACCCGCTATACAGGAACCTTTGAGTATGGGCGCGATGAACAAACCCGATAACCGGGGAAAAGGGTTGCAAGCTGTTATTCTCGCGGGAGGCAAAGGAACGCGCCTCAAACCGTACACGGCCGAGATTCCGAAACCTCTCGTGACCGTTGGAGAAAAACCGATTATTGAAATTCTCCTTTCGCGAATGAAAAGGCACGGGGTGGAGAGGGTGCACATTGCGGTCAATCATCAGGCCCATTTGATCATGGCCGTTCTCGATGACGGTTCCAAATATGGATTGGATGTCCGCTACTCCCACGAACCGACTCCGCTTTCGACGGTCGGTCCGCTGAAACTGATCGACCCGCTCGATGAAAACTTCCTTGTCTGCAATGGCGACGTCCTGACTGACCTGGATCTCCGAGAGTTATATGACTATCATGTGCGCTGCGGCGGACCGCTTACCGTTGCGGTGCACCAGCGCGTTAACCGAGTCGACTACGGTGTGCTGGAAGTGAGTGCAGACGGCCTGGTCACTGGTTTCAAAGAGAAACCGACCTACGATCTTACGGTATCGATGGGTGTTTATGTCTTTTCCCGGTCAGTTCTTGAACACGTACCCGAAGGCCGGTTCTTCGGATTCGACGATCTCATGCTGACCCTTCTGGAACGGGGAGAGAGGGTTAATGCTTTCGTGTTCGACGGATATTGGATGGATATTGGCCGTCCCGAAGACTACGAACAGGCGAATCTCGACGTTCAGCGTATGCCCGGGCTTATCGAGTAAGGATATCCGGCGCCCCCTTTTCCGAAAAAATGTTTAAACTTGTAATGCGGCGAATTTGCGCGTAAGATCCGTACTACTTGAATGAAGGAAAATGAAGCGATGTCGGTAGCGGAAAAGTTGCGCCGTGGCGAGGAGCTGTACGCGGAGGGGAAGATCGATGAAGCGAGAGAGTGCTTCATGTCGGTGGTGGAGGGAGAGCCGGGCGCTTTCGAGGCCCATAACAATCTCGCCGTAATCGCCGCCGGGAAGGGAAACTATGAGCGGGCCGCCCGCCACCTGTATCTCTGCCTGACCATAAATCCGGAGTATAAGGTTGGTCTGCTCAACCTGTGCGATCTGGAGCGCAAATACGAAAACGGTGCGCATCTCCGACCCTATCTTGACAGGTATCTTCTTCGCCGTGCCGACGATTCCGATATCCTCACCCTGCGGGCCGCCCCCGAACTGAGGAGCCAGCAGACCAAGCGGCTGGCGATATTCTCCATCCCTCCATACGAGAACAAGCTCGATGCGATAGTCCGTCGTCTGAAGACTCGTTATCAGGTAGAGACCTGTTTCGAAGCTTCGGAACAGGCGATCGTGGCGGCATTGGATAAAGCCGATTTGGTGTGGCTCGACTATGCCGCGGAGCTGGCTGTGCAGGCGACCAACACCTATCCGTTCCTGAATCAGAAACAGGTGATCTGTCGGCTTCACGGCGACGAAGCGTTCCGTCCTTTTGTCTATCAGATGCGATGGGAAAATATCGACGATCTGATATTTGTCGACCAGAAATTCCGCAACTACGTACGCCACCGCCTGCCGACAATCGGAGAGCGGGTGCGGCGGATCCATGTCATCCCCGGCGACGACGCCGTCTCATTAAGTGAAATCGAGGATCTGCTCTTGCGGGCGGAAATCGACATGCACCAGCGGCAGCCGTACCGCCTGGTGAACAACTTCACCGGTGAGATGTACGGGTGCTCCAAGCAGTGTGCCGTATGTATGAACCCAAGATACGAAATAGAGGATGCGCGATTCGCCGCGGAATTCATTCATCCCGGATCGAAGGTGCTTGATATAGGTGCGCATGCCGGGCTGTATTCGGTTTTCGCAGCCGCCCTGGTCGGCACTGAGGGGGAGGTTCATGCGTTTGAGATCGAAGAGCATTCGTTTGCCACACTCTCAAAAAATGCCCAGCGATATCCGGTAATCCGACCGCACCACAAAGCCGTATGGGATGCCGATGCTCAGATGAGTGTCATGTTCTCGCGTGAGAATCCGGGAATGCATTGGGTAAAACTTCACGCTCACGCCGACCAGGCCGCTATGGAGAACATCGCCCACACCATTCCGGCGGTTGCACTCGATTCATACCTGCCCGCTGATTTCGTGGTCGACTTCGTGAAGCTCGACGTCGAAGGTGCGGAACTTCATGCCCTCCGGGGAATGGAGCAGATCCTTCGACGCAGTCAGCAGACCGGAATGGTCATTGAGTTCGTCAAGGAGCATCTGGAACGACAGGGGAATACCTCACGCGAAGTGGTGGAATTCCTGGAATCGTGCGGCTTCCGCTGTCTGAATTATTCGCGAGAGTTCTTGATCGACGGCATCGAAGAAGGGCAGACAATCAAGGCCCACTACGCGAAATAGCCCGGCGCTTATTTCCCATTCGAAACAGCAGAATCCGGGGGCAGAAGGGTGAGCGTACTGACCGCTCGCTGCATTACCGCATCATGATGAAACGGAACCTGCCATCTCCTGCCCGACTTCCACAACGGGTAGAAGTCGAGGAAGTGCGACGTCATCGGGTTGCCCGATACGCCGGCGGGAATGACCATTGTCGCACTGTCGACGTTGGCGAAGTCGATGACGAAACGCCAGCTCGGCCCGGCCATTGATTCAAAGCTATCATCGGATGCCGTCCTGTAGAACGACGCGTTCAGGGCTCCCGGAGTCCCGCCCCACGGTTCCTTGGGTGTGCTCAAGTGAAGCAGGCTGCCAAGGATCGGTATCGACGCCATCGGGTGCCGCATACTGAACGATTGCAACGCTCCCCACGAGCGGCCGTCGACTGACTGTATCGCCACTCTCATCGCCCGAACGGCAATTGTATCGTACGATTCAATGATAGCGGGGGTTCTGATATCATCGAACCAACCGGCCGAATCAACCCGATCGATGTTCTCGATCCATTTCGATGGCACCTGGTGCCACAAACCTCCCAACTCATCTTCGAAAGTCAGCTGACGCAACCGTTCCAGATAAACGTTGACCAGCGCCGTCGCTTTCGAGTCCGCACTCGTGGATCCATCCCATTTGTCGAGCAGAGCGGCCTGATC
>CAZFOY010000046.1:0-7128 GCA_964520865.1 uncultured Ignavibacteriales bacterium | reverse complement strand
GGGTTGAAAGCACTGGGTGTCTCGGCAAGCGGAACGAACTCGGACAGCAACGCCGAATCGTTCACCGCGGAGCCGCCGGCAATATCGCTGTCGGTTGTCGATCGATTGCGAAGTGGTGTCGTCAACTGATATCCGATATTTCCGGCGGCATCGGCGTAGACCATATTGGCATCCAGCGCACCCAGTCCGGTTACGATCCTGCGAAACGCATCGAACGTCCCTACCTTCGCAAGCGCAAACCCGTTCTTAAGCGCCAAACCGAGATCGGCATCAAAGCCCACCCAATGTACCGCGACCGCTTTCAATGAATCGTGCACCTCTGAGACAATCGGACCAAAACTGGTATAGCGCTGAGAAATCACTATCGAAGAGTCCATACCGGCAACATTGAAGGTATCTGCCCGGTATGTGAAATCTTGCCATGAACTGCCTACCCAATATTGCGCGGAATCCTGCGGATTGATTGTCACCGATGTATAATCGAGCACATCGACGCCGCCTGCCGTAAATGCCCATGCCGCTTTTCCGTTGTGCCCCATCACGAAGAAGGGCAATCCGGCGGTGGTGATACCGAGGACGTTGACCGAGTCATCGGCTGTATGAATTCCAACCGGATACCAGAATTGCGGGAGGCGCGTAAGTTCCAGGTGCGGATCGGAGGCGAGTATCGCACGGCCACTTGCACTTCTTGTGGGTGCAATCACCCAGGCGTTGGAGGAGTTGCACATTCTTGAAACTTCGGTAAGATCGCGCACAACAGACGCAACGATAAATCGCCGCAAGGGATGAAGAAACGACCAGGCAGGAGCATCTGAGTCCACCCCGGGAATCTTTTCATCAGGCGGCTTCAGCGAGCCCATTGACCGATTAGGGTTCGAGCCGTCCTGCACCGTAGCCGGCGCCCAATCGGGGTAAGGAAAGAGAAGTGACTTCGCTCTTTCTCGCCCCACCTTCGATGTGAGATCCTGGTAAAACTCGTCACGGTTCATCAACGCGTTCGAGAACCAGGTCTGGAAACTCTGAATGGCCAGACAGTCGGAGATTTTCCATTCCGCAAACCCCTTCGGGAGAAATCGATACTCGAAAGGAAGCGCCCGTGCCTGCTTGACGTAGGCGTTGACTCCATCTGTGTATGCCTGAAGCAGACTTCGGCTCTTTTCGTCCAGACTCGACTCGGCCGCAAGCGCCATGCGGAGGTGTCCCATGCGGCGCTGCTCGCGGTCCAGGGCGAGGGTCGCCTGACCGATCATTTCTGAGAGTCGGCCGGTTGCGATCCGTCGTGTCAGATCCATTTGAAAAAGCCGATCGGATGCCTGCAGGTACCCAAGCGCAAAGTAAGCATCCGATTCATTCCTGGCCCAGACCTGCGCGATACCGAGCGAATCGTAACTGACTTGTACTTCGTCTCCGAGGCCGGGGAGCTTCACTTTTCCGCTTGTCGGTGGAACGGACATTCTGAGCAGAACATAGAACGATACCAGCAATCCCGCGAGGATACCTCCCAGGGTGATCAGGGTAAACGAAATGATCTTTTTGGTTCTCGGTTTCACGCTTCACTTCCGATTTGTGAGGTTGGTTCTGACCGACTCTCGTTCCCGGTGGCAAGGCTAACAATGACAACAGCGATGAACGCGAGAATAAACGCCGGTACAAGTTCGTACAGAGCTGCTTTGAGAGCCGGGATGTTCCGCCAGACGACTGTCACCAGCAGTCCGGTTATCATTCCGGCAATAGCACCTTGTCGATTGGTCTTCTTCCAGAACAATCCAAGAATGATTAAAGGACCGAACGATGCCCCGAGCACCGACCAGGCATACAGCACGAAATCAAAGATCACGCGGTTTTTGGTCAGTGCGAAGAAGACCGAGAGTAGTCCGAAAATTATCAGCACCTTCTGATCGAGACTTCGGATCTCCCGATAGGAAAGATCGGCATGCTCGGACTGTTGCTTCTTTCGGCGGAAGATTGGAACGACATCACGCGACACGGTCGACGCCATCACCATGAGCTGCGAATCTGCGGTCGAGCAGATGGCGGCGACAATAGCCGCAATTATCAATCCTCCTACTACCGGATTGAGAAACTCACGAACGCCGATCGGCAGCGCCTGCTCCGGATCAGCCAGGTGTCCGAAATAGATTCGTGAGAAGAGGCCGAAGAAGATAGCGCCGAAATAAACCAGGATCATCCAGGTCAGGGCGATAGCGCCGGCTCTTCCGATTGACTTCTTATCCTTGGTCGCCATGAAGCGCACGATAACATGCGGCTGGCCGGGGTATCCTAAACCGATGCCGAGCAGGCCGACAATGAACCCGATCGCGGCAAACGCAGTCTGGCCGTAGCCGAAAGACAGCAACGATGGATCTTTCATATGCACCTGGGCGATGAACTGGCCGTACCCGCCGATGTGATAGAGAATGATGAAAGGCATGATGATAAGTGCCACAAACATGAACGAAGCCTGCATCACGTCGGTCCAGGCGATAGCTCTGAACCCGCCCGAAATAGTGTACGCCAGCACAATCACCGCTCCCGCCAGTACTCCCATCCAGTATTTGAGTTCGAATACAGCTTCGAATGCCTTGCCGGCGGCGTTCATCTGCGACGCGACATAACCGAGCATTGCGAGAGTAATGATGGTAACTGAAATATATCGAAGAGCCGCGGAGCGACGGCCGAATCGGTGCATGATATATTGGGGTACCGTGACCGCTCCGGTATCGAGCGTGCTTTTGCGGAGTCTCTCAGCTATGAAGAACCAGTTGAAAACATAGCCTGCGGCAATTCCGGGAACTATCCAGAAGGCGGCCGATCCATACCGATACGCTTCGCCGACCAGTCCGAGCATCACCCACCCGGATTCGGCTGATGCCGATGCGGACAGTGAGGATGCTATCGGTCCCAACTCCCGATTCGCCAGAACGTAATCTTCGGCGGTCTCCTTTTTCCGCTTGGTCGAGTATAGACCTACGGCTACGATCAGCAGGCTGTAACATGCAAATGAGAGGGTAAGTAGTAGGTTTGACTCCACCCTGGACTCCTTTCGATCAAACTCGAGTCGGGCAATCCTTCAGTCGTTCGCACCTGAATGATCCGTATGTTCGGATGGGAAAGCAACAAGTTTTCTCCCGCCCGGTAAAGTTCAGGTTCCGGAGCCGTGCGACAAGATATCGCTTGACACGCACCCTTGGATTGTGTATAGTGACACCGTAAGCAGAGTCCCCCACTTCACAGAAATCTGAATCCCTCGCACCGCCGGTCGTATTTTCGAACAGGCCGAAATTTGTTTGCCTCATTGTTCGTGATCCTGTTCCCGACGGCCAGACCGATCTTGCATCCTTATCACCGCCAGTACAATCGCCGCCCAGCGAGTCTCCGTGCTGCATCGGCACGGTGCGCGGTGTGGTCTGCGCCGGAATATGATCGGCGACCCGGCAGGCTCGGAGTCATGGCAAGGTTGGCGTGAATAAAGAAATATCGGGGGGGATCAGCCCGCCTCGGGTAGAGATATCCGGGCGGGCAATTTTAATTGCGAATTGTCCGGTACCGACGTATGCTATGCGGAACCGAAGGCAGAAGAAACCTTTAGATAAGCAGGGACACTCGATTGATCTATAAGCTCTTTCTGCTTGCACTGTCAGGAGCGGTTGGAACGCTGGCGCGATATACCCTTGCGGGTGCGGCCCAGCGTACGTTCGGACCGGACTTTCCATGGGGAACCATGGTGGTAAACGTGTTCGGTTGTCTCGTGGCCGGATTCCTCTGGGCCGTATTCGAAAACCGACTTGTCGTCACCGGAGCCTCACGAACAGCGATACTCGTGGGGTTCATGGGTTCGTTCACGACCTTCTCGACCTTCATTCTTGAGACCGGACAATTGCTGAGAGGAAATCAAATGATGGCCGCGGCTCTGAATCTAGTGACGCAGAACGTCGTCGGATTAGTCTTTCTGTTTATCGGTATCGCACTCGGCCGGATGTTATAGAAACTATGGGAGCAGGTATGCAACTTCCACACGAAGCAGAGCTGTTGCGGATCTTCATCGGTGAGGATGATCGGTATCAAAGTATGCCGCTGTATGAAGCGATCGTCCAGGCCGCAAGAAAACGCGGTATGGCCGGTGCCACCGTTCTTCGCGGACAAATCGGTTTCGGCGCTCACAGCCGGATCCATACCACCAAGATCCTTCGCCTCTCCGAAGATCTTCCGATAGTCGTGGAGATTGTCGATGAGCCGGAGAAGATCAAGGCGTTTCTTCCGGAACTCGATGAGATGATTGCCGAAGGACTGGTGACGCTGGAGAAAATCCGGGTTATTACTTACCGGCACAACCCGGACAAGATGGAGCATTAGGAGCCGCCGTCACAATTTCTTGGTGATGAGCGGACGGATCTCCGCGGCCATCGTAAAGGCGTTTTCATCCTGTTTGGCCAGGAAGACAATCGCTTCCGCCACCTGCTCGGCAGTGAGCTGGATCTTTCCGCTCGTATTCTTCTTCGAGGATCTATGCCGACGACCATAGCCGAAATTCGTATCAGTTGACCCGGGAGAGAGGTAGTTAATCTTGATATGGTGATTCCGCATCTCCAGAGCTGCCGCCTCGCTAAAAGCATTCAACGCCGCCTTCGACGCAGAGTAAACCGCCATACCCGGAAGGCCCATGCGGCCGGCCAGCGATGAGACGTTGATGATCTGTCCCCCCTTCTGTTTGATCATACGAGGGAGCAACTCCCGATAGCTGTAAAACACCGACTTGAGATTGGTGTCCAGCATCAGGTCGAAGTCTTTTTCGGTCGTGTCCAGAATACTCTTGGCCGTTCCCGTTCCGGCGTTATTGACGAAAACATCAATCCGCCCAAACTTCCTGATCGATTGTGCAACGATCTTCTTCATCCCGGCAGCTTTGCTCACATCTCCGGCAACTACGAATATCCGCTTCGGATCGGTCTTGATCCTTCGGGCTGCTTTATCCAGGTCCGCTTTCTTTCGCGCCGCCAACACGACGCTGGCGCCCTCGGCCGCGAATAGTTGTGCCGCCGAGGCACCAATTCCACGTGAGGCCCCGGTTACAACCACTACTTTGTCTTCAAGTGAACGCATCTGCTTCGCTCCTTTCATACGGTTTTACCTAAAAGGCGCAGGGCAGGCGAATTGTTCCTTTGAGAGGCGTGCGGCTGGTCGGCGATCATTGATCGAGCAGACGCCCAGATGGTGGGGTAATGAGCTGTGTGGAAGAGCAGTTGCGAGAAGCAAGAGGTTCGGCTATTCCCGGTAGTCGACCCATTTCCGGCTGTTAGGCGTGAGACGGTAGATCAGGCCGGTTGTTCTCAGAACGAGGTAAAGCGCCCCAAGGACGGCGAAACCGCCGAGAACGAAAGCCAGCAAGTAGTACCATTTGAGTTTTCGCATCGTTTTAGTCTCCAAGATTGTCATCGGCAGGAATGGGAAAATTCCGCACCTGAATCCGATCCTTCATACGGATTATAACAACTGCGGGGCCGGATGTAAAACACCATTGCCGGAATTCGTATGCTGAAATCTGATCTGACCCGGGGCTATTGATCGGAAGTGGAAAAAGAGGGCATAAAAACGCCACCCACACTCCCCTCTAAGTGTGAGTGGCTACACCAAAGAGAAAAGAAACCCAAAAAACAACAGCGCTTTGGGAGTAAAAATGACATCCTGCTTAATAGCAAGCTTCATGCCACACCTGCAAAATGGTCCGAAACAGATTGTTATCTACTTGTATCGCATTGTATTACCCGACCCTATGACAGCATACGTCGTTTGTGCTGTCCGTTAGCATTCGTATGATTCTACGAGCCGGTGCCAAAATAAAACGGTAAGCGTCTGAAGGTCAGACGCTTACCGTGAACCAAGGAGAATTGTGTGTTTCGTGTGTGAACACGAATCCGACCGTGCGATCAGCCGATCACACTTCAGGCATCACTATCAGAGATCGGTTCGTGGTCACATCCTGCCCTGGCCGGCTGCGATCAGCGCAGCGAGGGCGCCGTATTATCAATGAAACTGCTCAAGGCTGATGCCATACCTCTTCAGTTTCATGCGAACAGTCGCTTCGTGAATGCCAAGCATCCGGGCAGCCTCGGATTTGTTTCCCTGGGCCGCCAGCAATGCTTCGAGTATGATCTTCCGCTCGAACTGCTCCACCCGCTCGAACAGGGAGTTGGCCGTTGCCGGCATATCGCTGTCGAAGATCGACCGGGAGAGCTCCACGAGATCCCCTTCGGCCACCAGCTGCGACATCACCTCGAGCCGCTTCACTTTGTTGTAAAGCTCACGGGTGTTGCCCGGCCAGTCATACTCGATAAACTGCCGTGCGAGATCGGCAGGAATCGAATCACCCTCTTTACTGAGCTTGCATTTCTCCATGAACAGGCTCAGCAGAAGAGGAATGTCTTCCTTACGGTTCCGCAACGGCGGGATTTCGAACGTCACACCGCTCAGGCGGTAGTACAGGTCGCGACGGAAAGTCCCTGCCTCGACCATCTCCTCGAGATTCTTGTTGGTCGCTGCGATCAACTTGATGTCCAGATCGACCGGCACGGTCGAGCCCAGAGGTACAACCTTGCGGTTTTCCAGCACCCCGAGCAGTTTGGTCTGGAGATTCACCGGCATGTCGCCGATTTCATCGAGGAACAGAACGCCGCCGTTGGCCGCCACGAACAGTCCCTGCTTATTCGCTTCGGCGCCCGTGAAAGCACCTTTGCGATAGCCGAACAGTTCCGATTCGAGCAACGTCTCGGGGAGCGATGCACAGTTGATCGCGACAAACGGAGCGTCCGGACGGCTCAACTGATGGAAATACCTGGCCATATGGTCTTTGCCGACACCGGTCTCTCCAGTCAGCAGTAACGGCAGATCTGCTCCCGCGATCAGCGGAAGTTGCTTCTTGAAAGCGATGATCTCCGGCGAACTGGTGATATAGTCAACGCGAGTTGCCCGTGATGACGCCTCCACCTGTACCGGCGACGGTCGCGTTCCGTGATCATCGATCTCGTTGATCAGGCGTTCAATCTCTTCCCGTTTCTTTCGAATGCCGAATCGGCTGTAAAACTCTTCAGCACGGAAGAGGTAAGTCAGCCGCTGTCGGATCGTAAACGATTG
>CAZFOY010000045.1:25319-29949 GCA_964520865.1 uncultured Ignavibacteriales bacterium | reverse complement strand
TGACCTCGAAGCAGAACATCTCGGTGCCGAACCCGGCCGGAACGAAGCAGATACTTCCGCTGTCGTCGGTGGCCGGAGTATAGGTGCCGGGGCCGCACACCTTCACAAGACTGGTGATTGCTTTATCGTCGGTCGCATAGATGCCGTCGATACAGATCGATTCCGTATCATCCGGACAACGATCAAACGACAGCCCGGTCGGCAGATAGAGAGTCGGAGCCGGGTTGGCGTCGATATTGAGAACGGTGTTCGAAGTATCGGCTCCGCAGTCGTTCGAAGCGATGATCTGGACGTTGTAGGTACCGGCTTCACTGACCGGATAGCAGACAAACCCTGCCGTGTACTCACCTGCCGGTTTGACCGTCACCTGAACGCCCGTGCCGCTCACCGTCACCGGGAAGCAGAAGGTATCAGGCTCGGCCAGACAGAGCATCGTATCGATTGTTTCAGGCGAACTGACCGAAGCAGGCTGGGCAATCTCAGCGTGGAGCGCAAAGCCGCAGGTGTCAGATCCGCAAAGATCATCGGCAACAACCTGGATCGAATGGGTGCCGGACTGGCTGACATAGAGACTCAGTATGCCTGTAGCGATATTATATGGTGCGTCAACGAAGCTGCCGTTGTCGAACACCCTCACATGAGCAGTCGACGGCGAAATCGGAATGGAGACGTGAACAGTGTCCGGACCGCAGAGCGTAGCGTACTGGTCAGTCGGACAGATTATAGAGGCTGCGCCGCCGGCGTTGACGTGGATTCTCAGGGTATCCTTCCCCTCGGCTCCGCATTCGTCGGTGGCTGTAAGAATTATCGTGGTCAATCCGAAAGCGACCGGCTTGAAGCACACTTCGCCATCGCCGACCGTTCCGATATTAGTTGTCACCCCGACGAGGTTAGAATCGACATCGGAAACGTTAAACGGCACGCAAATCGTATCAAGCGCGCAGACGGTCAGCGTGCTGTCTCGGCCCGTTACCGCCGGTTTGCTGTTCAGATGCGCCTTTACCGTGAAGAAACAGGTATCGTTGTTACACTGTCCTTTGGCTACCATCATGATCTGATAGTTGCCCGAAGCAAGTACCGGAACAAGAACCTGACCGTTTTCGATGTAAGCCGGAGCGGTTGCGGTAACGGTGTCGGTTGTGGACGATACTTCATACGCAAGGGCGATCGTATCGGGTGCGCAGAGCAGCGTGTCTATCGTTCCCGGACAGGTAATCTGCACCGGGTCTTTGATAGTCACGATGACCGCGACCTGGCAGCTTACGACGTTGCACTCGGCTGTCGCAACTACACCGATTGTATAGGTTCCACTTGTATCTGCGTTGAAGCAGAGCATGCCGTTGCTGTAACTTCCCATGCTCGTTTGAACGGTGTAGTTCACACCGCTGATCGACAGCGGGACACAGACCTGACCGGACTGACAGATCGGATCGGCCGCTATCAGCTCAGGACAGGTAAACTCAACATAGCTGCCGGCATCGACACTAACGCAAGCGGTGTCGACCGCCCGCTCGCCGCATCCATCAACCGCCGTCACCACAATACAGTACTGACCGCTGGAGTCCGGTTTGAAGCAAAGTTCCTGGTTCTCGACACTGTAGACACCGGTTGAAGCGGTAATCGAGACAATGTTATTCTCAGCATCGGAAATGGCGATCGGTACACAGACCGAATCATTGCCGCAATATTTGTAAACGGTATCTATCGGATCATAGCTGATAACCGGTGGCGTATTGACCTTCACGTGAATCACAATCTCATCGGAATCGGAAGCTTCACATGCGTCGGTAGCTGTCAACGAAAGCCGGTAGGTTCCGCTGGTATCCGCGGTGAAACAGACTCGCGAGGTCGCGGCGTTGAACGTTCCCCCCTGCGCCGAAATCGAGGACAGATTGCCGTCGACATCGCTGATTCCAACAGGGATACAAATATCGGACGGCCCGCAGATGGTCATGTTTGAATCGGGCGGGAAAATAACCAGTGGCGCCGTGTTGCACCTGATGGTGGCCGTGAAGGTCTTCTTGAACGTATTACAGGGTGTCGTCACCGTCAGAGTAATCTTGTTCGCCGTGGCACATTCCGCAAAGAAGCAGATCGACTGTTCCTGAGGATCGTACCAGGTGTTAATTCCGGATACTTCCACCGTACCATTCGGCGGAATTCCGTACACCGGGAAGCACATCGTATCGAGCGAGCAAACAAAGATCGTGGTGTCGTTCGGTACGGTAATGTTGACCGACTGATCGGTCTTGACGTCGACATAAGCGGTATCCTTGGCCTCGGCTCCGCAAGAGTCGGTTACCGTGGCGATTATCACATACTGGCCGCTGTCATAAGGCACGAAACTGACCAAACCGTCTTTGTAACTGCCACGGTTCGAGGTCACCGAGGCAATATTACCATCGGCATCGATACCTGAGAATGGGATGCTTATCATCTGCGGCGAGCAGAGATACACGGTCGTGTCCGGCATATGGACGGCAACCTGAGGGACGTGATTCAATTCGACCGAGACGTTGACGCTGTCAGTTGCGGAAAGCCCGCACGAATCAGTAACCGTCATAAACAAGCTGTAAACTCCGGCCGTATCGGCCTGGAAGCACAGCTCCTTGGTCTCGGCATTGTAAGTCGCACCCGGGGTCAGATCTACGGAACTGAGGTTGCTGACCGTCTCCACCGGGAGACAAACCTGACCGGGTTCACACAGAAGAGTACTGAAGTCATCGCCCAGCGAAACGAACGGTCCATCGCTGAGAATTATCGTTATCAGAATCGAATCAGTTACCGAAGCTCCGCAAGAATCGGTAGCCGTGAGTGCCAGAGTGTAAACGCCGGACGTATCGGGTGTGAAGCAGAAGAATCCGGATTCGTCCGTCGTGTAGTAACCGATATTCGTGGTCACATTGGCGAGATTGTTATCTGTGACCGGGTTCTTGATACAAATGGGAGCGGGTGTGCACAACGAGAGAGTTCGATCCTCGCCCAGGTATACAACCGGCGGCTGGTTCATATCAACGGTGACATGAGTTACAGCCGAACTCTGAGCGCCGCAGGAGTCAATCGCGCGAACTGTGATCGTGTAGACACCGGCAGTATCCGCGTTAAAGCAGACCTGTCCAGTCTCGGCATTATATTCGCCGAAATCGACCGAGATGGCGTCGAGATTGCCATCGGGATCGCTTGCCGAAGCATCGAAACAGACCGACTGGGGCTCACAGAGCGAAACACTGAAGTCCTCAGCCGTCGTGATATCGGGATTCCGATTCGCATCGATATAAACGGGAACGGTACACGTATCCGCGTGTCCGCAATCATCCATTGCCTGGATCTCGACGAACATCGTATCCGAAACGGTACCGGTCACGCAAATGCTGTTACCGTCCACGGTAGCATTGCCTGAAAGCACGCTGAACGTTACATGCCCACCTTCGGGATCGACCGCGGAGACGTCGAAACAGAAATTATCTTCACCGCAGGTAAAGAACTGTTCCACCTCGGGACAGACAATCTGCGGAGGACGATTGATCAGCACGGTGATTCTCACCGTGTCGTTGCAGGCCGGCGGCGTGTATCGGTCCGGGTTGGCACCGCAGGAATCGGTGGCGCAGTAGACAAAGACATAAGTAGCCGAGTCCACATTTTCGGGAGTGAAACAGGTTCGACCGGTTGAGTCGTTCACCTGTTCAAACTGACCCGGGCCATCGGACTGACTGAGTAGCACGTTGTCGCCGTCCGGATCATGCGCCTGAATATCGAAGCAGACTTCCTGAACATCACACAGACTAATGGTCGAATCGAATGTATTGACTACCGGAGGATGGTTCGTCTCGAAGTAAATCGTAAAAGCGCCCTGGCAGTACGCGCCGCAGGGATCGGTACAACGAACTTCCACGTTCACGGTTTCGTCGCCCTGCGGGGTGTACACCCAGTTGCCGTCGACAATCTCACCCGGTCCTTTGAGGATCGTGCAGGTAACGGAATCGCCGTCCGGATCGGTCGCGCTCAGCGGCAGCATGACCTGTTCGGGAGAACACTGAATAATGTATTGATCGGTCGGCAGCTGACACTGCGGGGATTGATTCACGTGTAGTCTGACGGCAAAGCTGCTTTGACAGAAAGCGCCGCAGGAGTCGGTGCATTTGACCGTCACAACCATCGAATCATCGGTCGTGGCATTATACACCCAGTTGCCATCGACCAGTTCGCCCGGGCCGTCAACGATACTGCATCCAACCAGATTACCGTCGGGATCGGTCGCACTCACCGGCAAACTGATCTGGCCCGGCTCGCAGAGTTCGATCGAAGTATCACTCGGAACGCTGCAGACGGGTGGCGCGTTCACATGAACCGTCAGCCACATGTCATCGGAATCGGTAGCTTCGCACGAGTCCGTGGCGGTAACACTCAAGTGATAGACACCCGAGGTATCCGGCGTGAAGCAGACAGTCGAAGTAGTCGGATTGTAAACGCCGCCCACGACATTGACGTTCATCAGGTTGTTGTCCGGGTCGCTCACTCCGACCGGTATACATACCTCCTGCTGATCGCAGAAAGCGATAGTGCTGTCGGGCGGCAAAATGACCAGCGGAGCGGTATTGCAGTTCACTGTAACCGTGAAGGACTTGGTGTA
>CAZFOY010000045.1:628-25219 GCA_964520865.1 uncultured Ignavibacteriales bacterium | reverse complement strand
CAGATCATCTCCGGGGCACAAAGATAAATCAAAGTGTCGTTGAAATTCGATATTGTCGGTCCCTGATTGAGATCGACCTGAATCGACAGCGAGTCGACCGCGGTCGCTCCGCACGAATCCATAACGGTCGCGATCAATTTGTAGGTACCGGCGGAATCGGGAGTGAAGCAGATCTCGCCCGTCTCTTCGCTGTAGGAACCGAGGTTCGTGGTCAGCGACATGAAGTTCGGAACGGCATCGACCGCCACGCAGATCGGCGAGGCATCGCACATAGTGTAATCGGTCTGACCGCTCAGGTGGACGTAGGGCGCCGGCTTCTTGGTAACCGTAATATGCACAGTGTCATCGGTCATCAGCCCGCAATCGTCAATTGCGGTCGCAACAAGCGTGTACACACCGGCCGTGTCGGGAACAAAACAGATCTCGCCGGTCTCGCTGTTGAAGTAACTGAAATTCGTGCTGATACGGGTGAGGTTGTTGTCGCTCACCTCCGGGGTGACACATATCGACTGACCTTCGCAGGCATCGACCGAGAAATCATCGCCAAGCGAGATCTGCGGCGGCTCATTCATGTTCACCGTGACGAGAGTAGTCGCCGAGTCGCTTAGACCGCAGGAGTCGGTGACCGTCAGAGTAATTTCGTAGACGCCAGACGTATCCGGAGTGAAGCAGATACGGTTAGTCTCTCCGTCGTACGATCCGATATTCGTTTCTATCGAGGCGATATTGAAGTCCGGATCATCGGCGGTGGCATGGAAACAGATCGCTTCGGGCGTGCAGGGAGAAACGGTGAAATCATCGGCCGAAGTCGCCGCCGGCGCATGGTTCTTCCTGATGGTGACCGGAACAGTGCATGTGTCAGCGTGGCCGCATTCGTCGCTCACTGCTATTACTACGTCAATCTCCCCTTCCAAATCGGGGTTCACGCATACGGTCTGACCTTGGACGGTCGCATTTTCGGAAAGAATCGAATAGGTAAGAACGTCGTTTTCGGGATCCTCGGCCGAGATATCAAAACAGAACGAACCGGTGTCGCAGGCGAAGAACTCCTGAGGACCGGGACATGTAAGAACCGGGGCCCGATTGAGGATCACGGTAACATAGGCGGTATCCTTACAGCACTCAGGACTCTTCTCCTGAAGACTCAGGAGGCAGGAATCAAGTGCGCGGAACACGAACATGTACGTTGCCGAATCGACATCGGCCGGAGTGAAACAAGCTTCGCCGGTGGAGTTCGTCAGCTGGGTAAACGTACCAAGACCTTCGAGCTTGAGAATCTGCATCTCGTCACCGTCGGGGTCGGCGGCCTTTACATCAAAACAGATCTCTTCCGGAGCGCAAAGGTACACCGTGGTATCCGAACAGAAGACCTGAGGTGGTGTGTTGAGCTTAAGTGTGTCGACGACCAAGGCAGTGTCAGAACCGCACTGATCGGACACCGTGACTTTGAATGTGAAGACACCAGAAGTGTCGGGCGTATAGGTCAGCAGTCCGGATTCAGGATCGATACTTCCCGGACCTTCAAGAAGCGCAAAGGTCAGCGGGTCGTTTTCAGGATCGGTGGCGGACAGCTGAATCTCTCTGGCAGCACCGAGATCGCACAGCTTGTCGGACAAATACAGATCGCTGATGCTCGGTGGGAAGTTCATCGTAATGACGAACTGATAGTAGTAGTAAAGCGAGTCCCCCTTCTTGTCCACGACCAGGAAGGTCGCCGGATAAGTCCCGGCAGTGTCCGGCACGAACTGATAGATGCCGAGCGCGGTGTCGGTCCCGGACGGTTCGTATGTAAGCGAACCGGATCCTTCGACTACCGTGAAACTGGCTAAAGAATCGTAGCTGCAAGAGAGGGGTACAACGATGGTATCTTCGATCGTCTGTCCGGCGCAAATATCGAACGTATCCGTAAAGATGGGAGGAGTAGCCAACGCGACCATCAGGCCATGACTTGAACTACCCAAAGAATTATCGAGAGTATTGGAATACGCAGCGGCGCTGGAAAATATCAAGACGAGGAAAATACCCACACGCAGGATATCACAAAACCCAGCTCTTTTCATCTTTCCTCCAAAAGAACAAAAAGTATATAAGCAGCAAACCTCTCTACCCAGTCAGACCTACGCGCGCAATTTCAGGCGCGCAATAGCGGGCCGTTTCCCCTGGAAACGCAGTTTTTGTCACGCATTGACAAAGTATCAACTTGGGTAAAAAAGGGTAGTACTTACAAGTAGTATAATTGTTATCTATCTCAGTCAAAGTAATATACCTTTCCGACTCGGATTGTCAAGACATTAAAGGTCTACATGAGGGGGTGAAGCAAGTTCGCTGCCGACAAGTAACTTACCAATTAGCAACGAATTGCACGTTGCCTCGGTCCTCGGTTGCAGCAGTTCAGCGGCAGAGTATGAACCGGCATGACGAAAGTGTGACTTTGATTGCGTAGTTGGCGGCATTGTCTGGAATCAATCTGTCCTCGGGCTATCGGTATCCTCGGAAACAGCGGCACAGACGGCTTCGAATTCGGCAGTCAGAAAGCGGAACAGAGAGTTCGCCAAAGGGATTATAGAACATGTACACGAGTGTCGCCTAATTAGGCGCTCTCCCGGCGACTCGAATCGCAGCTTGACAAAAAAGGCCGATTGACTACATATTTAACGAATTAACATATCAAGGAGGAGCACCCAGATGGCCAAAACTGCCCCGGCGAAAAAAGCAAAATCGGCCCCGAAGAATATCGGCACCCTGCTCAGCGAAAACCGCAAATTCAAACCTTCTCCCGCCTTCATCAAACAAGCTAATATCAGCGACAAGAACATTTACGATACTGCTTCGAAAAATCCGGTCAAATTCTGGGAAAAAATGGCCTCCGAGCTGGTGTGGAAGAAAAAATGGACGACCGGTCTTCAGTGGAAGGCGCCGGACGCCAAATGGTTCGTCGGCGGCAAGCTTAATGTTACCGAGTCCTGCCTCGACCGTCATATTCAGGAAGGACGGAGAAACAAAGCAGCGATCATCTGGGAAGGCGAGCCGGGCGATAAAAAGACCATCACCTACTACGAACTCTACAAGCAGGTCAACAAGTTCGCTAATGTCCTCAAGAAATTCGGTATCAAGAAAGGCGACCGGGTAGCCATTTATCTTCCGATGATTCCTGAACTGGTCGTCTCGTTACTGGCCTGTGCCCGGATCGGGGCAGTGCACTCCGTCATCTTCGGCGGCTTCTCCCCCGAATCGCTGCGCGATAGAATCAACGATGCCCAGGCGAAGATGCTGGTCACGGCCGACGGATCTTTCCGTCGAGGACAGATCCTCCCTCTCAAACACGACGCCGACATCGCGGTCGCCGACTGCCCGTCGATTGAGAATGTCATCATAATCAAGCGCGGCGACTTCCTCCTCCGAGTCAAAGAAGGGCGCGATCACTGGTATCACCGGCACATGCAGGAAGCCGACAGTTACTGCAAACCGGAATATATGGATAGCGAGGACCCGCTGTTTATACTCTATACTTCCGGTACCACCGGTAAACCGAAAGGGATCGTCCACACCTGTGGCGGCTACATGACCGGCGTCTACACGACCACCAAATATGTATTCGATCTCAAACCTGACGATGTCTTCTGGTGCACGGCCGATATCGGTTGGGTGACCGGACACTCATACATTACTTATGGTCCGCTGGCCAACGGTGCCACCCAGGTCATGTACGAAGGTGCACCTGACTGGCCGGATCAGGACCGATTCTGGCAGATTGTCGAAGATTACGGCGTGTCGATCTTCTACACCGCTCCGACCGCCATTCGTGCCTTTATGCGCTGGGGCGACCAGTGGCCGAAAAAGCATGATTTGAGTTCGTTGCGTCTCCTCGGCTCGGTGGGCGAGCCGATCAATCCCGAAGCCTGGATCTGGTACAACGAAGTGATCGGTAAAGGGAAATGCCCGATAGTCGATACCTGGTGGCAGACCGAGACCGGCCACATTTTGATCACCCCGCTTCCGGCGATCACAGCGACAAAGCCGGGTTCGGCCACGCGTCCGTTCCCGGGGATCGAGGCGGCGATTCTCGATGAATCAGGCAAGAAAGTGACAAAGGGCGGAGGATTTCTCGCGATCACGAAACCGTGGCCGGGGATGCTCCGTGGAATCTGGGGAGACCGCAAACGATTTATTGACACCTATTGGTCCAAATGGGACGGCATCTACTTCCCGGGCGACGGGGCCAAGATCGATGAAGACAAATACTTCTGGATCCTTGGTCGAATCGACGACGAGATCAACATCTCGGGCCATCGTATCTCAACGATGGAGGTGGAGTCGGCCCTGGTCGAGCACCCCGATGTAACCGAAGCGGCGGTGGTCGGCATGCCGCACGACCTCAAGGGGACCTGTCTGGCGGCGTTCGTGACACTGGGCAACGGAGTCGAAATCGATGAACGGTTGCTCGGCAGGCTCAAGGATTTCGTAGCAAGAAAGATCGGCGCAATTGCCCGACCCGAAAAGATCATCTTCACACCGGATCTCCCGAAAACAAGGTCGGGAAAGATCATGCGTCGGCTCCTTCGTGATATCGCCATCGGCAAGATCATGGGCGACACCACGACGCTCGCCGATCCGGATGTACTCGCCCGCATCAAGAAAAGATACGAAGAAGATTAGTCGTTCGGGCCGTCTTCCTTGCCGATAAGGTGACACGATTTTATAATTGCGTTGACCGACCTGGTCCCGTTCCTTGCGGGAGCCATGGTGGAACTTATTTACGAAAACGACGCGATCCTCGAATTTTACGAGACCGCGCTTACAGAGATCGACGTTTCGTTCAGACTGAACTTCATCGAATCTTCTCAACTGGACATCACTCAGCCTCCCGATGACATCATCTACCTGAACTGCGTGAGCGCGGACGCCGATCTTCGGGGGCACAAATCCGCAATCATTCAACTTGAGCAGTACCTCGAACATCTTGCGGCGTACAATCGCAAAGTTGTTAACGACTATCGGACGATTGACTACATGATCAGCAAGGTCGCTCAGTTTCGTCTCATGAAGCGATTCGGCCTGACCTATCCTCAAGCTATCTTTTCATCGAATTCTGAAGAACTGCTATCGATGGCTGCCAGTCTTGCTCTGCCCGCAACGGTTTGTAAGGACCAGTCGAGTCGCCTGTCGGAGAAACAGCTCTGCAGTAGTATGCCTGAAATCAAAAAGACACTCAAAGCGCTTGCCGCTTCCGAATCAACCGCTGACACATGGCTCGTCCAGCAGTATGTTGAGCCGCGCGACGGGGTGGTCACCAGAGTTGAGTTTTTCGACGAATCTCCCGTCTATGCGTACAGCCGACCGGAACAGACCGGACCTGAATCATTGAATGTATCCGAATCTGAAGTTCAGCTCGTTGAGATTCCGGAAGCACACGCTCAGTTGATGGAAAGGTACGGCGAGATGTGTCATTCGGTTGGATTTCGGCAGGCCGGCGTCGACTTTGTAACGGCCAGGAACGGGTCGATCTACACGCTGGAAGTGAGCGGAACAACGTCGTATCCAGGCAGTGTTGAGGACCAGACCGGTCACAAGGCCAGGCGGTCGTTTCAAGAAATGATCAGGCAAATGGAACTATCCTGAAAAAACAGCCGCGAGGTTTGGTCGCGGCTGTCAAGTCAGTCGACTGCTTTGAGTCTACTTCTCGCTGCCGAGAATAATCGGCAGACTCCCCGCATCATTTCCGACAATAACAATCTTGGTATTCGGTGATTCGGCGATCTTGGTTGTCGCCTCGATCCCCTTCCACTTCAGCAGAGATGGAGTAATACCTGCCGAAACGATATCCTGGAAATCGGCAATTCCCTTGGCTTCGATCCGCTTTCTCTCTGCCTCCAGTTTCTCCTTCTGAATAGTAAACTGCATCTTCTGAGCTTCCTGATCGGCGGTCAGCTTGAAATTGATCGCTTCGGATATCTTCGCCGGGATCTCAACATCGCGAATCAGTACGTTCTCGACGACGATGTGTTTAGCCCCCATCGCCGTCTGCAGAATACTCAGAATCTGATTGCTCAATTCCTCCCGTTTGGTGGAATAAATCTCCTCAGGTTTATA
The DNA here is from genome assembly GCA_964520865.1 of uncultured Ignavibacteriales bacterium. Classification (GTDB taxonomy): domain Bacteria; phylum Zixibacteria; class MSB-5A5; order GN15; family FEB-12; genus CAVQCT01. The sequence goes on along the minus strand of CAZFOY010000045.1, from coordinate 19,129 downwards.
TCGCCCGGCTACTTCACGGGCGATACCTCGAATCGTCGGCGCAACTGCGACATCGTAGTAGTTCGGACCGATGTCGACCTGGAGCGAGTCGAGTTTGTCTTGCATCGGCCGGTACAATATCGACACGTCGACCTTAATCGTCGCTCCGTCCGAAGACAGCACGGTCAGGCTCTCTTCCTGTTCCTGAAGCTGGGTCTTGTACACGAACATCGAATTCCACGGCATGTGCCAGACGAACCCTTCGGGGTATATCCTCCCCATTTCGGTGCCACCACCGAATTTCGCGTAAAAGACCGCTTTGTGGCCCGAGGGCACCTGAGTACCGCAGCCGATCATACCTAAGGCCATGACGGCTACCAGGAGCAAGAGTAGTTTGGGTGAAAGGCGCATGTGACCTCCTCTGTTGAAGTTATGAGACAGTCGATTGATTCTCTTCAAGTTACCAAAGAAAACTACCCGGGAGACAGGCCGGTATTCAACAAAAAAACCGGCCGGGCCGGTTTTTCAACTATTGTTCAGGCTGATGCCTGGAATTTCAGGCAAGATCGAACAGAAGTATCTCTGCTTCTTTCTTCCCCTGAATCGCCAACTCACTTTCGTCGGAAATGGCCGCACCGTCGCCGTAACCCAGCAAGACACCGTTCACTTCAATGTCACCGGTCGCGACCTGAATCCAGGCATATCTTCCATCCGCGAGTTTATGCTGAACTTGGTTGCCCGACTCAAGCACCGAGCTGAACAAATCCACGTCTTGATGAATACTCACCGAGCTGTCCCGTCCCTCATGCGATGCTACCAGAAGTAGACTCCCCCGCATCTTATCCCGCGTGAAGGTCATTTGCTCGTAGCCCGGCTTGAGCCCCTTTTCTTCCGGCAGGATCCAAATTTGGAGAAGTCTGACCCGATCGGTTTTGGAGTTGTTGAATTCGCTGTGCAGGATTCCGCGACCGGCCGTCATCCGCTGAACGTCGCCGGGGCGGATTGATGATCCCGAACCGAGGCTGTCCTTATGCGCGAGCTCGCCCTCGAGAACGTAAGTTATGATCTCCATATCCCGGTGCGGATGGGTGCCGAATCCTTGACCTGCTTCGACAATGTCATCATTTATTACTCGAAGGCTTCGGAAATTCATCCAGTTGTCGTCGTGATATCGGTCGAACGAAAAGGAATGCCTGCTATCCAGCCATCCAAGTTGCGTCACGCCTCGCTCCATTGCCGGACGCACAGTAATCATAGCTTCCTCCTATGCTAAAGGACGGGAATTCCGTCTGAGTAAAGGAGCCTGTCGGACAAGCCCCGATCAGTGCAAAACATGGAAAGGTATGGTCCAGTTCCGCAACTGCAGAGTGTTGAAAGGAGGATAGGTGGTAGTATCGCCCGTTTGCTTGACAAATCCCTGAAAATAGAGAACGCCCCATCGCTGAATACTCGGGGTCTTGATGGTCACATAAGCAGTGTCACCAGTCGTTCCGTTACTCAACATATTACGGAAATCGAAGGTGTTGCCGTTCTGAAATGCAATCGTACGAATCGGCGCGTCAGGAGTCACGGTCAGAGCGATCGGAACATCGGTTTCGAGCGTGTCGACCGAGTTGATGCCGAAAAGAGGAATGTATGCCTGGTCGGTCTCCCAGTTGACATCGATCGTGTCCCACTGACTGCTGGTCTGGTCGATCATTATCGACGACATCGGATGATACCTCACCGCCGAATACGCCTCAAACTGAGTGCCTCCCGGCCTGCGAATATAGGTCGGATCGTACACCCGGTTATTATTCACGTACTTCACACCCGAGAACCCGACCAAAAGCCAGCCGGAAAACGCTTCCGCATCACTTCCCGCCTTGATGAAGTATCCGAATCGCGTAAGATATCGGACAGCGGTATACGTCGTCGTGTCACTTCCGGCCACCCGGTCAGTGGTTACGTAGTATCTGTCTTCCACTGTAGCTTCGGCGTCCTGAGTCAGATAGTAAGGCGGACCGAAATCCTGGATATAGCTGTGCTTGGATCCGTAGACGTTCTCGGATTGCTGGGCCAGTACCTTGGTGGGAATATTTACCACGATCTGCCGGTGAACTGAGTCGACATGATCGCGATAGACGGCGTCGCTGTCGTAGGATAAGACGTAAGGATCGTCAGTGATCAATCCGGATTTGGGGAAGAGCCAGTTGCCGACATCGGAGCTGTTGATATAAAGCTGTATCTCCTCTTCGTCAATGACATACGAAGTCGGTTTCTCTTTACACGAGTTGACCGCGATGCCAACGGCGAGAAGAACTCCAAAAGCGGCGAGATAGTGGCTAACTTGTTTTCCGGACATACGACTCCTCTCCTTGCACCTGACGTACAGCTACCGTGATTTGTTGTCCTTTTTTTTGATACTGGCCTTAAGTTCCTTGACTTCATCGCGAATCAACATGGCCGTCTCGAAGTCCAGATTGTCCGCCGCCTTCTTCATCGCTTTGAGCATGAAGGCAATCTGGTCTTCCTTCCGCATCGATTCGAAATAGTCCGGTTTATCGAATTTCTTTTCCTCGACCGTCTTGGCGTCGGCAAACTGCGTGATCCGCATGATCTCTTCGCGGGTCTTGAAGATCGTCTCCGGAGTGATGCCATGTTCTTCGTTATAGGCCATCTGCTTCTGCCTCCGTCGCTCCGTTTCATCGATCGCCTTCCGCATCGAATCGGTGATCTTGTCGGCGTAGAGAATAACCTCGCCGTTCGCATTCCTTGCCGCCCGACCGACCGTCTGAATAAGCGACCGTTCGGAACGAAGGAACCCTTCCTTGTCGGCATCGAGGATCGCCACCAACGAGACCTCGGGAAGGTCCAATCCTTCTCTCAGCAAATTGACTCCCACCAAAACATCGAACTCGGCCAACCGCAGATCCCGAATGATCTCGGTTCTGTCGATAGCATCGATCTCGCTGTGAAGGTACCGGACTCTCACCCCCATCTTGGTCAAATAGTCGGTCAAGTCTTCGGCCATTCGTTTGGTCAGCGTGGTCACAAGAACCCGTTCACGTTTGGCCGCCCGAATTTTGACCTGTTCCAGCAAATCGTCCACCTGCGTACCAAGAGGTTTGACGGAGATTTTCGGATCGAGCAGACCGGTCGGCCGGATGACCTGATCGACAACCACTCCCTGGCACTGATCCAGCTCAAAATCGGCCGGCGTGGCCGAGACATAAATTGTATTGTGCATCAGGCTCTCGAATTCGTCGAACACGAGCGGCCGGTTGTCGAGCGCCGAGGGGAGCCGAAAGCCGTGCGCCACCAGCGTCTCTTTCCGGTTGCGATCACCGGCATACATACCGCGTATCTGCGGCACTGTCTGATGTGATTCATCGATGATAGTCAGGAAATCGTCGGGAAAGAAATCGATAAGGGTGAACGGCCGCTCCCCTGCCTTTCGGCCGGTCAGGTGCCTTGAATAGTTCTCGACGCCGGAACAATAGCCGACCTCCTTGAGCATTTCGAGATCGTACTTGGTTCGCATCTCAATCCGCTGAGCCTCCAATAGCTTGTTCTCATTGACGAAATGGTCTACCGTCTCCTTGAGCTCATTTTGGATGGCTTTGACCGCTTCCTCGAGCTGGGGGCGCGAGGTGATAAAGTGCTTGGCCGGGTAAATCGCGAGGCGCATCCGCTCTTTGAGTATCTCTCCGGTCAACGGATCGATCTCGGTGATTCGCTCGAGTTCATCGCCGAAGAACTCAATCCGGAAGGCGTGTTCGTGATAGGATGGGATCAACTCGATCGTGTCGCCTCGGACCCGAAAGTTTCCCCGGGTGAATGACATGTCGTTGCGGTTGTAGTGAATGGCGACCAGTTTCCTGATCAGCTCATCCCGTTCGATCGTCGTCCCCTTTTCGAGTAGAATGTATTGCTTCTTGTATTCCTCCGGTGAACCGAGACCGTAGATGCACGACACCGAAGCGACAATGATCACATCGTCCCGCTCCAGCAGCGATGCGGTCGCGCGAAGGCGGAGACGATCAATATCATCGTTTCTTTGGGTATCTTTCTCTATATATGTATCGGTGGTCGGGAGGTAAGCTTCCGGCTGATAGTAATCGTAGTAACTGATAAAGAACTCGACCGCATTTTCCGGGAAGAATGCCTTCAACTCACCATACAACTGGGCGGCCAGGGTCTTGTTATGCGAGATGACCAGCGTCGGCTTACCGTATTTCGCTATCACATTGGCAATCGTGAACGTCTTCCCCGATCCGGTAACGCCCAACAGCGTTTGATGCGGCAGCCCCCGGTTCAGGCCGTCGGTGAGCTGTCGAATCGCCTCCGGCTGATCCCCTTTCGGGGCATACGCCGAGCGGAGTTTGAAGTCGATATGGGCAGCCGGGACTGTCTTGGTTAGTTTGGTCGTCATGAGCTCCTTCGGGCTTGTACAGGCAAGTACACAATATAACCGGGTCGGGTTCCGGCGGCAATCACATTTGCCCTTCTAACTCCTTAAAGGAATTAAATATGGAACCGGTTCACACGTCTTTCGTTTAAAAGGCGGAGTCCGGAAATGCCCGCCCGGTCGGGGAAGAATTGCCTTGACTTGGGTGGGAAAAGTGTTACCTTTGATGGCTTAAGTCTAAACCGGAAAATAGTTTTCAGTTATTTCGGAGGATATGATGTACGCAGTTATGAAGCTGTCAGGTTTCCAGTACGCGGTCGAAGAAGGCGAGGTCCTGAAAGTACCGATTCAACAGGCAAAAGCCGGCGATAAGTTAGATATCACCGATATCCTGTTGATCAAGCAGGACGAGACCAGCCTTGTCGGGACTCCGTTCGTGGAAAACGCGAAGATCGAGGCGGAAGTGATCGGTCATGGCAAAGCGGATAAGGTACTCATTTACAAGTACAAACGCCGTACCAAATACCGCCGGACCCAGGGCCACCGCCAGGATTACAGCGAGATTAAGATCAACAAGATAGTAGCGCCATAAGGCTGAATTTAACTCTCAATTATGCTGATAAAAAGAGCATGGATAGCTCTCCTACTTTTCCTTAGTCTGTTCTCCATAGTCCAGTCTGTAGCCGCTCAGCAGCAGCAGAATTATACCGTTGTCGATGTCGAAGTGGAAGGGAATCGGGCAGCATCCCGGTCCCTCATCCTCGGGGTATCTTCGTTCGATATCGGCTCCCCGCTCACGCCCACCGATATTGCCGAGACAATCCGCCGCCTCTACGGCCTCGGGATTTTCTCCGATGTGAGAATCGACGCCGAGCCGGTTACCGGCGGACTCAAAGTCTTTATTGTCGTGACGGAACTTCCCAAACTCTCGGGCCTCGATTTCAGCGGAAACAAAGAAATCAAGTCGAACGACCTGAAAGAGAAACTCGGACTGGGAGTCGGAGGCTATATCTCCCCTTATCTCATAGAACAGAAGCAGAATGAAATCAAAGATCTGTATGCCAAAAAGGGATATTTCCGGGCGGTCGTGACACCGTCACTCGATTACAACGCCGACTCGACTCAGGCGATCCTTACCTACAAGATCAAGGAGCGCTCGAAAGTAAAAGTGGAGAAGGTCGTCATGACCGGCAACAAGCGGGTACCTGCAAGCGATGTAATCGGTGTGATGCGAAACCGGCATCGCGGATTTCTCCGAAGTTCTGACTTTGCCCAGGACAAATATCAGGATGACCTTCAGAAGGTGATCGATGAATTCCATAAGAAGGGATTTATCGATGCTTATCTGATCTCCGACTCAATGTCGATCGATACGGTGCGGGATAGGATGACTATCTTTCTCGCTGTGTACGAAGGACCTGAATACTATTTCGGCGATGTCACATTCAAGTCAAACAAGGAACTCAGCGACGACAAGCTAAAGAAAACGCTGAAATTCAACAAAGGGGACATTTTCGACAGCGATGACTACGACAAGACGCTCGAAGAAATGTACTCCGCGTACTACGATATCGGCTACCTGCATGTTCGGGTGCTCGACGAGAAAACTACCGTCAGGGATTCGGTCATTGACATTTCATATGACATCACCGAGGGCCTGCCCTCCAGTATTAACCTCGTGAAGATCGTCGGTAACACCAAGACGAAAGACAAAGTAATCCGCCGGGAGATCACTACCTATCCCGGCGATCGCTTCAGCCGGGCTTCGCTCATTCGTTCGGTTCGTGACGTCATGGCGCTGAACTACTTTGCGAACGTGACGCCGACTCCGGTCAATCTGCCGAACGGCGATGTTGATGTTGAGTTCAAGGTCGAGGAAAAGCAGACGGGTCAGGTTTCGGCCGGTGCCGGCTACAACAGCCAGGACAAGCTGGTAGGAAATCTCGGATTGGGCATCCCTAATTTCCGCGGGATGGGACAGAGCATCAATTTCAACACCGATTTCGGCTCCCGCAGAAACTCCTTCTCGCTTTCGTTCACGGAGCCCTGGATGTTCGGTCGCCCGACCCTGTTCGGCACCGAGCTGTACACGCTGAATCAGCAGTGGTACACCGACTACACCGAGAGCCGGCAGGGCGGTTCGATGCGGGTTGGACGGAGACTGCGCTGGCCGGACAACTACTTCCGGGTCTACGCCTCCTATCGCCTGGAGCGGGACAAGTATCATGATTTTGACACGACCTTTGTCGTCAACAATTCCTATGTGGTGCGTCATCTCTACCCGCACTATGTTGGCGACACCGTCTACACCGGGACCTTCTATGATGTCAGCCGTCCGTACCCCGGATCTATTCTGAATTACAAAGACAAATGGCACGCCGCTTCGCGTATATCGTTCACCCTTTCACGCGATTCCAGAAACTTGCCTGAATTCGCCACCAAAGGATCGCAGATCTCCTACACGTTCGAGAAGACAGGTGGATTCCTCGGTGGTTACTGGAATTACACGCATCACGATATTACGCTCGCCAAGTTTGTCCCCCTCTTCTGGAAATTCGCGCTGGCGACCAAGGTGCAGTTCGGAGCGATTGTGGCTCCCGCCGGCACCAATGATTCTCTCACCCTGCTTTCCGATCGGTTCACCCCCGGCGGGACGGCATATGACGGGATAGTTCGCGGTTACGATGACGGTGTCCTCACTCCCGATTCGGCCATCACGCAGGTTGACAGCACTTACTGGTACCCTGATTCCGCCTCGGCCGCAAACCGTACCAATCCGGATTCCCTGTCGGTTGACAGCAGCAAATTCGTAACGCGCGTGCGCGGCAATTACATGCTCGTAGCCAACGCCGAAATCCAGTTTCCGATCGTTTCCCAGCAGGTTTACGGCCTGTTCTTCTTCGATGCCGGCAATTCGTGGCTGCACTTCAGAGACATCAAACCGTTCGGAAGCGAAAGATTTTTGTATAAGTCTGCAGGGTTCGGTATTAGAATAGTCGTGCCCGGTATAGGAACCCTTGGGTTCGATTTCGGCCATCCGTTCGATTCGATTCGAGGGTCGAAGAAGAGTTGGAAACCGCATTTCCAGATCGGGACGACTTTTAGGTAGTGAATTACGCAATTTAACGAAGGATGTACGGTATGAACAGAATTCCAAGAATCTTGCCGTTTGCGGTGGTGTTAGGCCTGATGTTCGCCTTCACCGGCGCCAAGGTAAGCGCCCAGGCGTTGAAGATCGGGTTCGTCAAGGACGACCGGATCAAATCGGAATACAAGGAATGGCAGCGCGCCCAGGAGCAGTGGGAAGTCGAGTCGAAAGCATGGGACGACGAAGCTCAGTCGAAGCAGGATGAACTTCAGCAGATGATGGACGATTACGACAAGCAGCGCCTCATCCTTTCCGAAGACAAGAAGAAAGAACGTGAGGCGGCCATCCGCACGAAGCAGGAAGCTCTCGATGCGTACACGAAGCAGATCTATGGTCCGGGAGGAACTGCTGAAAAGAAGCAGCAGATGTTACTGCAGCCGTTGCTTGACAAAGTCAGCAAAGCGATCGAAGCAGTGGCCGAGAAAGAGAACTACGACGTCATCTTCACCCTGCAAAGCGGCCTCGGCTATATCAAACCGTCATACGACGTAACCGACAAGGTCCTGGCCGAACTTGAAAACGAGGAACAATAGCACGACGTATACTCTCGCCGATCTTGCCGCCAGAGTCGAAGCTCAGGTTGAAGGGGATGGCTCGGTTTCAATAACCGGCGCCGCCCCGATAGAAAAGGCAAAACCGGGCGATATCACGTTCGTCGCCAACAAGAAATATCAGAAGCATCTGGAAACGACCGCCGCCTCAGCGGTCGTTCTCGATACCAGTCTGCCACACAGCCGGACGGCCGTGATTCGGCACAGTAATCCGTATCTCACCTTCGCCCGCATCGTCGATATTCTCTATCCCGACATTCCTCACGCCGACCCCGGTGTGAACTCCTCTGCTGTCCTGAACAGCAGTGCCTCGGTCGACGGAAGCGCGATGATCGGCCCGCTCTGTCATGTCGGGTCAAACAGCACGGTCGGAGAGAATTCGCAATTGATTTCATCGATTTACGTGGGAAGAAATGTCCGGATCGGGAAGAATTGTCTGATCCATCCCGGGGTGAGGATACTCGATGACACCAAAATCGGTGACAATGTCATCCTTCAGGCAGGAGTCGTGATCGGCTCCGATGGATTCGGGTACGCGGAATCGGAAACGGGACTCAAGAAAATCAAGCAGATCGGCTGGGTGGAGATCGGCGACGACGTCGAAATCGGCGCGAACACCACGATCGATCGGGGCGCACTGGGACCGACGAAGATCGGCAAAGGAACCAAAATCGACAACCTGGTTCAGATCGCGCATAATGTCGAGCTGGGTCAGCACTGCATCGTTGTATCTCAGGTAGGTATCGCGGGATCGACAAAACTGGGCAACGGAGTGATTCTCGCAGGGCAGGTCGGGATAATAGGTCATCTTGAGATCGGTGATGGTGTTCAGGTGGCGGCGCAGTCAGGGGTAAAAGATAATCTCCCGGCAGGGAAAACCTTCTTTGGTTCCCCTGCACGGGAGTTTATGGAGGCCAAACGAATCGAAGCTTCTATTCCTCGTCTTCCCGAACTCCTGCGAAGAGTCCGGAAGATCGAGGATAAACTCGACAAGTAATCAGGTTCGGATACGGTCTTCGATCTCCGCGATCTTCCGCCAATTCTCTTCCATCTTCATTACAAAACCCAATACCAGCTGGTCGTCCGCCTTGACCGACTGCTGACGGATCCCCTGAAGGAGATCCCACTGCTGGCGGTTGATGATCTTCAACTGCGCGAAATTACTGCCCAGATTGTTGACCGAGGCATTCAATTCGTGCGCTATGTCCTTGAGGATGTCACTTCCGGCATCGATGCGCGCACGGTTAGAGAGGTTGCCATCGGCCACCTCGCGCAGCCTCAGGTAGATTTCCTGAGCCGACTGACGGCTCCGGGCCATCGGGAGAATCGTCATGACGCCGATTGCCGTAATTGCCGCGATAACTGCGGAGATCATATACGGCATCAGGGTCACGGCGGCAAGTTCCAGAGAGTTGTAGACCTGGGCCGAACTGTCGGTGTAGACCGATGAATTGAAGAAAGTGATGACCGCTGCCGAGAGGACAATCGCGGTCCCGCTGAGAAGGCCGATCCTGCTGTAATACTGAGTCATAATCTCGCCTCTATCTGCCGATTTTTGAGCTAACGTTGTTCGAGACATCGTGTCCACTCCTATTCTTCTGATCCTATTTTGGCGTTGCAGGAAATTCCTGCTACCGCTTATCAGATCGACCTCCGCAACGGTGAAAATTAGTACCTCATTGGGGCAATCGAAGCGCGCCGATTGAACAATGAAAAAGCCCCGACACCAACAGGTTACGGGGCTTAGCTAAACCTATGTTTGAAATCTGATCAGAACGGCAGATCGTCGTCCGAGCCGCTATCCGACGGGGGCATCTGAGGCATGTCACCGGGGCCGCTGTCGCCTGAATCCTGCGACCCGCCGCCACGATTGCCGAGGAACTGGAAGTTCTGGACGACTACTTCCGAGATATACCGCTTGTTGCCATCCTTATCATCGTAGCTTCGGTTGACGATTCTCCCCTCAATATAGACCTGACGCCCTTTGGAGAGGTATTCTTTGATGACTTCGGCCTGCTTCCCCCAGGCTACTATATTGTGCCAGGTGGTCGATTCATTCTTCTGGCCATCCTGACCGGTCCACCGCTCGGTGGTTGCGAGCGAGAATGTGGCAACTGCCTTGCCACTGGGCGTGTATTTCAATTCCGGGTCTTTTCCGAGATTACCGATAAGTATTGCCTTGTTTACTGCCATGATTCCCTTCCTTGTGGTTCTGAATTAAGTGACGCAATATATCGGTGGAGATCTCCCGTGTCAAGCCGGGGGTAGCAGGCAGGTGAGAGAATGTGACGGTGTTGAAATGGACTCATGGTAGGGCGGCCTCGTCTTCGAGCCCGCCATCGACACATGCCCAGAGGCATGTTCCATCCGTCCGGTCATAAGAATGGTCGGACCTACAACAGATGCGTCTTCGAATATTGCTTTCTGCGGCGCATTCTTAAACCGCCTTTTGAAAGCAAACAACACGAAACGGGCTACGGACATGGGCAGGCTCGAAGACGAATCCTGCCCTACAAGAGAAAGAGCGCGACGTGACCAATAGTCAGACAGACACTACATGGCATGTTACATACGCCCGGCCATAAGAATAGTCGTGCCTACGGAAGACGAGGTTGAAATCTGTCGAACCTATTGAGAATCACCGGCCCGCCACCACTCCATCCATTCCTCGTTGGATGCGAAACTCTTCCCCGTTATTTTCTGAAGCAGATTCATGGCTTCCTCGCGTTCCTTGTCGGTACCGACCCAGAGCAGATTCACGAGATAGGATGTAATCAACCAGTCCTTGTGATCTTCGATGAACTTCCGATGCTGCGCCGCCCGCTCCTTGGTTGACGGCCATCTACCGTCGACCTGAGCTATCGCCGGCTCGGTCAAAAGAGATCTATTGATCTGTCGATCGTAGAATCTCGCATCGGTCGGACTGGAATGCGGAGGCATGCCCTCGAAACGTACGATACGCCGATTCCAGTAATCGAGAGTGTATACATCGTGGGGGAAATCAAGTGGGGCGGACTTGCGCCGGCTCTTCCATTGCTCGATCAGCTCTCTGGGCATTTCGGCATCGAAGACATCGAACCTTGTGTAGGGGGCATCGAATACCATCTCCAGATAATCTTCGATCGGCCCCCAACTAATCCTTGAATAATCATTGTCGACGTCCAGGATAGTGGGCAAGCTGTCGATCAGGAAGTCGACCACCCTTTTGGACGGTATCAGCGAGATCGGAATAGGCAATTCCCTGGTCCCATGCAGGAGTATTGAGCCGTCATAATAGGTCAACCCGGGAGCTGTTTTGACGTAAGGTTTGAAATCTGCATGGTCAATCGCAAACGGCGTAACTTGCATGTCGAAGATAGGCTCAAACTGTTTCCAGTCGTCACCGTAAAGCTGCCCGATCGTGTACATACTTCCGTTGCCGTCGAATCGATCGGCGAGATAGTGCGCGAGGTAGTATCCCTGCTGCTTGAGCGTATCCGAGTACTTGGTGGTTTCGATCTTGTTGAGATGCGCCGAGCCATAGAAGATGAGAAGGTGTAACCCTGGGTTCTTTTCGGCACATTCCGTCACTGCATCGGCCAGCGCGGAATCGCGCACATCGAGGAAAAACCTCGTACGCTGTTTGAACGACCAATTGTGAAGATCAATTACCTTCTCAAGGCCGCGGACAGAAAGATGCAGCCATTTGGACGAGTCTGACTGATTATGATTGTACTCATCAACGCGATCGAGCGCATCGACGACACGAGTGTAGAACTCAAGCTTGGCTGTGGTGAAAGTCGGTATGCTAAACCCCTGTATGACCAGAAGGTCCTGTATGTCCCCCGTGCGACCGTAACGAAGTTGATTCCGGGACGTGATCGAATCGCATTCCCACACGAGCACGATCGAGCGAGGCAGATTCGTTGCCTGCTCCGCCGACGTCATCTCGTCGATCCAGGTATTGAGAACCGAGATGACCGTTCTCATGTATTCCGCCTGACCGTGGCCATTGTCGCCCAGCATGACAATACGATTGTCACGAAGCTTGTTTAGCACGAATCCGTCAATATCGGGAGTGGATTGCCTGGTGACGACTCGCTCAACGACCTTGTCGAGCGCTTCCTGTTTGGAGCAGCAGATGGCGAGCACAGTCACAGCGATCAGACACAGCGTCATGATCGTGCGATGGAATGTATTCATAATTGACTCCCCAATCTATAAATCAAAGATATTAGTCATGTCTTGTGGGCGCAAGACTATTCGATTTATATCGCTCTCCGAATGACCAACCCGTCTATATTTCCTCGGTAGGGCGGCCTCGTCTTCGAGCCCGCCATCCGTACATGCCCTCGGGCATGTTCCATACGTCCGGCCATAAGAATGGTCGGACCTGCAACTGCTCCCCCTTTTGTGAGGGGCCTGGGGTTCGGGGTTACGGACCGAATGGTAGGGCAGAGCCGCCTTCGGACCTGCCACCAAACACGCCCTCGCGTGTATCTCAGACGTCCGGCCGTAAGAATGGTCGGACCTACAACGATCAGGGCGCTGAGCGAACCGTCTACGGTGGCACCCCACAATTTTAGCTTGTGCCCCAACCGGTTATCCCCTATCGTACCGTCCGGGAAAGGAAAAATCATGGCAGAGAAATTCGACGCTGAGAAGGCGCTTGTCACGATCAGGAGGTTCATCTCCGGCAAGCTGCTTCAATCCGGGCTCGACGGCTACGTGGTCGGAATGTCCGGAGGAATCGACTCCTCTCTGGCCGCAGCATTGGCGGTCGAGGCAGTTGGTAAGGCCAAAGTATTCGGCGTGCTCATGCCCTACCGGACATCGTCCGAGAGTGCGGTGAAGGATGCGATGGAAGTAGTGACCAAGTACGGTTTCGAGTACAAGCAGATCGACATCTCCCCCATGATCGACGCTTACTTTCCGAAGATCGACGATTCCAATCGAATCCGCGCGGGAAACAAGATGGCCCGCGAACGGATGTCGATCGTATTCGATGTAGCCCACCAGATGCAGCGGTTGGTACTCGGCACGAGCAACCGCACCGAAATCGCCCTCGGATACACCACCTGGTACGGCGATTCAGCCTGCTCGATCAACCCGATCGGTCAGCTCTACAAGACGGAGGTCCGCCAGCTTGCCAAAATGCTCGGGCTGCCGGAATCAGTCATCAACAAACCGCCGAGTGCCGACCTCTGGCGCGGACAGACCGACGAAGGTGAAATCGGCGTGACATACAACCAGATGGATACGCTGTTGAAACTGCTGGTCGACGAAGGAGTATTGTCGATGAATCGTCTCGAAGAAAACGGTTTCAGCTCTCCCGACATCAGCCGGGTGGTTTCGCTCCTGAATCGCAATTCGTTCAAGCGCCGACTGCCTGATATCGCACCTCTCGGCCGAGATTCCGTTCCCGACAATATTCAACTGGAGGACTGAACGGGTGGCCGAAGATCCCTCCGGAAAAGTCTATCTTGTTCCGACACCGATCGGCAACATGGGAGATATCACCATCCGCGCCGTTGAACTGCTCAAGGCGGTCGATATTATCGCCTGCGAGGACACCCGCCACAGCGGCCAGTTCCTCAAGAAACTGGATATCAGCAAACGACTGATCAGCTACCACGATTTCAACGAGTCGGCACGGGCGGAGCAATTGGTCGACGAAGTCCGGGACGGGAAGTCCGTAGCGGTGATAACTGACGCCGGTTCTCCCGGGATCTCCGACCCGGCCTACCGGATTGTCCGAACCGCCATCGACCGCGGTATACCTGTAATTCCGCTTCCCGGAGCAAACGCCGTCATCCCTGCCCTGACCGGCTCCGGCCTTCCTACCGACCGGTTCTTTTTTGAGGGGTTCCTGTCAAATAAGTCAGCCGCCCGGAAGAATCGTTTAGCCAAGCTGAAAGAACTCGATCATACGCTCGTGTTCTACGAATCGCCGCATCGAATCGAAAAGACGGTCGCCGATATTCTCGAAGTTTTGGGCGACCGTCAAATGTGCCTCGCCCGCGAGTTGACGAAGATTCACGAAGAGTTTATTCGGGGCACGGCGTCGCAAGTCCTTGCTCGAATTAAGACGAAACCTGTCAAAGGGGAAATCGTTCTGATAATCAGCGGGCGGAACAGCTAAAGAAAGACCACCGACGGTGAACCAGAAAGACATTCACTTCTACCTGTTCGACAAAGTCGTCATCGGCTACTGTCTTCTGATGGATGTGCTGATACTTGTGCTCACCCGGCCGCTCGGCAGATTCTATGACGAATTTACTTTCTACGCCGGGATGGCCCTGATCGCCTTCTTCATAGTTCGGCTGGTCGATCCGTCGCGCAGCCGCCTGTCGGCTTTCGTGCGTCTGCTCTATCCGGCCATCATGTTCACGTTCTTCTATCGTGAGACCGGGCATTTGATGTTTCTGGTGCACACGCATTTCTTTGATGCACAGCTAACCGCGCTCGAAGCTTCGTTGCTCGGTGCCAATCCGACTCTGTACATCGACCGCACGCTGCTGAACCCGTGGCTTACCGAACTATTCTCGATGTTCTACTTTAGCTATTACTTCATGATCCCGATCTTTCTGCTCGTCGTCTTCTTCAAACGGCGCTATGATGTCATTGCCAATTTTATGGCGGCTTCGACACTAACATTCTTCTTGTCCTACATGCTCTTTTTCATCTATCCGATCGAAGGCCCGCGTTGGCATTTCGCCGGGGAGTATCTACACCAGGTAACCGGGCCGGTTTTTCGACCTCTTGTGGAATACGTCATCGCCAATGGTGCCGTTCGCGGCGGGTGCATGCCCTCGACTCACTTCGGTATCGCCCTGGTGATCCTGCTGTATACGTTTCGATTCTCCAGAAAGACCGCATGGTGGCTGTTGTCGGCGGTGATCGGACTTGCGATCGGGACGGTGTGGGGACGCTTTCATTATGTTTCCGACGTAGTGGTCGGCGGGCTCATCGGAGCAGCTGTGACGGTGGCAGTCTGGAAGCTCTCCCCGCTGATCAACGATATTGGGAAAAGTCGAAGTTCTAAGGATGTTCTGACACGAGAAAATGTATCCTGATCTTTTTCACATCGGATCGATCCCTATAAAGAGTTACGGCGTGCTCCTGGCAGCGTCCTTTTTCCTCGGCGTGATGTACGTCTACTGGCAGTCAAAGAAGCTCCGAAAGCGGTTCGAACCGCTTCTGATGATTGCATATATAATGATCTTCGGAGGAGTGATCGGAGCGCGGCTGACTTACGTGTTGTTACACACCGAGGAGTTCACCGGTCACTGGATCGATACCATAAATCCGTTTCAGGCGGGTACGTTCGGAATCGCCGGGCTGAATCTTTACGGCGGCGTTCTTTTGGGCATGATCGGCGCACTGCTGTTTTGCCTGTGGAGACGGCTGCCAATTCTCGACGTGTTCGATATCTTTGCACCAACGATCGGGATCGGGCTCGCCATCACGAGAGTCGGTTGTTTTCTGAACGGATGTTGTTTCGGCACGCCCACCAGCCTCCCCTGGGGCGTCACCTTTCCGCCCGGATCGATTCCTTATTTTGTGTTCGGAAGTCAGCCGATCCATCCGGCCCAGTTGTACAGTTCGCTGTACGGGATCATATTGTTTGTCGGACTCCACTATCTCCTGAATCATCGGAGGTTCGTCGGACAGGTAACGGCGGTGCTTCTCATGTCTGAAGCAGTCTGTCGCTATGCTCTCGAGTACGTACGGTATTACGAACCGGATATGTATATCTCGGTCTTTGGCATGCACCCTACCTTCAACATGCTGATCGCGATCGTTCTCTTCCTGACCGGAGCTGCCCTCTATTTGTTAAGACGGCGAAACCGCCGGGAGCTTGCTTTCGGCTGATTCTCGCCGAATCCAGGACGACCGGCGCGCGGCTGGGGCCCTCATTCCAATACTCTGAATGAGAGCAGTTTACGGCGACGTGTCGCTTGCACGGTTGTTGAATGTCCAATTCTAACTGATCTTCACAAAATCCCCCCAGAAAACGGCCCGATACGTATATCCTACAAAAGAATACTAATGGATAAAGATATTCCATTATTCGGCTGATAATGTGGTGCAATTCATCATGTTAAATTAGACAACCTAACCACTCTCATTGAGTGATAATGGGTTATAGGGGTGGCATGTGAAAATAGTAACGTTTTTTAGCTTGATTTTAATTCAAATAGGACGATTAATATACGGAAAATGACATTTAGATGACAAATAAAGGTTTAGGGAAGAACCATGAAATTAGCTCACGTACTCCTTAGAAGTTTCCTCGGGCTTACACTCGCGGTCACTCTGGTTTTTGCCTGGTCTGATGCAGCAAAGGGGGCGGTCGACAGCGAGACCTGTCTTGAGTGTCACGACGGTATGGACAAGACACTCGCCGTGACTCCCCACAAGCTGGCCTCTGAGACAAAGAACCCGACATCCCACGTCGAGTGCACAAGTTGTCACAAAGGTGGCGACGTTCACATCGAAGATCCTTCGCCGGCCAACATCACGATCCCGGCGCAACTGACCGGGTTCGAAGAACAGAAGCTCTGCTTCACGTGCCATATCGCGCACCAGGATCTGGACAACTACGGGTTCGACGCGCACACCGAACAGGAGCTTAACTGCTCTTCCTGTCACCGGGTGCACGGCGGAAAGAAGTCTCTGCTGGTGGATGACCGGGCACAATTCTGCACGCCTTGCCACAGCTCGGTGATGACGGACTTTGCGAAACGTTCGAACCATCCGATCAAGCAGGGGAACATGACCTGCCTCAGCTGCCACCAGTTCACCAAGCGGAATCATGACAATCTTGCTTACGATCTCAACCGGGTCTGTCAGGATTGCCACCCGCAGCACGGCGGACCGTACCTGTACGAGCACGAAGCAGTCGATGCTTACGCGGTTGACGGGAGCGGATGCGTGGAATGCCACAATCCCCACGGTTCGGAGAACGATCGTTTGCTGAGACAGCCCGACCGTCAGCTCTGCCTGCAATGTCACACCGTTCCGCCGAAACATCTGTTGAATCTTCGTCATGGCGAACGCTGGAAAAACTACGATTGTCTGACGTGCCATACCGACATCCACGGTTCGTTCACGAGCGATCGATTCCTGGATCCGGATCTTCCGGCAAAGTTCGGGATGAATTGCTTCGGCTGTCATGACCAGGTGAAAAAGTGAGGTACACAATGAGAATCGATAAGAACTACAGTCTTTCGGCCTTGCTTTTCGCCATCCTGTTGCTCAGTGCGGTTACCGCTTTCGGAGCCGGCAAGGGCCAGGGCGACGTCAAAGCCGGTTATGTCTTCACCGATGAAACCGGTAACCGGGCCGTCAATCAGGAGACTTACAATACGTACGAAGGGTTCGGCCTCTCCCTCAACAACTTCACTTACGGTTGGGACAACGGAGTAGCCTTCGACGCCGACCTTGAACACATTACGTTGAACAACCGGAATCTTCGGTTCTCGGCCTACAAGCCGGGACTGTTTCAGATTTCCGGGACTAATAACCAGTATCGTCGTTTCTACGATGCCGACGGAGTCTACTTCACCCGTCGTCAGTCGACCGGCCTTCAGGCCAACGTGACACCGTCGAAGCATTTCAAGGTGTTCGGAGGTTTCAGCCGGATCGACAAGCACGGTGACAATCTCACCGAGCTGCTTCCCATCCCCGAAACCTACACGTTCCGCACTGACTACAACAGCACGAGCTACAATGTAGGTGCTCAGGGATTCTGCCCTTACGGCAATCTCAGAATTGAGTATCGCACGCATAGTCTCACCGACAATCTCAATACGACCGGTGACCGCACCGCGAACATGGTCAATATCAGCGCTTTCAGCAGCGTACCGAAAGTCCGCTGGATCACGGTGGGTGGCGGATACATCTACCGTCAGGACAAGGCAGATTCTTACGAGTCTACCAAGCTCACGACCAACGAGGGATGGGGCGCCGCCAAGGTCTATCTCCCCTACCGCTTCGCTATCGATTATCGCGGAGTGGCGGCGAGAACAAAGCAGGAAGCTCGCGGAACCGAGACCGACAACTATGTCAATACTATAGCGGTCGGCAAATCGTGGAAGAAGTACGGCGGGCTCCGCGTCGGATACGAAAATCGGATCTCCGATGACCTGGTCAACAGATCCGAGTCCGACGGTCTCCTCTGCTCCGGCTGGTTGAAAGTGTACGATTTTCACGCCAAGGGATCTTTCACCCTTCGCAACAAGGATATCGTAGACGGACAGACGCTTGTCGGCGGCGAGGATTACACCCGGAACACCGCCTCGCTGAAGTATACGCGCAAGGGCTGGGGGGATATCAGCGGAAACTGGGAACGTCGCCTTCGCAAGAACGACGATATCAACAGTCAGGTCGATTACAACTCGATTTCATCGACCATGAACATCGACCGCGTGAAGTACGGCCGTCTGACG
>CAZFOY010000045.1:0-618 GCA_964520865.1 uncultured Ignavibacteriales bacterium | reverse complement strand
CGGTAACGTACAGCTACTATATCGGCAAGTACGAAAATCGCAGCGATCTGACCGGCTATGAATTCTCCGATCACATCCTGACCGGAATGTTCACTCCGAGGAGCTACAAGCAGTTCACCGTGTCGGCCGGTGGCACCTACTGGCGCGGCCGTCGCGATCAGAATATCGAAAAGTTCAGCCTGAATTTTGTCGGGCGATACGACTTCCCGCACGGACATGCGCTCGAAGTCAAATACGATGTCTTCAACTATGATGACTACCTGCTGGTGAACAATTACTACACAGGGAATATAGTGGAAGTTAACCTTATAAAGTCCATATCACTGTAAAAGGAGTTAAGTATGCGAGGTTTGAAAGTAGCAGCGTTGTTTCTGGTTGTCGCCTTGCTCCTCGTCTGGGGTTGCGAGCGTAAGACCACTGAGACAATCGTCGCTTCGAATCAGTCAGGTGATTGCTTCACCTGTCACAGCGATCAGGAATTCGCGCTGAATGAGGCCAGGACGTCTTACGACCTGTCCCTGCACGCGACCGGCGACACCTACGTTCGTTCCGGTGTGCCGTGCGCGAATTGTCACACCAACGAGGGTTTCATCAATCACCTGGAAACCGGTACTTCGG
>CAZFOY010000044.1:0-30947 GCA_964520865.1 uncultured Ignavibacteriales bacterium | reverse complement strand
TATCTCGAAGCTGTCAGCAAGCTTGACAAGCTGGCGAAGGATCGTTATGGTAAGCGCGTGATTCATCTGGCCGTCCGATGGATCCTTGAGAAGGGAATCGATGTGACTCTCTGGGGAGCACGTCGTCCAGAGCAACTGCGAGCGCTCGATGATGTCTTCGGCTGGTCGATCGACGACGAGACGATGACGGAGATCGAGCGGATAGTTGCAGAAACAATCACCGATCCGGTTGGGCCCGAATTTATGGCGCCGCCTGAATCGACTCCGGCCGGTTAACTCTGACGCCGAAACTTGCAGACGCAGGAATATCCTGTTTATTTGACACTTATGAAGAATGTACGCATCGCCGCTTGGTTGTCGCTCCTTTTCGTTTCAATACTGTTCGTCTCTTGCGCGAAGAAGGAGAAACCGGAGCCTGCGAAACCGGCCGCCGAAGTCAAGGGTCCTTACAGCGATTGGAAGACCTATTCATATCGCAATGTTCGCATCGTGTATCCGGCGGATCATCCCCGCGCCGAGGATCTTCACGCTATGGCCCTCAGCTATGTTGCTTCCATTAGGCACGACTGCGAATTCCTTCGTATACCCGTACCAAGCGATACCATAGTCGTCCTTTTCCATACCGGGCCGGGTCAGGGAAAGCAGCTGAGCGGGCAGCGCTACCCCCACACCAGCAACGATACTCTTTATTTCTGGCTGCCCGGATTCTACGGAGTCACGCTGATGCAGTGGCTGATTCCGAAATGGGAGAAAGACACCTCGGCGTATCGTTTTCTGCGTCATGGCTTGATCGCCTTGCTCGACAATTCAGGGCAGAACTACCACGTCATGACGAACACTTACCGGCACAACGGCAAGTTCATATCGCTTGACAGTCTCGCGCGCGACACCACCGTGAACAGCGACAACGAACGGATGCAGTCGGCCGAGGCGGCCTCATTCGTGGACTTCCTCGTGTACAAATACGGAACTCACGGGCTTACCGGTATGTGGCAGTCAAAAACAAGTTTCGATTCCACCGTTACAGGTCTATTCAACATCAGCGTGGACAGTCTGCAGACGGAGTGGCTTTCACTCGTCAGCCGGCAGGCCAAAACCGATTCTCTATAGACAGGATTATCAAAGGAGCAGAATATGGCGGACGAACTCTGGAAAACCGCTATCACCAACATCGGTCCGGGAAAGATCCGGATCAAAGGGTACAACATCGCCGACATCATGGAAAACCTCTCCTACGCGGAGACAGTCTATTTGATCTTGAAGGGGGAACTGCCTTCCAAGCCCGAAGCCGAGCTTATGAATGCAATTCTGGTTTCTTCGATGGATCACGGCGCTTCGCCGCCATCGGTGCTGGGGACCCGAACGGTTGTGTCGGGAGGCAACTCTCTGAACGCGGCGATTGCCGGCGGCGTGCTCGTTATCGGCGATACCCACGGAGGAGCGATTGAACAGTCGGCAAAGATTCTTCAGGAATGGGTGAAGAAGGGAGGCGATGCCGCCGCGACCGCCGAACAGTTAGTCGAGTGGCTCGGATCCACAAAGAAGAGGATGCCCGGTTTCGGACACCGACTGCACAACGTGGATCCCCGGACCGGCAAGCTGTTCGAAATCGCCGAACGGCACGGCTACAAAGGGAAACATATTGAGTTGTGTAAGGCAATCGAAGGAGCGCTCGAAAGGAAGACGGGAAAGAAGCTGCCTATCAACGTGGATGGCGCCATCGCGGCCGTCATCTCCGATATGGGATTCGACTGGCGGCTCGGAAAGGGATTCTTCATCATTTCGCGAGTCCCGGGACTTCTGGCGCACGCTTACGAAGAGATGACGCGCGAGCGGCCGATGCGCAAGCTCGGACCGATGCCGTTTGAATATGACGGCCCGCCGGACAGAGAGATATAGACCAAATTCTGTTGAGATTACAAAGGGAGTTCCGCTTCGCGCATGACTCCCTATTTCGTGCAGTCAGGTCGATTAAACGTTGACGCGGGTATCGACGTTCCGTATGTATGTGATGTACGAGGCAATCTTGGTGGGAGCTTTGATTCACAGCCAAATTGAGTACCGGGCTTGCCCGTTTGGGTCCAATATAGCGGAGAGGCATGTTGCCATTCTTTGGACGACTATAAGTCACCAGTCCAACCCGTGAACATTGGACAGACAAACGGTGCAAAAAGACAATAGGAGGGATCTCTCGTGAAGTGGATATTACTATTAGCAGTTATCGCCATGAGCCTTGGCTCTGGGCCAGGTTGCGACAAGGATCATAAGATAATTGATAAGGCTGTGACCGTTTCCGGCACAGTGACGGATTCTGTCTCGGGTGTGGCGCTGGATTCGGCGGGAATCGCCGTCTTTGATACAGCGCAAGTTCCAATACAGACCGACTCGACCGGCGCCTACCGGTTCACGACCTGGGGAACTGCTGCCATGGTCTACGCACTCAAGAGCGGATATAAGAC
This sequence comes from uncultured Ignavibacteriales bacterium, assembly GCA_964520865.1. Taxonomy (GTDB): domain Bacteria; phylum Zixibacteria; class MSB-5A5; order GN15; family FEB-12; genus CAVQCT01. Next base: position 28,488 of record CAZFOY010000044.1, on the reverse strand, counting down.
GAAGTGGCAGTATGCTCATGATGGGGACAAGATTGATTTTCAGCTCGTACCGGAATGAAACCGCCATATTTTGCTGTCCAGTCAAATACAAAGGGAGTTCCGCTTCGCGCGGAACTCCCTCTCTCGTGCATTCAGGAAAGATCTGATTGATCAGCCGACACTCTGCGGAGTGCGCTGGTGCGGGGCTGGCTGAGTATGCTGCACCGGCTTGTGTCCCGAACCTTCGGTAAACGCCATCACGATCAGCGCCACGAAATTCAGGAACGGGATGATAAGGGCGATACCCCAGAACGCAGGATGACCGGCGTTCCTCGCAACTTCGACCGACATGAGGATGCCGACCACCAGTCCGACGATCGGAACGAACAGCAGGACAGTCCACCAGAGCGGCTTGCGGGCCATCTGGCACCACAGCACCAAATTCATGATGGGGATAAACGACCACCAGGCGTTGTCTTTCGCGCCGCACTTCTGCGCGATACGGTACTGCGTGTACGCGAAGAACAGGTACAGGCCTATCATGAACAGCCATGTAAACAGGCCGATCATCGGCGAGGCCATCTCGTAAGTACCATTATTCATATCAATTCCTCCCGGAATTTTGGGTTACAGTTGTCCTGGGAATAACTTCTGGATTATGGTCTATTATCGTCTCGATTGCCCCGGAACCTTAACCCCTAATTCGTCCGATCCGCCTATCTTGCTGTGGTACAACACGGTAACGGTCTGCGGTCAGTGCTCGAAACAACCCGTATTTTGAAAGTGCTTGTCTGATTACGGATGTCTCCGTATGTTCGCCACCGTGGATATTGTAAAGGACAAGATCGGACAGGCCACCCGTTTACTGGACGAATTGAATCTTGATTGCTGGATAATCTTCGTACGCGAAACCGACATGATGGCCGACCCGACCCTCCCGATGGTGGTGGGACATAGCGCCACCTGGCAGTCGTTCTTCGTGTACACCCGATCGGGTGAGGCCATCGCACTGGTAGGAAATTTCGATGCCGAGGAGTATTCCAGGTCCGGCCGGTTCACTCGCGTGATGCCTTATGTACAGGGTGTCGGTGAGGACTTCTGCAAACTTATCGAAGAACTCAAACCGAAATCGATTGCAGTCAATTACTCTCAAGACGATTGCGCCGCTGACGGACTTACTCACGGCATGTATCTGCAGCTGGTTGACTATCTCAGCGGAACTTCGTATGCCGATCGATTGGAATCCTCGGGGCAACTGGTTTCGAAACTCAGAAGCCGCAAGCTGCCGTCGGAACTGGAGATTCTCAAACGTGCTGCCGTGCTGGCTGACGACATTTGGCTGAGAGTCGCCGAGCGGATTCAGCTCGGGATGTCCGAAAAGGAAGTCGCCGGGATGCTTGACGCGGAAATCGAGAAAGAAGGATACACGACCTCGTTTGCCACAATCGCGAATGCCGGCGCAAAAACGCCTGCCAGTCATGCCACGCCAACGGATGCCAAACTTTCGAGGGGTGATCTGCTCCACGTCGATTTCGGCATTCGCGTCGATGGCTACTGCTCCGATATACAGCGACTGCTCTACTTCAAGCATGCGAACGAATCTTCCGCTCCCGAAACACTGCGAGAAGCATTCAACCTGGTTCGGGACATCATTACCGAAACGGGCAAAATTGCCCGCCCGGGTGTAAAAGGGTATGAGGTCGATGCCCGGGCGAGGGAGATGCTTGTCGAAAACGGATTCCCTGAATATCAACATGCCCTCGGACATCAGTTGGGAAGAGCGGTGCACGATGGCGGCGCGATTATCGGACCCCGATGGGAACGGTATGGAAAGACGCCTGAAATCCCGCTTGAAGAAAATGTTGCCACCACTCTCGAACTCGAAATCGATCTGCCGGGTATCGGTTGTGTCGGTCTCGAAGAAGATGCTCAAATTATGAATGACGGGGCGAAGTTTCTCGGCCCCAGACAAATGGAGTTGATAATTAAATGACGAATAGATCCGGATCAATCGCTGCCGCCGTGATGTTCGGTGTCATCACCCTTGTCTCCGGCTGCGGACCCACTAAAATTGCCGAAGAAAAAAGTACCGCCTGTGAGCCACGGGATATTCAGGTGGATGCCGCCAATGAATCTCTTGACATCTCCTGGCGCGACGATTGTACCGAGCTAAAGAGCGGATACAACATCTATATTACCGACACGCCACTCGTGAGCAAATATCCCAACGGAGAGATCCCGACTTCGGTGAAGCCGTTCAATTTGACAACCTATCCGGGTGATACCGATCCGGAAGATCCGGTCGAGCATTTCGTCGCCAAGGGACTGGAGAACGGGACGAAATACTTCGTATCCGTTCGTGTCGTGAACGCGGATCAGACGATGTCGAAGCCATCGAAAGAGGTTGCCGCCGTGCCGGGACCGCGGGGTGAAATTGAATTATCGATCCGCTATAACGGAAATGACGATGGCTATTCATTCGACAAGAACGAGTACGTTCGGGCTGATGCCAGTACGAATGATTTGTATTTCTATTCGCTCAAAGGAAAGGACTATCTCGCCTCACCCGATCGGCTGAACGGTTTCCTCAAGAAGAACCGATTTGCGAAACTCAGCTTTCATGGTGATTTCGCGGCTCTCCGGAAGCAGATCGATCGGATAAAGACGTCGCCTTCCCAGGAGAAACTCGAAATTACTCCCGGTGATTGGCTGTTGATACGAACTGACACGAAAACCTGGGCGCTCGTGAATGTTCTCGGACTGACCGGAAGCGGCGACCAGCGCAAGGTGAAGCTGTTTTTTGCCTACGATCCCGCACCGGGCGAGATGATCTTCTGAGCGTCCGATTCAGCGGCCGTCCGATTGACCGGATCATTTCAATATGAGATTCCTGACGCAGAATTCTCTCACATTGTTCGATGGTGCGATTAGCACCGAGTTGTTCCATCGCGGCTGCCCGCCCGACGGCTGTCCGGAGGGATTTGCGCTCGAGCATCCCGACATCATCGAACAGATTCACGCCGACTACATCCGAGCCGGGGCACAGGTCATCACCACAGCTACATTCGGGGCCAATGCCACCCGACTCGCAGAGCACGGGGTGACCGAGAGCGCCGGAGTGGTGAGTCAACTGCTTGCTTCGTTGGCCGTGCGAGTGGCGGATGGTCGGGCGTATGTAGCCGGCTCAATCGGCCCGACTTGCCTGAAGGAATCGCTTGAGGACCAGATTCGTGGTTTGACAAAAGCCGGCGTAGACTTCTTGCTTTTCGAGACGATGACGAGCCTTAAAGACGCCCTCGCTGCCGTCGAATTAAGCTGTCGGACATCAGACCTTTCGATTTTCGTGAGCTTTGCATTTAATCAGAATCTAATGACCTCGGACAACGCAACGGTCGAGCAGGTCGTGTCCCGGTTAGAGGCTGAGAAAATACATATGATCGGCGTAAATTGTATGACCGGACCTGAAGATCTGGCCTCGGCGGTCAGGCAAATTAGGGCCGCCAGTTCCCTGCCGGTTCTGGCACGGCCCAATGCCGGAATTCCCGAAATGGACAACGGGATGCTGTTATATCCATTAAGTTGTTCCGATTTCGTGTCCCAGCTCTCGGGATGTATCAATGCGGGTGCGACCGCTGTCGGCGGCTGCTGCGGCACAACTCCGGAGTACATTCGCGAGGCAAAAAAGAGGCTCGCGAGCTGAGCAACTCCGGGAGTTCTCAGCCTCAAGAATCCCGATCCAAATCCGATAAATCAGTGTAGACAGCTTTCGTCGGCCTGCCGGATGGCGGTACAATTTGGGTAAACAAAATCTACTATTTTGAGACTTGCCAAAATCCGATTTTGTATTACCTTTGGGTCTCTGGTAGCCAACCCTAACAGCTAAAGCAAAGGAAGTAAGCTTGAAATTCCATAAGGACAGCCTCGCTATAGACGCCGAGAAGGTGACCGATTATCTGTGCGAAATGCTGGTCAAGCAGATTCGGGATGATATGAAAAAGACCGGCGCTGTCGTAGGCATATCCGGCGGTATCGATTCATCGGTGGTTTCAGCCCTCTGTGCCCGGGCCCTCGGGCCGAGCCGGGTGGTCGGCATAATGATGCCGGAACGCGATTCCTCGCCGGAGAGCAAATCGCTGGCGCAGAAGCTGGCCGGCAAATTCGGATTCGAGGCGATCGAAGACAGCATATTCGACGGCCTCACCGGAATGAAGTGTTATGAACGCCGCGACGAAGCGATTCGGACAGTTTTTCCCGATTATGATCCCAAGATCTGGAAATCCAAAATTGTCATTCCGACCAACATCTTGGAAAAAGAGTCATTCAATTTCTTCACCCTCGAACTGGTGAACCAGAGAGGTGAAGTGCGCTCGGAGCGTCTGCCGCTGAAGGCCTATCTGCAGATCGTGGCATCCACCAATCTCAAACAGAGACTTCGCATGACCACGCTGTACTACCACGCCGAGAAGAGAAACTGGGCAGTGGTGGGAACCGGAAATAAAGACGAACATCTGCAGGGCTTCTTCGTTAAGTACGGCGACGGTGGTACGGATCTGAAGCCGATCGCTCAGCTGTTCAAGATTCAGGTGTACGAAGTGGCCAAATTCCTCGGCGTCCCGGACGAGATCGTCAGTCGGAAGCCGACTACCGATACGTACAGCGCCGAAGTCACCCAGGAAGAATTCTTCTTCGGTCTCGACTTCTATCGTATGGACATGCTCTGGTACGCCATGGAGCACAATGTCCCGGCGAAAGACGCGGCGGAAGTGCTGGGGCTTACGGTCGAGCAGGTAGAACGAGGCTACACGAATATCCGTCGCAAAATAACGGCGACCGAGTATCTGAGAATGGAGCCGCTGGAGATCGCTTTCTAACAAGTCAGACAGAAAGATTTCTAAATTCGCAATAAACGACAAATATTGGATACAAAGAGAATGGACAAGGACACGGTAAGACAGGAAATTCGGAACTTCATTGTTGAGACGTTCCTCTTCGGAGCCGATGCGAGCATGCTGGAAGATTCAGATTCTTTCATGCAGAACGGTATTGTTGACTCGACCGGTATTCTTGAAGTGACCGGATTCATCGAGGAGAAATACAGCATTCAGATCGAGAACGAGGAAATGACTCCTGCGAATCTCGACTCCATCGACAACCTCGTGAACTTTATCGCCAGGAAATCGAATTGACGATGCCGGCCGGTTCCGCCGTGTTCTGAACCGAAAGCGATCCCGGCCATCATTGAAGTCAGCATGAATATCAGTGACTTTTTAAAGCGTACCGCAGCCGTGTTTCCTTCAAACACGGCTGTTGTGCATGACAACCGACGGATCAGTTTCCGGGATCTCGATCGAGATGCCTCCAAAGTGGCCGCCTGGCTGAAAGGACTGAATCTTCCCGAAGGAGCCCGCGTCGGAATCTTCCTCGAAAACTCGATCGACTACGTCACGACCTTCTTTGCTGTACTCGAGGCGGGGTTTGTCGTGGTCCCCCTGGATACCTCCCTCTCTGCCGAGAAGCTTAAATTCATCCTTGACGATTGCGGCACCGAGGTGCTGTTCGTTCATTTTCGATTCCAGCGGCTCCTCGCCAAGCTCTACGAGATGAAACCGGCTCTGAGGCACATAATCTCGGAGAAGGAACTGGTCGTGAAGCTCGAAGGTGCGGTGCATACTACTCTGCCGCAAATACTCAGCCAGCTGCCCGCCGAAGAACCTGCAGAGGCTGATGGCAAGGCTGCTTTGGTGAACTGGAACGATGTCCCGAACGCTCCGAGGGAACTCGCCGCGATCTTCTATACCTCCGGTTCGACCGGGCAGGGTAAAGGGGTGATGCTGTCTCATCGGAGCCTGGTCGCAAACACAGTGGGGACAGTCGAATATCTCAAGCTGACTGAGAAGGATTCGGTCATTGTCATCCTGCCGTTTTATTATATCTACGGCAACTCCCTTCTGCTCACGCACGTCGCCGTTGGCGGCTGTCTCGTCATAGACAACCGGTTCATGTATGCCGAGACGGTGCTCGACACGATGCAGGCTGAGCGGGTCACCGGGCTTTCCGGTGTACCCTCCAATTTCCTGATCCTCCTCAACAACTCGACATTCCCGACCCGCGAATTCCCCAGTCTCAGATATTTCACTCAGGCCGGAGGGGGGATGGCTCCCGATGTCATCAGGCGTCTTTACGAGACATTCCCGGACAAGGAAGTTTATATCATGTACGGTCAGACTGAAGCCTCTCCGAGAGTCACCTGGCTTCCGCCTGATCGGCTTCGTGAGAAGCTGGGATCGGTCGGGATCGAAGTCCCCGGTGTGAAAGTGCGGATCATTAAAGAAAACGGCGAGGAGGCATCGTCAGGCGAAGAAGGGGAGATCGTAGTCGGCGGCGACTCGGTGATGATGGGCTACTGGAACCAACCTGATGAACAACAGGAAGTGCTGAAGGATGGCTGCCTGTATACGGGCGATCTGGCCAAACGGGACGAGGACGGGTTCATCTTTATAGTCGGGCGCCGCAAGGAGATCATCAAATCAGGCGGTAACCGAATCTCCGTCAAAGAAGTCGAAGAGTGTCTTCTCACCAACGAGAAGATTCACGAGGTCGCCGTATTCGGCGTCCCGGACGATATTTTCGGCGAAGCTGTGAAGGCCGTGGTCGTTCTCAAGCAAGGATTCGAATCGAATTTCAAGGAAATCCAGCGTCATTGCCGCCAATCTCTGGCGGAGCATAAAATACCCCGCCATGTCGAATTCGTAGATGAACTTCCTAAGTATCAGTCGGGCAAGGTCAACAAGCTGGCGCTCAAGTCCCGACCGGTCTGATACCAGATTCCTGAGCTCCAATATCTTCTTGACAACTTATTGAAACGTAGTATCTTAGAATCGGGACTGAACACTGCCCCGGCCATCTTCGTTTATACATTGTAGCTGCTGAAACCGACATTTTCCCGGGACATTATGACGCTAAAAGTGCGATTGAAACCTGATATAGCGGCGAAGTATGCCCTGACCTGCCTGCTCTTGATTGTCCTCGGCCTCTCGCCGGTCGCAAGGGCCGGAGATCCTACCGGACCGGTCCCGGGCAAATTTATTGTCAAACTCAAGCCTACTGTCCGCCCGGCCATGCTTTCCAAGTCGCTTTCATCTGCTGCCTCTTTCACTAAGGCCTCCAGGCTCGTGCTCAAATCGGGGCTGAAGGACGCCGACAATTGGAACAGATTCTATATTTACACTACTCCGGACAAGAGCACGACCGCTTCCGATGTCGTCCGGCAGCTCGGCTCGGGCAATGTCGAATATGTCGAGCAGGACTACTACATCCAGTTCTTTGATTTTCCAACCGATTCACTCTTTCCCGATCAATGGTATCTCTACAATAACGGACAGGAGTATCTCGGTATCGATCGATACCAAGGCAACAACAACGACAGCCTCGTTCTTAAGAGCGGCATCGCCGGCAAAGATATCCGCCTGGTAAATTATTACGGAAGTGCTCCGGCCGAGCACACTTCGGTGGTGGTTGCGATAATCGATACCGGAGTAGACCTGCACCATCCTGAACTCGAGGGTCAGTTCTGGAAAAATCCGGGAGAAATTCCCGGAAATGGAATAGACGACGATCACAATGGATTTATCGACGACACGCTCGGCTACGATGTCTCCGGGGATCAGGTGTCGGTGTTCAACCCGGTTGGGGACAACGACCCGACCGACCACGACGGACATGGCACGCACCTTGCCGGTCTGGTAGCAGCTAAACAGGACGGCAAAGGAATTGTCGGGGTTGATCCGTATGCCAAGATCATGGCTGTGAAGATCCGTCCGAATGCAACCAATGCCGTCGCGGCCGCAGGTATTATGTACGCGGTGAACGCTGGTGCCCAGGTGATCAACATAAGCTGGGGAACACCGTTCGAGTCGGGAATCCTTCGGGAAGCGCTCACATTCGCACGTGCCAACAATGTTTTCGTCTCCATCGCGGCCGGAAATTCGGGCGGGACCGATCGCTACTATCCTGCCGCGTTTGATTCATCCTTTGTCGTCGCGGCCGGAAACTCGGACGGTTTTCTTACGTATTTTACAACGTATGGTGCCCATATAGACATAGTCGCCCCCGGACAGGATATTTTGTCGCTTCGTGCGGCGGGAACGGATCTGTACGCTGCAGGCGGAGAGCCGGGGATTCGTATAATCGGCCCGGATTCGCTTTATTATCTGGCCGACGGGACCTCGATGGCGTCGCCGATCACGGCCGGGGCGGCGGCACTGATTCTCTCGCTCCATCCTCAATTGCCGGTCGCGGAACTGGAGCAGGCTCTGCTGAACGGCGCGACCGACATGGTAGATCCGTTCGACAGGGGAGACTCGCTGGTAGGACCGGATACATTGTCCGGTTATGGCTACTTGAATGTCGATGCTTCGTTGAACCTGCTCGCGCCGCTCGGACTGAAATTCTCCTCGCCGACCAAACAGGAGAGGTATACTTCCGATGTCCCGATCGTTTTGAAACCGACCGGCGGCTACTCGGGTCATTGGCTTCTCGAGTATGCGAAGGGAGCCGGGAATACGGACTGGCAGCCACTCGATTCCGGCACGGTTACATCTCCTGATTCGGTTGTCACCTTCTTCACCGACACGACTGTGGAAGGGATTGTCAATTTGAGAGCGACGATCGACGGCGGTAAAGCGACAATGACTGATTTCGTGCACTCCCGAAGAGACATGGCCGTGATTACATCGCCTGCCAGCGGCGAGCGAACAAAGTATGATATCCCGATATACGGTTCGGTGCACGGACCGACCTATGACTCGATGTCGCTCTCGTATATCCGAAACGGAACTCGCAGCTACCTCACGACCGCAACCGGAGAATTCTACGATTCACTTCTCTATCAGTGGACTTTATCAGGCATCGATACCGGACTCTACAAGATTGTCCTCGCCGGTTATTTCACCGACACGACCATGATCGATACCGTATCCGTGTATCTGCAGAGTGCTTTTGCTTTGGGCTGGCCGAGGACGCTCGGCAGCAAGGCCGGCATTTCGCCCGTCTGCGCGGATCTCAATCATGACGGCATCAACGAACTCATCGTATGTGCCGGTGACGGTGTCTATGCGTTTCATCCCGATGGCTCCATGCTGCCCGGTTTCCCGGCCCTGTCCGGATCCGATATGCGATGTATGCCCGCGATATACGACGTCGATAGGGACGGGATCGATGATATCGTCTGCTCAAGCTCCGACGGTCTCTACGTGGTCAAGTACGATGGTACCATGGCTGAGGGCTGGCCGACCCGTCCGTACACCGGCCTGATTCCGTTTGGATACAGCTATCCGAATCCGACTGTGACGAGACTCGGAGTAGATCAGGACTCGGCAGTCGTCATGCTTAACAAGATCGGTCAGATCATGGCCTATCGGTTTACCGGCGAATCGTACTTCTATTCGCTACAAGGTTTGTTTGCTTCGTTCGATCCGCGCATATCGGACTCATACGGCTACGGGGGAGGGACCTCTCCGTTCGTAACTTCCGCCGATTTGCTCGGCAACGGACAATACGAAGTTATAGGTTCATATACTTCACCTCAGCCGTATACCGGAGTCGGCATATTCGACGGCCGAACCGGACAACCGGCTTTTGGACGTACCGATCCGCTTGTCATCAATACGCCGCTTGTCTACGGAACAGCTCTCGCCGACATGAACGGCGACAGTCTGCTGGATATTATCACGCTCGGCAGCGATACGGCCGGTATCCCGCACCTCTGGGTCCGCGATGCGCAGGGAGTGGATCTTCCGGGCTGGCCCAGGGCGATGAGCGAATCGAAAAGCTGGATAGGATCTTATCCGGTTCTGGCCGATCTCGATCTGGACGGTATGCCCGAGATCCTCTGTACTTTCTTTGAATTCGACATCGCCCGGCTGTATATCTGGAGGGCCGATGGTACGCCCTACCATCAGCAGTCCGGCGCGCCGCAGGGTGTGGCCTTCAGCGACGCCGTGACTTTCGGTACGCCGACGGTGGCGAATCTCACCGGCGACGACTACCCTGAGATCGTTTTTCGTTCGGGGTATGTCCTTCCGAACACCGGTCCGGAGCGGGTCTATATACTCGATCACAATGCACAACTTCTCCCGGGATGGCCCGCTACTACCCCGGCACGCAATTACGAAGTCTTTTCTTCACGGTTTGCTCCACTGGTAACCGATCTCGACGGCGATGGCAAGGTCGAGCTTATCCTGAACAGCGACAATCGCGATGTGCTTGTCTGGAATTTCGATGCTTCCAGCGATAACGGAAAGAACGTTGGCAAATTCCTGGCCGACAACCTGAACACGAACACCTTCAGATCGACCGCACTCCCGACCGGAATCGACAATCCTCCGGGTGTGTTGCCCGCCACGATGCAGCTGGCTCAGAATTATCCCAATCCGTTCAACCCGACCACCACGATTGACTTTCAACTGCCTCGGAAAGAACATGTCTCGATCGACATTTTCAATATTCTCGGTCAACGAGTGACACAATTGGTCGATGAAACGTTGCCGGCCGGATCCCACTCGGTCGTGTTCGACGGTTCTTCATTGGCCTCCGGCGTCTACCTCTACCGGCTCGCAACCGACAAGTCACAAATCAGCAGAAAGATGGTGATGATCAAATGAAGAGGATTGCACTCATCATCGGTCTGTTGCTTTCGGCAGCGACCTGCCGGGCCAATCTTGATTCCGGACCGGACAAGACGATCCTCCTCAGTTCATTTGACGACGTGATGATGGTTGACAGCTTTGCAGTCGCCGTCGCTACCAAGGGGATTGCAGTCTTCCAGTACAATAGTGATTCCTCATTATTTGAATTCAAAGACCAACTCTTCATTCCTTTCACGAGCGCGACGATGAAACGGTTCGGCGACACGCTGGTCGTCAACACCGACAACCACAAGCTTTACTTCGTCGATATATCGACTCTCCCATCTCCCACGATCCTCGGTTCGGTGGATATTCCACAGGATTTCGGTGACTTCGCCCTGCGCGGGGAAGATCTTTACGTTTCGGAGTGGTTCGACGGGGTCTGGCGATATCGATTGAATGGGCTGTCGTCAGCGGCGTTTGCCGATTCGAGCATGAAGGGGATCCTGGTGAGCCAGCTCGACATTTCCGATGATACTCTGTACGTTCTCGACGAGTACAACGGGGTGCTTCGCTACGATCTCTCCGGACCGGGCTTCGGCCGGTTCATTGACTACCTCTACGTTCCATTCCGCGTGAGCTCTTTTGAGAAATATGATTCACTCTTCTGTCTGTTGCTGAATTCAGGCGGAGTCTATTTCGGGAATTTCGATGAGCACGGCGGAGCAATCGTCGACTCAATTCCGGATATACCGACTCCGTTGCGCGCGTATCAGACCGATTCTCTCCTGGTAGTGCTCACCCAACGACAGATGTTCGAGATCAAGCGGTCTGACTTTACGAATATCACGACGGTGGACATACCGTACAATAAGATCGATGGTGATCTTTTCGCGTCGGACTCCACGCAATATCTCGTCCTTCCGGGACTGGAAGGAGGCTTATCCCTTTTCAGTTTGTGTGATATGGAACCGCCGGTACAGGGTCTCTTCCGATGGGGCCTTATCGCCGATATGTTCATTTACGATCATCGGCTCTTCACCAGCGGGACGGCGAATCCTGTCGACGTTTGGCAGATCGGTGATTCTGCGCGTATAACCCACGACTACGCGGTGCTCCCCTACATAACCAGCACCAATCACATGACGCACAACGGCGATTCGCTCGTGGTCGAGTACCCGGAATACAATAAGGTCGGGGTTATCCTGAATTCACTCAACCCTGACTCACTTTCCTTGGAAAACGCTTTTAGTATCGGTGCCGACCCGGTGCGGAGCCTGCAATTGACCAGGACCCGGCTTCACAATTTCGAAACTCTGATAGTGGACCGGCCGGAGTATTTGGATGTCTTCATCCTTGCCGACTCCGGATACGTCACCTACATCAATCAGTGGAATTTTATCGACAGAGTGGTCAGCTCGACGGTTGTCGACACCTTTCTGTATGTAGCACTCGCGAAGAGGACTATCCTCGTCTACGCGATACGAAAAGATTTCACTCTCAAGTACCTGACCGACTTTGGGCTGTCGGGGACCGCCCTGAGTATGTACCCGCACAACAATGAGCTGTACGTCTTCGGGACCGACCGAATGGCCGTATTGGATATTTCTGATCCTCCGGCGATTCACTCCGATACGGTGATTTACGTGCCGTTCGGCGTAGTGAATGCTCAGGAGTACGGAGGGAACCTGTACGGGGTCAGTCCTGACGGGATTTCTGTATTCGATCTGAACGGTACTTACCCGACTCTCGTACAGCACGGAGGAGTCGGAGGCAACCTGATCGCCGCCGGTGAGGGAATCCTGGCTGTGTCCGGAGGAAACGGAATCTACATCTACGATATCTCGGGGGATACAAGTGTTACCCCGGCCTCCCCGGGAGATGGTGGTTCACTCCCTGGGCCGTTCACGCTTGCCCAGAACTATCCCAATCCGTTCAATCCAACGACCATCATTCAGTTCTCGCTGAGCCGGAAAGAAGATGTAAAGCTGGAGATTTACAATATCCTCGGTCAGATTGTTGCCACCCCGGTCAACTCCAACCTTTCGGCCGGGCCGCATCGGATTTCGTTCGACGGCTCTCAACTGGCATCGGGAGTGTACTTCTACAGGTTAACGGCAGGTACGGATACTGACACGAAAAAAATGATGCTGGTGAAATAGGGGCGACGTTCAGCGACGATCTTTCGCCGCCTTATCTTTATCTTCGAAATATTTCAAATCCATCTGATAATAAGTTCCGGGTGTCCTGATCGAGTCGGTGCTGTCTACAACAATCGGCACGGCCGTAGGATTTCCCATCGGGCTGGACATCACCGCAGAGACTCCGTAGTAGGCGGTCGGGAAGTATTGGGCCGTGAGGACATGGTCCCAGGTCTGGGCAAGAGCGGGCGAGGCGTTCGAGGCCCGGCCCTCGAGTCTGAACGTATAGGTCCCTTTTGATTTGTAATAGGTCCGGGTGACGAATATCGGGAAATAGTTTGTCCCGGAGTTCACATATCCCGAGAGGCCGACAATGTCGTAATACGGGAATTGCGTCCCGCCCCCCTCGTTTTCATCGATCTGGACTATGGCAGAATTGGCCGATGTTGTCCCGCTTAAGAGAACATAGCACTTCCCGAAGAGGACAATGTAGCCGTCATTCGGAATAGTCACGTCCAGTTTCACCAGGTCCTTCATCTCACCGGTCATGAGCGTCTGCAACGATACATCAGTGTTGGTGGCAACTCCCGGTTCGTCCAGGATTTCTTCCGAGTTGATCGATGAATCAGGAAGTATTACCGCGTCATCCCCCGGTTTATCCTGAAAAGTAACCTTCGCGTTTCCGCCGGCGTCGTAGATCGTGAACTTATGCAGGTCTGCAAAACTGCGGACAGCCGGCTTTCCCGCTGAATCGACCGACTTGATATCTCCGGCCACGGCCGCCCGGGCAACCGAAGCAAACAGCGTTCTCGGTCCGAGAACTTCGGACCCGACACGGATCTCAAGATACACACGGTCATTGTCGGTAAACAGGTTTGAGCCGAACGGCTGAGTCGACCCGAGCAGGTAATGGAACATCCCCCCGGTAGTTGTAATAGTTGCATTCTCGGCCCAGAGTACTGACCCGGCGACAGAATCGGAGTATAGGGTGAACAGGACTGAATAAGCAGAGTCCGCAACAGGACTTCCGTCGGCACTGGTAAGCCTTCCCTGATAGCTGATCTCGGTCGGCCCGGCCCAGACTATTCCACTCAGCGCAATCAACGTTGTGGCAATTAGAAGGGTCAGGCTGAACGATCGTCTTTCCGGCATTTACGTCCTCTTGAGTTCGGTTTCAGGCAGGTAAACGGCTTGACAATAACCACATATAATATCGGCAGAATCGCCAATATATGCAACTGCAAAGGGCCGAGGCAGGAGTTCGGGGCGGTCACCTGTTCTGACGGTTGGCGCCGACGCGACGGACCGGTCAAAACTCCTGCTAATCATTTGCCAAAAGGGGAGGGGTTGATTATGTTCCGCGGATAAATTATTGAACCTCCGTTCCGTGAAAGAACATTGTGAATGTTAGACGATTTTGACCCGGCCGACAACTACCTGAAATCCAGAGAGCGGGTCGGCTATGTTGATTTGAAGGATGCGACCCTTTCGCTCTACGAATCGATCGGTTTCAAGTCCGGTCTTGAGGTTCATCAACAACTCAAGACCGAGAAGAAACTTTTCTGCCATTGTCCGGCCGGGGTTTACCAGAAGAACGGTGAGTACGACGCCGAAGTCGTCCGTCATATGCGCCCAACCCTGAGTGAATTAGGGGAGTACGATGGCACCGCGCTCATGGAATTTCGAACCCGCAAAAACATTATTTATCACATCAAATACGAGACTGCGTGCACGTACGACGTCGATGACACGCCACCGTTCAAACTCGATCGCCAGGCGCTGGAGATAGCTATCGAAATCGCCCTCCTCTCGAAGCTCAATATTGTCGGTGAGTTACATATCACCCGCAAACAGTATCTCGACGGCTCCATCCCGACCGGATTCCAGCGGACAGGTATAGTTGGCATCGAGGGAGAGCTGCCGCTGAGAAATAAGAAAATCAGGCTGCTCCAACTCTCGATCGAAGAAGACTCCTGCCGTGAGCTGCTCGACCGGGGACACGACCGGATGTATGTCACCGATCGGCTCGGTATGCCCTTGATAGAGACAGTTACCTATCCGGAACTCATGACACCATGGGAGGCTGCCGAAGCTGCTCAGTACATCCGATTTCTCGCCCGGAGCACCGGTAAGGTGCAGGTCGGAATCGGTGCCGCCCGCGAAGATGTGAACGTGAGCGTGACCGGCGGAACACGAGTCGAGATCAAGGGAGTCGCCCATATCAGCTGGATTCCGAAACTCACTCACAACGAAGCCTTTCGTCAGGTCGCCCTGCTTCAAATCAAAGCTGATCTTAACGCGCGGGTGAAAGACCCCTCAAGCTGGAAACTCTCCTCATGCGAGCTAGACAGTGACCACGTCCAGACGAAATTCCAGCCGCTCAAGGAAGCCAAGATGGATCGGCGCAAATTAATTGGCGTCAATTTACCCGGTTTCAAGGGACTCCTCTCATATTTCACGCAACCGGGACAGTGTTTCGCCGACGAGCTGTCCGGCCGCCTGAAGGTAATCGCGTGTGTTGAAAAACCGAATCTCATCCATTCGGAACAGCTCGGTATAGAAATTAATCCGCAGGACTTCAGGCATCTTCGATCGAAATTGAATAGCGGTCCGGACGACGCACAATTGATTTTCTGGTGCCCCAAAGAAGACCTCAAGACCGGTCTGGAGACGATTCAGGAGCGCTGCCAACTTGCTTTCGAGGGTGTCCCTAACGAGACGCGCAAGTCGCTGGAGAACGGCACTAATATATTCGAACGGGTTCTGCCCGGACCTGACCGGATGTATCCTGATACCGACTCGGCGCCGATAGCCATCCATGCTGAGCAAATCGAACGGATCGGGCAAAACTTGCCGCCCGAAGTTCACGAGCAGCTGGCACAGCTGAAAGAGTGGAAGGCTCCGGAAGACACCTACTTCTATATCCTCCGCAACAACCTGATGCCGACCATCCGGAGAATTGTCGATGAATGCGGATACAACCCGGTCTACGTCACAACGACCTTCGGACACACCCTCAAGAATATCGAGGGGAGGCTCACACCCTCCGCTGATTTTTCTTACAACAAGGTGTACGGACTCTTCAAGTACGTGAAGGACTCGGGACTCTGTCAGGAGATCGTTCGCGAGATGCTTCCGACCGTGTACGAGCATCCGAAGATTCTCTTTGATTCGGTGCTCTCTTCGATCGAATTCAAACGCAACTCGATTGACAAGCTGACACCGTACATCAGGACGCTCCGGGAGAAATTCCGGGAGATCAATAGTTCGTCCGACCCCGAAGCCTCGACTCGCTGGATAATGGGGCAGCTTCGTAAACGGGCGGTGGGCAATATCCCGCTGAAGGATCTTCGGGCGATGATCGAAAAGGAAACCGGCAATGACTGATATATTCAAGGGCTACAAGGGCAGGGCGCTGGACACGCTCAAGCAGTTCAATATGCGAGTGTGGAGCGACGCCGTTATTCAGACGACCAGAGGTGAGTTCAAGGGGATCGTGCTGCCCCGGAGCGAGAACGACGACGACAAGCACATCGTCGTTAAAATCGCCAGCGGCTACAATGTCGGTCTTGACGTCGATACGATCACCGATATGGTCGAACAGGGCTACAAGGAAGCACACTACAAGATACCCGAGAAAGAATTTCCGTTCTCGCCGGAAAAGCCGAACGTCAAGTTGTTCGGGACAGGCGGGACGATTGCTTCGCGGCTCGACTACCGAACCGGTGCTGTCATACCGGCCTTTTCGCCGGGCGAGCTTTACGGCGCTGTGCCCGAACTCGCGGACATCTGCAATCTGACTACGGAAAAGCTGTTCGCCGTGTTCAGTGAGAATATGGGACCTCAGCAGTATATCAAACTGGCCGTGGAAATCGGCAAAGAAATCGAAAAGGGGATCGACGGCATCATGATCGGACACGGCACCGACACTATGCACCACACCGCGGCGGCGCTCGCCTTCATGGTGCAGAATCCGCCGGTACCGATCGTTATGGTAGGGTCTCAGAGATCCTCGGACCGACCCTCCTCCGATGCCGCTCTTAACCTCATGCACACGGCGAAAACGGCTGCCGAGTCGGATATCGCCGAGGTGATGGTCTGCATGTTCGGTCCGACTTCCGACGAGTACGGACTTCTGCATCGCGGCACCCGAGTACGCAAGATGCACTCTTCGTATCGCTCCACTTTCAGAACGATCGGTGACATTCCGCTGGCGATGGTCGACCGGCATAAGATTACGCCATTGTCGAAGAAGTACAACCATCGCCGCAACGACAAGAATGTCACGGTAAAGCCGTATTTCGAGGAAAAGGTTGCCCTGGTGTACTACTATCCGAATATGATGCCCGATATCATCGATTCACTCACCGACAACGGTTACAGGGGAATCGTCATTGCCGGCACCGGTCTCGGCCACGTGAACAAACCGATCTATCCGGCAATCGAACGGGCAATCAAAAAGGGCATTGCCATCTACATGACTGTGCAGACGCTCTGGGGTTATGTCCACATGTTCGTGTACGACACCGGAAGGGACTTGATGGCAAAAGGGATCATCCCGGCAGAAAATATGCTTCCCGAAGTCGCCTACATCAAATTAGGTTGGGCGCTGGGGCAGACCTCCGACCTGGCCGAAGTGAAGAAGTTGATGCTAACACCTGTGGCCGGCGAAATCACCGAGCGCGAACCGTACAACGGTTATCTCGTCTTCCAGGGGGGAATCCCCGATATCGAGGACTTCCTCAAACGCGTACATAAGTAAGGGGCTTAGCTCAATCCTCGTCCCAAGTCGGAGTCATGATCTTGCCGACGAACAGAATCGCGCCGGACTCCTTCTCGTGTATGATGAAGAGATAAGGATGGTCTGCTGTCAGGTCGGCCGGACCCGGGGCTCTTACTTCCACGGTAACCACAGTCACGCCGGCAGCCTCGGTTCCACGTTCATCCACTTGCAGATAGGTCTTATGAATGACCCTGCCGATATATAAACCTCCATTTTGCAAGATGTTGTCGAAATTGGCTATATCGGGTAGGAACGCGACACCCATACCGAGAGCTGTGAGTTCGTTGTTCAATTTGTCTCCATAATGCAAGCGGAGGCGAGGCATGGCGAAACTCATCCACTTGCTTCCAATGCTGCTGCGAAGTCCAGCCCATCGCCCCAATGTTAGGTCGTCAACAACCCGGTTCAACGATACGCCTTCTTTTGGAATCAAGACCGTAGCAAGAAAATTCCCGCCGGCATAAGGCAAGTCGACTGCTTTCACCAGCTCATTCTCGGCATATCCGAAAGTCGACTGCATCCTCATCATCAGACAGTTGGTCGGCGAACCGTCAGCTTGGGTGAAGTAGGATTGGAATGTTTCAGACGAGTCGAAAGGGGTCGTCCAATCGGCATTGAAGTAAATCGCGTTGATCAGGTACAACATCACGGTTCTTTCGATCGGGGAAGATACAACCGAATTGATCCTCCCGTTCGTTTTCTCGCTGATCCAGTTGTTGATAGTGTCGGCTGCCGTGGGCAGGCTGAAGTCAAGGCTGCGTACAAGACCGTCAAAATACTCCCGGTTTACATCCAGGAAAGTCTGCCTGGGAGTGAATCCAGCGCGGCACCAGATCGAGTTGGCGAGCCCGAAAGTAATATCCGGATCGGCTGCGAACAGCAGCTGCGTCAAAGCCTGATACGAGCGATTGAACTCATCAATCGGAATCCCGTTGACACCCAGCACGTCGGCCATTGCTTCTCTGGTCCCTCCGGCTGCTCCGTTATAAGTCATCCCCAGAGCATAGGACACCGAGAGCGGTGATATGAAAATGGTGGAATCCGGGTCGTCCTCGGTCATCTCTCTTAAGAGATTGAAGCCGAAAGTGTTGCTGGCGATTAACAGGTCGCGTTGCGATGCGGTTAGATTGGACATTGGTCCACCCGAAGGGTCAACCGGTGAATTACTGTCGTTCGAACAGGTAAGGAAAGCAAAGATGGCGATCAGCAGGAAAGCCGATCTCAGAAGGATCTGAGACATAAGTTCCTCCAGTTCTTCTGTCACGATGAATGCATCCCGTAGTCAGTCGGGCGCCTAATATAAATATACGTATCCATGATACTTTCCGCAATCATAAGCTATCCGGATAGACATAATGTCACCGGAATTAGTCATGTATCTTCGTTGCGATGCTGATCCTGGGAGGTCTGGTCGATCTGTCAAGAGCGTATTATTGACGTCTGTGTCGACATTATGTGCATTCCGCATGAGCAGATGAGCTTCATCATACAAAACGAATGTTGCGTTCCGACATTTTGATGTATCAAAAGGGGCAAGATAGTCTCTGTTTGATAAGTCCGTCTTCGAATCTCGGCAAGATTCGTATGGCGACGTACCGTCGGGTACAGATGGGTACACCGGGAATGGACTGAGGGGTACATGATCGGACCCTCACGACTTCCAGTTCACTGTTACTGATTGATAGGCAACGCGCCAAGCCGGTACATCGACGCTGGCACGGTGATTGCAAAGCTATCGTCAGGAAGTCAGGCATGATGGAGAGGCCTGGTAACGTCAACCTAAAACTGCAGGAGACCCGTAGAATGCGTACCCTTATGCTCGCACTCGTTGCATTCTGTTTGCTCAGTCTGGTGGTCGCGCCCGCCGCCATGGCGCAGAACGGTAACGGCGACACACACTCGTCGTACAAGTACGCCTGGTTCCGTGACGCCGACGGCGACGGAATCCCGAATTTCCTCGATCCTGACTGGTATGCGCCGCGTGATGGAAGCGGATACAAGGATAAACACCAGAACGGTCAGGCGGCATGCCCTCCGGGAGCGGTGGAACAGATCCGCACTCAGAACACCTATCAGTATCGCGTCGAGAATTCGTTCCAAACGTCCACCCAGTATCAGCACGAGAACCGGTATCAGTACCGCATCAACACCGGTCCCAATCTGTCGGAGGGTGATCAGGATCAGGACAGGCTCAGAACACGCGACCGTGACGGCATTCATCTGGATCTGCGCTTGAGACAGCGCGATCGGACCTGCCAGGACTAAATCTCGCTTGCTCCTCTGTTGAATGTAACCCACGATACCCCTGTCCGGCTGCTTGCTCAGCCGGATGGGGGTTTTGATTTGTTTGTCTGTCAGCGTTTCATCATTACGGACAGGCAACGGGCGCCGGACCGTCACCGAAAGAGAAGTCTACCATATAAATCACGTCCGCTATGTCAACGGCACCGTCTCCGTTGACATCCGCCTCTTCGAGGCAAGGCGGCTCAGTTCCATCGGAAAAGGAGTACTCGACCAGATAGATGAGATCCGATATATCAACGCTTTCGTCAGAACTTGCGTCGATGTTCCCCCTCATACCAATACAACAGGAACCGGCAGTAATCAACCCGGGAACAAGTTTGGGAAAGAATGACAGCTGGCTCGACCTGAAGGTCGGCTGATACGATTCGTAACCATCGATAACAACGGGAGTCGAAACACCGGCAGCCGCCGACGGATCTACGGTGAAGAACAGTTTTGCCACCGTCCCGGAGCCTGCCGGTAGATCGGGAGCTTCGCCTTCGACTGCCGACGCCTGCAGCTTGATCGTAACTCGCTTGTTCCATGGATCGTAATGAAGGTAAGTAGCCACCTCAAACGTTTCCGTTCGGCACCCCGATATTGAGAAGGAATCTATTGTCAAGCCGAGAGACCCTGAGTACTCCACCGGCAAAGTGATCTGTCTGATCGGAATGCTGTTCCTCGCGTAAACATCGAGTTCTACATGTTCTCCCGGACTTGTGTTCACCGTGTCACCGACCAGCGTATCGGCCAGGACTGTTACCATGTTGTTCTGATACCGTTGGTGAAACCGGTCAGGAAGTTGTGCGCCATGATAGACGCCGAAACTTCCGGGAGAAGAGTATACATGCGTCGGATTCTGCGACATGGAACTGTCGCCATCACCGAATCGCCACAACCAGCTCACGGCTCCAACAGAGCTGTCCGCAAACTGGACTTCAAGCGGGGCCCATCCGAAAGTCGTGTCCGCGTACATCCGCAAGTTGGGAAGGCGCGTGTTGGCGAAGGCCATGTTAGCAACATCCCAATTCGATTCGACCAAATCGCACGTCGTCGAATAGGAGTAATAGACTATGGTCCGAACCGATGCGTCGACTGCAGTTGAAATCCACCCATCCTGGGGCTGGAAGGAGTATCCGGATACGGGAAGAACGGCTCCATCGACGGAAACTGAGTCGATCGCTTGTATCGGAATTCGCTTGAGATAATGAAGGCGCTTTCCGTCCGCAGCGAAGGTATCGGCATACATCTCCAGTCCTTCGCCATCGATATCGGCCCAACTCAATTCCTCGACCACCGTATTGGGATTGGATTGCCAGACAGGATCCTGACTCAACGTTGTCCCAAGGTTTTCAAAGACCAACGTACGGTTCCACCAGCGTCCGGCCGCGAGGTCGAGATCACCGTCCTGATCGTAGTCATACAACGACAGAGCCGAACCATAGCCGCCCGATGCCGAAGTCCAGCCAGGGACAGCCGCGAGATGCCCCGCGCCATCATTGAGATAGGCGATGTACGTTCCTTCTCCTCCTCCCTGAAAGTTGCACGCCACTATCAAATCCAGCCAGCCGTCGCCGCTGATATCGCCGAAAACTATCGTGTTAGCCGGGTCTTGATTGAACGAAGTCCAGGACGGCGTGGTTTCGAGTGTGCCGCCCAAATTTCGGAAAAGTGACGTTCCGCCGAGGCCGGAACAGACGGCAAGATCGAGATAGCCATCATTATCCACGTCACCCCAGGCGACATCGAGAGCGGCCATAGAAGTTGTCGATTGCCAGAACGGTGTCATCTCGAGTGTACCACCGACATTTCGATAGACCAGTTGAGCCGACAAAACAGGACCGTAAGGATCCCCTGTGGCGATAGCGAGGTCCAGGTCGCCGTCGTTGTCCATATCTCCGAGGGCACAGGAAAAGCTGTTCATCGTATCGGCCGAGTACCAGTCCGGCGAGGGGGACGGCAGGCCGTACGCATTCGAGTACATATTCGGATAATTGCCGGTTCCGAATCTTCCGGCGCCGAGATAATTGGCGACGATAAAATCCGGAAAGCCGTTGTGATCGAGATCGCCCACCGCACAATGACCCGAGTACTCCGCATTGGACGAAATCCATGACGCCTGGGCAGGCAACGTTCCGCTGCGCGAGAGATAAATATAGTTCGGCGCCAGGGCCATGTCGTTACCGTTGGAAATGAACACATCGATATACCCGTCGTTGTTGCAGTCCCACAGAGTCAATCCGGTCGAGTAGACATCGGTCTCGACGCTCTGCCAGAAAGGATCCAGTTCGAGCGGCACAACGTCTGAAGGCGAAACGGTCAAGTGTTCATTGGTCGATTTTGGTGGGTTAGCGGCTTTGTTCGGAATATACTGAGCGGAAACGGTTTCGACAATGAGAATTGAAAAGATCGCGAGCACGGCACACGTGTGCTTCATTGGACACCTCCCGTATTTCTGTTGGCGCAATCGAGCTGTGCGGATGCAGCAAATTCGACAGACACCTTCTTACTTAAGATACCTCCAAACTCAATTTCTGTCAACGCGGTTCGCCTACGCCAGAATCGGGACCTCGCTCGATTTGTTTTGACTTTTGACGGGCCGATCCTCTAATTGGCGGTTAACCATGAATCCGACAGTCGACAAAAGAAGAATCAAGCTCGCCGAGGTCGGCTTGTTCTATGCTGCAGCTATCTGGGGGGCAACATTTTTCATGGTCAAAAGCGCGCTCAGCGGGATCGATCCGGTCATCATGGTCGGATATCGCTTTCTGCTGGCGGGTGGGGTGCTGCTGGTCTTTCTTCTGGCGAAAAAGCGGGATGTTCTGCAGGATCTGAAGAAATCACTCTTCCTGTCAATTCTTCTCTTCGCCCTGTACATCCCTCAGACGCTCGGTCTCAAATATACCACAGCTTCGAACTCCGGCTTCATCACCGGTCTGTTCGTCATGTTTATTCCGCTCTTTCTCAAAACGATCTTCAAGCGCAATCCCACAAGAATGGAAGTCATCGCTTCGATAGTTTCGCTGCTCGGCCTATGGATTTTGACCGGAGGGATGCACGATGTCAATACTGGTGACATGCTGACATTGCTCGCTGCGGTGACCTACGCCCTTCATGTGCTTTATTCGGACAAGTACATGAAAGCGGGGATAGATCCGCTGGTGATAAGCTGTCAGCAGTTTCTTTTGGTCGGTCTGATGAGTCTGCTTACCGGGCTGATCGTTGGCTTGCCGTTTGAGATCACGACATTTCAGGCCGGCTGGACGGTTGTCTTTCTCGCTTTGTTGCCCACACTTTCGGCATTCGTCATCCAGATGTACGCTCAGCGGATGATCTCGCCGCTTCGGGTTTCGCTCATTTTCGCCCTGGAACCGGTTTTTGCCGCCCTGTTTGCATGGACACTCGGCGGAGAGGAATTCGTTACCCGGCGGGCACTCGGCGGCCTGCTTATTTTCCTGGCTTTGATCATTTCAGGCCTTCCGACTCCGGAGAAGTGGCGCGCACGAAGAGCACAAGCGTAGCTCCCATTCAGTAGATTAACGAAGTAAGCCTGGCGGAAAATTCGGTTAGCGCTGTACTGGTGCGGCGCTGCTGCCCGATCCGAAATCATGACACTTATTGCAGAGTGAGTTCTGTACAGGAGTAGGGTACGGGCTGGGGATCGGATAAGATCCGGAGATGGAGCCATCGTTCGCCAGCAGATCAACATTGAAATCCCATCGTCCGGCGTAAGGCGCACTGCTCGCGTGAGCCCGATGACAGGAGAGACACATGACTTTGCTTGACGATGTTGGACCGGCGGTAGAACTGATCGTTGCCGACGCATCTTCGAACGGAACCGCCGCAAGATAAGCAGTGGCTGCGTTCCCGCCGGTGACGTCGTTCGTGCCGTTGTACACGTTGTAGCGAGTAATGATATCAGGTTCCAGATTCACCCCCGATGGATGAGCAAACGATGCCGAGTCGGCCGATTCATGGTAGTTCTCGCCGTGACAATTCGCACACCATTCACTCACGCCGCTGAGATATGCCGTATGATTCGAATTGGTCTCCGGTCCGGAACCGTGCCCGAGACTTAGTCCTTTCGCCTGCGGGGCCGGATGGGAAAACGTCGCCAGACCGCCCTGCACCGGACCGACACCGTACAGCATTCTGAAATTCTGGTTGCCGTGCGGATCATGACATGACGTGCATCCGAGTTTATCCGAAGGAAAAGTGCCGCCGGGCGCGGTGAGAATCGTCCCATCGGGACTAACTCCGTACGAAGGCGCGTCGATATTGTGCCCCGCGGCGTCGCCGCTGATCGGGTTCGTCTGTCCGTTGGCGGCATCGTTCAGATTATCCTCCAGGAGGAAGACGAAATTCCCGCCCCCCTTTTCGTCCGGGGGAATGAGTGGATCTGATCCGAACACTGAACCGTAGCGGGTCGCGTGACAGGATAGGCAGACATCGGACGGAGTGCCATCGTTGAGCAATGCGAGGTTCCCGGAGACGGCATCCGGGTCGATCGGTGTTCCATCCTCGCTGTTGTGCATGACGTGACATCCGGAGCAATTCGCCACTCCTTTTTCGTGGAACGCCACCGCCGATGGAAAGCAGAGCAGGCCCGATGCCGTAACAAAAATCGAAATTCGTAAGAATCTTTTGGCAACCGATGTCAAAGCGGGTAAGTACACCTTTCCGTTCGGGGATGTCCGTTTGTTGTTCGTTTCAAGATAACAGAAAGTGAATAATTGTCAAGGCCGCACTGCCGACACAACTCCTTATGTTTCTTGAGAATACGGGGACGTATGATCGGGGGTCGGGCGTCGGTGTCAGGCACGAGACACGTATTTAAGCTTGTCCGAAATTACGATCGATGTATCATATCGGACAAAATCATGACTATTCAGGTATTCGGCACGAAGAAGTGCAAAGACACACAGAAGGCGATCCGGTTTTTCAAAGAACGGCGGATTCCCATCCAATTCATAGACCTCAATGAAAAGGGACTGAGTCGTGGCGAGCTTCAAGCGGTACGTCGCTTCTTCTCGCTCGAAGAACTCATCGACACCGATAGCCGCGAGTACGAGCGACTCAACCTGAAGTACATTAAGCATGATATCGAAACCAAATTGCTTGAGTACCCTTTGCTCTTCCGAACGCCGATCGTCCGGAGCGACCGGGAAGTGACAGTGGGACATCAGCCCGATATATGGAAGGGTTGGTTGAAATCCTGATGATTTTTTGATTTACCTTCGGCTTGACTGAGATTATCTTACCGGTGTCACTCCGCGCCGATTGTATAAAGGTTAAAGTGAGTTGAGCGGTCGGTGCCGTGATTGCAAGCCGAACTCAATTGTGAAGGAGGTAAAGTATGTCGAAGTCGAAAGACAAGGGAAGCCGGGAAAAGAAGAAACCGAAACAGCCCAAGAAACCGAAAAACACTCCCTCGACGCCATCCCCTCTGAAAACCGATCAGAAATAGTTCGAGAAAATCCAGGTATGCGAAACGAGCCGGAAAGATTCTTTCCGGCTCTGTCTTTTGCAGCTCAGTCATGTGACGCCAGGCTATTCCTTAACCTTGACTACCACGATCGTGCAGTGCGTCACCAGTGCCGCGAGGGCGCCGATTGCCGCCGTTACCGGCAACAGCAGAACGCCGACCGAGGCTACGCTCAGGGGAATCTCCATCAGTGAGTCTCCCTTCTCATTCTTGATAATCAGGTGCCTCACGTTGGCTTCGCGAGCCAGTTTCTTCACCGTTTCGACCAGCTGGTCGCCGGTAACTTTGAATTCTTCTTTGATAGTTCGTTCTTCGGGCATGTATCCTTCCTCCGGTTGACTTTGTTGCTAATTTTTGCTTGCGACTGCGCCCGATTGAGCGGCATAGTTGCGCCTCATCATCCCGCCCCCGCGAACCAGGCCGAATCGGCTGTAGAATGGTTCAAGTTCCGGATCGCAGAAGAGGTCGATCATGTACAACCGCGACAGTCGCTCTACGATTCGTCGCACCAGTTCGCTTCCGATCCCTCGGTGCTGATACTCAGGTAACACTTCCAACAACGGCAGGTAGGCCGCCAGAACTCCGTCGGTGATTGCGGTGAGGAATCCAACCACCTGCCCCGACTTCGTGTCGATCCCCAGTTCGATCAGATCGCTTTGCTCCAGCAATTTCAAGTGTGTTTCCGGCGATGGGGGAGAGGGCCAGCCGACAAAGAACCCCCTGAGTTGCTTCGGACTCAGGTTCCCGGCAGTACTACGATATTCAATCTCTGTCGATGCCATATGCTGGCCACCTACTTATGCTACAGGTCGGTCTTCTTGTTCGACCGGACGATCGCATCCGTCAGATCTTTGACCATTACTATGGTCGGCCGCTTGTATGGAAGCGGGCCGATGACGTCGAGATCAGTCTGCTTGAATCCGAGCCGATGATAGAGTTGATTGGCAGTGACGAGAACCTCGCTGGTCGCAAGCACCAGTGTGGCGGCTCCTAAATCCCGGGCTCTGCGAATGGCAGCTTCACAAAGAGCACGGCCGATGTGCCGCCCCTGGTAATTTTCGTCCACTGCAAGTTTGGCGAGCTCATATTTCCGCTCGGTCTGGCGAAGAAGGGCGCAGGTTCCCACGATCTCGTCATCGATGCTCGCCATCAAGATCGTGCCGCCGTTATTCAGAATGTGCGTCTTGGGATCGGACAGCACAATCTCATCGTACGGTTCCACTTCGAAATACTTTTCCAGCCAGGCGTAATTCAGGTCCTTGAAGGCCTGCCTGTGTTTAGGCTTGAATTCGATTATCTCGACCTCGCCTTTTTGAGATCGATTGAAGATTCCCATTGTTACCTCATACTCTGTCACTCTTAATATATCGCCGTCCGGGACGGCAATCAAGTTACTTCTGGAAGGCCCTTAAATTCAGACCGGAGGCGAAACTTATGCGGTGACAACCGTATACTTCAACGTATATTTAGATACCGTTAAGGTTGAAGTGAGCAGATGAAACCACGAATCGAAGAGTATTTCGATCAGCACTCCGCACATGTCCTCGCACGGGCCTGTGAGCAATATGGAATCAATCCTGCCGGCTGCAAGCGCCTTGGCTCGTTCGAGAATTTTGTATTCGAGTGTGAGCAAAGCAGTCAATCGAGGATTCTTCGCCTCACCGATAGCGAGCATCGCCGGCCCGATATGATTCGCGGCGAACTGGAGTGGATCCGTCATTTGGCCGACGGTGGCGTTTCGGTGAGCGGCGGGGTTGAATCGAATAACGGCAAATTGGTCGAAGTGATTCCGGTTGAAGCAGACTCAGACGTTAGCGACGAGGAACTATTCTTCAGCGCGGTTATGTTCGATAAGGCTCCCGGAGATCATGCCGGACCCTCGGACTGGAACGAAACCTTGTTCGAACAATGGGGGGAGATGACAGGCAGGATGCACCGGCTGGCTAAATCTTTTCAGCCTTCGCGATCGGAGTACAAGAGAAAGCACTGGATTGAAGATGAAGATCTGAAGATCGACGAAATACTTCCATCCGGGCATGAGCTTGTCGTCGAGAAATTCGATACCGTTACCCGAAAGCTGAATGCCCTCCCGGCCGATCGCGATTCCTTCGGCTTGATCCATGTCGACTTCCATCAGGGGAATTTCTTCGTGCACGAAGGAAAGATAACGTTGTTCGATTTCGACGACTGTCATTACGACTATTTCGCCAACGACATCGCGATCCCGCTGTTCTATGCCGCTCGGTCGGCAATGTCCGGATCGGACCCGGTCGAGTTTGCCCGAATCTTCCTGAGCGCATTTGCGAGAGGATACAGAAAGGAGAACGACCTACCGGTGCACGGGTTCGATCACCTGCATGACTTCATGAAACTGCGGGAGATCCTCCTGTACGCGATCATCCTCTCCGAAGAAGCGGACAAAGAGAGCGAATGGTGCCGGAAGTTCCTCGCCGCCCGGAGAGAACGGATTGAAAGCGAACAGCCGGTGATCGATATTGACTTTGCGAGATTTGCTCGCTAAAGTCGTGTTGGCTACTTCATTACGATCGTACGCTTTTGTTCGGAGTAATTGCCCGCCGTAAAGTGATAGAAGTATACTCCGCTTGTAAGATTGGTCACGTCGGGATAGGTCGAGTACAGGCCGCGCTTCAACCAACCGTTCACCAGCGTGTCGCGCGGTGTGCCGACGAGATCAAACAGCACGAGCAGGACCGGCACCGAGTCAGCGACAAAGAAGCGAACCTCGTCGGTCGGACTGAACGGGCCATAGTCGATCGAACCGAGGTAGACGATTCCACTGGAATCCCGGTCGGGTATTTCATCGGCCATCTTCTTCACGCGAGAATCAAGTTTCGGGGAGCAACCGCCGGTCAATAGTGTAGCACAAATTGCTGCGAGAATGAGTCCGGAGCCGGCCACGATTGTCCGAGAATGAATCATGATCACGGGTTTCCCTCCGCATCTGCTATTTGTTAACCTATCTGTCTATCATACTAACGCCAGAATTCTCTGTAGAGCAGGTCCTTCTTAGAACCTGCCTCGTTGCGTAGGGAGGACCCTATCGGAGCTAGCCGCATAGTTCCCATCACAAGCGGTGAAGCACCGGTTTGTCCGAACCCAACCCACAGCAGAGCTATGGGGCACCGCACGCGGGAATTCTCTATAGGGCGGGTCTCTGTACGGCAGGTCCTT
>CAZFOY010000043.1:0-31667 GCA_964520865.1 uncultured Ignavibacteriales bacterium | reverse complement strand
TCCCCACGTGGCGCTCCGGATGGCTGCCGCCACCCGTCGCTGACGTGGGCTACAAAGAAGGAAGCGATCTCCGAATTCGTGGCGAATGTTTTATCTTCATTCATTTTCCGGAAGAATTCTCTTGTTCGTTTGTATTCAATGTGTTGGACTATTAAGAGAGAGAAAACTTCTTGTTTCACGGGAGGCTTACTTTGAAAAAGATAACTCTGATTGTTTTCGTCTCCTTGGTTGCTATTTCGGCTCAGGTCGGGGCTACAAAGCCGATGCCGGGATTTCCGTTTGGATGGAATTTCGTTTCCGTCCCCGGTCAGTCTCAGGGGATGAATGTCGCACTCGGATTTACGTTTCGTTCGGCAGTAGATTCAATAAGAGGTGTTGTGGTTAAAGTTGAACCAAAGGACGGTATCGTTTATGAGGGTCCGGCGTCCTGGACAGTGGAATTCCAGCACTCGGGGGATTCGGCTTATCGGGTCCTCAATCTCACCCTGCCGCAAGACGATACCAGTGAGATCTGCGTCAACCTCGCTTACAATGGCGGGATCTTTCCGGTGTCTTGGTATTTCGTGACCGAGGGGGATTCAGTGGAATATTTCGCCGGTGATCCTCGGCAACTGTGGATGGGACGAGATATACCGAAACAGACTTCCTCTGATTTGGATATAGACACACTTAAAGAGAGTGACTGGAATGTTCAATACGAGGTTTACCTGGATGCGCGCACTCCAGAGAAGCTCTCTTCTCTCGAGTCGTTGTTGAATCGTAAATTGACTCCGGATCCAAAAGGAAGAGTAAAGGTCAAAATATCTTTACGTCAAATATACGAACTGACCAAGAAGGGGGTGAAAGGTGGATGGGCCGTTCCGCCGCCTTGGTATCATGGAGGGCGCGACAAGACGCTTCATATCGAGAAGAGCGATAGCTTGGAAGGTCATAGCAGTTTGCTTCATTGATTCATTTTCCGGAAGAATTCCTTTGCTCGTCTGTATTCAATGTGTTGGACTATTGAAAGAGAGAACTTCTTGTTTCACGGGAGGCTTACTTTGAAAAAGATAACGCTGATTGTTCTCGCGTCCTTAGTCACGATTTCGGCTCAGGTCAAGGCAACCAAGCCGACGCCGGGATTTCCGTTTGGATGGAAATTCGTGCCGATCACGGATCGGTGCAACGGACGGAACATTGTTCTGGGATTCACCTTTCATCCGAAAGAAGACTTAATAAGCAAAGTGGTTGCTACGGTGGAACCTATGGAAGGGATCGTCTACAACGGCCCTTCGTCCTGGACGGTTAACTTTCAAAGCCGAAGCGATTCAACCTACCGGGAACTCAGCCTGACTCTGCCGAAGAACGATACCAGCAAGATCTGCGTCAACTTAGCCTACAATGGCAAGGTCTTTCCAGTGCATTGGTATTTCGTGACCGAGGGGGATTCAGTGGAATATTTCGCCGGTGATCCTCGCCAGAGGGGGGGATTTAAGGGCTATTGTACCAAGAAGCCCACACCTGAGATAAATCCGGACACGCTCAAAGAGAGTGACCTGAATGCAGAATATGAAGTTTATGTCGATGTGAGTTCGCCGGACAAGCTGGCAAAGGCTGAATCGGTCATTGGGCACACGCTGTCAGTAGACTCAAAAGGCAGAGCCCGGATCAAGCTCAGCTTGAGAACCCTGTACACGCTCGTCCATCGGGGCCTAAAATTCCAGTATTCGGTACCGCCACCCTGGAGCAGCCAGGTCAGAGACAGCGTTCGGTCGAAGAAACAGTAAGCTGCTCGTCGTTCGGCCGACGCCGACCCCATCCATTTCAAAGAAGAAACCCGCCGCAAGCGGACGGGCCACCCCTCCAGTAATTCCCCGAATTCCCCCTTGCCCGCCGATTTCCCACCTTGTATCCTGAGAACAGATTCATAACGGGTGGAGGTAGCATGAAAACCAAAGAGAACGACTGGTGGACCGACTTCTTTCCCGCATTTCGACCGATCTTCAAACGAGCAACTCCAAAGGTGACCAATGCCGAAGCGCGCTTTATGATCGAGCATCTCAAACTGCGCAAAGGGAGCCGCCTGCTTGACTGTCCGTGCGGAATCGGCCGTCTCAGCATCCCGCTGGCACGGAAAGGAATCAAGGTTACGGCTGTCGACATCACGAAGTCTTACCTCGAAGAGCTGCATAAGAAAACGGACCGGGCAGAACTTCCGATCGACATTCATCACGCCGATATGCGGCGCGTCCGGTTCAAGGAGGAGTTCGATGCTGCGGCCAATGTCTGGACGTCGTTCGGATTCTTTGAAACCGAATCGGATAACGAGCTGGTGTTGAAGAAACTCTATGACGCGTTAAAGCCGGGTGGCAGATGCTATCTCAGCCTGGTGAATCGTGACTGGATCATCAGCCATTATACCGAGACTGACTGGTTCGAATGCGAAGGCCTCAAGGTCCTCGAGAAGAGACATTTCGATTATGCAACTTCCCGCAACCACGGGGTCTGGACTTTCGTGAAAGACGGGGTGCAGAAGTCGGAAGGGGACGTGATCCTTCGCCTGTACTGTTGTCACGAACTTTTTGCCATGTTCCGCAGGGTTGGGTTCGAGGAAATCGAAGCGTACGGATCTCTCAAGGGAGAACCGGTCGACCGAAACCGCCAGATGATGTATTTCGTTGCGACAAAACCGGGAGGAAAGCGGAAGACCGCGAATGCGAAGAAGCGAGTTTGACAGCCAGGATCCTCAGGTAATTCGGGATATCCTCACCGCCAACAAGATCGGCCGGGTCGGTATTATCACCCCGGACGGCTACCCGCGGATCGTGCCGGTCAATTATGTCGCGATCGATACGCACATTTTCTTCCACGGTGCCCCCGAAGGAGAGAAGTACGAGGCGTTCGCGAGAGGGGATAAGGTCTCATTCGCGGTAGACATACCTTACTCGACCATCCCGTCTTATTGGTTCGAGGAACGGAATGCCTGTCCGGCGACGATATTCTACAAGTCGCTATTCATGCGTGGGACCGGTAAAATTCTTGAAGATCCGGATGAAAAGGCAAACGCTCTTCAGGCGTTGATGGAAAGCGAGCAGCCAGAAGGAGGTTACGCCCGCATTGTTGCGGACGACCCGATCTATCTCCGACGGCTTCGGGGAGTGGCGGTATTCGAGATCATTCCGAATGCGATCGACGTAAAGCTCAAGTTCGGGCAGAACCGAAGCCGGGAGGTCCGTGTTCGCATAGTGAAACTGCTTCGTGAACGAGCCGGTCCGAGGGATGAAGAGACCGCTGTTGAAATCGAAAAAACGCTTGGATAACATAAGCTTAATCGCATTCCGTAATCGGTCTCGAAGCTGCTTTTCGGCCCTCAAGGCGACCGCTAAAAACTCTTGTGGCGGGATACAAAATAGGCTATGTTCGGTTGTCCCGCATGGGTCGTTTGCCCTTGACAATGCCAGATAAAATTGGTTTTATAAGAATCTGTGCGGCAAATTTTCAGCGGTTAAGGAGCCCCTTTGCATACAGAGAACAAGACGCAGGTCGACTATCAGGATCTTTTCCAAAAGTGTTTTGAATTCACGGATGCCGATGACGTTAAGGCGATGGGCATCTATCCGTATTTTCACCCGTTGCAGTCGGCGCCGGGAAACGAAGTTGTGGTCGACGGCAAACGGTGTATCATGGTCGGCTCCAACAACTACCTCGGACTGGTAGATCACCCGAAAGTCAAAGAAGCAGCCGCCGAGGCAGCCCTCAAGTACGGCTCCGGTTGTACCGGATCGCGTTTCCTGAACGGAACGCTTGATC
Organism: uncultured Ignavibacteriales bacterium; assembly: GCA_964520865.1. GTDB lineage: Bacteria > Zixibacteria > MSB-5A5 > GN15 > FEB-12 > CAVQCT01. The sequence continues at coordinate 27,878 of CAZFOY010000043.1, read as the reverse complement.
TCCACCTGGAACTCGAGGCCCGGTTGGCGAAATTCATGAAGAAGGATGCTGCACAGGTCTTTTCGACCGGCTTCCAGACCAACCTCGGCACTATTTCCTCGCTGGTCGGGAAAAACGATGCGATTATTATCGATCGCCAGGTGCACGCCAGTATTGTCGATGGCTGCCGGCTCTCGTACGGCAAAGTCTATAAATTCGCGCATAACGATATGGAAGATTTCGAGCGGGTGATCACCAATGTGCGAAGTATCAACTCGCGCGGAGGTCTGCTCGTTGTAGTCGATGGTGTCTTCTCGATGGAGGGTGATATCATCAACCTTCCTCCTCTGCTGGAAATCGCAAAGGAGTACAACGCCAGAGTGCTGGTCGACGATGCCCATTCGGTGGGTGTGCTCGGTCCGTCGGGCGCCGGTACCGCCGATCATTTCGGCCTGATCGATAAGGTCGATCTGACGATGGGGACATTCTCTAAATCGTTTGCATCGCTGGGCGGATTTGTTGCCGGTGACGCCAAAGTTATTGACTATGTGAAGCACAATGCCCGCGCCCTGATCTTCTCGGCTTCGATCCCGCCGTCCAATGCCGCCGCCGTTCTGGCTGCGCTCGACATCGTCGAGGCTGAGCCGGAACGCCGTGAGAATCTCTGGAAGAACGCCCGTCGGATGAAAAAAGAATTCCAGCAGCTCGGTTTCAATACCGGTCATTCCGAAACCCCGATCGTCCCGATCGTTGTCGGCGAGGATCTCGACGCGTTCGCGTTCTGGAAAGAGCTGTACGACAACGGAGTGTTTACCAATCCGGTCATCTCCCCGGCGGTTCCCCCCGGTCAGGCGATGATAAGAACTTCCTATACCGCTTCGCACACCAGCGACCAGCTTGACAAAGTGGTCGAGGTAATGGCCAAGGTAGGCCGCGCCAAGGGACTGATTTCCTAAGAAGCATATGCCAACTGTCGAAGTTATCGAAGTCGAGAATTCGTCACAACTCGCCCGGTTCATAGATTATCCCAATCGTCTCTACAAGAACGATGAGAACTACGTCGCTCCGCTGACGATGGAGCGCAAGCAGTTTTTCGATTTCAAGAAGAACCCGTTCTACAAGACCGCCACGGTCAAGCTCTTCCTGGCGATGCGTCAGGACGAGATTGTCGGCCGGATAGCTACTTGTGTCAATTACGCGCACAACCAATTCCATGAAGAGCAGGTCGGCTTTTTCGGGTTCTTTGATTCCGAGGATGATTTTGAGGCAGCTTCGCTTCTGCTCAAAGTGGCGATGATCACGCTGAAGAAGGCGGGCATGGAAAAAATGCGCGGTCCGATGAATTTCTCCACCAACCACGACTGCGGCTTCCTGGTCGAGGGGTTCGACTCACCCCCGGTCCTGATGATGCCCTACAACCGCCCGTACCAGCCGCAGCTTGCGGAAAAATTCGGACTCAAGAAAGTGATGGATCTGCTCGCCTACAAATTGACCGATCAGACTATCCATCCCGAGCGCGTTCAGGCGGTCGTCGAGCGGCTCAGTAAGCGGCACCGGGTGAACCTTCGCACCCTCAACATGCGTGATTTCGATGGCGAGGTCGAGCGCATCAACGAAATCTACAACCAGGCCTGGCAGCATAACTGGGGGTTCGTTCCGATGGACCGCGATGAATTCTTCTATATGGCCAAGGACCTCAAGCAGGTGGTCGATCCCGATCTTGTCTTTATCGCGGAGTACGATGGAAAACCGGTCGCCTTCAGTCTGGCCCTGCCCAACCTGAACCAGGCGCTGATCTACCTGCACGGCAAGCTCCTGCCGTTCGGCCTGCTGAAGCTCCTCTGGCATACCAAAATCCGCAACAAGGTCGACAGTGTCCGTATTATCACCCTTGGCATTGTCCCGGATTTTCAGAAGAAGGGAATAGATTCAATGCTGTACGCATCGACCTATGCCCGTGGTGTCGCCAAGGGGTACAAGTGGGCGGAGATGTCCTGGATTCTGGAAACGAATGACATGATGCGGCGGGGCTGCGAGCAGTTGGGCGGCCAGGTGTACAAACGCTACCGGGTAGTCGAACTGCCGCTCTGATCTCCTCGACGCAGATTCTACTTATCGTCTTCTGCCAACAACCCGTGTTTGACTTCGCGAATTGAGCAACGTATAATTATCGTATGAAACGTTCAGGATTGTCATCCAGAGCATTTATAACTATTCTCCTGATCGGAGTGATGCTGATCGCGGGTTGTGTCTCCCGCTTTCGACAGGATCTCTACCTGACCGGAGAGGGACCGCAGAAGAGGGTGAAGGTGGAGCACACCCGGTTCATTCGAAGCGCCGACCTTACCGATCCGCACGATCAGATGAAATACCGTACGGGGAAGCATAATGTCGGTATCCTGACCATCGCCACCCGCTTAGGCAAGCCGGATACGACTTCACCGGCGTGGAATTTCAGTTTCGATGAATCCTGGCGGGCCGACGTCTACCTGCAGCTTCCCGAGCCGCTTCGGGATGGCCGTTACACCCTGCAGGAGAATAGTTTCGCCGTTCTGCTCGAGCAGTATCAGCTTTCCGGTAACGAGCGGGTGTTCTACGCCCTGTCGGGGTTCCTGACGATTGACTCGATGTCATCGAGAGACGCTTACTGCCGAATTACCGGTGAGTATGCGAACGCAAAGAAGGAGCCGATGAATCTCGATGGAACGTTCAAGCTGAAGATCCGTGACTGATCTCCGCTACCTTTTCTCCTGCAACTCCAATTGTTCCGTAAACAGTTTATAACCGTACTCATCGAAGAGGCATAGCTGCACCCGCTGCAGGTGTTCAGCTCGGGCGGCGTATCCGCGGATTGCAGTAATCATGACGTACGCGCATGCCTTCATCGGGAATCCTCCCACGCCGGTGCCGAACGCAGGAAAGGCGATTGATTCGAGCTTGAGTGATTCAGCGATATTGAGGCTGGCAATCGTTGCCTGCCGGATGTACTTGTCGGTGGTGCGAAGGTCCTGTCCCATGACGGCGGCGTGGATGACGACTTTGAAAGGCAGTTTCCCCGCCGAAGTATATACTGCCTCACCGGGCATGACCGGCCCTTTCTTGATTGCCTCGTCCTCGACAATCTGACCGCCGGCGGCTTTGATCGCTCCCGCTACGCCGGAACCCATCCAGAACTGGTTGTTGGCGGCATTGACGATCGCCTGAGTATTCGCTCCGGTAATATCCCCTTTGACGATTTCAATCGTGAGTGGCAACCGACACCTCCTCCGGTTTCTTCAGGTATCTTGCTTCGAACTTCCCAAAGGCATACGCGATCATCCAGCCGATCAGCAGGCCGATACAGGTTCCCACCAGAACATCGAATGGGTAATGCACCCCCACGAATACCCGGCTGATCGCGATCAGTCCCGCGAATGCATAGAAGTACCAGCGGTACGGCGCTATCAGACAGGCAAAGAACGCCGCCTGACCCATCGAGTTCGCGGCGTGCGACGACGGCATCGAAAATCCGCCTCCGCATCCGACGAGAAGATGTACATCGGTCAAAGTGTGACAGGGACGCGGTCGGCCGATCCAGTGTTTCAGATAGTGCGAAGAAACCTGGTCGGTGAAAAGAAGCACCAATGCTGAAAAGAGCACCATCCAGCGGAGTCGCTTGTTTCCTCTCCATAGCAGGAGGATCATAGCGACGCCGTATAGGATCCGAAGCAGCATGTCGGTAGTGATGACAGGCATAATAAGATCCGTCACCGGGTTGGCCAGCTTCACGTTGATGAAGAGGAAGATTACCTGGTCGATATGATTCAGTGTCTCAAGCATTCCCGGTACTCATTCATAAACAGGCGGGTTGCTATTCAGGAACCGCATCAGGGCACCACGCCTCGGAATACCGGTACGTGCTCCCGGTTTGGTGCACTTCAAAGCCCCGGCCGCGGCGCCGAGTCGCATGCACTCGGCAAGATCGAGTCCCCGAAGGAGCCCGAAAAGATATCCGGTATGGTAGCAGTCGCCGGCTCCGGTCGTATCGACATTCTCGACTTTGAACGCAGGCTGGCGGATGAACTTCCCGCTGCTTCGCTCAAGGCCGGTAGATCCCTTGATCCCTTCGGTTACAACAACGGTTCCGGGACAGATAGTCGCAAGCTTCGCAATTGCTGATTCCGCCGCCCTGGTCTTTGTGTACGGAAACGCGTAACCGTCGGCGACAACCAGATGATCGACATACGGAAACACCTCCGAAACGTCGTTGCGCATTGATCCGATATCAAATGAAACGATTGCGCCTACCCGCTTTCCCCAACGGGCCAGCTTCATTGTCGCCGGCATATCACGGCCGTCGAGATGCAGAATCCGGGGAATCGGGTACCTGGAGGTTGTGACATCCGATGGCTTCACGAAAATCTGACGGGACAGCACCATCGTTCTTCGGCCGCTTCCCGATTCGATCCATCCGGCAGCCAGCGCCGACGGTTGTTTCTTGGTAATGATGAATCTGGTGTCGACCTTGTCCTGTCGAAGTTCCTTCTTGATGATATCTCCGAACGGATCATTGCCGACGGTCGTGATCAAGGCAGCTTTGTAGCCGAGTCTGGCCAGGCCGACTGCGACATTCGGCACCGGTCCGCCCCCTTGCATATGGAAAGCCGAGGCATTGATCTTCAGGCCGGCGGCCGGATACGAGGGCACCGAGAACAGCAGGTCGAATGGGATAATTCCCATTCCGAGATAATCAAGTTTCGATGAGCGGTTCGATCTTTTCAATATGGGCTCTCCCGGCCGAGAGTTCCGTTATCGCGACTTCAAGGGTGTCGGCGAGACTTCGACGGATCGTCACGGTCATCGTAACCCGATCGGAGAACTCCGCCTCGTCCTGCACCGCGCCTATTTGATGGATACGCTTAATGAGGGGGTCGTAGAGCGAGAAATCAATCTCAACTTTGAACGAATCGGTGAGAAATCGCTCGACCGCACCGGACTGCTTCAGGACAAGCTGGGCAGTCTCACCGTAAGCTTTCACCAGCCCTCCCGTTCCCAGTTTGGTTCCGCCGAAATACCGCGTGACGACCAGAAGAAGATTCGTCAGCCCGCTTCCGGAGACGACGTCGTAAATCGGTCGTCCGGCCGTGCCGCCCGGCTCGCCATCGTCGGAAAATTTGAATTGGGGCGTGTCGTCGGGCAATCCGACCAGGTAAGCGTAGCAATTGTGGGTGGCGGCGTATTCCTGTTTTCGGATCGCATCGAGTTCGGCAGTTGCCTGCTCTACGGACGAAGCGAGGACGGTGCGTCCGATAAAGCGTGACCCCTTGACTTTGATTTCTGAGCTGGCGGGCCGGGCAATTGTGCTGTAGCAATCGTTCATTGAATCGGTTACACCAATGACGCTACGATATCGTCGATCTTTTCCAGTCCGACAAACGGGATAGCTCCCCATCCGACCGCTTTGTTCAAGCTCGCCGTATCGGTCAGGGGGCCATGTCTTGGATCTATGAGTATGAAGGCGAGCTTCCCGATCTGGCTGCAACATTTGAGCAGGTCGAGCGTGGTGACGGAACTCTCGTAAAACTCCGTGACAACCACCGCCTGTGACAATGCGGCAACAATGCGATTCGACGCGATGTAGCCGTTGACGCCCAACGGTTGTCCCGGCGGGTGTTCGCTCAGAAGTCCACCCTGTTTGAGAATATCGATAGCCAGAGCGGTATGATCTTCGGGCTCAATCTTGTCAATGCCGGCATCGAGCACGGCAAACGAATCACCTCCGGCCCCTTGACTCCCGAGGTGCGCCGAAGCATCGATACCCTTCGCCAGCGACGAAACAATCTGTACCTTGGCGTCGGAAAACTTCCGCGCTGCCGCCACCGTCAACTCGATTCCCTGACTCGTCGAATTCTGAGTTCCTGACAGGGCGACCCTCTTTCGGGCCTCGACCGGCAGACGACCGCGGAAATAGAGCAAAGAGGGAGGATCGTTGAGTTCGAACAGACCTTTGGGGAAGTCCGACTCAAACCGGGAGATGACCGAGATATTCTGGTCCTGCAGCGATTGCTGAAAGATCTCGGCCTTTTCAATGAAGCTCGCGGCCCGGGCAACTTGATTGGCGGCATCGGCAGAGATTCCGGCAATCGCCATCAGCGAGCCGGCATCAGCATGAAGAATCCGGTCAAGGTTTCCGTAGCGCGCGATTAACGCTTCCATCAGCCGGGGGTGAACGCCGGCGAACCGGCACAGAGCAATCGCTTTGGTTGAATCACTGTGTCGTGAGATCTGAGTCATTACGTAATTTAACGGACCAGACTGAATTGTCAACTACGGTGCAAGGGCGAAGTTGAGATTTCTGCCAAAGGTGACGAGTAAAGCGCCCAGTACGGCCACAACAATGCCGATCGTGCGCTGTGTATTGATCCGTTCTTTCAGAAAGATGGCTGCGAATACGAAGATAAAGACATTGGTTGTTTGATTGAGGACAGCCGCGGTCGACGCCTGAGTGTATTTCATTCCGGCGAGCCAGAGCAGCATGGCTATATATCCACCGATAAACGATCCTACCAGAGTGATGGTACGATGTTTCGCGGCAACAATCGACTTGAGGATCGATCCACGTCTGGAATGAAAGGCAAGCACCAGAATAAGCACAGCAACGCCGCTCGCCAGTCTCATCTCCGTAACCCAGAGGAGCGGCGAACGATCGAGTACCGGCTTTACCAGGACGACTCCGACGGCGGTGAAGAAAAGCGATAACGCTCCCAGAAGAACTCCGATAATCAGATTCCGCCGATCGGTCGGACCCGGTTCCCTTCGATAAGTAGCGATCACAACCGCCGAAAGAATCATAGCAGTCCCGATAACCTGGCTCAGGTTGAACGTCTCTCCGAGAAAAAGAAACGAGAGAATAATTACGAACGGACTGTACAGGCAGTCAACGATCGCCGTCAGGCCCGCTCCTATTCGATTGAGACAGATAAACAGGAGCGTGTCGGCCACACCGATCCCCAGACCTCCGCTTATGAAGAGGATCAGATAGTCTCTGGCGGGAGCGGCCCGGAACAGCTCGTAGCGGAAAATAAAAATAGTCGGTATGAAGAGAATTGCCGCCAGCAGGTCTTTGGAGAAATTCAATCCGATCGGGTGCACCGTCTCACCGCTCTTCTTGAACATGATAATGGCAAGCGCCCAGGCGATCGCGGTAATCAATGACATAGTTTCGCCGAAATAAGGAATGGCGGCCGGCACGGGAAAATGCATAGAGTCTCTTTCGACAACAGTGTTACGTTCACTCCGACCTGCTGATCTGCTCCGGTCTGAGTGAGCTGAAATCGTGAAGTAATCTATGAGAAACCAAGGAAGGGGACAAGCGGAATTCAATTGATCTTCGGATATCAAAAGGCAGCCACGCCGGTCGGGCGTGGCTGCCGAAAGGATAGATTCGAGAAAGTTGCTTCGGTTACTTCAGTAACAGCATTTTGCGCGAAGCGGTGTACTGACCGGCATCGATCCGGTAGAAATACACCCCGCTGGCAACCGCGTTACCGGCGGCGTCCCTGCCATCCCAGAGAATCGTATGTACTCCGGCTTCCATCTGCCGGTCGGCCAGCTGCTTCACCCGCTGACCCATAATGTTGAAGATCTCCAGTCGGACATTCGCCGTCTGAGGAAGAGCGAACCCGATTTCCGTACTGGGATTGAACGGGTTCGGGTAGTTCTGATACAGTTCGAACTTGTCAGGAAGCGACGGAGCATTGCCACTGAGAAGCGCGGCCTCCGAACGAGAACCATCGACTGCGACAATCGCCGACGCGATCTCATAGGTCCCGATCAGTCGAACCAGCCTGGTGTTACCTGACGGTATAGTATTCGGACCATCCATATCGAGGATACCGACATGGAGACCGCCTTCGGTGTTGCCGCTGAGCAAATCGAGCTTGTCACCGACCAGCTTTACCGGGATAACATCGCCGGCACCCTTCAGGGTGAACTCCACACCGCGAACGGCCACCGGTGAAGTCAACGTGATGATCGTTGCATCCTTCTCGTAGGTTACCGCCAGGACTTTATCTTCAGCCTGAGGCATATTCCTTTTGCCGGAAAGAACGCATCCGCACAAGGGGGCCGGACCGTCCAGGAACTGATAATCAACCAGATAGATCAGGTCGGAGATGTCCGGGCCAAGGCAGTCACCGTTGTTGTCGACGGCGTTTATATTGACCGGCTCCGCACCGCCGATGAACATGTATTCAGCCAGACATACCAGGTCGCTGATATCGAGCGCGTTATCCGCACTGCAGTCACCCGGTGTGAACGGCAGCACACTGACACTGTCCCTGAGATAGCTGAACCCGGGATAGACCGGGTGCACCGTGGTATCGGAGAAAGTCAACTGGCGCGAAACCTGACCCATGAGAGTGGTATCCCAGCGGATTGTCCGATCCTGCTCGCAGGAGAAATTAGACGCCGAGAAGTGAATGCGGAACAGATCGGTCGTACCGGTCGGGATTGTCGCGCCGAATGAGTTGGCCAGGGCGACAAAGACGAATCCGGAATCCTGTTTGATCTGGGTGTAGGCATAGTCCCAATCGGCCGTGATCAGGCTGTCGCGCTCGATGTCCGAGACCACAACCCCATCAGGAATTCGCAGAGGCACCGTGGCGCCTTTGATCGGTTGGGATAGCTGCACCGAGACCGTCTGTACTCCGGTTCCGGGCACGACTGTTATCGAAGGAATGATAAGTGAGTCACCCGAAGTCGGCGGTGGCGGCGGTTCTTCCGGGTAGTCCGGAGCGTTCACAATGTTGAAGCAGTAAGGACCACCCCATTCGGGAACTTCATCCCCATGCATCTGGGAATGCCAAAGCCAGATAGCTGCGGGCGGGAAGAAGGTAGAATCGAAACAAAGCGTCTTTCCGACCTGCGATGCATCTATCGGTCCGACCGTTAACCTCATCGACGGGCCATCGTAGCCAGAATATAAGCCGGGAGAATTAATCAGAGCAGCGCCGAAACCGACTGTGTCTTCATTGATACCGTCCGGACTGAAGTAGACCATCGCGACTATCAAATTGAATAAATCCTGACCGAACTCACCTATCGTATCAGCTGTCGTGCTATTCCAGGTGGCACCGTCCGGAGAGTAGAATCTGAAACCGTTTTGAACGCCGCTGAACGCAAACGATTCGTTGTTTATCAGACGAAGGTCAAAATTGACCTGAGTGCCGATCCGAATCTGATTCGGGCCTACACCGCCGTCAACATGGTCAAGCACGACGCCGACAGTAGGTATCGGCAGAACGTCGAGCTTAACCGCAATCACCTGGGGCGAATTCGCGGCATCGGGAGCATCGACGGTTAAACTGGAGTAGTAGGATCCGGCCGTCATGCCCGAAGCATCGGCCGTGACAAAAATAGAGTCTGGGGAAATGCCGCCGGCCTTATCCGTGTGTACCCAGCCGTCGGCCGGATTCACGGTGAACGGATACGTTCCCCCGTAAACATCGGTCACCCGGAAGTAATCGTACGACGGATTACTTCCGCCCTCGTAGCAATGGAAGAACAGCGTATCGGGTAACGATGAAATCACGAAGTTGGAGTCGCTGGCTGAATAGGCCGGGACATCAACTATGTTGTAGCAGTAAGGTCCGCCCCAATCCGGTACGATATCGGGGAGACCGTTGCCCGGGTCCCACAGCCAAGTTGAGAAGGTCGGAGGAAAATAGCAGGAATCCAGGCAGAGCGACTTTCCGGCGTACGAAGGATCAATCGGTCCGACGGTGACTCGATATGAGGTTTCGTCGAAACCGGTTTCAATTCCGAGCGTAAATGCGGTGATGAACGCGAAGAGGACGGAATCGGAGCCGACGCCGTCGTTGCTCGTATAGCGGATCTGAGAAATGAGGTCAAATCGGTCATGCCCGATCGTCCCGATGGTATCTCCCGATATATGTCCCCAGGTCGCTCCGTTGGGCGAATAGACCCGGATCGCGTTTGTAATCGAACGGTAATTGTTGCTGCCGTTGTTTATCACCCGCAAGTCAAAGTTAACCGGTACGCCGGTGCGAATTCGATTCACCCCGACTCCGCCCATTACTCGGTCCATAATGATGCCTGTCACGGGAGTCGGAAGCACGGTCAGCTTGATCACGATAGATTTCGGAGAGTTTGCCGCCTCGCTTGATTCCAGCATCAAGTCACCGTAATACGTCCCGACCGACATCCCGCCGGCATCGGTTGTCACAAATACCGAGTCAGGAGTCATTCCGTTCGCCTTGCTGGGGAAGACCCACGGGGTTGTCGTTGAAACGGTGAAGGCAAACGACTCACCGCCAACTGCCACCACCCGCATATATTCGTAAGCCGGGTTACTTCCGCCTTCGTAGCACTGGAAATAAAGCGTGTCCGGCAATGGTGCGAATTCAATCGCAGACTGGACGCTGTCGGCGATCAGGAAGCAGTACGGACCGTACCAATCCGGGGCAACGTTCGGTATACTGATTCCCCCCCAGACCCAGTTATTGATCGGCGGATACCAGGACGAGTCAAGACAAATGGTCTTGTTAAGGCTCTCGCTGCTTATCGGCCCCATCGTAATCTGCAGCGGCACTCCTGAGAATCCTGCAGGCATACCATGTTCCGAGACAAGCGCAACCGCGCCGAATCCGAGCGTGTCCGCGCCAACGCCGTCGTTGCTCGATTCACTCAGGAATACGCCGCCGTCGAAATTATCGTAATTGAAGACACCTGTATTGACGACATGACTCTCGCTCCAGGTGGCACCGTCAAGAGAGTAAATCTTGAACCCGTTCGAGAGAATCTGATAGTTATGGGTCGTAAGGTTCTCGTACTGAATATCGAAAGTGATATTGGTATTGGTCGGCAGCACGTTGTCCGTGACGTTGCCGTCAATGTTGCTGACGGAAATCGCCACCGGCGAACTGGGCCGATACCCGATGAAGTAACGGTACGGACCGCCCCAGGCAGGGCGATATGCGTTCCGGCCGTCCACCGCCCATTTCCAGGTCCCGCCGTAATTGAAAGCCATGGAATCGAGGACGATTGACTTTCCTTCATCGGAAGCCAGAAGCGGGCCGATCGTGATCGTGAATGGCACCCCGCTGAACCCCGGGGCCATTCCCAGCAGGTCTGACGGATTGGCAAAATCCAAAAGCATTGCCTTGAGTGTATCTACGCCACTTCCCGGCGTCGAAAAGGAAGGCGTGCATATTATTACCGGAAAGCTGGCCAGCTCGGCAATGGTATTCGAATCGATCGTTGACGTCGTCCAGGTTGCACCTTCCGGTGATGAAATCTTGAATCCGTTGGTGGCACCGTGAATGTGGGACGAAGTATTATTGATGTAGCGCATGTGGAACGTCACCGGAACACCGGTCGCAAGTATCCTCGGCGCGACCAAGCCATCGACATGATCAACCACGATCATACCGCCGATCGGCGTACCGCAGATTCCCGTCTGCGTACACGGATCCGGACCGCCGCTGAAAATATTGTTGCCGATATAGAGAATGTCGGATACATCCGATCCCGCACAAAAATCGACATTCGCATCCAGCATATTGACCGGTGGTGGTCCTTCAAGCATCATGAACTCGATTAGATAGATAAGGTCGCTTAAATTAACTTCGGAGTCCCCATTAACATCGCCGCACACCAGACCATTGGCCGGAGGAGCCAGAGCGAACGATGCAAGCAAAAGAAATACACACAACAGAGTCCTGCGCATGGCAAATACCTCCCGTAACTTGTGAGAGTTGCGTTACTTTAGCTCGGTATATATCCGTATAAGCACTGTTTCAGATGTGATCGATTTCTGAGTTGAGAATCACTGCGTCCTTTATACGATAGCAAATCTGAAACACTCTGTCAATGAATTTATGCCACTTGAACTTAGCCCGGACCACAACCCGGAAGGCGATTCTTGTACTTGAGAAAGTAGAGAAAATCTGTCCTGAGACTACTGACGATTTGTAGCGGCGTTTGAGAGAAGACGCAGCCGCACCTGGGCGAGGAAGTAGCCGAGGTCCGCCGCCTTTCGCAGGGCCTGAAGCGATTCCTCCCCCTTCGTCACGAGCGAGAGATAGTAGTACAACGATGCTTGTTGCGGGTCGTCCTTGATTGCCTGGCGAAAGAGATCGGCTGACCGATAGTCCACCCCCTGAACCATCGAACCGTACGCACGCGCGGCCATGATAAACGAGGGGTGACGGACAGCCGCCATCAGGCGCTTTCCAATCTGCTTGCCGGCGCTTTCATTGAGGAATCTGAACAGAAACTGGGGATAGTCGACCAGGCCATAGTTTGAGTTGCTGAGCAGGTCGGTAACGTACCTGACGTAGGCGCTCGGATCCCGGAAGGTGAGTTCACCGGAAAGCGCCGCTTTCACAATCCGGCTGTTTATCGGGTCGAACCGATCGGTGGCCATCCAGGTCAGCTGATGGCTCATCACCGAGTTGATATCGGACACGTGCACCGCTCCGAGTGAATGTCCCAACTCGTGAAGAATAGTCAGGCCGTTGTTATACGCCCGCCAGAGGTTGTCATCGCGATCCGGCTGTGGAAGTTCGTTCACGACCAGTCGCTTGCGCCCGATCTCCGCCAGCCCCACTTTGTCGTAACTGTCGCCGAGAAAGAACTGGATATCGTCGTTGCGGTCGAACAGGAATAGTCGAGTCGTGTCCCGATCTGCTCGAATCCGTTTTCTTAGATACTCGTACGCGTGGTTCATGGAAAAACTGCTGTCGTTGCCGACATTCATCGTCTTTGTCCGGACAATCTTGAGATGATAGCCGAATTGCGAGCTGAAGGAGTGCGACGCCGCCCGGACCATCTTGGCGCTCTCTTCTCGCCAGGTGTCGGGATTTGAGGACACAAACGATGAATCAACATACAGAACCATCGGGAGAATCCCGCCCGTGTCAGCTTCCGGCACCGATGCTACCGGTCTGTAACTCGACAGCATTCTCCGAATGGCCCGCTGAAGTATATACTCCCGCGGTTCCGGTGTGACTGCGATCGCGGAATCGTACTCATGGGGCTGAGCGACCCGCGTGACTCTGAGCCAATCCGGACGGGCCGATTCCTTGATCCTCTTCTGCTCGAGAAGGCGAAGGGTCGTGCCGTCAAAACTGTACATTCGGTATGGCATCTCGATCTCGACAAATCCGGAAGCCCTGACAAACCGCTCGCGTCTTCTGACGTCCGTAACTATCACCGAACGGCTGTGTTCCGTTCCGGTGGGTTCGAATGCGAGTACTCGGGTGTACGAAGAGTCAAGGTACTTGCGGACGAAAGCGTCGAGCGGGGAATCGGTGGTCTTGATGAGAACTCGAGACGGAACAGCGCAGGCATAGAGGTAGTAATCGACAAAATGCCGGGCGGCCAGGGAAAGACTGAACGACGTCTGCTCGTCATCGCGGGTCGACGTTACCTCGGGTGTATAATTAATGACAACGGCGACGCGTTCGGGTCGCGAAGTGGTATTGGTCGATGCGGCGTTCGCGTTCAGGGCCAGGAGCAACGCGAAGAAACCGATCACTGGGCGCATCTCATCTCTCCGGGATCATCCATCTTGTATTGCGGATATGAATATTGTATTATATGTACTTATGAATTCAAATCAGGTTCGGAAATGAGAAAAGTTTTTTATCTGCTGTTGCCCATACTTCTCGTGATCGCCTGCTCCAGAGAGCCGAAAACCTTCGATGATCTGGTGAAGGCGGGGGAACACGCCTTCGTGCAGGGAAAATACCCGAAAGCGCGGACGTATCTTATCAAGGCGGTCGATATGAAGCCTTCGGATCGCAACGCACTCTACTATCTGGGGATGAGCTACAAGCAGGAATACATAATGGACTCGGCTTTGTATTACCTCAAGCGGGCCGACCTGCTTCATCCCAAAGACCGGGAGATCAACCTTGCGATCTATCCGGTGGCGATGGAATTGGAGGATTGGGAAAACGCCCTCAAGGCTCTGTCTGTGATAACTTCGACCGGGGACCCGATCCAGAAATATTACTCGGAACTGATAAAGCTCAACCTCAAGGTCAAGAACGCGGTGGTAGCATATATCTACGCGAAAAAGTATCTGGCCCTCGATACCACCGACGTCAACCGATATATCATTCTCGCCGATTTGGCCGCACAGATCGACTCAGTAAATCAGGCGATTGATCTGATGCAGGAGTGTATCAACAAATTCGGTCGCCACCCCGAGTTTCTCGTAAATCAGGGGATTTATTATGCCTCGAAGCGAGACTATGGCAAGGCGGAGAAGTTGTTGCGGGAGGCAATACCCCTGGATACCGCCAACGCTCCCTCTACCAGACTCAATCTCGCCAACGTCCTGTCTAAAGAGAAGAGCCGTCAGAAGAAACTCGAGGCCTACAATATCTACAAAGATCTACAGAAAGAAAAGCTCCCCGCCGTCTTCAAATTAGACTCTACCGTCGCTGCTCTCAAAGCAGAACTGAAACTCTGAACGCCCCGCAAAACAGCTGCAAATAAATGGGGCAGGATTATTGCTAATCCTGCCCAACGCAGGGCTGTCTCGAGAGAGACAGAGGGGGGTTTGCTGTGGGTTACATATAGTATAACAATCTTACAGGAATTTGGTTCACTAAATATTAAGAAAATCTACTATCTGCACAACTATGCACCCTGCCGAAGGTCTCCCGGCTCGGGACGAGCCCGAACCGGGAATCTATATAAGAGCAAGGCGCTGTATTGAGGTCAGTCATTTCCCCTGCCATAGTCATTATCCATATCATCGGGGGTTTGTCCTCGACCGAAATCATCCGGACAAAACAGCTTCCAATGTCCCTGGAGGTATCCTTTTCGTACGTCGGTCCGGCGAGATTCTCTGAATTTGCCGTTTAAAGCACCTATCTTGGACCTGGTGGCGTCGTAGATGTATCCTTTAAACCATCCGCCGGCGTGTTTGAAAGCGTTGGGGTTGGCATGGAAGTTAGGGCGAGGTCCCCAGGTTCCACCAATGAAACCCTGGAACAGCCCGTTATTATCGATCCATTTTCCTACGAAAGTATTCCCGGTGCTGTCGTTTGACTCGTAAGTTCCCTTCACGTAACCGGTTATAAGTCCGGCTCGTGACATCCACATTCCCCGGAAGACCTGTTGTCCGCTGTCATTAGTACCCCAGATACCGGTTAGAAAACCGTGCGGGCAGGGGATCCGTTCGGTTGCATAGCTGTTGAACGCGACGGCGTTGGAGTCGTCAAGGTAAACGATTGTATCCAAAGCGTGCAGTTCATCGAGCGTGAAGGTCCGGCTGTAAGGTCCGGTCTGGAAAGAGACCTGTACCGGCGGCGGGAGGGTCGTATCCACGACAATTGTCACGACAGTGTCACCGGCATCGGTGGTGTCATATGTCATGGTAGTGTCATATTGCGGCGGCATCGGAGGAACAATAATGTCAACACCGATTCCGTCGTTATGTACGGTGGTCTGTGAGACCCATTCGATCGATTTGCGATCGGTGCGCGGCTGAATGTAGTCCTGGCCGTTCTCGAAACGAATCACCCGTCGGAGGAGTTCCACCCCCCGGGTCACCGATAAAGATCCGCTCCAATCGGTCGGAGTTGTCACCGTAGAGTCATATTCGAGCTTTCCCCAGACGATTCGCAAATGATAGAACCCGGCATCGGGGTTCTTGGCCAGCGAATCGACTCCCGGCGAGGCAGCGATCGGGTCGTTGTAAGTCTGTTCGTCCGATGACGCGGTCGTCAGATAGGGGTCGCCGAACGCGGGGCTTTCGGGCGAAGTCGTGTAGCTGCCGAATTGGTCGGTAGCCGTGTTGTTGCTTGAAACGGGGCTTGTCGAATTATTCGAACAACCCGACGCGAATGCGAGAACCCCCACAAGTAGTAATCCTGAAGCTATTCTCTTCCACATCTGAAGTATCTCCTTTGACACGTATGCGATATGATTAATCCCGGGTTGCCCTAACAGGATACAACTTCCGTGCCGTCGGCCAAGCGACGCGCTGAAGGCGTTGCTTTACAATATGATAAAGGTATTTGACAGCGACCGGTCACTCCTGCCCGAAGCGTACCGGAAGGTACAGTCCGACCGGAATGAACTTGGCGGTACAACTTATCTCTCGACCCGGAACAACGGGCCGTCCGACCGCCCTCCTGAGGAACGAATTTCGACTGCCGGCTCGGCCGCTATTCCTCTTCGTCCTCTTCCATCTGTTCGCTGGCCGGGGTTCTTGGCAAAGGAATGCCTGCCGCCTCGCAGAAGTCGGTCAGAGTCTTTTCGCTGGTATCGATCCACTGGAAAACCGAATCCTGCTTCACGCCTTCTATTTTCGTCCCCCAGTGCATGAGCCGGTAATCCCACGGCGGCATGTCCCCTTCCTCGATCTCCCGTTTGATATGCCTTAGAGTGACCAGTGGCACATCTTCGCCGCCGAAGGGGAAGTCGTCGGACATATCGACATGATGTCGCGCCTCTTTGATGTCGCTGTCGATCAGGCTCTTTACCAGCGGGAGCTTGTGGTACCAGGGATAGTCCGTGAACTTGCTATGGCAATTGAAGCAGCTATGCTCGAAAATCGGGCGGACCGCCTGATAATTCTGGTTAATAATTGCGAACACGGAATCCTGCATATGCTGAATCTGGTCCTTGGTCATGGCCGTGCTGTCACTTTGTGCCTTCAACGATATTGCCGGTGCAACCAGAAGGAGAATCAGGAAGGCTATCCATCGTTTCGAATTGTAAAGCATACTTCGCTCCGGTGTTTGAGAAGGTTACGTCTGTATTCGGGAAATGAACCCGCTGGAGTCCGCGAGTTTCTTTCGGGCTTGTTCGGCCGAGCACTCGAATTTCCGCATAACAATCGCCGTTTTTACCGAGTTTCCGGCCTCTCTCAAGAGCCGGTCGGCAGCCTCGACTGATATCGCAAAGAGATCCATAAGTATCTTGCGCGACCGCGCGGCCAACTTGTCGGACTTGGCCTGAAGATCCACCATCAGGTTTCCGTACGTTTTGCCAAGCAGCACCATCGCCGTTGTCGAGATCATATTAAGAGTCATCTTCTGTGCCGAACCGGATTTCATTCTGGTCGATCCGGTTATCACTTCCGGTCCGACTTCGAGGGCAATTACAGTGTCGAAACGATGCTGCTCGTCCTCCGGTTCCCGCCACTTGTTGCATATGATAAAGACAGTCTTACATCCAATCGAACGTGCGTGGACAAGGCCGGCAAGCGTGTATGGGGTGCGTCGAGAAGCGGCCAGGCCGATGACAAGATCTTTCGGGTTGAGTCGATGTTTCTTCAAATCGGAGACTGCTTCGTCCTCTCTGTCCTCGACCCCTTCCCGAGAAAGGACCAGCGTCTCGTATCCGCCTGAAATCACCCCGACAATTCGTTCCGGATCGGTCCCGAAAGTAGGCGGGCACTCGGCGGCATCGAGTACGCCCAAACGGCCCGAAGTACCGGCGCCGATATAAAAGACCCGTCCCTCTGATTTCAACGTTTCGGCGAATAACCGGGCCGCTCGTGCTATCTCCGGCAGGCAACGCTCTACCGCAAGCGCGACCTTCTGATCCTCAGAGTTTATCAGGGCGGCGATCTCCTCGGCCGTCATCTGATCGATATGCAGGCTGCGCGGGTTGACCTGTTCCGTCTGAAGATCGCCGAGCAGTCTGATGAGTTCATCGTAATCAGCCATGCAACCGGAATGGTAGATCATGCCCGTGCGTCAGGCAAGATAAAAGCCACCGAAGACTGAGACAGAGATAAGATAAGGAGAAGGACTATTGCAGTACTACGTGCATCGAATCTTTTTTCGATACGACAACTGCGCCAACCTGCCCATGAAAATCGTTGCGGGTGACGTTGTCGGGGAGCTGCGACGGAAAAGGCACAGGTAACAATTCAGATGAAATAGCGCTGTCGGGAGAACCGGTATATCCGTAGACGTAGAGATAATACCACCCGGTGTCAGGGGAGTTGGGATCGGTCAGCCGGAAAGCGTCCGGAGGAATCGTGGCGTCAGTGGTAAGCGTCGTGATATACTGACTGTAACCGGTACCCTGATACTCGCTGCCCCGCATAACCACTCCGACGGCGTACCCCTGGATGCCGGCGGCACTGGTCCAGACAAGGCGGATTTGATCACCACCGTTGGATATCCTGGTGCCGGGAACTACCGAGGTAATGGAAAATGTGTCCGGGACGTATACTTTGGCCGTGTCCTGAAACAGATTGCTGTCACGGACGATCAAGTCATACAAATCAGAGGGAACAAGCCCTTTGATGCTGTCTTTGAACGAGTAAACGGAGTCGAGGAGAAAAGACGGCTTGTTGTAGGTCAACGTATCGCCGTCGAACCGAATCAAAGCTGTCGTGAGAGTGGTGTCCTGCCTCGTAAGAGTCAGAGCGATCCTGGTCGAGTCGATCAGCATGGCGTCAAGATTGGCATCTTTGACGAGAACGCCCTGTATGCGGTATTTGTCATTCAAAGGCGGATTGACGATATCTGAGGATCCGTTGCACCCGGTCTGAATCAAAGATCCGACCGCAAACAGAGCTATCGCCAGGAAAATCAGGCTGGTTTTGAACGGCTTGTTCATACTCATTATTATATCGACACAACCCGGCAATTGATTTAAGGCTGAATGCGCAAGAACTGCATTATCTGATATAACAACGGGATACCCTCAGGGTATCCCGCAAATCATGAATTTCTCACCTGTTTCGGCGTCTTCAATCCGGCTTCTTTGAGAAAAACAGCTTCCGAAAGATGATTTCGGCCGGGCAGAACCGGGTGAGGGACGACTGAAACAAGTTCAATCCCACGAATGCTGTCAGGAGAAGCCAGTACGGGGAGACGAAATAGTACAGCAAAAGTGAGATAATCACCAAAGTGCCGGCAAGCAGCCGGACCGCGTTTTCGAGCGTCATCTTGAGACCTCCAGATTGTTAGATAAACTCGTCACAGCTAATACCCATAGGTCATCTTGACGAAGATGTTGTCGTTCAGGCTGAATTGCCCGAAGTCGGTGCTGTGATGCTTACCGTCGAAGATATTTCCTCCGAGCATAAATGTCAGATTGTCCGTGTACTTGTATTCGCCGGATAACCGAATATACGTGTCTTCGTCACTGGGCGAGTAAAAGACGAACCCGGAGAGGGTAATCGTCTCCATGTTCAACTGCCTGGTTACGCGGCTCGTCAGCAGGTGCTTGACTTCGTCGCGAACGTATGCTCCCTGCGGCTGTTGAGCTTTGAACTTGTCATAGTTGGTCATGTAGTCGACCTGCCATTGACCGTTGATGGTCAGATCGGTGGCAACCTGGCGTTCAAAGCCGAGCATGCCGGTAGCCGATGAGTTCGGGATGTAAGGATTGTCTCCGGACTGATCCTGGCGGGAATCAAAATACCCACCTTCAAGCCAAACGATCCCGCCCATTGTGGCTCCTCTCAGCGAGGTGCCATAGACATTTAACCTGGGAAAAAACGGACTCATCGAGTTCGGATCAAACCCGGTCGGATTCTTGTAAAATCCTCTATAAAAGTAGGCGGAAAACGAGAAGGCTCCGAACTGGTGCTGGTATCTGGTCGCCAGTTCCGAGTTTTTGAACCTCGCAGGCGGGATGGTCGGCTCAAAGTAATACTGGGGTCCCGTGCCGGTGCCCACGATCTCGCCGGACATCGGATTGTAATAGCTCAGTCTCCGCCCCGTGGGCAGCCGATTGGGCGTAAAGCGGGGGGACCAGACGACCGAGAACGCGCCGAGCGAGTTGTAGTACTCCGTCCGGATGGCGTTCTGAGGCGCTTTCAAATACTGATCGTCCCGACCGATGAAGAACGAGCGATAGTCTTTCGCGAATACGTCGTTGATGAAGATCAGGTCGCCCGTGCCCCAGGTGAGGATCTGGCGTCCGACCTTGAAATCAAAATTACTGCCGAGCCGGAACTTAAGATATGCTTCGCGCAACTCCCAGTCGTACTGGCTGGTATCCTGCGTTCCGTCGTAAAGGAAGTCGAGGCGGCCGAAGAACTCGCTTCGATCCCCGAAGTCTTCCATGCGAAGCTGCAGGCGGGTTTCGGAAGCGGTCTCTTCGGTTGAGGTCGGATTGTGCTGATCCAGCCTTCCTCCGAACAGACCCTGCACGAACCCATCGAACCTGACTTCGGCGCGGGAGGGGACTGCTGCCAGCAGCAGCAGTCCGAATACAATAGGTGCGATTTTGTTCATGGCGTTACCTCCCGATCGTTAGTGGATGTACTTGCGCGGCGGCGTCTTGAGATAACGTTCCGAGAATACGTCGGCTTCGATTCCCACGTTGTACTTGATGCTGGTGAAGTCGACCGTGGTGAAGCTCTTCTTCTGAACATTATCCATCTTGCGAATCGTCACAGTAGGAATACCGTCAATCGTGTCGACTTTCTCGGCGGTGAAGATACGTTCGAGGTTGTCCTTGGAATCGTAGTATTCTTCCTTAAGGGGCAGGTAGTTTTCCTTATCGATATAGGAGACCTTGCGGGCGAAGCCTTTGTACGGCTCCTTCGGAACCGACTCAATTACGTAAACCGCCGTACCGTTCAGATCCTGCTCACCATTGTAGGTGTGATTGTCTTCGGTCCAGCGGCGGCCGGAAACGTCTTCGTACGTGAAATCGGACCCGACGAAACTCGAGTTCTTGTCATCGGCCGAGATCGGCTTGACCAGATCTACCGAAGGTACGTAGAGCCAGCGCAGGTCGTTTCCATCGGTCACCTTATGTACCATGAACGTCAGGCGGGAGACGTCGGACGGCTTCTTGAAATAAGTATAGTATTCCTGGTTGCCGCCGTCGCTTTCGTCGCGGCGAAGCATCGTGAATTCGCGAACTCTTTCCTTTCCTCTCTTATCGGTCAGCGTCATGGTGACTTCGGCGAGTCCGTCGTCACCCGCGTAGTAATAAGCCAGATGTGATTTCTTCATAATCTCGTTCGCATCCTGGGCCGAAGCTGTGATCGCAAAGAGTACCAGCGCGAGCACCGGCAGCAGGAGGTGGGGGATTAGTTTCTTCATTTCTCAGATCCTTTCTTTTCTATTTGCATTCTCATTATTCAGTCTCAATAGCCGCATCGGCCGACGCGTGACCGTGGCCGTGATGGGCCTTCTCAACCACCGGTACCAGCGACTTGTGGAAGACCACGAGGATTGCCGGCAGAAGCAGCATGGTGACGAGGCCCGATACGATCATGATGGCGAGGAAGAAGGAACCTACGGTGATGTAAGGAACCAGCGATGAGAAAAGCATCGGGACGAACCCGATCGCGATCACCATCACGTTGCGGCCGATCGCCCGTCCGGTACCTTCGAATATCTCGTGGAAGGTGGCCTGGAAGTTGTTGGTTCGGGCATGTATCATCTTCATTCGTTCTATGAAATGTATGGCAAAGTCAATTGATAGTCCTAATGTGAGCGACGAAAGCACCGCTACCGGCATGTCGTACGGCTTGCCGATGTATCCGATGAAGGCGTAAATGGCCATGATCGTGATTGTCAGCGGAAGCATCGAAATGATTCCCCATTTGAACGAGCGGAAGAGGAAAATCATCATGATGAAGACCACGACGTAGGAACTCATGAGCGAGGACCTCATACCGGTTACCATCTGCTTCTGCCATTCGATATTGATGTACGGAAGGCCGGCCCAGCGAACGGTCACACCGTCCGGAGGTTTGTGCGCGGCCATGAATTTGTCGGCGCGATCCACCACGCTCTGCACCTTCTGGTTGTCTCCATCGCGGAGCTGGACCCAGAGGTTGGCCGAACGATAATCGTTGGTCACGAACTTGAACAGATCGTCGGGATTACCACCGGACATCTCGAACAGGAAGAGCATCTGGGCTACTTCCGTCTGGTTGTCGGGAATTGCCGCCTTGGAAGAATCGGCGCCGAACAGTTCGTAGCGCACCTTCTTAACGACGTCGGTGACTCCGGTGGTTGCGCCCACATACGGATCTTTCACAAGATCCTGCTGCATCGACTGGATATAGTCGAGAACGTCAGGCCGCTTCATCGCATCGTCTTCGTCCGATGAGAAGACGAGATAATTCATATAGGTTCCGGCGAGGTGTTTGTTCATGGCGATATCGGCCTGGCGGATCGGGTGCGACATCTTGAACCACTTGACCGGGTTGTCGTTAACCTGGATCAAGGTCAGCCCGACGGCGGCCGCAGTCACGATCACCGCGGACACGCCGATGATGCCTTTGGCATGATGCTGGGAGAAATTGCGGAATCCGTGCATGATCTTCGACAACGTACCGTGCTCGTCGTCCGACTTGCCGAAATTTTGAAGCGTCTTGGTGGAGATAAGCATGGCGATAGCCGGGTTGATCGTCAGCGAGAGGAACCATGCCACCACGATACCGAAGGCTACGAATATGCCGAACACCCGTACCGGCGGAATCGGCGTAAGCGCAAGCGAAAGGAACCCGGCCACGGTAGTAAGCGAAGTGAAAAGCATCGGGACGAACAGCTCGTTGATCGAATGACGGATCGTGGCGTCTTTGTGCTTGTACTTCTTATAATGATCGTGGAACTCCGAAATGATATGAATGGAGTTCAACACGGATATAGGTATCAGGAAGATAGGAATCATCGATGACATGATGTGCACCGTATTCCCGGTCAGGATCAGCAGACCCATCGACCAGATAGTCGACATCATAGCCACAACCATCGGGGCGAAAATGATCTTTACCTGACGGAAGAACATCAGCATTAAGAGAAAGATAATCAGCAGCGCGGCCGGCGCAGAGTAGGCCATCTGGATGAACATCTCGGCTCCGAAGGAGTCTTCGGCCAACGGAAGTCCGGCTATATAATATGTGGCGTTGCCGCCCAGGCTGTCGGTAATACTCCGGATCTGCTGCGAGATGTTGTGGGCAAGGTCCTTGGATTCGATCGGGATGAACAGCGCCACCGCTTTGCCGTCGTCCGAGGCCAGCTTGCCTCTCAGGATGGGGTTGTTCTTGATTCTCGAAAGGATGTATTTCGCCTGGTCGTTGGTCTGGATCTCACCCGACATGAGCGGCTCTATAATGAGCGAACCGCCTGGCCCTTGTTTGATGTCGTCGACCGTCGACGGTGCCATCATATCGTCTACAATGACGCCGTCGATCTTTTCGATCTCACCGGTTATGCGATAGATCCGATTGAGCTCATCGGCTGTGAAAGCAGTCGGTTCCTGAACAACGCCGACAGCGATAAAGTCGTGCAGGTTGAAATCTTCTTTGGTCATCTGATGAAACAAACGGGTCGGTTCGTTTGCTTCGAGCATATTCTGAGGATCGGTATCGATCTTCATCTTGGGAAACTGGGCTGCGAAAAACGCAGTGATGACGACAGTGATACCGATCACCAACCAGGGATGTTTAATAGAAAATTCCGTAATCTGTTTCTTCATGCAAAAGCCCTTCGTTTAGTTTTATTGTTCTTTGCCTTTTAGATAGGATTGGGCTCACAATGATTCAAGAAATTGCGGATTGGCAGATAACAGAAAAGGAGACAATAAGATAGCTGATGGCCGCGACAGCCGGGACGGTGACGTTAGGTTGTTTTGGGTACTGATGAAAGGCGACCGGAGATACGGAATGTTCAGAATTAGTATGTGGAGATCAAGCTTTGCCGAACTTCTTCTGCCAGCGGGCTTTGAGCAGTCCGTTCAGGCGCGATTCAAGTTCTTCGGGCAGTTTCTCTTCCTTGCCTTCGCGACACAACCGGACCGTCTGGCGAAGCGAGTCCACCATTATACGGCAGTTGTTGCACTCACCGATGTGCTTTTCGATCTCGGCGCAGACCGAAGGATCGAGCTCACCGTCGAGATAGTCGTTCAACTCTTTAATATAGTCGAGGCATTTTCTTCCCATAGCGATCCTCGAAAACTCTTGATAGCTCGTCCCGGATGGCAAGTTTTGCCCGGAGGACTCGTGATTTTGTCGACGCCACTGATTCATTTATTATACCGGCGATTTCCTTAATTGACAGATCCTCAAAGTAGCGCAACAGGAACGCTTCCTTGTATTTGAACGGCAACTGAGCGATTACCCGGTCGATCACCTCGCGAAGCTCTCTGTCTTCGAGTTCGACATGAGGGTCTCTCCAATCGAACAGGGCGTGATCGTTGGCGCTATGAATCTCCTCGGCCGACCGGGTTGGCAAATACTCTTCGATCGGCTTCAGATCGGTCGATTTCTGACGCGCCAGGTGCGCCCGAGCCTCGTTTAACCCGATGGAGTACAGCCAGGTACTGAAGGCGGATTGTTCGCGGAATTTGTCTATGTTGTCGATCGCCTTCAGGAAGGTATCCTGAACGATGTCCTCCGCGTCCTGTGGGTTTCCGGTCATCTTGAGCGCCAGAGCGTAAAGCCTACCTTTGTTAGCATTGACCAGAGCAGTAAACGCCTCAAAGTCACCGGCTTTCGCTCTCGCTATCAATTCTCGTTCATTCATGTGATGGCAATATATATAGAAACGATTCAAAAAAAAGGGTTATGTCGTTGAAATACAGTTTCCCAAAGAGCGGCGGAGGGATGTTTCCCGAATTTCGTGTTGCGTTTTTTCAAAAAATTACTAAGTTGTCTGCGACGTAGATATATGAAATTCGGCGAAAGCCGATAATTGCGTAAAAATTCAGGCGCTCGGATCAGCGAGCACATGATCTATCTACAGTAGCGCCTGATTAACCCCGTGCCGTTCCCCTCCCCCGGCGCGGGGCTTTTTTTCGTGCCGAAAACGCACACGGTCGTCGAAGAGAGGCCAAAATGGATTGTAGGAACCTATTTAGATGACACGTGTTAAAATATCACAAGCTAATGCAAGTGGCGCCCGGATCAGCGAGCACATGATCTACATCAGCGGCGCCATATCGCCCCCTAATCCGTCCCCTCCCCCGGTTAGGGGGCTTTTCTTATCGGTCGTGAAGGCACGCCTTGTGGCGACGCGTCGGTGCAGCCTACCGGTCACACCGGGAACCTGCGGCAACGTTCGAGTGTTCTCAAAGACAGAGCGTCCAGTCAAGCGAGCACAACGGATGACAACTGTGATTTGAGTTGATTTACACCAGAGACGTTACATTGACCCCGTGCCGTCCCCTCCCCCGGTACGGGGTTTCTGTTTGTTTTTCTTTGTCATTTACCGAGTTTTGTCGTATTATAAGACGACCTATTTGGTCCGTAACTAAAAAGGGATGGTTGACAAATAAGATCATACCCTATGCAAATTAAGACGTGCCGGCCTTCGGGTCGCGCACGCTCTTGGAGCCCCCGTACTGATCCCCTCCCCCGGTGCGGGGCTCTCTTTTTTATCGAAGGATCTAATCGGACCGACGACTGCCGGCGCACCGCGTTGGATCCGGCGCGCCTGAAATCGTGGACTTGTTTTCGGGAGGAGTTGTCTGTTTAGAATTTAGCCCAGCCCGGCACCCGTGGAAACGGAAGGACGTCGCGGATGTTCGTCATTCCGGTGATGTACATGACGGCGCGTTCGAAACCGAGTCCAAACCCGGCGTGCGGAACGGTGCCGTATCGACGGATATCGAGATACCAGAAGTAGTTGTCGATATTCTTGATCCCCTTCTTCTGCATCCGATCCCGCAGGACATCGTAGCGTTCCTCACGTTGCGATCCTCCGATAATCTCGCCGACCCGCGGTACGAGTACATCCATCGCCCGCACCGTCTTGCCGTCGTCGTTGACACGCATGTAAAACGACTTGATCTCTTCGGGATAGTCGTAGACGATCACCGGTTTCTTGAATGCTTTCTCGGTAAGATACCGCTCGTGCTCGGACTGCATATCGAGCCCCCATTCGACCGGGAATTCGAATTTCTCCTTCGATGCCTGCAGGATCTTGATCGCTTCGGTGTAAGGCAGGCGCTCGAATTTCGATTGAACCACGCCTTCGAGCGTGTCCCGAACAGTCTTATCCACCCACTTCGAGAAGAAATCCATATCGTCCGTGCACTCTTCGAGCGCGAAAGTGAAGAGATGCTTGAGGAAGTCCTCCGCGAGATCCATGCTGTCTTCCAGTTCCGCCCAGGCCATCTCCGGCTCGATCATCCAGAATTCCGAAGCATGTCGGCTGGTGTTGGAGTTCTCAGCCCGAAAGGTCGGACCGAACGTGTAGATGTCGCCCAGCGCCATCGCCATCAGCTCACCTTCGAGTTGCCCCGACACGGTCAGGTATGCTTCGGCGTCGAAGAAGTCTGACTCCCAGTCGATTTTGCCTTCCTTCATCGGTACCTTGGTCAAATCGAACGTCGAAACGCGGAATAGATCACCCGCGCCTTCGCAATCCGAAGTGGAAATAATCGGCGTGTGAATGTAGAAGAAGCCGCGATCCTGATAGTATTTGTGAATGGCAAATGACAGCCGTGATCGCATCCGATTCACCGCGCCGAATGTGTTCGTGCGCGGGCGCAGATGCGCGATCTCTCGAAGAAACTCGAAGGTGTGTCGTTTCTTTTGCAACGGGTAAGTCGAGTCGGCTTCGCCGATAAGATCGATAGACTCAGCCGCCAGCTCGTACTTCTGCCCTTTCCCCTGAGATGCGATCAGCTTTCCGGTGATCCGTACCGATGCTCCGGTGAGAATTCGATTAAGGACTTCGAACCGCTCGGGCTGGCTGAAGACTGCCTGGAGATTGCCCATGCAGGAACCATCGTTGATCTCGACAAAGGCAACTTCTTTGCTGGTGCGGATCGTTCTGACAAATCCGAGCACGGTGATATGGGTGTCGATCGGCACGTTGTCGGCGACAAGTATTTGGGCAATTCTGGTCCTGATTTTATAATCCATAGGTCTCTCCGGGAGAAAACGTCCTTAGCTCTTCGAAAGTTTACCAAATTAAACGATTGACCGGTTGTAGCGCAAGAGATTAAGCTCCGGGTCAAAAATCTCGGCATCATTTGGCTCTCCGCTGAAACATTACTGCCGGACCTGAGTATAATTAAATAGAATTTGGAGCGACAAGCTCCCAAAAGCGTTCCCAACCTATCATTTAAGACCTCCGGTCTCGAGAGTTACCGGAGGTTTTTCTTTGCACGCAGAAGTACAGGATCACGGACTGCTTTAGTCGGATTTCGTGTTGACTTGCGAGGCAATCAAACGTAAATTCACCAAGGACACTGACAGGGGATGGAGTCCCCCGTGAAGAAATCGCCCCGACCTGGCTGATGACTCCTACCGCACATGCTTCGGCAGCGGTGGAGTTACGGCAATGTCGCTCACGACCCGCTGTGAAGCGGGCATTTTTGTAACCGCGCCAGGGTCGGGATACCATTTTCGGAGAGGAGAACTCCATTCGTGATTCAAAAGCTCTTTCTGCTGGCACTCGCGGGGGCGGTCGGAACGCTCGCACGCTACGGCATTGCCGGACTCGTTCAACGAATAACCGGTCCCTCGTTCCCCTGGGGCACTATGACAGTCAATATCTTCGGCTGTTTTCTGGCCGGTCTTCTCTGGGCGTTGTTCGAGAATCGATGGCCGGTATCGGGGGATATCCGGGCAATGCTGCTAATCGGCTTTATGGGTGCGTTTACCACTTTCTCGGCATTTATCCTTGAAACCGGGCAGCTGGCACGCTCCGCAGAGTGGCTGTCCGCAATTCTCAATCTGTTTGCCCAGATCGGATTAGGTTTGATCGCGCTGACCGTCGGCGCAGCTCTCGGACGAACTATTTGATGTAACGACCTTGCCGTGATCCCCGATCGGGCTGTCCCAGAAGTCCGTTGAACTCTGCCCGAAAATGCGGCATCTTGGGTATCGGACTTAAGGAGGATCAAATGGCGAATAAGAGGCGGCCCGCAGTCCGGGCAATCGAAGTGGAAATACCGGGAAGAAAGACAAAACTCCGCATCGTGCATGTTGT
>CAZFOY010000042.1:0-31830 GCA_964520865.1 uncultured Ignavibacteriales bacterium | reverse complement strand
TACTCGGGAGAAGTTAGTACCTCTGCTGGCAACGACTATGTACACAATAGCGAAGATTGCCCTTCGTCCGATACAATGACAAATCGGGGCGCGACTTGCAGACATACCCTGCCAACGGTCACGGGCAAGGAGGGAATTCCGATGATAAGGCCATACGACTACTACAAGGTCAAGTACTCGCTTCCCGAGGATGATATTGCCACCGAGGACCAACTCCTCAGGATTGATCCGCAAGTAGATATGACTAAGGAAAGAATGCCCAACGGTCAGCTGAGAGCTTTGATGCTCACCGATTTTCAAATCGCGGTTGGTGGCATACAGCTTATTCCTCCGGTACCGACAAGCGTAAAGACCGTGTTCAATGGGGCAAAGAAGTTGTTCGTATTTGGGTACTTCGAGTACTACTTCTTGTCTGTTTGTCTGCACTACCTACTTCTTTCTACGGAATCCGGTTTAAGAAATAGATATTTAATGATTCACCATGCAACAACGCAATTCACTCCGCTCAAGAAAGTGATTCGTACCCTAGTCAACGACGGCGTTATAGATTCATCTGATGAGCGGAGATATGAAAGTGCGACTCTTCTTCGTAACGAGATGTCTCACCTTTTGGAGCCTAAGTTACTGCCCGCGTCAAAGACAACATTCGAATCGATCGCTTCATTGATAAACGCGTTGTTCGATGAGGAATAGTGAACCACCCCAATATGGCAGAATAGAATACAAATGCAGGAGACTACTCAATGCCTGATCCCGTGCGTTTCAAATTGGAGGAGGCCAGATTTTTCCTGGAGCTATTATGCGAAAATCGGGGGCTCGATCCCAATCGAAAGTACTTTCTGAACAGTTTTCTCTCAGCTGCAAGAAGCGTCGAGTTTTTTCTTCGATACAAGCATCAAGAAAACTCGAGTTTTGCGGCATGGATAGACGCCAAGATGAAACTCTGGGTTCGGGATGAAGAACTTGCCTTCCTCGTCCGCAAGAGGGATCAGTCTATACACGAATCGCCGATAACTACGCAGACGACAGCTACATCGGGAATCTCCAATACAATCCAGTTCCACAGAGCGGCTGACGAATTTCCCGTGAGGGTCGAACAGCCGTCGCCCGAGCATGCGGAATCACGAGGCTCTAGACTAGTGGCTTGGTCCTTCCCCGAATTAGGTGAGCAGGATGTCATTGACTTCTGCCGTCGCCAATTGGACAAGCTGGAGATCATTGTCGCCGAAAGTGAAGCGACATTCAAATAGCTGATTTATATTCTCCACTCAAACAAAAACACCCACCCTCTTGTGAAGGTGGGTGCGAAATGTGATCCTGTTAACCGCGTCTACCGCGTCTGGAGAAGATGCTCCTCGGCGATCGAGGCAGCCTGGATACCGCTCATCGCTTTGCCCAAACCGCGTGAGTGCTCGGCAATGATCGATGCATCCTGCCAGTGAGTCGTGGCAGCAACGATCGCTTTCGCCCGCTTCGCCGGGTTGTCGGACTTGAAGATCCCCGACCCGACAAAGACCGCTTCGGCGCCAAGCTCCATGCACAACGCGGCATCGGCCGGCGTAGCCACACCGCCTGCAGCGAAATTCGGCACCGGCAGCTTCCCGGTCTTGGCAACGATACGCACAAGTTCGATCGACACCCGATGCTCTTTCGCGGCGCCGTACAGCTCTTCCTCGCTCATAATCGTCAGATGTTTCATCGCCGCACCGATCTCGCGCAGATGCTTCACCGCTTCGGAGACATCCCCCGTCCCGGCTTCACCCTTCGTGCGGATCATTGCCGCACCTTCGGAAATCCTGCGCAGAGCTTCGCCGAGATTCCGGCAGCCGCAGACAAATGGAACTTTGAACGGCCATTTGTTCACGTGATACAGATTGTCCGCCGGCGTGAGCACTTCGGATTCATCGATAAAGTCAACTTCGAGCGACTCCAGCACCCGGGCTTCGACAATATGCCCGATCCGGCATTTGGCCATAACCGGGATGGTGACCGACCGCTTGATATTTTCGATAATGTCCGGATCGGCCATCCTTGCCACACCCCCTTCGGCCCTGATGTCCGACGGTACCCGTTCGAGCGCCATGACGGCGGCCGCCCCGGCATCTTCGGCGATCTTTGCCTGATCGGCGGTCGTGACGTCCATGATGACGCCTCCCTTAAGCATTTCCGCCAGGCCGACCTTGACTTTGTACTGTTTATCGTTAAAGTCTGTCACTTGATAGCTCCTTTGTTATGCTCTTCATACTCGAGAACACAGATGTCGGTTGAACGGTTCGTTTCGACGTAAGCCGTCGAAGCAACCTCATGTCTGATACACTTCAAATATAATACGGATTTGCTTCGCGGCACAAGGGGGAAAATCGTCCGATCTTACGGTGGGACATGGTTTTATTGTCTCTATGACAAACCGGCGGGTGCAAATGAAAAGAGCCCCGTAACTGCTACGAGGCTCCCTGAACTTATCAGATCAGCTTACGACCGACGGGTCGTGGTTTTCTTGTACTTGCCGAAATGCTCTTTACCGAGCGCTTTCTTGAATACTTTTTCCTGTACTCCCCAGAAGTCTTTCATCTGACAGCGATTAAACTGCTCACAACGGCAGTTGGCCGATTCCGTACAAAGGTTCAGGTGGATCGGACCATCGATCGCTTCGACCACCTCCAGGAAGCTGACATCTTTGGGCTGCCGGGACAGACGATATCCGCCGGTCACCCCCTGATACGAAACGAGAATGCCGCTCCGGGTCAGGTCCTTGAGGATTTTGGCGAGAAATTCTCTGGGAATATTTTCCGCTTCGCTGACCGAGTTGATCGAACCCAATCTCCCTTTGGGAAGGGTGGCGATATGACGCACGGCCCGTAACGCGTAGTCGGATTTTCGAGACAGTCTCATATGACGATTCCCATGCTTAGTAGTTGGTTATAGATTGTATTGTTTCCTTTTTCTTCCACGTTGTCCTCATTATACGAAAAAAGATACACTTAGTCCATAAAAAAATTGACAAAAGGGAAAATTTTCATATTTTCCCCGAGCGAACCGGTCTCTGCCCTCATGGATTTTTCGTTAAACGGTTCAATAAAGGTCTCCAATATTGCGTAATTCCTATGGAATGTCAAAACAAATGTTGGAACTTAGAGTAAATCGGCCTGTTTACAATTTTCACCGGGCAATGAAATTGGAATGTTAGCATACGAGGAGAAAATACGATGACTGAACATACGGAAACCACCGACAATACCCAGACCGTGACCATCACCCCGCCGGCGATTGCCGAAGTGAAGCGGCTGATGGAGCAGGAAAAGGACGAAAAGCTCTACCTTAGGCTCGGCGTGGCCGCCGGCGGCTGCTCCGGCATGTCCTACAGCATGGCGTTCGACACCGAGAAGAGCGACAACGACAGCCTGTTCGACTACGACGGTCTCCAGGTCCTTATCGACAACCGGGCGATGACCTACCTCCACGGCTGCGTGCTTGACTTTAAAGGCGGCATGTTAGGAGGCGGTTTCCATTTCGAAAATCCCAACGCCCGCCGCTCGTGCGGCTGCGGAACTTCTTTCAGCTGCTGACGATGGCGTTCGATATTGTCGACCCGACCGATTTCCTTGACAACGGCCTCTTCCTCGAGCAGAAATTTCTGGCGAAGGCAGACGAGCATGACTGGGCCAGCCACAGGGACAAGAAAGTCCTCGTCCGGGGCTGCCAGTCGGCCATTGTCCCCCCGTGGGCATACATGCTCATCACGGGGCGCCTGGCGCCGTTCGCCCGGTCGGTCCGGTTCGGTAACGAGCACGACAATATGGTCGTCTTCAGGAAAGCAAAAACGCTTGATTCGTAGAGGCTTCACTCTCTATTTTACCCAGGAGAATATGTATAAGGGATGAGGAATTCTGAGATGCCAAAGGTCACTTTCCTGCCAGTGGGAAAAACTGTCGAAGTAAACGAAGGCACGGTTATTCTCGATGCCGCGCTCGATCACAATATCCAGATCGATCACAACTGCGGCGGCAACTGTGCCTGCTCCACCTGCCATATCATAGTCGAAGAAGGTTTCGACTCACTGAACGAGGTCACCGAGGACGAAATGGACATGCTCGATGAAGCCGAGAACCTGACCGATACCTCGCGCCTGGCCTGCCAGTGTCATATCTCCACCGACATGATCGTTCGGATACCTGAGAAAGAGTCTGACTGGGACGACGACACCTTCTGAGTCCCCTCTCCCCCCTGTTCAAAGACTGACCAGAAGCCTGCTCCGGCAGGCTTTTTTTGTCTCCCTTCCCCGCGTCTGCCGACCGGATGGCCGGCTCAACACCGCCTTGAATATGCCGATAACTATGCAGAATAACCCGTTCTGCTAAAATGAATTGGAATAAACTTAACACAAGCTTCGGATACTCGCTGATTGAATTGGTGGTGGTAATCGTCTTGATTGCCATACTTGCGTCGATAGCGGTGTCCGGACTCAAGCACTCGGTCGAAACCGCGCGCGTCGAAGAGACCCGCAGCGAGATGGACCGCCTGGCCAAAGCGATCGTCGGTGATCCATCGCTCGTGTCGGGTGGTAACCGGACCGATTTCGGCTATGTTGGGGATGTAGGCGCACTGCCTTCGAATCTCAACGCGCTCGTGACCAATCCGGGATATGCCACCTGGAACGGGCCCTACGTCAGGGACGCTTTCTATTCATCGACAAGCAGCAACCCGGCGGAATATCGCTACGATGCCTGGGGCAAGGCTTATACATACACCGGAACGAACGTCATCTCCTCGACCGGCAGTGGAAGCAGTCTCACCCGCCAGTTGGCACCGTCGGTGAGCGACCTCATTTCAAACACAGTCACGCTCACGATACTCGACATCAGCAACGTCCCCCCCGGCCCAACTTACGCTGACTCGGTGCTGGTGACGCTCACTTATCCGAACGGGGCCGGAGGCACAACCACAGCCACGGCGCATCCTTCGTCCGGCGGGTCGGTAAGTTTCAGCGGTGTGCCTATGGGCCGACAAATGCTGAACGTCATCTACACGCCCGAAGGAGACACCCTCAAACGTCAGGTGACGGTAAACCCCGGCGAAAGCTTCTACACGGAGATGGTCTTCCATGAGAAATACTGGTAGACACATCTTCGACGGCCAGGCCGGCTTCAGCCTGATTGAGCTGACGGCGCTGATCATCATAGTCGGCATACTGGCGGCGATTGCTATTCAATCGCTCACCTCGAGTTTGAAGGACAGCCGCAAGATTATCACCGAACGGGAGATGGAAGCACTTTCGGACGCGATTGTAGGCGATCCGGAAGTCATGTCGGGCGGAGAGCGGTCTGATTTCGGCTATGTCGGCGATGTCGGCGCATTCCCCCCCAACCTTGCCGCCCTCGTCACGAATCCGGGGTCGTACTCAACCTGGAACGGACCGTACCTTCCGGATCGCTTCACTCAGGACACCTCCGACTACAAACTCGATTCCTGGGGCAAGCCGTACGCCTATTCGGGTGGCAACACAATCACCTCGACCGGCAGCGGAAGCTCGATTGTAAAGAAACTCGCCGATGCCACCTCGGACTATCTGAACAATACAGTAACCGGCTTTATCAAAGATGCGAGCGACTCCGTGCCGGGGATCGTCTACATGGACTCCGTCCTGGTCCGGGTGGTTGTTCCGAACGGCTCCGGAGGCACCACTGTGCGAAGTGTGCACCCTGACTCATCAGGACAATTCAGTTTCGCCAATATGCCTGCGGGGAAGCACCAGCTTTATGTCATCTACACACCCGATGCTGACACCCTTAACCGCCAGATGATAGTTCTTCCCCGAAACAAGGACGCCAAGACGTACAAGTTTGCCGGATCGTACTTCTCAGGCGGATCAACCGGCTCCGAATGGGGTCGAAAATGCGAGTTGCTCATACAGGCGGCGCAGGTGCCCGGAGACCTGACCTACTTCCCGGTGCTGCTGACCGAGGTCAACCTCCCGTCGGAGATGGTCGATGCCGGCGGGTCGTATCACGCCGAGGCGGGCGGCGGCGATATCATGTTCACGAGCGATGACGCCGGAGCGAACCACCTTGCCTGCCAGATCGTGACCTTCACCATCAACTCAAATCCATCGCTCGCGAGGGTGCAGATCTGGGTGAACGTGCCGTACGTATCATCCTCCTCGAACACACCGATCTGGGTCTGGTACAACAGCCCGGGCAAAACGCAGCCTGCCCCTTCGGATATGTACGGTTCCGAAGCGGTCTGGGACACGAATTACGTGGTAATTCAACACATGGACGAGGATCCTTCCGGGTCGGCGCCGCAGATGATCGATGCCACCAGCAACAACAACGACGGCAGTTCCTACGGCAACATGACCCCGGGCGACCTGGTGACAGGGCAGATCGGCAATTGTCTCGATTTCGACGGGAACAATGACTACGTCAACATCAATCACACCGGCGTCACCGTAACGGGGAAGCAGATCACGATGGAATCGTGGATGAACCTCGGCAGCTCGAACGGAAACCAGAATCTCCTGGAGCGGGGGACGAATTACGCCTTGTGGGAGATCCGTGGAGGTGGCACGCCTTACTGTGTCTTCTACAACGGGAGCTGGCAGACAGGGTTTCGCTTCGGTCATCCGGCCGGCTGGTTCATGAGCAACTGGCACCATGTCGCCTGTGTCTACAACGGCACGCAGGTGATTACCTATATCGATGGCGCCCAGGACCGGAGTTACAGTTACTCCAGCAACCTTGATCCGTACAGCAGCAACTACGACCTCGGCCTTGGTCTGAATGCCGGGTGGAACGACGCATACTATCGCGGCAAAATCGACGAGATGCGTATTTCCAAATCCGCCCGTTCGGCTACCTGGATCGCCACCCAATACAACAACCAGAGCAGTCCTTCGACCTTCGTAATCGAAGGAACGCCGGTGACGCCGTAGGAGAATCTCGGGATGAGACTACAAGATCGACATGGGTTCACGCTTATCGAAGTGGTGATTGTGGTGATCATCGCCGGGATTCTTGCCACGATCGCGATCAGATCGGTCTTCACTATCTCCGAAACTGGACGCATCGAAGAAACGAAACATGAGCTCGATGATCTGGCGTACGCTATCGCGGGCAATCCAACCCTCGAAAACAACGGCGTGCGGTCGGACTTTGGCTATGTCGGGGACGTCGGTGCGATGCCTCCTAATCTCGACGCACTGGTCAGTAATCCGGGAGGGTATTCGACCTGGAACGGGCCGTATATCAAACGCCGGTTCGAACAGATTACGGCCGACTATAAGCAGGATGCCTGGGGCGCTGCCTATAGCTACAGCGGAGTGAACATCACTTCAAGCGGATCGGGATCAAGTATCGTGCGCAAGATAGCTAACGCGACCTCAGATCTGACCCGGAACCGGGTCGCAGGGAATATTCTCGATCGCGACGGTACCCCACCCGGTGCGGACTATAAAGATTCCCTCGTTGTCTTCCTGTCCATTCCGAACGGAACAGGAGGCACTTCGGTAAAGACCGTAACTCCGGATATCGGAGGGTATTTCGCTTTCGACTCGATTCCGATTGGAAATCATCCGTTGACGGTCGTCTATCAGCCGACCCATGACACCCTGGACAAGTTTGTTTCGGTCGATCCCCGCGCTTCGGTCTATGGGACTTACTATCTGCCCGCCGATGTCTGGACTGCGCCTACGGGCGGAGGGAGCACCGTTGGTTCGTTGGTATTTGTCACCGGGTCAGCGTACATATACGGCAATCAGTGTCATAATTTACGATTCCAGATCACCAACACCTCCGGTTCGGATATTGACCTAAGCAGCATCCAGCTCGACTGGGGTTCACCCACCGCCTATTACGACAAGGTCTATGTCGATGGACATCAGGTCGTTAACGCTAACAGTCCGCGTCCCGGTTCCGGCACCCTGTCTGACTTCAACTCGCCGCGTACGGTAATTGCGGGCGGGACCGTGGTGGTTCAGATTACTGATTTTCGGTCCAACACTTCCAACGGCGGGGGATCCAAGGTGAATATGAGCGGCGTCGATCTGACCGTGACCTTTTCCGATGGCAGTGTCTTGACGTTCAACACCGGGAGCTGCAATTGATGCGCAACTTGAAACGAAATAGCAGCGGGTTCACGCTCATCGAACTGGTACTCACGATCGTGATCACCGGAATCATAGCCACCCTTGCGCTCAGAAAGATGTCTGCGACAATTGAGTCGTCGAGATACGAAGCTACCAAGCAGGAGATGGACAACATCGCCTGTGCCATCGTCGGGAATCCATCGACGTACTCAAACGGGAGTCGTACCGATTTTGGCTATGTCGGTGATGTGGGTGCGCTCCCCGCGAACCTCGACGCGCTCATGAGCAATCCCGGCGGGTATTCAACCTGGAACGGTCCCTACCTGGCAGCCGGTGCGTCGTCCGGAGATTTCCGCAAAGACGGATGGAATGTCGATTATACCTACACCGGCACTCTCATCCGTTCAACCGGATCGGGGAGTACGATCGAGAAACGGATTGCTGCAAACAGCGCCGAGCTGCTAAACAACACCGTAAGCGGATACATTGTCGATGCGGCGAACCGCACCCCGGGTGCAACCTACGTCGATTCTCTGCGGTTGAGCTTGATTTATCCAAACGGATCGGGCGGGTTGGCAACGGTCACGGTCAATCCCGGTGCCGACGGTCAATTCAGTTTCAGCAACATCCCGATCGGGCAGCACACCGTTCGCGCAATATACCTGCCCGATGCCGATACGGTGACTTACAAGACGACCGTGTATCCCGGAAACACCGCCAAGCTAAGCATCACCTTTCCCGCCAACCTCTGGTAAAGACTACTGCTCGGTAATCGTCAGATTTATTCCGCGTTTCTTGAGCTGCGGGATGAAGAGCGACGGTTTCACGGCAATCTCCTGCGGTTTACATCCTCGTTCGGTAATCTGACCGTCGGCCGCCATCCACGCAATAATCGCCGCAGGGAACGCGGTTGTGCGCATCATCGCAGTGAGTCCGCTCTTGGCATCCTGTCGATCGAGAATTTCATACACAATCGATTTCTCCGCACCGGACCGGGTTCCCTCGATTGTCACTCTGACCAGCACCATGTCGAGCCCGCCGTAACTGAGATTGCGATCGAGCACGGCCTTGAACAACGAGCGCGGCTCCACCATCTGTCCGTCAACGTCGAGCTTCTGTCTGGAGGCCAGGCCGATCTCGAGCATCGTCTTGAACAGTTGACAATGTCCCGGATAACGGATCGTCTTGTAGTCGAGATTCTCGACTTTGCCGAAGTAGCTGTCGGGAAGTGTGGAGGTCCCGCCCGAAGTGTAGAATGCTTCAAGGTCTCCGACGCCGTCGAACTTGAGCGACTCCAGACCGGTCATGGGATGCACGATCTTTCTCTTGCCTTCTTCGAGAATAACGCACGATTCCCAGTACTCGTTTATGAGACCTTCGGCCGAGAAGACCATCTGGTAATTGAGAGGCGGCCGTGGAGACTGGGGCAATCCACCGACTCTTATCGATACGGTTTTCGTCGTTTCGAGTTTGCCGATACCGTCGGCCACAAGCAGCGACACCATACCCGGGGCCAGTCCGCAGTCGGGAATGATGACGACCCCCGCTTTTTCGGCATCGGCGTTCATCTCAAGCTGGCTCTTTACGACATCGTTATTGCCACCGAGGTCAACCAGGTGACACTCTGATTCGATTGCCGCTCGGGTGATAACCGGGTTGTATCGGTAGGTTACGCATGAGACGGCCGCGTCGTAATTTTGCAGCGCGTATGCTACCGCACGTTCATCGCCGGCGTCAAGCCTCGATGGAAAAGTCTTATTGTTTCCGAATTTCGTGGCCATATCGCGGGCAAGAGTTTCATCGATATCGAAGAGCCCCACCTGTTCCACGTTCTCGACTCTCGCCAGATCGTAGGCGGCCGCCCGGCCCATCAGCCCGGCGCCGATAACCGCTATTCTCATATTCAGTTACTCCAATCTGTAAAAACCGTAAAAAACAGCACCCAAAGGCGAAGGTCAACTGATTTGTCGTGGATGAAGAGGAAAGAATGAAAGAGCCCGCTTCATATTCAACCAAACTCTGCCGATAGTATCAGGAGAATGAGTATAGGAAACCTATGGGGCAATTCACATGACAGCAACTGATTTGACCAAAACTTCGAGCGACACGAATTCCGAACTGGCAACTTTTGAGGAATTGAAGCCGTTTATCGCCCGATGCCTAACGCTAAATCATGATATCAACAATCCGCTGGCCGGTATTGTCGGATATTGCGAGTTTCTTATCGAAGAACAGGACAACATGACTCCTGAACAGCGCGACTATGTAGTCCAGATTCTCAAATGCACCGAGCGTATTCAGGCAATAGTTGAGAGACTCGGTAACGAGAAAATCGCCCTCGGTAAGAAGATAGATATTCCGAAGCTGATTAAGGAGTACGGCCCGTCCGAAGTTCAGTCATAAGAGCTGGTTCACCTTACGCACCAGCCACTCCCCCGAAATTGCAATGATGAAGATGAGAAGAAGCCACGGCTTGTTCCACACCACCAGTTCACTCGTCTCGTTCACTTTGACCGGTTCTGAATTTATCGTTGCCAGCGCCTTGTCAAAATCCCGGAAGCTGAAATAACTGCCTCCCGACAGACGCGCGATCGCCTGAAGATTGGCCGGATCGCCGCTCTGATCGAATTCCTCAAGAGAGAATGCTTCGACAACCAGCTTACCCGACGCTTTCTTCAGGATCTGACCGTCCTTTTGAAAATTGCCGGAGAACGTGTACTCGCCCGGGGCGACATTGTTGAGATTCGCCCGATACTTCCCTTCCCCCTGGGCGATAAGATCGGTCTCGTACTGCTCCGAACCGGATGTCGATTGAAGCCTGACCGTGCCGGTTACGCCCGGGATCGGTCTGAAGCCCTGATCGAAGGCGAAACCATCGAAACTGACTACTTCGCCCCGATGATAGACCTCTCGTTCGGGTACGATTCGCATCGGATCGAGATCATCACTGACGGTCAGCCAACTTGCCGTACCTTCGACAAACTTGCCGTAGTTGCTGGCATCTTCGCCGAATCCCATGTTGACGAATCCCCAGGTCCAGAACGGAAGCGCCGTCGAAGCGAACAGCTTGCCGGGTCCGAACCTCCGATACCCAAGGACGGGGATCTTGTTGTCGTCGGCGGTAGCGATCGAAGCATAAGCCAATACGGTTGCCGACGGATCAATTGTGTTGCAGAGAACGAGTGATTGGAAAGGCGGCAATTGTGACCAGACCTGACGAATCGAGGTCTGGTTGTCGGCGAGGCGAATCGAAGGATGAAACAGGTTGCCCTCAGACGGCTCGGCCCGAAAACTCCGGGTGAGCAGTGATTGCTTATGTGATTGGGAGAAGGGCAGAAGACGGTTGAACCAATCGGTCGGTCCGCGGTCGCAGTACTGCTTGCCGAGGAAGACCCAGATCGCTCCCCCTTTGTCCGCGAGATACGACTTGATGATATCTTTTTCGGGCTCAAGTTCGGCCGGGTCAGGGTCGTACAGAATCACCAGATCATAGCGATTCAACTCTGCCTGTTTGGCCGGAAATTTTCCGGCGAGGTTACCGGCCGGCTTTCCGGTCACGATCAGCTTGACGTCGTACTTGTCCGTGTGGTCGAGAAATCTCTTGAGAAATCCGACTTCGTAATCGGGACGATCCGCCACCATAAGCGTCAGTATACGACTTTTGAGTACTTTGACGGAAAATGAGCGGTGGTTGTTGCCGGTGTTTTCTTCATGTTCCAGCGCCGGGATATTAATGTGCAGGATCTTTTGGCCAGGGCTCGTCGGCAGGTACTTGAGGGTGACATCGCCGATTCCTTCGTCCTGATTGATCGGGAAGGTTGCCTGAGTCGTCACCTTGTTGGAGTCAACCAGCTCGATCGCCACCGTCTTCCCTTTCGCATGATGCCAGTTCAGTTTCAGTTTTATTTCGCTCGGCTGGCCAACGAACATGACCGGATTGAATTGGACGTCGCCGATCCCGATATCGAAATTCCCGACATCCGAGGATATATCCACGGTCACAATTGGAGCCGTGCTCGTACGAGCTGCCTTGAGCGGATCCCGGCCAGAGTTGGATTTGCCATCGCTTATCACCAGCCAGTAATCGGCCGGTGCGGCGAGTTCTCGTTTTTCGAGATCGTAAATGGCATCGCCGAGCGAGGTCTTCTCCCGGTCGATCTTGTCCGCGGTGGCCGCAAGATTCCCGCCAAAGTAATAAGTTGATAAGTCTGCCTGGCTCTTAAGCTGGGCGAATCCGCTTGACGAGAGCAGCGAATCCCGTCGTGCGCTACGCGCTTTCTTGAGTTCAACTTTGTCCATGCTCGCAGACTGATCCAGCAGGACGGTCACTCTCTTGGGACGTTGAAACTCCCTGGTGTAGCTTACGACCGGCTCCAGCAACGCCACGATCAAGGCAAGGATAGCGATTATCCGGAGGCAGCCGAGAATGATGCGCAAGTACTTCGGAAGGGGCGGGTTGGTACGAACGTACAGATAAATCCCGAGGCCGACAAGAATCAGCAGGGCGATCCAGACGAGCGGCTGTTCCCCGCTAAGCAGATTGAGTGAGATGTCCTTGAGGCCAAGCATTATTCAGTTATACTCGTTCGGAACCGGGAAGTTTGAAAGTGAACTAACGAGATCGTCTGGTATGAATTGACTCACGACACCCTGGCAGTGGTGAATCTGACCATGTCCTCGAGTCGCTGGAAGTAGACCGAATCGCTGACCGCCGGGATGGCTTCCAACCCCTGCCTGCTCAGATCGAACGCCTTACGATATGCATAGTCGATTCCCCCGGTCTCCGAGACGAAGGCATGGACTTTCCTGAAGGCATCATCGTCATTGTCGCGCAAAAGTTTCAGCATTTCCTGACGGCTCGACTTGCTCGACTTCTTCAGAGCGTAGATAAGCGGGAGTGTGACCTTGCCGGTCATCACATCGTTGCCTGGTTCCTTTCCGGTCTGCTCGGCATCGCCCACGTAGTCAAGAAGGTCATCGGCGATTTGAAAAGCGGTGCCGATTTTCTCTCCGAACAGAGCAAACTGCTGCCGCTGTTTCGACTCACGCTGCTTGAGGATCGGACCGGTCTCGCACGAGACCGAAAAGAGGGAGGCTGTTTTGTCAGCGATAATAGAGATATACTCGTCCTCGGACAGATCATAGTTTCCCGTTTCTTCAATCTGCCGCAATTCCCCGATCGCAACCCGCTCGGTCGCCCGGGATATCGCCCGCATCAATTCGATCGACTCAGCCTCGACCATAATCCGGAAAGCCTTGGCAAAGAGATAATCTCCCATCAGGACGGAAATGAGGTTGGTCCACTGGGCATTGACCGTCTCCAGACCGCGGCGCATTTCCGATTCATCGACCACGTCGTCGTGAAGCAGTGTCGCGGTATGAATAAGCTCGATCGCCAGCGACGCATCGACGGAGAAAGTAGTATAATTGTCTGCCGCCCTTGAGGAAAGGAACAGGAAAATCGGTCGCATCCGTTTCCCCCGCGATTTAAGCAAGTGCCGGGCAATCGAGGTGATGAGAGGCGAATCTCCCTGCAGATAATCGTTGAGCTTGCTATTAAACAGTTCCAGATCGGCGGTGATCGGACCTACGTATTCGGCCATTTTAGTCGTATCGAGCATGTAACTCCTGCCAAAATCTTTAAGAGCGGTATAATAGGCCCTCGGTCGGAATAAGTCAATCGATTTTGGTTCGATAGTGACCCGACAAGACAGTCGGGGGAATTCACTTACTCGCTGCCGTACAAAATGTTACGGAAAGCTGCCTGATAGTCCTCGCGCATCAGGTATTCCCGGTCATTATGCCCGCCGGCCAGCGCCACGAAATGCTTGGGCTGGTTGGCCGCCTCATACAGCTTTTCCCCCATTTCGTAGGGCAGGAACTCATCATCAGGCGAGTGAGTCACCAGAACCGGGCAGTGCACCTTGCGGATCTTGGAGATTGAGTCAAAATGATACTTGATAAGCAGTTTGACCGGCATGAAGGGAAACCGGCTTTTGCCGGCATCGAGCGCCGAGGTAAACGATGACTCGACGATCAATCCGCGACTTGGGACTTTGGAGGCAAGGTCTATAGCTACCGCTCCGCCAAGGGATCGGCCGAACAGCACAATCTCGTCGGGTTTAAATCCCTTCACGTCTATCAGCCAATCGTAGGCCGCCCGGGCATCGGCATACACATTATGTTCACTCGGCTCGCCATCGGAGTTACCGTACCCCCGATAGTCGAACATCAGACTGCCCACCTTCTCCTTGACGAAGAAGGCTGCGGTCTCGAGACGATTACCGATATTGCCGGCGTTGCCGTGGCAGAAGAGCACGACTCGTCTCGGGGATCCTTCGGGCGGCGGAAAATACCAGCCGTGGATTTTCTCGTGATTGCCGACGGTGATGTAAGCGTTCTCGTACTCTGTTTGAAGGAGATCGGCGGAGACATCAAGCCCCTTCCAGGGATGGAATATCAGATTCTTTTGATAGAAATAGAGAAAGGCAGCGAAAGCCGCAAAAGTTCCTCCTACGATGACAACGAAAATCACAAGCATGGTCTTTGGTCTCGGGATGCGCCGCGCCCGCTCGGATCGTGAAAAGGACGACGCCATTCTCCCGCTTACTCCCATTCGATAGTAGCAGGCGGCTTGGAAGATATGTCGTAAGTTACCCTGTTTACACCTTTGACATTGCGGATTATTCGGTTCGATACATGGGCCAGGATGTCATTGTCGATTCTCGCCCAGTCAGCCGTCATACCGTCAACCGAAGTCACTGCCCGAAGGGCGACGACATTCTCATAGGTGCGTTCGTCTCCCATGACGCCCACCGCGCTCACCGGCAACAAGACGACAAACGCCTGCCAGATATCGTCATAAATTCCGGACGCATGAAGCTCCTCGATGAAGATATGGTCGACCTCACGAAGCAGATCGCATCGCTCCCGGGTGACCTCGCCAAGAATCCGTACGGCGAGCCCGGGACCGGGAAAGGGATGTCGACCGATGAACTGTTTCGGCAGTCCGAGTTTCCGTCCGAGCTCCCTCACTTCATCCTTAAACAGCTCTCTAAGCGGCTCGACCAGCTTCAGCTTCATACGGTCTTTGAGTCCGCCGACATTGTGGTGCGACTTGATGGTAACCGAGGGCCCCTTGAAGGAAACCGACTCGATGACATCGGGATAAAGCGTTCCCTGGGCAA
Source organism: uncultured Ignavibacteriales bacterium (assembly GCA_964520865.1). Taxonomy (GTDB): domain Bacteria; phylum Zixibacteria; class MSB-5A5; order GN15; family FEB-12; genus CAVQCT01. Next base: position 16,560 of record CAZFOY010000042.1, on the reverse strand, counting down.
GGAATTCTATATCTCCGATTTTATCTGCTTCGCTCTCGAACACATCTATAAACGTACCGCCGATAATCTTCCGCTTCTTCTCCGGATCGGTCGCTCCGGCGAGACGATCCATGAACAGATCCGAAGCATCGACCGGGTGCAGGTTAAGATTCAGCTTGCTCAGCATCTCCACTACCAACTCAAACTCGTTCTTCCGCAAGAGACCGTTGTTTACGAAAACGGCGTGCAGATTGTCGCCTATCGCTCGTGAGAGAAGCAGTGCTGTCACGGTCGAATCGACACCTCCGGAGATTCCGAGAACGACTTTGGAGTCCCCGACCTTTCGGCGAATAGTCTCTATCGAACTCTCGATAAATGATTCGGTCGTCCAGTCTCCTTTGAGCTGACAGATCTCGAAGAGGAAATTGTTAATGATATTTCTGCCTTCGGTCGTGTGATGAACCTCCGGATGGAACTGCAGGCCGTAAAATCTCCGTGAGTTGTTGGCGATTGCTGCCACTTTGAGCGAATCTGTCGAGCCGAGGACTTCGAACCCTTCGGGGAGTTTCACAATTGAGTCGCCATGTGACATCCAGACCTGACTTTTCGACGGAACCCCCGACAGCAACGACGATCCGTCGATGACGTCGAAATGGGCTCGTCCGTACTCGCGGTGCTCCGACTTCACCAGCTTTCCCGAGAAGACATCGGCAAGAAGTTGCATACCGTAGCAGATTCCGAGCACCGGTTTATCGGTGTCGAAAAACGACTTTGGCAAACGGGGAGCGTCGGGATCGCTCAGTGACGAAGGACCGCCTGACAGGATATATCCTTTGACGTTCTTGTCTTCATAAATCGCCAGATCCACCGTACACGGGGCTATCTCGCAGTAGACTTTGGCTTCGCGGACCCGCCGCGCTATCAATTGGGTGTATTGAGACCCGAAATCCAGGATCAGAATCATTTCGTTGTGCACACTCACGTAGGTCTTTCCTCTCTAACCGAGCCGGGTATAATGGAATCTTTCAGATAGGCGTCATCGCTTTTCGGATGATCTTCAAGGTAGTGCAACCCTCTCGACTCCAGGCGCATCAGTCCGGACTGCACGATCAGCTCGGCGACCGTCGCCATATTGCGCAACTCGACTATCTGATAGGTTGCCGGTGTGGCCAGGTAATACTGCTCGATGGCTGCCTTAATCTGTCGCACTTTCTCCAGCGCGAGTTTGAGCCTGTCAACCGAACGCACGATACCTACAAAATCGGACATCACCCGCGCCAGTTCCCTTCGGTCGTGCGCGATGAGTATCTTTTCCCTCGGATATTGCAGCGATGAATACAGGGTCTTGTCAATTGTGACCGAATCGGGGAGATCGATCTTTTGCCCGTACTCGGTCGAAGCTTCGGCGGCGAGTTGCGCCATCACCACAGCTTCGAGCAGAGAGTTGGAGGCCAGCCGGTTGGCGCCGTGCATACCGGTCATCGCTACCTCACCGGCGGTATATAGACCCGGAAGCTCCGTTTCTCCATGGATATTCGCGATCACCCCACCGCAGGAGTAGTGCGCGGCCGGTACGACCGGGATAGGCCGTTCGGTAATGTCAAACCCGCGACGGAGGCATTCTTTGTAAATAGTCGGGAATCGCTCGATGATAAAATCTTTCTTCAGGTGACTTATGTCGAGATAGACAAACTCTTCGCCACTCTCCTTCAGTTCCTTGTCAATCGCTCTTGCCACCACATCGCGCGGGGCAAGATCCTTCAGTTCGTGCGCACCTTCCATAATGTATTTGCCCGAGATGGAGACCAATCTCCCCCCCTCGCCGCGCACAGCTTCAGAAATCAGAAACGGCCAGCGGCCGGGGGAATAGAGCGAAGTGGGGTGGAACTGAATGAACTCAAGATTGCCAACCGAGACGCCGGCCCGATAGGCAATCGCAACACCGTCGCCGGTAGCGATTTTCGGATTCGTGTTGTGATAGTAAACCTGGCAGAGTCCGCCGGTCGCCAGCATGGTTACCGGCGAATAGTAAGCATCAAAAGTTCGGTCCTTCTCGGAAAATACGAACACCCCGGCACAGACTTCGCGATCCCCCACCCGATAGGTGATCAGGTCCAACGCGATATGGTCTCGCAGGATATCAATCTTGTCAGGCTTACTTCGACAGGCCGAGAGCAAGGCCCGTTCAATCTCGCGTCCGGTGAAATCGGCGGCGTGGATCACTCTTTTGTGCGAGTGCCCGCCTTCGCGTCCGAGTTCCAATTCATCCCCCTGTCGCGTGAAGCGCACACCATAGTCCATCAACTCCTGGATCGCCCGCGGGCCGGTTTCAACAATCTGACGAACCACCGGCTCATGACAAAGCCCCTGGCCGGTCCGAAGGGTGTCGGCGATATGGCTCTCGAATGAATCGGTGTTGGCGAGCACGGCGGCAATACCTCCCTGAGCCCGATTGGTGTTCGTGTCGGTCTCGCCCTTTTTCGTGATGATCGCTATGCGTGCGTCCGGATTCAGTTCGGAGATCTTGAGAGAATAAAATAAGCCGGCGATTCCACTGCCGACTACGACAAAATCATAATGCTGTTCCATTAACTGGTCTGCTTGTTGAGGTTGAGTCTCTCTTGCAAATAAGCTATCAGCTTTTCCTCGCCGGGGTCCAGATCAATTGTCTGGTTAAGATAGTATATCTCGCGGTCAAAGTCAAAATTGCCGAGCTTGACCCAGTCTTTTCCGGTAGTGAGGATCAGATCGGAGTCATGCTTGTCCGCCATCTGCTTGATATGTCGCAGCAGGGCATCGTCATACCGTTGATGGTCATCGAGCTCAAGGGCAAAATCGAGATCGCCGCACAACGCGGTAACCTGCCGTTCGAGCGTCCTGAAATTTCCGACTCCGGCAAACAGGAAGACGGACTTGTCTTCGAGGTACTTCACATTCATCGTCTGCTCCCGCCCGATCAACTGATCGGCCGAGAAGCTCGCCGAATAGCAGTCTGCCTCGGGATTGATTGCTCTCAGCTCCTGCTGAAGATCGCGAAGGTCGCGGACAAACTTGGAACGGGTTATAACGATCACATCGGCCCGCTTCAGGGCTGACATCGGTTCGCGAAGAACGCCATACGGAAACGGTTTGAGCAGCCGTTCTTCGATCCCGCCATCGTAAGTAACTATATCTACATCGCGAGCCAGCTCAAAATGCTGGAAGCCGTCATCGACAATGACAACATCGACCCCACCTGCCCCGGCGAGATGACTTGCCGCGTCAACTTTCTTCTCAGCGACCGAGAAGATCGCCTCCGGCAACAATTCTGCCAACAGCCTGACTTCGTCTCCGGTCGACGATGAATCCATTTGTCGTACTTTGTAACCGGGATCGAGGATTTGCTCCGGCGAAGTCCGTCCGTATCCCGATGATACGATGCCGACTCTGAAACCGTCATTCAGGAGGAATCTGCCGAGGAATGCCACCATAGGGGTCTTTCCCGTTCCGCCGACCGTTATGTTGCCGATACACACAACCGGAATATCGATCCGGGTCTGGTGTCGTTTGCGGGTTCTATAAATGGCCGAGCCGAGGCGAAAGAAAAGCGAGACAATCCATAAGAAGAAAGCCGGAATAGCGTAAAGAGAAAGTCCTTCGCGACGGATGATATGTTTCCACTGCTTCTCAAACATGGGATAGTCTGGACAGGATATAATCGCCGGCCGCGGCTGTCGCCGAGTTCTCCGGACTGCTGGTTTTCTTTGTAGCGTAGAGTATATCACCGTCGGCGGCTTTTTTCAAGACCGAATACAGCTCATCGGAATCTTTGACTAAGCCGCCGTAATTGTGCCTCTGTATGTACGCGGCCGCTTCGGCGACATTGCCGAGCGATGGCCCGAACAGAACAGGTGAGCCTGCCCAGACCGGCTCCAGCAGGTTGTGTCCGCCAAGATCGACAAGCGTCCCGCCGACAAAACTTATCGAAGCTGCCTGGTACAGCTCGTTGAGGAGACCGAGTCGATCGACAAGGATCAGGTGCTCACCATTCCCGGAATCACCATACGTCCGATACGCGACACCTTTGTCGCCAAAAAGGGAACGGATCTCATCGGACCGCTCAATATGTCTTGGGGCAATTATCAAATAGATATCCGGAATCTCTTCGTGAAGTCTGCGATAAACGTCGAGGAGCAACGCCTCTTCCCCCGGACGAGTAGAGCCTGCTACGATAAGGAATGCATCGTCAGGAACCTGCACTGTCTTTCGGATGCGGGCAACAGATTCCGGGGTTCTTGGCTGGATAGGCGCGTCAAACTTCATATCCCCTGCTACGACTCCCCGCGCCTCCGAAACACCGAACTGCCGATACCGCTCCGCATCTTCGGTCGTTTTGAAGAAGAATCGGTCGTACTTTTGAAGTAACCGGGCCATAAATCCGGCAATGTATTTGTATCTCTTGAACGCCTTCGCCGACATCCGGGCGTTGGCCAACACGATTGGGATCTCCCGGCGGTACGCCGAGCGGACGAGGCAGGGCCAGATTTCCGTCTCAGCTACTACAATCATCCGAGGCTCCAATGCATCGAGCGTTCTCTTGACGGCGCCGGGAGTGTCTATCGGGAAATAGGAGAAGGTAACTCCTTTCGACGTACACTGTTTGCTCGCCATCTCGAATCCGGTCGAGGTCATGGTGGTGAGGTGGATCTTGAGATCCGGGCTGCTTTTCCGCAGATACTCCACGAGCGAACAGATCACCTTGGCTTCGCCGACCGAAGCGGCGTGCATCCATACGTCAATTGGCGCCTGCTTTCGAATCAACCCGAGTCTTCCAATCCAGAGCTGATTCCCCCGAGCGACTCGCAATCGTCCGATTGGATATGCGATCAAGTAGAAGAGAAACGCGACTAATCTGTAAATCAGGGAAATCATGATTTGCCGTCCAAGAATTCCGAGATCAGGTTGGCCGCTCGGGCCGAAGCTCCGGGACCTCCGAGTATCGACGGCACACGATTGAGTTCTCCGCGGATGCGGGAATATTCTTCCGGGTCGTCCACGAGCCGCCGCACCTCACGGGCCATGCTTCCCGGAGATGCTTCCCCCTGAATCAACTCCGGGACGGTATGCGAGCCAAGTACGAGATTGACCAATCCAATTAATTCGACTTTGACCAGACGACGAGCGATCTGATAAGTCACAAAGCCGGTTTTGTAAACGATGACCATGGGTCGTCCGATAATACCGGTCTCAAGCGTGGCCGTTCCCGACTTGGTCAGGACGTAGCGGGATCTATTAATGATGCTCCGTGAATCCTCGAAGCTCAGTTCGACGCCTGACGATCGATACGGTGCAATAAAAGTCTTGTAGTCGAACTTGCCCGATATACCGACTACTATCGACTGCATGCCGCATGACCCGTTCAATAGTTTGGCCGCCTGCGCCATTGGTCGCAGCATTCGCTCGATTTCCTGAGGACGTGATCCGGGAAGTATCGCCATCGTGTTCGAATCGGGAGGCGTCGACGCGATATACTCGTCGGGGATATCCTCAAGCAGATAGTGTCCGACAAACCGGCTGTTCACATCGTGGTCTCTGTAAAAGGTCTCTTCGAACGGAAGAATGACAAGCATAAGATCGACGAGCTTTCGAATCTGTTCGATTCTTCGCTTCCCCCACGCCCAAACCTGAGGTGAGATGTAGTATATGATCGGAATCCCGAGCGATCTTATTCTCTCGGCCAGTCTGAGATTGAATCCAGGGTAGTCTACCAGAATCACCGCCCGAGGCTGTTTCGACCTGATCATTTCAGTCGCATGTTTGAGAAGCCTGCCAAAATAGCGAAACCGTTTGGCCACTTCCCAGAATCCTATCACCGCCAGATCCTCGGGATTCGCCAACTGTTGTTGACCGAGGCGGCCGAGCTTCGCGCCGCCCAGACCGAATAGCTCCATCGATGGATAGATTCGGCGGAGTTCGGCGACCAGCCGCGATGCGGCGTTGTCACCGGATAGGTCACCGGCAGACAGGAAGAATGAATCGTTCCCCATTTATTGATGTTCCGAAGCCACCAGACGGGCGATCGATTCCTTGCCGATTCGTTCGATTTCCAGGGCGACTCGAAGTGCCTCGGTGGCGCGCTCAACTGTTACCGCAACCGGCCGGTCTTCGAGCACAGCCGTCAGAAAAGTTTCGATTTCCTTACCCAGCATATCTTGTCCGGTATCTTCTTTCTTCACGTAGATGATATCTTTCCCCGACTTCCCGAGCGGCAAGCGGAATCCCTCGGACTCGTTTCCATCACCGGCCAACCGATAGATATCAGCCTGTTTCTTGGCGAGGTCGAGCGAATAGTAACCGGAGCGCTGAAAGATCCGGAGCTTGCGCATCGGATTGAGCGATATGCGCGAGGAAGTAAGATTGGCAACAGCACCGTTCTCGAAAGTGAGACGGGCGTTGGCGATGTCGACTTGTTCGGACACGACCGCGACAGCCGACGCATGGATATCGACAATCTTTGCTTTGATGAAGTTCAAAACCAGATCGATGTCGTGAATCATCAGATCGAGAACGACCGCAACATCCGTTCCCCTCGGATCAAAAGCGGCCAGACGATGACACTCTATGAACGAAGGTTGTATGTCGTATCCGGACAGGGCCAGCACGGCCGGATTAAAACTTTCGATTTGACCAACCGTGACTTTGACCCCTTTTGATTTCGCCCGCTGCTGGAGATCGTGCGCCTGTTGTACATTCAAGGTCACAGGTTTCTCAATCAAACAGTGAATGCCGCTGTCGATAAGCTCTGAAGCGATGTCGTAGTGCACTGTTGTCGGAACGACAATCGATACCGCCTGCGCCTCTTCGGCCAGTTCACTTAGCGACTTGAAAGATCTGATCTTGTACTCAGAGGCATATTTTTCCGCTTTTTCAGAATCGGTGTCGTAGAGACCAACAAGGTCAGATTGCTCCAGTTGCGACATCCATCGAAGATGATGCCGACCAAGTGACCCTACCCCGACTACTGCGGTCTTGATTTTTCCCATCGCTCTTTATCTCTTTTTCCTGTAATCACTTTCCAGCGTTTTGGCAGATAAGATAACAGGTCAGAGCGGCAGAAAAAAGGATATTCTCCGGCAGCCGATTTGAGCCCATTATCGCATTGAATAATCGAGACAGTTGACATCCACATTGACGAAACATATATTAGCAGGCTCCGACGCAGTGCGAAACCACCGCCCGAATGATGCGTACAACCTTTGGAAAGATATAAACTTAAATTAGCGCAAGAGTTCACAAGACCCGGCTGGGTCTGATGAGGAGAAGATTTATGAATCGTCTTTTGAAGGGGGTGGCTCTGGCCACCGTGCTGGCACTCACGCTCGGAATGTCCGCACTCGCAGAAACCAACAGTCACGGTCTCGACCGCGCCAATATGGACACGAGCTACAGCCCCTGCGAAAACTTCTATATGTACGCGAACGGCAATTGGCTGAAAACGAATCCGATTCCCGCCGCCTACTCAAGCTGGAGCGTGTGGAACGAAATATACGACCGCAACTCGGACATTCTGAAGAAGATTCTCGAAGAATCGTCGGCCGATCCCAATTTGAAACCGGGGTCGGTGAGACAGAAGGTTGGTGACTTCTATTACACAGCCATGGATACGACGACGATCGACAAACTTGGCGCCAGTCCGCTGGATGCCGATCTCAAGATGATCGACGCGATCAAGACTCCGCAGGATCTCGAGAAGCTGATTGCCCACTACCACGAGTTGGGCATTGGCGTGGTGTTCGATATCGGCGCCGAGCAGGACATGAAAAACAGCGAGCAGACAATTGCTTACGCAACTCAGGGCGGTCTCGGTCTGCCCGATCGGGACTATTACACCAAGACCGACTCGGAGTCACAGAAGATCCGTGAAGAGTACGTCGATCATATTGCCAAAATGCTCCAGCTGCTCGGCGAAAGTGAGATGAAGTCCAAGAGTGATGCTCAGCAGATTATGTCGATCGAGACGAAACTGGCCGAAGCATCGTTAACCAATGTTGAGCTGCGCGACCCGAACTCATATTACAATGTAATGACCGTTAAGGACGCCGACGCCAAGACGCCGCATTTCTCCTGGACCACCTATTTCCAGGATATCGGTCTTCCGCAGATCACGAGCTTCTCGTACGCCCATCCGAAATTCTTCAACACGATGGACTCGCTGATCGCCAATATGCCGGTCGAGGACTGGAAGCCGTACATGCGCTGGCATATTCTGGACAACGCGGCGCCCAACCTGAGTTCGCCTTTTGTAAACGAAGACTTCGCATTCGGCGGCACTATCCTCACCGGCGCGAAAGAACTTCGTCCGCGCTGGAAGCGCGTGCTGAGCAAGGAGAATCGGTATCTGGGCGAAGCTCTTGGTCAGTTGTTTGTCCAGAAGGCGTTTTCACCCGAGGCGAAAGCAAAGGCTCTTGACCTGGTCAACCATCTTCGCGCCTCCCTCAAAGTTCGCCTGACCAACCTCACCTGGATGAGCGACTCGACCAAGCAGAAGGCGCTCGACAAGTTCAACGCGCTGAACGAAAAGATCGGCTATCCGGACAAATGGCGCGATTATTCAAAGCTCGATATCGACCGAAAGTCGTTCTTCGGTAATATCCGCCGGGCAGTCGAATTCGAGACCCGACGCAATTTCAACAAGATCGGCAAGCCGGTCGACCGCACCGAGTGGGGAATGAACCCGCAGACGGTCAACGCTTACTACAACCCGCTCATGAACGAAGTGGTCTTCCCGGCCGCTATCCTCCAGCCTCCGTTTTTCGATCCCAAAGCGGATGACGCCGTCAACTACGGCTCGATCGGCTGCGTGATCGGCCATGAACTAACGCATGGATACGATGACGAGGGGAGACAGTTTGACGCCAAGGGGAACCTCGAGAACTGGTGGACCGACGCCGACAAAAAGAAGTTCGAGAGTCATACCGAGAGATTGGTCAAGCAGTTCGATTCGTACGTCGCCGTCGACAGCATGCACATCAACGGGCAGCTTACGCTCGGAGAGAATATCGCCGATCTTGGCGGAGTCACTATTTCCTACTACGCTCTTGAATCGGTTCTTGGTGACGGACCCCGTACGAAGATCGATGGCTTCACGCCGGAACAGCGGTTCTTTCTCGCCTGGGCCCAGACCTGGCGAACGAATCAACGCCCCCAGGAGATGAAATTGCAGATCAACACCGATCCGCACTCCCCTTCAATGTTCCGCGTTAACGGCCCGCTGTCGGACCTGAAAGAATTTCAGAAGGCCTTCAATTGTTCTTCCGGAGACGCAATGGTACGTGCGGATTCATCGCGCGTTGTCATCTGGTAGCTCCCGGATTCGGATATCAAAAGAGGTGTCAGCCTTTCGGTTGACACCTCTTCTCTTTTGCCTTTTGTGTCTGTTTACTTGAGCAGCTTGACGACCTGCTTGAACTGATCTCCTTCGGCCACTTTCATCATCTCGAAGAGGGACATCTCGACGCTGGTCAGCGTCGCTCCCAGTTCCTTGATCCGATCGACGCCGAGTGAATAGTTGTCGGGGATTCGCGAAGATACGGCGTCACGTACCAGATAGACCTCGTATCCGGCTTTGAGCAGGTCTGCCGCCGTCTGATAGACGCAGATATGGGTCTCAATACCGGTCAGGAGAATCTGGCGTCGGTTGAGTGAACGGATCTTGTCCATGAACGCAGGATCGCCGCAGCAGCTGAAGGTCTTCTTGACGAGCGGTTTCATGTCGCTTAAATGGGCGGAGATTTCGGGATCGGTGACGCCAAGTTTGTCCGGGAGCTGTTCGGTCCAGATGATCGGGATATCCAGCACGCGGGCTCCTTCGATCATACGATTGACGCTGGTGTAGAGCCGGTCCTTCTCGTACATGAGGGTCGCAAGCTTACCTTGAATATCGACTACTACGAGTATTGCATTTTCTTTTGTCAGCATGGTCAGATTCCTCTTTCTTATCAATAAAACGTCAGACAGATATCACAATAAGTGAAACGGTACTCCGCGTCAGGAGTGCCCGTATTCTCGCTGATTCGAATGGAGGTGGTTACTTGACTATACCGCGGTTGGACCGATCCAGGAAGCTCAGAATCTCCTGAACCTCGGGGATAATCTCCATCTCATTGTGAATTCGCTCGACCGCCTGCGAGGTGTTCAATTTGCTGAAGAACAGAATCTTGAAGACTTGCTCCAGGGTTCTTACCGTCTCGAGCTTGAATCCCCGACGCTTCAGTCCGATAGCATTGATCCCGACCACCTTCAGGGGATACCCCGCCACCAGCGCATACGGGCAGACATCCTGCTGGACGCGGTAGCCGCCGCCGATCATGGCATGAGCACCGATTTTCACGAACTGGTGCACCGGAAGGACGCCGCCGAGAATGGCATAATCGCCAACTTCAATATGACCCGCCAGATTCACCGAGTTTGCCATGATGACGTTGTCACCGATAATACAGTCGTGTGCTACATGGGAGTAAGCCATGAGAAAGCAGTTCTTCCCGATACTCGATTCGCCGTGCGCGGCCGTCCCGCGGTTGATGGTGGCGTACTCGCGGACAGTGGTGCCATCGCCGATCACAACCCGGGTCTTCTCGCCGCCGAATTTCAAATCCTGCGGGACCGTCCCGATCACGGCGCCGTGAAACACGCGGACATTTTCACCGATTACGGCGCCGGCCGCGATGCGGGAGGACGATACGATCTCGGACCCTTTGCCGATCGTGACGTCTTCTTCGATTATCGTGTATGGGCCTACTTTTACTGACGGATCAAGTTCTGCTTTGGGAGATACTATTGCGGTGGGATGAATATTGCTCATCTGTCTATTACCATTGCCATAAAATCGGCGCTCGCGACCACATCGTTATCCACGAACGTAGTACCGGACATTTTGCACGTGTTGCGACGGAAAGCGTGCATCTCCAGTTCGAATCTCAGTTGGTCGCCCGGAAGCACCGGCTTGCGGAATTTTGCGTTATCTATTGACATGAAATACACTACTTTCTTCTGCGGCTCGGCTATCGCGTTCAACAGGAGAACGCCCCCGGCCTGGGCCATTGCTTCGAGAATCATCACTCCCGGCATGATCGGATGATCGGGAAAATGCCCCTGGAAAAACGGTTCGTTGATCGTGACATTCTTGATCGCAATGACCCGCTTGTCCGGCTCCAGATCCAGAATGCGATCGATCAACAGGAACGGATAGCGGTGCGGCATGATCTTGAGAATGGCGTTTATATCGAAGAAGATCCCTTTGTTCTTCACGGCATATTTGCCGGCAATTTTCTTCTTCTTATAGAGCTGTCGCATCCGCTTGGCCAGTTCGACATTTGCCTTGTGGCCGGAGCGGGCGGCAAGCACATGGCCCTTGAACGGTGCACCGATTAAGAAGAGGTCGCCGAGCAAGTCGAGCGTCTTGTGTCGGACCGGTTCGTTATAGAATCTTAACGGGATATCATTGATAATACCGGTCTCGCCGACAAATGCCTCGTCCTTAAGATTGAGCGCCTTTCGAATCCGATCGACTTCAACCTGTCCTAAGTCCGAGTCGTAAATCACGACAGCGTTATCCAGACCGCCGCCCTTAATGAGACCTGCCTCTTTGAGCATCTCTACTTCCGAGAGGAAGCAGAACGTCCGGGCGGCCGCGAATTCATCGACAAACTCCTTTTCGAGATCGACCAACGTCGTGTACTGCGTCCCGAGCGCCGGGTTCTTGTAGTCGATCATAAAAGTGATACGGAGATCGTCCGAAGGTGCCACCACGAGATCGACTCCCCGTTCCTTCTCGCTATACGCCATCGGTGTATCGATCTCGAGATAGAACTTGTCCGCATCCTGCGACTCGATCCCCGCCTCAAGCAGCTTGTCCACGTACGGTTTCGACGACCCGTCACCAACCGGCGGCTCGTTGCCATCGAGTTCCACAATCATGTTGTCGAGCTGAAGTCCGGCGAACGCCGCCAGCACATGCTCAACGGTGTGAACACGGGCCTCTCCGCTTTGCAGTGTCGTGCCACGGGAGATATCGACTACATGATCGATATCGGCCTGCACCCAGGGGGCGCCCGGGAGATCTACCCGGACAAATCTGATTCCGGTATCTTCGGCGGCAGGCTTGAATGTCATGGTGCAGGGATTGCCGGTATGTAACCCTATTCCCGACATGACGGTATTGCGCTGAATTGTGCGTTGTTTATCAAACATAAGCGTACATTGAACTTAAGTTGGCCTGAGTATACGCATATCGCCGAACCTTCTCAAGTACTTTTTGACCGCACTTCACCTTTTGCCCGGGCTGCCGCGGAAACCGTCCGGACGCCGCCCCTGCTGCATAATTATATCTCTTTCAAAGACTTTACCTGTCTAAGTTTCCGGAACAGGCTGATGTACTCGCGGACCATGATCTCCTCGGCCTGGGAGAGCCCGTCCATCATCGGAATACCGACACGTATCACCGCCCGGACGATATCGGAGATAGTCCGGTCGTATTTGTCGGCCAATGCTTTCAGCTGCTGTTTCAATTCATAGGAGATGAAGATGTTCAGGCAGTGTTCTCCCCGAGTCTTTCTGGTCGATTGTTTCGGTGCGTCCATCAGTTATGCCTCCTCTTGTCGCTGGTTTGAAATCATGTGATACCTTTCATGCCCGATCAGTAATTGCGGTGTGCGCACACGAATGCCGAACCGTTCGTTCAGTTCCCGCATTACTCCTCGCCAGGTCGCAGTTCTGTCACGATTCCGGATAAGCTCGTTGATCTCGTTCAGGTGCTCCGAGGAACAGAGTGAACAAGGGCGAAAACCTTCCGAAGAGAGTCCGAATTCACTCCTGACATAGTCAGCCAGCAGCCTTCGGATCTTGCGGATGCTTCTTTTGTGAAGAGAACTAAGCTTGTGTTCTGCTCGGCCGGTTGCCTTGCTCAGGTCCTGGTAGGTCTGACCCATGAAGTAAAAACGAGCGATGAATTCCCGCTCCTCTTCGGTCAGCCTGGTCATCGCCGATCTGACTTTGTCAGCAATCCGGCTGTCGACAGAACTTTTGCCGGACATGTAGACCGGGATATCGGGGTCATGACCGAGTTCTACTATCCAGTTCTGGTATATGATTCTGCTGTCAGACATTCATCCTCCTTCCGCCGCAGGATAAATTGACGGGAGCCGCTTGACTACCACAAGGGGTTCGCTTACATTGAGTTGCCCGGCATGAACCCAATATCACGTGACTCACGTATGAATCCGCAAATGAGCCGGAGCGGCCTTCTCCGGTGTTGGTGAAGGTGCGGCGGCAATTGTCCGACAATGGAAACTAACGGCAGCCCCGCAACTGTATTCGAAAGCGAGCATGGAAGAACAGCATTTCGACAGAACCCCCGTCTATCAGGCCCCCGTCCCGGACCGTCCCGATATCGCCCAGGTTAAGGATGAATACGGAAACAACGGCTACCGGACATCCAAGCTTACTTATCTCGCCCTGTTCGTTATCGTAATCCTCTATCCGGCGCAGGGGTACTTAGGCGGCGACCCAACCGCAATCCTGAAGAATCTCGACAATACGCTCAGGATGATCGTCTACCTCTCCACCATGCTTCTACAATGGACGGTATTCCTGCTGCTCGTCCTCGCAACCCACCGTGAGAAAACCGGATTGCAGGGAATTGGCCTGAAGAAAATCAGGGTCGTCGATTTCTTCTGGGGTGGAGCTTTGCTGCTGTCGTTATTTCTCGTCGCTAGCGGCATCGCAAAACTTCTGGAGATTCTGAATTATCCGGTCTCCGGCGAGGTCGGCATGCTGCTTCCACAAACTCTGTCCGGCAAGATCACCTGGGTGTTTGTTGCTTTCACGGCGGGCTTCTGCGAAGAAACGGCTTTCCGCGGTTACGTGATAACGCGCCTTCGCCTCACCGGCAAGCTGCGCGGCTGGTTGATCCCGGTACTCGTGTCGTCACTTGCATTCGGCGCCAGTCACGGCTATCAGGGCCCCCCCAATATGATTGTGCTCTCGGTTCTTGGAGTCATGTTCGGACTCGTCTACGTCCGGACCAGGTCAATCTGGCCGTGCATTATCGCGCACTTCTTTCTCGACTTCATCGCCTTGTTTACCCCTCAATAAAAAAGGACCGACTTGCATCGATCCCTCAATCTTCTCATTCGCGTTGAAATTGCTACTTCAACAATTCCATCTTCTTCGTTTGCGCCTTGTCACCAGCTTCCAGGCGATACAGGTAGATACCACTGGCAACCGACTTACCGGAATAGTCCTTTCCGTCCCAATTGACGCTGTGACTACCGGCCGGAAGGGTCTCGTCTACGAGCGTTCGCACCTGCTGACCTAACATATTGTAGAGCACCAAAGACACCCTGGCTCGAGCCGGAAGAGTAAAGGAGATTTCTGTCGTCGGATTGAATGGATTCGGATAGTTCTGTCCCAGGCTGAAAGACTCAGGAAGATTGTTCTCGCCGCCGTTCGCATCGGTTGGAAGATAGACAAGGTTGTTCGCGTAGATATTGAATCCATCGGAACGGGAATCGGCCCAGGCAAACCATGCCCGCCCGTACTGAACCGAAGTGGCCGGTGTTTTCATGACTTCGGGACTGCCCGAAGAAACCGGTTGGTTGACATCGATCAGCTGATACGAGTTATCCAGTATCTGATAGTAGACAGCGCGCTTTCCAAGGCGACGATCCACCCAGGTTGCGCTGACGTAGCCATGCTCCCCGACTGCCACCGCCGGGTTGGTTGGCAGCGCGGCATCGGTATCCGTTAGCACGAATGGCGTGCGCAACACCGTCCCTGTGCTCCCCAGGACAGTAAGATAGAGCTTCGGCGTCGATTCACTGCTGACCCAGAGCAGGGAAATGTTTCCGGAAGGATCGATCCCGGCGGAAAGGGCACCGATATGAACATCGGTGGTGCCTGATTGCCAGTCGAAAGTAAGGCTGCCGCTGCCGCCGTAGGACATTCTCCGTACTTTGGCAGTCGGTTCGGCCAGGCCATAGTCAAGCCAGATTACATAGAAACGCCCGGAGCCGTCGACAGCCACCTTGACGTCGGTATTGGCAGAGTCGGTCGCGGAGTTGGAGACCGCGAACTCAGGACCATCGGTCGTTCCATCCGAATTGAGCCACCTTCCGTACACCTGAGGCTCTCCGCTTCTCATATCTGTCCAGGCTACAAGGCCGCGCTTGGACAGATCGAGAGCTGCGCCGACATCGGACTTTATCGCCGTCTGACTCGAATCGGAGATGATGAATTCGTTTTCCGTGAAATTTCCCCAGTGATCGCAGAACCTTCCGAAGATGTGTTGCCCCGGAATGCCGCTGACATCGCGGCTGTCCACCCAGGCCACCAGAGCGCGGTCGTTTCCGATCGAACTCGCGACAGCGGGATCGGACTGCAGGTTCCTCCCTGAATCCTGATTGACGCGCACGTCGTGGGAGGAAGTCACACCCGTGTTTGAAATCGACCGGCAGAAAATATCTCCTTCGTCGTTACGCTGGTCGGCGTACACGACAATATTGTACCAATCATCGGTCTCGGTCACGACCGGATCAGATGAAACTGCGCCGGCGACGTCATCGTTCAACTTGAGTTCCTGCGCCGTAATCGCGGTTCCGGCAGGGCTGTACAGCATAAGGTGAACGTCCTCACCGGTGGTTCCCGACAGATCGGTCCATCCGGTTGCGCACGCTCCATTCGCCCGAAAACAGGCTGATGGTTTCCAGCGCTGTCCGGTCGTAGAGAGATTCAGCACTTGCGGGGAACCGCTCGGTGCGAAAGCGGAGTCGAAATGAAGTTGCTCGATATCGTTTTCGACTCCGAAGGATGCCCAGGTTGCCAGGAGCCTGCCCGAAGGTGAAACGGTTAGATTGAGATCCCAGTTGACAACCTGCATATCCGGCCCCGACAGTTGAACATTTCCGCCGATCAGACCGGAAGCGGCGCTGTAGCGCTGCATGTAGATTTCCTGACCGGTCCGCTGATCGACCCATCCGATCGCAAACTTATCCGTCGGAGAATAGGCAACCTGAGGGGCAAATTGATCCGCCAGATTGGCGTTCGGCGGTACCATGGCCAGATCGCTGCCGATAGCCGTGCCGCCTCCGTTGAACGGACGGATGTAGATATCGGCCCGCGCGTTACGGTAGTCTTCCCAGGCTACCAGGTAATTTCCATTCGGATCGACCGCCACCGACGGAGCCCAGTGTGAACTTGAGCCGCCATCTGAATTGACGGTAGCAGGCCCAAAGACCGAGTTGCCGTCCTTATCGTACAGACGCATTGCGATCGTGGAACCGGCACCATCGTAATTCTCCCAGACGACAGCGAGGCGTCCGTCCGGATAGTTCGCCAGATCGAATAGTCCTCCGTAAGCCGAAGACGAAGTATCGTTGACAAGATAGGCGGACTGATCAACAGCAAGATTCTCGGTGTATCGCGAGCCGAAGACAAGACCGCTGGTGCGGTCACGATAAAACAGGTAGACCCTGCCAAGGGTATCGACTCCGAGCCGTGGATCGACAAGATCATCTCCCGATGACGATGAAGCTACCAGCTGATTGG
>CAZFOY010000041.1:16550-32419 GCA_964520865.1 uncultured Ignavibacteriales bacterium | reverse complement strand
TGTACCGGTTCGAAAAGAACTCGGACAAGACGATCATGTCCGCCGATCCCTACGACAGCCTGTTGGCCAACGCCTCCTTTCCCGGCGATTCGGCCTATCATCAGTTTGAATTGACGTCGCATCTGTCAGCCTTCAGGTACGTTCGATACCGCTTTATCGACGGTATCGGATATACCGAGGACTTCAGCGCCGGTCATTTTCTGACCGGATACTACGGAAGGGCGTTCAGGACCGATTTCCGCGGGGCGGAGTTCGATATCGCCGGCTTTGACTACTCCCTTAATCTCGCCGGTTCACGAGACTTGCTTCTTCTGGACTACTCTCATGAGTACTGGTTTCGTGCCGGACACACTCTCAGACATCTGATACGAACGGAGGCAAAATACTACAGCCGGGTAGATCGGCTGGTGACTTTAGCTTCGAGGATAATCTACGACTCCGATGTTAACGACCAGTCGGGACAGACGTTGATCCTCGGCGGTACTACCGGCATACGCGGATTCCCGAAATATTACCGGAGCGGCGACCGACGCTTCGTGCTGAACCTTGAAGCGCGCTTCTTTTCGAAGCTCGAGATTCTCTCGCTCGTCCCGGGCGGCGTGGTTTTTGCTGATATGGGGAATATATGGGCGCCTGGTGAGCCGTTTGGGTTGAGTGGATTAAGAAAAAGCGTGGGTGTCGGCCTGCGCTTCGGATTTGTAAACTCGTCCCGAAATATCGTCCGTATCGATCTATCTTATACGGATGAAAGGACCTGGGACCTGACGATCGGTACAAAGCAGTACTTTCAGGCTCATCTCTGATTTTTGAGTTGACAATTGGTTGGAATTCAATAGATTATAGCAGGAAATCGTTAAGCGCTTGACGTTAACATTTGACCGTTTACAGCCCCGGCCGAGGGTCGGCCGATTACTCTCACTCGCCCACGTTTTGACCGAATCAACAAGTTGCGCGTATTCAACCGAGACGAGTATGGCATTATGAGCAGCACTTCTGGCAGCAATAATCAGGTCTCGATTGTCCTGACGATTCTGTGCGTTATGGCGATCGGGCTGTCTGCAAATACGCCGGTGTTTGCAGATAAGCAACCGGTTGCATCCGGTATCGACCCCCTGAGCCTGATTAAGCAGGACTATTTAGCCGGTGCTCTCACTTACGACCAGCGGGCGCTTCTCGAAGTTACCGCGATCAGAAACTATCATTCACTTCCATCGAAGTACCAATCGCTGAACCTTGCGGCCTCGGAGCGGGTCGATTCCCGCGGGGCGACCATGGTGCTCGTTGATATCAGGTTGAACTGGGCCAAGCTGTCATCCGCAACCCAGCAGGCGATCACCGCCGCCCTTGGAAGACTGCCTGCCGACTCTGTCTATTATTCGCCAAGTGGTTTCTTCAAGTTCCATTACGATCTCACCGGCACGAACGCCGTCCCGGCCGAAGACAATGACTCCGACGGTGTGCCGGACTTTGTTGAGAGGTGCGCATCCTACTGCGATACCGCTCTCGCCGAGCAACAACAACTCGGTTATCTAATGCCGCCTTCGGATGGGGTTCTCGGCGGCGATGACAAGTTCGACGTTTATTTCCAGGAGACCGGCTATTACGGATATTCCGTGCCCGAAGGTGCCGGGCCCCAGCCCTGGAATGACTATTACAGCTATCTTGTCCTTAACAACGACTTCCTGGGCTTTCCTTCTAACAATGATCCTGAAGGATCGGTGGTGGGGGCGGCGAAGGTAACGTGTGCTCACGAGTTCCATCATTGTGTCCAGTTCGCCTACGATATCAACGAGGGGAGCTGGTTCATGGAGTTGGATGCAACCTATGCGGAGGATCTCACGTTCAATCAGGTTGATGATAACTACAACTACCTCGACGTGTTCATGAATTCGCCGCAGACGTCGCTCATGGACAACTCAGACCACAAATACGGCTGTTTCATCTGGGATGCTTTCCTTGCCGAGAAGTTCGATACGACACTATTGGTGTCGCTCTGGGAAGGAGCCCGATACAAGACAATAATGGAAACACTCGCCGATACGCTTGCCGCCAACTATGGTTGGACGCCCGATTCAGCGGCGGCGGAATTCTGCGCCTGGAACTATTGCACGGCCGAACGGTACGACGGTATGCACTATGAAGAAGGGGCAACCTATGAGCCGTCGGTAAGTATCGGGCGGTCGCACACGGTTTATCCCGTACCGCTGCAGAATTCGCCGGCAAGTGTGGCCGGCTATGGCAGTTGTTACGTGACTTTCTATCCGGCGGGCAAAATCGGCAAACTGCACATTATCTTCAATGGCTCCGACACGCGAAAATGGGGAGCTTACGTTATTAAGTCAACCAGTCCAACAAGCCATGCTTTCGAGAAAATCGTGCTCAGCCCTGTCACTTATCAGGGAGATATCACCATTCCGAATTTCGAGAACTACTACAGTATCACGCTGGTCGGCGTGAATACCTCTCAATCGTCTTCCGGCGCACTATTTACTTACAGCGCCAACGTCATTCTGCCATATGAGGTATCTTCCAAAATCGTCACAACCGACTCTCTTATCTATTCCGGGGCAACTCGATCCTATGAGTATCAAGTCTTTAACCCGTCTATTATAAACGATGTCTTTAACGCTATCGTATGGGATGACAATGGTTGGGTGACTCCCGACACGCTCGACCGGGCGATTCCGGCCGGTGACAGTACGATTTTCACCTTTTCCATACATCCTCCCCAGGGGACGCCGATAGGCGCCAGTTCTACCATTCACTTCAAGGCTCAGTCATGGGGTGATTCGACTATTACGGATACCCAGTCGACCGTAGCGTATGCGGTTCTTCAACGGGGCGACGTTAATTTCGACGGCGGCCTTGATGTTTCCGACCTGATCTACATGGTCGAGTACTCTTTCGCCAGCGGTCCCGAGCCGCTTCCGACCCTTGAGGCTGCTGATTTCGACTGCAATGGAACGGTCGACGTCGCCGATCTGATTTCACTTGTCGAATATTCCTTCAATGACGGTCCGGCCCCTCCCTGTAATCCCTATTAAGAGAAAAACCAGTTTTTAGTTGACTCAACTGTAGTTGCCTAATATCAATCGAAGGTATAAGAGCAACTACCGAAATGTCACAACATGGAGGTTGGACATTCCGAAAGAGAGGGGGATTAATGACTGACGGTTTTAGACCGAAGTTCTTAATCTGTAGCGAGTGTAACGAGGAGTTTGTTTTCACTGTTCAGGCCCAGGAGTACTTCGCAGAACGAGGATACACCGAGGATCCCAAGCGTTGCAAGACTTGCCACACTAAGTACAAGAAGCAACAAAGGGAACACCGCCATCTCGGCGCGCCTCAGCAGGAAGATTACAGCTATCCCGACTAAAAAACCCGGACAGGGATCTGTCCGGGTCGTTGAGTCGCCGCGAGGAGAGGAGTCTCCCCGCGCAGGGTTGAGGTATGGCTGTCGCTAACGGACCAGAATCATTTTCTTGACCTGTTCTTTGCCTCCGAGCGAAAGCTTGTAGAGGTAGACGCCGCTGGCTACTTCGGTGCCGGCGTCATTCTTTCCATCCCATACGACGGTCATGGTACCCGATGACACCTGACCGTCAAGTAGCGTCCGCACTCGTGATCCGGCAATATTGTACACATCCATGACAGCCCGGCCGCCTACGGTACTGCTGAACGAGATGTTCGTGGTCGGATTGAACGGGTTCGGGTAGTTCTGATGAAGATCTATCGACGTCGGTAGGACTGTGTTCTGGTTGTTGTCTTCCGTTCCCGATACGAAGGCCACTTTCAGATCAGCGTACATCGTGGAGGCAGCAGATGAAATATTCTCCACCGCTACGTATGATCCGCCTGATGTATAGGAATTGGAATTCGGGGTGGTTACGGCGTTGAAGGTATCTGCCGATGTCGTGCCCGGCCATATGTCTCCGCCGTCACCAAGGTCGCTATAGTGCTCCAGATCATACAATCCGTCGGCCTGTTCAAGGGCAACCTGATAGTGACTCGTCGTCGGCAAACCCGGATACCACTCGGCATCGTTACCGTTTTTCGAGTCGTCGATATGCCAGATGAGCAGACCCTGACCCGGAAGGTAGGAATCATAGCCGGTCTTTTCGCGGTTTTCTACGAGGAAATATTCATTGCCAGCTGCTCCCGAAGTCCACAGGCGGAAGATCTCTCCGCTCGACTTGACGTCAGGAATAGCCTGTGAGTCGACATTCGATGTTACATTCGTTGCGGTCGCAAAGCCGAGTTGAATGCGACTCCACGCGCATGGTTCGGCGGGTCGACCGCCTTGGCCGCCGGGGCCGAGCCATGATCCGTAAGCCATGATTCCCCATTTGCCGATACCCCCTGAGCCGTAGTCGGTGTCATAGAGATCGGGAAGACCGAAAGCGTGTCCGAGTTCATGCGCGAATACGCCGATGGTCATATCACCGGGGATGGTGAGGTACTCGGGCTGGATCGTATAGCTGGAAACATAGACGCCATCGTTGGTCAGTTTCGGGCTGATTGCCCATTTGTGCGACCAGATCTGCGTGCTGTCGCCCGTTTTCTCGGCGCCCTGACCGGCGTGGATGACGATCAGAACATCGACGAAACCGTTGCTGTCATTGTCATACTTGGAGAAGTCAATACTCGGGTCAGCCAGGTTGACCAGGTCCTCGACCAGCTTCTGCGAATTGTGAGGGTAGGACCCGGTGCCGTTCTGATTATTGACGTAGTAGGCATATGTCTGCGGAGCGGTTGTCCATCCCTGCGAAGAGGGGAGGTTCAAAGTGACCATGTCGAGCTGTCCGTAAGAGATCGTCTTATAATAGTCGTTGACGGTGATTCCAATGCTGTCGAAGAGCAGTGAATCAAAATATGCAGCTGGCGTGGCGGCTGGATTGTCGGAAAATTGTACCATGAGCGCCAGCGCATAGAAGTTACCTACCGCCTTGGGCGAACGAACAGCCGATCCTTTGGCCGCAAGAAACGCACGCTCAAGAACGTTCTTGCCGGTACAGATCCCTTTGGCGTGCATCTGGTCAAGATGCGTCGGAAAGTAAGGGAGAACCTTCGTCCCGTGCGAGACTTGTTCGAGAAGGCTCGGACTCGGCGGAACAGCGAGCAGGCTGGCTGCCATCACGACTGTAGTCAGGACCGCGAGAACTGCTCCCAACCGAAAATTCTGGATTATCCTGATATTCCTCATTGTGCTATCCTCGTCCTAAAAGTGAAGCCCGGTGGTTAAGGCGAAGTTGACTCCTTTTGAGGAGTAACCTGACAGACTGCTCCCGGTCACGACAGCATAGTCGATAAAGAAGACCGGCAGGTGGAATCCGGAACCGAATGAGAAGGCGGAATTACGATTCCCGCCGGTCGAATAACCGGCTCTAAGTGGCATGACGCCGAGAAGGCCATATTCAACTCCGCAGGAAAGACGCGGTTTCGAGGAAGACCCGGGTGCGGTTCTGAATCCCTGCTCCCAATCGACCGCCCAGAGAAGCCGTCCGGAAATGTTGGCCAGCCCCAGATTGAGCGTCGAGGGGAGGTTCGTACTGAAATTCGGGATCGATTTGGTGTAGTCGTCCGACACTACGTAGTCGCCACTCATATTGTCCACCGTCATGGTATCGAAACTGAAGATGTAGCCGTGCTCTTCGGTCTGTTTGTTCCAGGTAATCGAACTGACGAAGTTCTTGATTCGCCCGCCGACGACATAGTCGTTATTGAGTTTCAAAGTAGCGCCGAGGTCAACTCCGTAGCCGCTACCGCCGGTAGCGGTACGAGCTACCATATGTCCTTCACCCTGGAATCCGGTAGCATAGGTAGCCGCGAGTCCTTCCATCTCGGTCACTTCTTCGATACCAAGACCGTAGATGTACTTGGCCGTTGCGCCAACCGCCAGCTGTCTGCTTCCTGCCGAATAGATCGGGAAACCGTACGACAGCGAGGCGGCGCCGTAGCCAATCGCCTCCGAATATGAACCGGTCACATTGATCGTGTCTGCGAACGTGTTGCCGTTCAGGGCAAGTTCAAGGAGATCGCGATTCAGATTAACGTTGGCCGCTCCCACACCGGAGACGGCCAGGACAGTCGGTCCCATTGCGATTGCCATCGCCGTAGCATCAGCTTCGGCGGTGAATTTCAGCCCTTCCTTCGGAACCTTATTGAGAATGTCAGCCTTGTCATCGCTGGTGAGAAAGGCGCCGGAGTACTTGTTGTAATCCGAAAGAGTGAAAGCGTTGTTGGTTACGTTGGCGCCGACGCCGACGAGCTCGATTCCACTCTGGCGGAATGAGGCGATACCGAGGTTCGCCGGGTTGTAGCGATAAGCATCGATACCTGTCGCCAGGGCCGTTCCTGCCGCTCCGAGGGCGACCGTGCGGGCCGAGGACATCCCCTGTCCGAATACAGAGGAGACGGACAGGACCGCGCCGAGCGCGAGTATTCCGAGGGTACGTAAGTTCTTGTTCATGGCCGCCTCCCTTTAGAATTTCCCGTCGAAGCGGTACTCAACTTCGATGCGTCCGTTGATGGTTATATAGTCGTCGCCGGTAAGCTTCACGCCGGACGTATCCGATCCGGTGAGGAAGATGACGGGACGGATGAATAAAGAATCGTGCTTGAGAATCTGGACATCGACACTATCCAGGAAGATCTCGCCGGTGCTGATCGTCTCGGCGTTCGCAATACCGGTAGCAAGTGAGACGGGTGCGGGGTCGGCACGCAGGGTGTCGAGTGTCAACGTCGGAGTCGAATAGAGCGCGAGTGAGTCATTGTCAAGCATCACGACCGCGGTCAAGCCGAGCGGGAGGTGGTTTGTTATCGTGTAGACGAAACGTCCCTCTACGAAGTGATCCGTGATCGCATCAATGTTATCCTGATCGATACTCGACTTCTCGATTTTGAGATCCGTTACTTCGGCGTTGTCAACTTTCACTTCCAGCGGTGCATAGATGCTTACTTTCGCAGCTACGAAATCCGAACTGGTTACGGTACTGACATAGACGCCGTTGCCGAACTGAATGGACCCGCTGACATCGATAGAATCGGGTAACGGGCTGAGGAAATCAGCAACCTGGCTGTTGGTAATCGTCGACAGACTTGTGACCTGGGTGCCGCGGGGAGCTATATTCCCGCTGAGGTTGATTTGTTTGCCGTTGCTTCCATTGATCGTTATATCCAGGACACCCGGGAGGTCCACGCCGTTGTCGACTTCGAGCGTAAGCATTGCCTGCACCAGACCGACATTATCGAATCCGTCAGGTACATCAAGGGCCTCAGAGATGCCATCGAAGTTGGCCGAGGTGCTATCGAACACGCCGGAGACCGAGGCAAACGTGAGGCCGGATATATTGGCGTCGACGGCAAAGTCGTCCGCCTGGTCGACCGTAACGAACGAGCCGCCGGAGCCGGGGACCGATGCCACCGCGCTGATGTGCACCGAATCCGAGGACGGGACCATCGTGTATCCCGACACGTTGTCACTGACGCTGATAGTCTGGTTTGCAGGAACGTTGCGTGAGGTGCTATACTGGGTTCCGCCGTTCCTCAGACTTGGAATCGTAATCTGTATGGTGGCGTCCAGGGGCGTGTTGTTGGTTACATCCAGAGAGATCTGGCCGCTTGCCAGCGAAGCACTGTCTATCCGTTCGCCTGAATCCAGATTCAGTCCGATATCCTGTGAAAATAATATGTCTTCCAGCCCGGGGATTTCCGCGTCTGCGGAAGTGACAACCACGCCGCCGGGGAAGTCAACGTCAGTTTCGATACTTTTGCCGTTGGGATCGACGACTCCGCCATTGTTGGTGTGACAATACACCGATACGCGCAAATTGCTGGAAACTCGTTGGCTGTTCAGGGGGAGGGTCACGAACTCGGTCGTGTTGTTCAGAATCGGATTCGCAAATGACTGCATTGCGATCGTGTCGGGACTCGAGACGTTTTCCGTGTTGATGAGCCGAACGGTCGCCTGATTGATGTCGAACCCGAGATGGTTGGATACCGTGATTTTGACCGAACCGGAATCGACTTCGGCCCAGCTGAACGAGTTCAGGACGACATCGTTGTTGGCGGTGAACGATGTATCCGGAGGTACCAGGACCATCCCTCCGCCTACATCGGTCGCCAGACCGGCTGTAAGAAGACCGAGACTGATGGTGGACGGAGGTACACTCGGTGGCTGAATGTTCACTTTGCCGAGGGTTTGTGAGAAGTTGTATGAAAGATCCGATGTAGATAAATCCGACTGCGCCAGACGTACGGTATCCAGATCGCGGTCGATCGAGAATGCTACGTCGCCGGTCGAATCGACGAATATTTCGCTTTGATCGACCTTATCGATAAGCTCCTGCATGCCGTAGGTGCGGTTTATTACCGGTACGATCAAGGTAGTGTTCCAGGTAGGAGCTTCCGGCTTCTTCACCGTGCACTGGGTGATCGTCAGGAAGACGACGACCACGACCAGACCCAGCAAGATGCGGGAGCTGAACTTGAACACAAAGGAGTGCCAGAAATTTACCGGCTCGTTCCGTTTGCGTCGGTTACGTTTGTTAGCCATACTCAACCTCTGTTTTTGACTGTTTCTATTGCCTCGCGATCTTGTTTTGCAAAGGGAGTGCCACTCAGCAAAAGTCAGGTAACATGCTGAGTATTAGCGTGTTACCTTTCGCGCGCCGAGGTCGATCAGGGGGATATTGTAAGAGGGATGGGTCGATATATGGGGACAATCCCATAATGTCTTTACCACCGATTGAAAATGCGTATATTAACGGTCAAGGAGACAGTTTGCCATGGGCATGAGCAAATACGACCGGATGCTCCATATCCTCAACCTGCTGAGAACCCGACGTAATATGAACGCCGAGCGTCTTGCCCACGAGTGCGGCGTTACGGAGCGGTCGATCTATCGTGATATCATCTCCTTGTCGGAGATGAACGTTCCCATCTTCTATGACAACGGCTACAAGCTCGCGAGCGACAATTTCCTGCCTCCGCTCAATTTCAGTCTCGACGAGTACAATCTGCTCAAGCTCGCTTTAGAGTCTTCACCCCTTATTCAGACCGACAAGTACCGCGGGATTTATCACGGGGTCAGGGCGAAGATCGAGAGTTGTCTTCCGGACAAAGTAAGGCAGGAAACAAAAATCCAGCCTGACACAACGAGAATAGAGATTGCAGCGGCCGACGAGCTTGACGATGGAGAGCAGTACTACAGCCTGCTCGAAAAAGCAATCTCCGAAGAGCTGTGCATCGATCTGACCTATCAGTCGATTCGTACCGGAACGACCCAACGGGTGGTCGATCCGTACTTCATAATCTTCCGTGGTCGCGCGTTCTATTTCGTGGGTTACTGCCATCTCCGCGAAGATTTCCGAACCTTTCGAATCAACCGTATCCTTGGGTTGGATCTTCTCACCGAACATTTCACCCGGAATCAACAGATTCGGCCGGAGTCGTACTTTGCCGGGAGCTGGAGTGTGTTCAGCGGCGATTCGGTTGAGGTGATCGTGCGGTTTCGCGGCAGTGCGGCTAAGGTGATCTCCGGAACCACCCATCATCAGGACGAGATTGTCGAAATTCTGACCGACGGAACGGTCCGTTACTCGATCATCACCCGGGGAATCGAAGAAATACAGCGCTGGATCCTTGGATTTGGCGACGAAGCCGAGGTACTGGCCCCGGAGGAACTTCGCCGGCGGCTCGGTCGGATCGGGACGTTTTTCAGTGAGGCGTACAAATATTAGTTGACGGGTCGCTCAAGTCCCGGTTCCTTCTCTGTATGCAACCTCTGAGGATCAGAGAGATTTCCATCGCCGGCCTTATCGCCGCGCTCTATGTTGTACTCAGCCTCGCGTTTCTACCTTTTTCGTTCGGTGTTTACCAGGTGAGGATCGCCGAAGCTCTGACCGTTCTTCCGTTCTTCACCCGTGCTGCCATACCGGGGTTGTATGTGGGGTGTGTACTTGCCAACATATTCGGAGGGATGGGCTGGCTGGATATCGTGGTCGGTCCGCTTCTGACCCTGGTTGCGGCGATTGCCACTCGATATGCCGCCCATCTGACGAGCAACCAGAAAACCACCCTCGTTGCTTCGCTGCCGCTCATTTTCATGTGGATCGGTTCGATCTATCTGCTGACCGAGTTCGAAGTCGATTTCAAGATCATGACCGGAATCATTCTCACGATTCTTGCTTTCATTGCTATGGTATTTGCGGTGCGGGTATCGACTGAATCGGCCGAAGGTCGGCCGCTCGGCTTTGCTATGAAGATGCTGTCGCTGCTCTTGCTCATTGTCGGGTGGTACATGATGCGCACCAGGGTCGAACTAGAGTTCGAACTGAGCGGTCTCGGTCTGATGCTGGCTGCGCTGCTAACGTACATGTACCTGATGGAAGTGCGCTTGAAGGGGCGCAATCCGAACATCCTGATCGCACCTTTGCCTCCGGTAATACTGAACGCCTTCGGCGTCTCGGCATACCTTGCACCTCTGCTCGGATTCAGTTACTGGTTTTCCGTCCAGATGGTCGGCATCGGAGAACTTATCTCCTGTTATCTGATAGGCTTACCTCTGCTCATTTTGCTTCAGAAGCGGTCCCTTTTCCGTTGACTTTCCCCCGGTGTCGGCTTAATTATCCATTGTAAAAACAGGTACAATCACTGCAGCTTGAGCCGGCGGTGCCGGGGCTGTCCGATACAACTGTAGAGGTGACGAAAAATGAACAGGATATTGATAACCGGCTCGAACGGCCAGATCGGCTCAGAGCTGACGCGCGAACTTCGCAAACGCTACGGTGACGATAACGTTATCGCGACGGACATCCGGATGCCAACCGACAAAGACCTGCGCGACTCCGGTCCGTTCGAGTTTCTCGATGTTCTCGACTCCACTCACATCACCCGGGTGATGCAAATATACAACGCCGACACGATTTTTCATCTCGCGGCGCTTCTTTCGGCCGTGGGGGAGACCCGTCCAAGTCAAGCCTGGCAGATCAATATCAACGGCCTGTACAACATTCTCGAAGCTGCGAGACAGTATCATTGCTCGCTGTTTTTCCCGAGTTCGATCGGTGCTTTCGGCAAAAGTACTCCGAAAGACAACACCCCGCAGGATACGATCCAGCGCCCCGACACGATTTATGGCGTGAGCAAAGTGGCCGGCGAGCTCCTGTGCGACTATTATCACAAACGTTTCGGTCTGGACACGAGAGGTCTGCGTTTCCCCGGACTGATATCTTATGAGACGGAACCGGGGGGCGGCACGACCGACTACGCTGTCGCGATCTTCTACGAGGCGATCAAACATAAGAAGTACACCTGTTATCTTCGCGAGGACACTTCGCTCGACATGATGTATATGCCGGATGCGATCCGGGCCATGATCGAACTGATGGAGGCCGACCAGAATAAGCTGGAACACCGCAACGCCTTCAATTTGACGGCGATGAATTTCACGCCGAAGGTTCTTGCCGATGAAATCAAACGGTTCCTACCGGAGTTCTCAATCGACTACCAGGTCGACCCGGTCCGTCAGGAGATCGCCGACTCCTGGCCGAATTACATGGACGACAGTTCCGCCCGGGAGGAGTGGGGTTGGAAGCCGGAGTTCGACTTGCACACTATGGTCGCCGATATGCTCGACAAGATATCTCAACAACTGGCCGGCAAGAAAACAACCAAGGGGAAATCGAATAACAACAAGAGGAAGAAAAGCCATGCCGCTAAATAAATTCGAACAACAGCTTGCGGCCGAAGTCGCAGATCTCGAGAAAAATGGACTTGCCAAAGGGGAAGAAGCGGTTGTCGTCAAAGTGGTCAAGCCGAAAGGCAAGAAGGGACCGCGCGTATTCCTCAAGGGGGGAGGCAAGAAAGAATTCCTTCGCATGAACTCCAATTCGTATCTCGGTATGGCACTTCGAGCGAAAGTGATCAAGGCGGAAGAAGCGGCGGCCAAAAGCTACGGGGTCGGACCGGGAGCCGTTCGGTTCATCAGTGGGACCTACGACGTTCACACCAAACTCGAGAAACAGCTCGCCAAATTTCACAGGCGCGAAGCGTGCATGCTGACTTCGGCCGCTTATACGTCGGTACTCGGCGTCATTGCCACCCTGACGACAGCCGAAACGATCATTGTTTCCGACGAGCTGAACCACAACTGCATCATCAACGCCATGAAACTGGCCCGGCCGAAAGACAAGAAGATCTTCCCGCATCTGGATCTGGAAACGATGGAAAAGCAGATTTCCGAGTCAGTCGGTCAGTGCGAAGGGGTCATCGTCGTGACCGACGGCGTCTTCAGTATGCGCGGCGATACTGCTCCACTCGATAAGATGGCGGAGATCGTGAAGAAATACAGCGACCGGTTCCCTCGCGGTGCTGTGTTCGTTGTAGATGATTCCCACGGTGTGGGAGCGCTCGGCAAGACCGGTCGAGGGACCGAAGAGCTCTACAAGACCGACGGGGTGGATATTCTCGTCGCGACGCTCGGAAAAGCGTTCGGCGTGAACGGAGGGTATATCGTTTCAAGCGCGCCGGTTATCAATTACCTTCGGGAGAAGAATCCATTCTATATCTATACGAATCCGATCACGCCGTCTGAGGCTTCGGCGGCATCGGTAGCGATTGAGATGCTCCAATCGGCCGATGGAAAGAAAATGCTGAAGCATCTTCGCGAAATGACGAAGCGTTTCGAAAAGGGGCTGCTGAAGCTCGGATACGAAACGATTCCCGGAGAACATCCGGTCACGCCGCTGATGGTGCGCGATACCGATCGGACTCGCGATCTGGTGAAATTTCTCAGGACAAACGGGATTCTGGCAACCGGCCTGAATTATCCGGTCGTACCGAAAGGGGACCAGCTAATTCGGTTCCAGATTGCGGCCGATCACACGCCCTATGACATTGACTATGTCCTGAAGGTGCTTGAGGACTATAAGAATAAGCACTGACAGATTACGATGGCTGGGAACCCTGACGCCGCCGGAGGTAACTCCGACGGCGTTCCGAATTTTCAATAGATTGGGAGGCAAATGAAGCACGGCGGGGAGAATAGTGAGTTCAATACGTGCACCGGTACGACACGTAAGGGAAGGAAGTGTCGAAAGAGGGTTAGTAAAGGAACTCGCTATTGCTGGATTCACAGACCCTTGGGCATAAAGTGGCTCACGATTCCAAACCTTCTGACCTTGGTCTCAATTGCGCTTGCCGCTGGTCCGATCATATACTTCTGGATAACAGCAAAATCCTCGGCTGATACCAGTATCCACATCAACGACATCTGCCTGGCAACCAAGATGACTTCGGACAGTGTTTCGCTATGTTCAGGGATGTTCTTTCTCGGTGGCGACAACCATATTGAACTTATGAGTAAACATGGAAGCCTGGGAATTGAGCCTCTTTCTCGAGATTCCTGCGTTCGATTCGTGCGTAGCATCGCATGTCTGATTATAAGCTACACTGTTAAACCTGACGTGAACTGGAGCATAACTCGTGTAACGGCGAATCTCGAATGGATTGGTGGAACTACGCATTCAAATTCCAGTATTACATTTGACAATCAGCGAATTTGGGTCGGTGGACGGAGGCTGCTAGAAAACGATGTCGCAACGAATCGGCCTGCAATCGAGGAACGGACAATTTCAGAGACTACATCGCATAACTTAACTACAGGCCAATTGACGACTACTATTGACACTCTTTGGCCAGTCGAGTCACAATACTATTTGCCGCTAGAGCAGAACATCGGAATACCTGGGATACTTTGTCCTAGTATTGACAACTTACATCTCCTTATTGGCTTTTCGGACAATCTCGAAGGGCGCTGTAATCTTGTGTTGCCAAGAGATAGGGAGGGGGTATCTGTGCCTTCCTACGTGTATGTAATTGATTCAATACGGTGCAACGACGCCAGCTCCTTCGTATCAATCAAACTGCATGTTGACACCGTACTTACACTTTCCCGCAAGCTTTGATACCGCTATCAGATTCTTTGGTTCTCGGCGTACCGAAGAGTAAAGTCCTATGCCCCAACCTGTGCCTCTCTCATTGTTGTCGCCGAAAAGGACACTGGCAAACCACATGTCTCTTGGGTGGTTTTTAGTTTGACTCCCGATTGGCGGTCGGGTATATGGTTCAATATGTATTGGATATGCTCATGCCGAACTGCTGAACGGACAGGATTGTCATGAACAGCTTCGTCGACCGACTTTCCGAGTTGTTCACCCTGAAACCGGAGACGACTGATAAGATCGTCGCTTCGGTAGCCGTTATCTTTCTGCTTATTATTATCAGATTCATCGCGCTCAGGATCGTTTATCGACGGACCGATGACATTCGCCGGCGCTACAACTGGCGCAAGGGGACTACCTATACGGCCGCGACTATCGGCTTCCTTGTCCTCGGTCGGATCTGGTTCACCGGCTTCCAGGCTTTGACCACATATCTTGGTCTGGTGTCAGCAGGTCTTGCAATTGCGATGAGAGATCCGCTGGTCAATCTGGCCGCTTGGGTGTTCATCATGTGGCGGCGGCCGTTCACGGTGGGAGACAGAATCGAGATCGGCAACCACAAAGGGGATGTCACCGACCTTCGTATTTTCCAGTTCACCCTTATGGAGATCGGGAACTGGGTCGATGCCGATCAGTCGACCGGACGGATCATTCGTATTCCTAACGGTAAAGTGTTCACCGACACCCTGGCAAATTACAGCAAAGGATTCATGTTCATCTGGAACGAGATCCCGGTGCTGATAACGTTTGAGAGCAACTGGAAGAAGTGTAAGGAGATTCTCAACGAAATCGCGATCAAGCACGCTGAGCATCTCTCGGAGCGGGCGGCCGAACGAGTCAAGGAAGCTTCGGCGCGCATGATGGTCTTCTACACCACTCTCACGCCGATCGTATACACAACCGTGCGAGACTCGGGGATCCTGCTCACGCTCCGTTATCTCTGTAAGCCGCGCCAGCGGCGGGGAACGGAAGAAGAGATCTGGGAAGATATCCTGACTCGTTTCGCCGAATGCGATGATATAGATTTTGCCTATCCGACCATC
Organism: uncultured Ignavibacteriales bacterium; assembly: GCA_964520865.1. GTDB lineage: Bacteria > Zixibacteria > MSB-5A5 > GN15 > FEB-12 > CAVQCT01. The sequence continues at coordinate 17,373 of CAZFOY010000041.1, read as the reverse complement.
CGAAGATACAATAATGTACTCGAAGGTAAGCCGGGAGCAAGGGCCAATGCTGCCCCCGCGACACCGCCCGTCTCAGGTGAAACCGAATCTGACTGATAAATCAGCTGTTTCTGCCGACCATTCCGGCCCACATTGTGGGAAAATTTATATTGACAAGTAGGTCAACTTATCGCATTATAGATATAAGAGTACGTAATTCGTCCGGTTTAATTCCAAGGCACGTTCCGGACCGGTACCGTATCCGACATTTTCAAAGCGACATCGACAGAACTAACGACTCAATATAGATATTACCGGGAGGTAGTATGAGACAAGTCGCCATTGTCGTCAACATCGCGTTTCTCCTTACTTTGGTCCTGTTTTCGTTCTATCGCGAGTTCACCCTGCCGCTGCTGGCCGGGGAAGTGATCTTTGTGCTCGCCACGCCAATTTTCAGCCTGATCGCGCTCGGACAAATGCGCTATCGTCAGGAGACGGAGAGACCAAGGCTCCTTGGTACCGCTTTCAACCTGAACATCATTTACCTAATTTCTCTTCTGCTGTTCTGGGTTGGCAGCGTAACGGTAGCGGTGTCTGGTGCGCCGATCGACTGGCGCTGGGGGATCGGAGCGATCGTCGTGCTGGCGGCCGCTGTGCCGATAGTCACGATCATCACCTTGTGCGCCTGCCTTCGTGATTTCGTGAAGGTGAAACAACAGGCTGTGTGAGGCGAATCACCGAGGCTGTCAATCACTCGTATGGTACCATCGCCTGCGATGGATCCGTGACACCCGGCCATAAGAATGGTCGGGCCTACAACGCATCGGCCGAGACGTAGGTCAGG
>CAZFOY010000041.1:0-16450 GCA_964520865.1 uncultured Ignavibacteriales bacterium | reverse complement strand
ACCCGGCCATAAGAATGGTCGGGCCTACAACAGAGATATGGACTTCTCGCGGTCGTGCAAATTGATGCCGCTACCCCCGAGCGCCGATCCGCGTGCGGACCTTCTTCCATGAATCGGTAATCAGAAAACTTTCATCCATATTGCCGGTCATCCGCTGAAGCCTGGCGATCGGCACCGCAAACGTCAGGATATCGGCCGGCACGCAAGGGCGGGCGCTCACGTCGAACATCCCGATCACTCCTCTCGGATTGACCGTAGCGGCTTCGTGAAGCGGCCAGTGGATAATCGACGAACAGCCGGCTCCGAACGGAGCGATAACCGTATCCAACCGCATGTCATCGTAATTCGTCAGGGTGAACAGACCTGAAAGAACGTCAGGGGAGGCAAAGAAGATCGCTACCAGGGGTTCATCACTCTCCGCCAGCGCATCCCATCGTTTGAAGATGATGTATTTCGATGGGGCCTCGAACGGCGGCTGCTGTTTGAGTCGTTCGCCCACCATCTCCGGCGTCTTTACGTACCGCTCTCCTTCGAGCTCGCCTTCGATTCCGCACGACAGGAAATACTCGAAATTAGGCCGCAGCTCCTGAGAGAAGCCGGAGTAGCGTTTTCCCCCGGCGCATCCGATATCCCCTTCGGCGAAGCAGAGCGACTTGCCGTTACGTACTTTGGCTAAATCACAGATGAGACAGCGGTGTCCGGTGGCCGGCTTTGCCCGTTCAATTCCCCCTTCGTTCTCGCTGTAAAAGAAAGTGATCGGAAGTTCTGCCTGCGGAAAGTACTTCTCCCACTGCTGTTGAAACTCCGTCTTGAATTGCATATCCATTTATTACCTCCGTATTCCAAATTTACCTCCCGTCTTTCATACACAAGAAAACAGACATCCGTCTCAGGTCAAGATAATTGACCGGCCGGGACGAGGGGGCAAATGAGAATCTTGCTGTAGGGCATGGTCCTTCTTAGAACCTGCCTGTCATCGGTGTTTTTGACAGGCGCTGAAAAATGGAAGAAAGTCATGCGGACCGGTAACCGGGGAGTCTGAAAATCTGTTATAGACTGATAGCGTATGCTGATGAGGAAGTGAAGGAACTAACGATTCGGACAAAGGAGTTGTTATGTCTCAGGAAGTCATTTCCAGAAATCAGATCGACAACCGTCTCCGCCGGCAGGTTTACCAGCATTTCATCGACACCGGACGCGCGCCGACAATGCTTGATCTGGCCACGAAACTCGACATAGCGGCCGAAGATATCAAGCGGTCGTGCCAGCGGCTTTCCGAACAACAGAGTCTCCTGGTCAAGCCGGGGGGATGCGACATCTGGATGGCGATGCCGTTTTCGGGGGCGCCGACGCCTCATCGCGTCAGAATCGGGGACAGGGAATGGTATGCCGTCTCGGCCTGGGACGCGCTCGGAATTCCGGTGATGATGAAGTCCGATGCGCTGATTCAGACTGCCTGCGGCGACTGCGGCCGCTCGCTCGAGATCGAGATCTCCCGTAACAAAATAGCCGAAGCTTCGCACCTCTTTCACTTTGCCGTTCCGGTGCGCGACTGGTGGGACAATATCCTGTACACGTCGTCGACCATGAGTCTCTTCGACAGCGATGCCCATATCGCCAATTGGTGCACCAAGCATGGGGTGGAGAAGGGCGTAGTAATGACGCTCAAGGACGGCTGGAAGTTTGCCCGGGCCTGGTTTGAAGACCGGCTTGATCCGGACTGGCGATGGAAGTCGAGCGGCGAGATCAGAGAGATGTTCGCATCGCTCGGTTTGACCGACGAATTCTGGCGGATGAGTTGATCGCCCGGCTGACTTTTGCTGTACGAATTCCGGGGTTGGTGCTTCTGTAGCGATGAAGGCCACAAATGGATTGCATTGACCCTGGAACTTCATTATCGCCAACCACCAACCGGGAGTAGTGTCCATGAAACGGATTCTCACCGCAAGCCTGACGATCGCCGCCCTGGCGGTCGCGCTAATCGCTATCGGCTGTTCGTCCGGCAACAGCCCGACCGCGCCGCAACAGTCTGTCGACGCCGTCCTCAAATCCGGATCGGCCGATTTCGGCAACGGAAGCCAGACCAAGCCGTCGTACGAAACGACCGTCACGGGCGAAGTCGTCAAGCTCGATATGAAGAACGACGTCCTGGCGATCGGCAAGGATGCTCAGCATGTAATCGTCACGATGGACACTAAAGCAGCACTGCTTCCGGTGACCAAGCAGGTTCCGTTCAAATTCAGTTTCCTGAGAGTCGGAACCCAGGTTACCGTCCGCGGCTATTCGAAAAAAGACGCTGTGGTGGCACAATTGATCGAAGTTGCCCCGGACAAGCCGACTACTGAAGCTACCCCTTTTGCTCTCTAATCCCTAACGCCTCTTCTCATAACGCGTAACGTTGAGGACAGAGCCCGTACCTGCTCTGTCCTCTAGTCTGTGTAGTGATAATAATAAACACTAAAAAACAGTAGCAAACATAAGAAAACACTTGACAAGAAGGAGTCTGAATGCGAAATTGAAGCAGGTAATATGTGGCGGAGGAAGGTATGTGGTTCAAAAACGTCTTTTCTTTAGCGTATTTCCCGGTGCTTCAAAATCGGGAGGAATTCCAACAAAAACTGATTGAATCGGAAGGGGCAGCCGGCAGAATCGCCAGCCAGTATCTGCTGTTGGTGATATTTGCGTTTGCCTATGGGCTCTCGATGGGTGCGTATAACAACGTTCTGCAGGCGTTGGTAGCCGGTGTCAAAGTGGTCGTGCTGTTCAGCCTGGTGCTGGTTATTTGCTTTCCCGCATTCTTCATCATCCAGCTGATCCTCGGCTCCAAGCTGAAAGTACACCAGATGCTGTCGATCATCCTGGCCGGATTCATGTTGACTACCGCGATCATGGTATCGTTCATCCCGATTGTCGTCTTTTTCCTGCTGACCGGAGGGAACTACTATTTCATCCAGCTCCTGCACATCGGAATCTTCGTCTTTTCAGGGATCTTCGGCATGAAGACGATAGTCGATGCTCTCATTTATTCGTGCGAAAAGAAAAACGTCTATCCCCGGACCGGAGTAGTCGTCTTCCGGTTCTGGATCGTCATCATCGCGTTCGTCGGAATTCAGCTTGCTTGGAATCTTCGACCGTTCATGGGGGACCGCGATGAACCGTTCAAGCTGTTCCGCAAGTACGAAGGAAATTTCTACACGGCGCTTATCTATTCGGTCGAGCAGCTGGCTTCGCACAAGGACCAACCCGATCAACGCCGAACCCGTGAAGTTCGAACGGGTACAAGAGGCAGTTCGCGGACAGTCGCCGATTCTCTGGCCGCCGACTCGCTGGTGCAGGAACTGATGAAACAGCCGAGTGAGGGAGACTCCCGGTGAAAACCGATATCATGACACTCGAGGAAGTAGCCGCTTATCTCAAGGTCAAGCCTCAGACGATCTACACCTGGGCGCAGGAGAAGAGGATCCCTGCCGCCAAGCTGGGTAAAGAGTGGCGATTCCGGAAGTCGATTATCGATGAGTGGTTCAATCGGCATATCGACGATAAGTTCGCCGATGTCGTGGAGCGTTTGAAAGAATCGGGAGGGGATGGTTCGTTCGAGGAGTGACGTCCGATCCGAAACAAAGTTGACTCAATAATTGACCCGGGTATGTACAAAGAATATATTGGACCAAACAGCTTTCGGATCGAGGATCTATTCGTGAATGGCCCCCGGGTACTGTTCGCTCTGGTGAACAGATTTCTTTTCGCATTCGTCATCGTCTTTATCATCCACTCAGTGTTGACTTATGGATGGCATCTCCTGTTCGAGGGACACGGGAGTTTCAACTGGCAGGCTTCGTTTGTCGTCGCACTGGTGTTCGGATTCGCCATTCCGATTCTCCATTGGAGCCGGAGGCGAAAATGATCCCACCGCTCGCGAAATTCACCGGATAAGAGAAACTACTAAACTCGGGAGGGAGTTATGAGTGCGTCGATAACCAGGACCGTTTTCGATCATGAAGAGCCAGGTCACGTTTCAATAATCCCAGTGCAGCATCTCGGCTGGTTCCTGTTTGCCACCGGCCTCTTGTCACTCTTCTTGTATTTCCTGACCATGTATCCTACTATTACCTGGTGGGAGGACAGCTCCTACAGTCTTGCCGCTGTCACCCTCGGCGTAGCGGCGCCCCCCGGATCGCTGCTCTTGACGATTCTCGGCTGGCTGGTGACCAGACTTCCTCTGGGTTTGAGCAAGGTAGTCGAACTCCACGCTTTTGCCGGAGTGATTGCATCGTCGACCGTGATGGTAGTCGCTTTTACGGCTTCGCGGTTGCTCAATATCAACGTCGTCGAACATCGATTTGGCGAACCGAAATCCAGGGGAAATATCGCGGCGGTGAGCGGCCTCGCGCTCGGGGCTTTGCTGCTTACGGCATCTCCGCTGCTGTGGGATTACGCCACTCGTTTTACCCCGTACGTTGTGACCGCCCTTTTTGGTGCGCTGATTCTACTGGCCATCGTGAGCTGGTGGCGGCAGGCGAAGTCTGCCGATGCCGGCGTCTGGCTCTTCATCGTTATGTTACTGTTCGGACTCGACGTTAGCGTTCATCGAACGAATTCACTCATGTTTCCGGCTTTCATGATAGCCATTCTAATTCGTCATCCACGCACCTTTCTCTCGCTAAAGGCGTGGCTCAATATCATAATCGGTTTTGCCCTGGGACTGGCGTTCCATCTACTGCTGATTCCGATTGCGGCCGCGAAACCGTTCTTGAATATCGGGGATCCAAGCAGCTTCTCACGGTTCTGGGAGTATGTCTCGCTTAAGCAGTTCGGCGGGGGCTTCCTGGTTAATCTGTTCCCGAGAAAGGGTCCCTTCTGGGGATTCCAGGTCAAGGACTACCTCGACACGTTCGCCAACAACTTCTTCAATATACACGGTCCCCTGAGGGTCCTTGGATTGCTCCCCGGACTGCTGGGACTGACAGGATTTATCATTTCGTGGAAGAGGAATCCGAAACTGTCGTTCGCGATGACACTCTTGTTTCTGATGATGAGTTTTGGAATGGTCGTCTACCTGAATCAACCGGCAAATTTCTTCCGGTCGCTCGACCGCCATTATCTTTCATCGTTCGTCATCTTCTCCGTCTGGATCGCCTATGGCAGTGCTTTCGTGTTCAACTGGCTCAGGGCAGGGGAGACGGTCGGGCGACGGGTTCTTCCGTTGGTGGCGGTCGCACTTGTCGGACTCGCGGTCGCGAACCAGGTGTGGGGGAATTATCATAGGATGGACGGTTCTCACCGACGGTTCGCTTACAACTACTTTCACAATTTCCTGACCGCCCTTGCCCCGAATGCTGTGTTGCTTACATCGGGTGACAACGATACTTTTGGACCGTGGTACCTACAGCAGGTGGAAGGATTCCGAACCGATGTCACCGTGTGCAACTGGAGCCTCCTCAATACACATTGGTATGTTCGCCAGGTGATGAACCATGATGGGAGTTTCCCGGCCCGGCTGACCGACGACGAGATAGACTCACTTAATTTCCGGGCATGGAGTGACAGCACGTTCATGATTCCCATTCCGCAGAATGCCGCGATGCTGGGACTGCCCGATGGTGCGAAAATTCCGGATACGATGGCGTTGACGGTTACGCCGACATATGCAGACAAATATCAGTCGACGGCGGACCAGGTCGTACTGAAGATGATTCAGGATGGTGGCTGGCGACGGCCGATTTATTTCAGCGGACAGATGGAGCCCTGGTTAAAGGATTATCTGCGCATGGAAGGGCTGGTCTCTCGCCTCGTTCCGGCCCCTGAATTTGCGAATTCGACGGAGATTCTAAGAGACAATCTGTTCATGAATTACGACCTGAGCGGCTACAACGACTCCTGTCAGGTCTTTATGCCGGCAACTCGTTCGATGGCAGCAAACTACGTATCCGGCTTCATGACTCTGGCCTACCGTCAGAAGCAGGTGGGTGACGATACTGCTTGTGTGAATACAGTCGCAAAACTCAAGAGCCTGTTCCTTCTTGATCGACTTGATCTTCATCCGCAGCTGAGACAGGCGATTGAACGGATCTGTCCCTCGGATTCCACCGAAACATCGGAACCAAACTGACGGTTTTTGGGGTTGCTTTCAATCAATCATTGCCGTATGTAATACTGACGGCAGATTCTGTTCGACTTTCCGTTCATATGGGAAGCCGGCGGTTCTGTTGCACCAAAAAAGTTGAAGATGATGATTTCGGCGTGAAGTGATTCTGGGACGCGACGGTTCCTTTCTTGCTTGACCTGGATCAAAGAACAGTAGTTACAGGAGGTTCTCCGATGGATCAGGCCAAAGACGGATGCACGGTGAAGGTTCATTACACCGGCAAACTTGAGGATGGAACGGTATTCGACTCATCGCGCGAGCGCGAACCGTTCAAACTCACCCTTGGAAACGCGCAGGTAATTTCCGGTTTCGAGCAGGGTATCATGGGGATGGAAGTAGGGCAGACCAAGACAGTCAAGCTTCCGCCGGATCAAGCCTACGGCGCCTATCGCGATGATCTGAAGGTCGACGTTCACAAGGCCGATTTTCCGCAAAATATTACGCCCGAGATGGGGCAGCGTCTGCAGATGAAGCAGTCCGACGGCAGCACGGTAAACCTCGTGGTGACGAAAATGGACGGTGACAACGTTACGCTTGACGCCAATCACCCGCTGGCAGGGAAGACGCTGATTTTTGAAATCGAGCTGCTCGAGATAGCCTGATAGCCGTTTGTAGGGAGGCCGCAAGAGCGGTCTTCGCTCTTAAGAGCAACATTTCTATTGGATGGGAGGAGGAGTGTGACTCCGCTGTGTCGTTTGGAATGGGGGCGTAGAGGGGCACGCTCGGCCGCAGAGCGGGGAGATGTGATCGTTGTGGTCGATACGCTCAGTTTCTCGACCACGACCGCTGTCGCCGTTGACCGTGGGGCGCGCATCTACCCGTGTACGCGCAAGCAGGAGACGAAGAATCTCGCCCTGCATCATGAGGCGCATTTCGCGGTTGGACGTTCCGAAGTCCCGAAACGGGGCAAGTTCTCCCTTTCACCCCTGACGTTCACCTCAGTCGACCCGGGCACTCGCGTTGTCCTTTACTCGCTCAACGGTGGATCGTGCTGCGAAGCAGCCTCAACGTCTCCCCACGTTTTGCTCGGAAGTCTCGTAAATGCCGAGGCCGCGGCCGAGATGGCGATCAGACTATCCAGAGAGAACGGAAAGGGAATCAGCGTGATCGCATGCGGCGAACAGGTCTCCCGCCCGGCTCACGATGACGACTTCCGAACTGCCGTCGAGGATCTCCTCGGCGCCGGTGCGGTGTTGGCTCATTTGACAGGTGCCAAGTCCCCCGAAGCAATGGTGTGCGAGGGTGCCTTTAAGCATCATAAGAAGAACCTCATGTCGCTCCTGTGGGAATCCGAGAGTGGGTTGGAACTGCGTGAGAGAGGATTCGGCGACGATGTCAAGTATGCCGCGCAACTGAATAAGATTGCTTCGGTCCCCATTCTCAAGCAGCGATTCTTCGAAAGTGAATAGTAGGACGGCGTGCTAAGCCGGCGCCATTGCCAGCATATACTCAAGCAGTTTGACAACCCCCTCTTTACCACCGTCACCGACTTCCATCGGCGGGCCGATACACGTCGGACAACCGTCGTCGCAAGGACAGGTCTTTACATGCTCAAGACAGGCTTCGAACAGCCGATCGTACTCACCGAACAGCTTCTCACTCAGGCCGACCCCGCCAGGAATATTCTCGTAGATATATACCGTCGGTTTCTCGGTAAACGGGGCGCGCACCTGTGAAATCGAGCGAAGATCTCTGGCATCGCACATCACCCAGAGCGGCGCGATCTTCCCGAGAATGTTCGACAGGCCGCGCAGTGCCCCGCCGAATTGGGAGCCGCTGAGGCCAACCCGGAACATGATGTCGCCGGGGAAGGCGTACCAGAAGGCTGTCGTGTGCATCTCGATCTCCGGGAGATTGAGTTCTCCCGATCCGACATTCTCGTGTGTCTGAAACTTGATCTTTTTGAACAGCACCGTCACGTTGGTTACCGTGACTTCGCCATGACTCATGACTGCCTCATCGAACGAACGATCTTCATTTACCGACAGCACCTTCAACTCGCTCTTAGTCTCCGCATCGGTGTAATAGTCAACGTCAACTTCCTTGACGTAAGCCTTCTTGCCATCCCAATCGAGCTTTGTGACCTGGTACTGTTCGGCCGAGTGCAGGTAGATCGCTTCCGGGTGCAGGAAGATCGGCGCCGAGAAGTAGTCTACCTCTCCGATTACTTCAAAATTCTTAGTCTCGTTCAGAATGACGAAATTGTCCGGAGATGCCGATCTCAGCGAGATTTGTTGAGCCGGATAGATTTCCGAGGACCAGTGGTAGCGATTGCCCGCCTTACGGATCACATGGGACTCGGCCAGGTAGTCAAGAATCTGCTTCGTCCCGTCCTTCTCGATGATATCGTCCTCATCGAACGGCAATTCAAAAGCAGCGCACTTGAGATGGTTCGTGCGAATGACCAGATTGTCCGGATCGATAATTCCTGACTCGGGCGTCCGATCGAAGATGTACTTGGGTTCCGAGCAGAGAAACTGATTGATCGCTGTCGAATTAGCCACCAGTATCGTAACAGCCGTACCGCTTCTTCGTCCGGCTCGTCCCGCTTGTTGCCAGAGTGACGCAATCGTGCCGGGGTAGCCGACAATGATGGATACATCGAGCGAGCCGATGTCCACGCCGAGCTCCAGTGCATTGGTCGACACCACACCGGTAATACTGCCATTACGAAGACCGGCCTCGATCCGCCTTCGTTCGTTCGGAAGATATCCGCCACGGTAGCCCGCAATCGAGATTCCCTCACCGAATGATCCCTTCAGTTCGCGTTGCAGATAAGTTAGCAGCACCTCGACGTATAGCCGGAAGTGAGCGAATACAATCGTCTGGACTTTGTAGCGAAGAAATGTCGCCGCCAGCCAGGCTGCTTCGTTAACTGCTGATTTCCTGATTCCCAATTGCTTGTTGATCACCGGCGGATTGTAGATGATGAAGTGGCGTTCTCCCGAAGGTGCGCCGTTGTTGGCGATAAGCTGAACTTTGCGACCGATGATCCTGCGGGCCAGATCGTCCGGATTGGCGATCGTCGCCGAGCAGCAGATGAAGATCGGATCGGAGCCATAGAACTGGCAGATGCGACGGAGCCGCTTGATGACGTTGGCGAGATGCGACCCGAACACCCCACGATAATGATGGATTTCGTCGATTACGACATACTTGAGATTCTCGAACAGCTTGATCCATTTGGTGTGATGGGGGAGAATCCCGGCGTGCAACATATCCGGATTGGTGACGACGATATGCCCGGCAGAGCGTATCAACCGCCGGGCTGTCTGCGGCGTATCGCCGTCGAAAGTGTACGTCTTGATGTCTACGTCGAGTTTCTGTATCAGCTCGTAGAGCTCGGACAACTGGTCCTGCGACAGCGCCTTGGTGGGGAAGAGGTACAACGCCCGGCTGTCCCGGTCTTTGATGATGCGGTCCAGTACCGGAATATTGTAACAGAGCGTTTTCCCGGAGGCAGTCGGGGTGACGACAACGACATCGTTTCCCTGGGAGATTGCATCAATCGCATTTGCCTGGTGCGTGTACAGCCGCTCGATACCTCGAGACTGAAGTGTGTTGACAATCCGCCGGTCGATGCTGTCCGGAAAATCGGCATACTTCGCCGGTTGCGGCGGATAGGTCTTCCAGTGCGTGATGCTCTCGCTGATCCGTCGATCGGTCTTGAGGAGGTCGATGAGTTGGTCAAGATTCATGGAGCGTGTATCTGATCCCTGCTGTTAGACCAGTCCGGTGAGTTGACGACGGCAGATATCGCAGAACTTTTCCCCTTTGTTGTCTATGTCCGGCATCATCTGGCTGTAGTAATGCACGCACCTCGGATTGCGACAGGGGGAGAGGTCGAACAGGTGAGCCGCCTGATGAACCGCTTCTTTGAACAGCCGGGGATAAACTTTGCTTTCGTCCTCGGGCAGGCCGTAAAACTCCTGACGAATCTCGTACAAGGAGACAACGGCCGTCCCTGAGAGCGTGTCGGCGTATCCGAGAATGTTGTTCTCGTCCGGGAGATAGAGATCTTCTTCGCAGACCCCGAGAACCTTCTCGCGGCTGTTTGCTTTGAGCCGTTCGAGTTTCGCGAGGATCACCATCGCATAAAACTGATTGCGGATGACATTGTGTGCTTCCGACGGCATCTTCATTCCTTTGAGGATGTCTATCGAGCGATTGAAGACCGGTCCGAGGTCAGCGGCCAGCTTATTTACCAGCATGAAGTCGACATCGCCGAGAGGTACCACGACTATTTTTGATTTCAAAATACCCATTCTAATTCTGCCGGTAGTCAGCCGGCGGTAAAAAACCGATCCCCGGTGCCATCTGACGACACTTTGACTTCTGCCCGGGTCGCGCATTTCGGGCACCACCCGACAAACGCCGTCCCGCTCTTATTGAGATAGATGCGGGTATACAGATTACAGCACTTAAAGTGCATACCAATGAACGGGCGTTTGTCTGCCGGTTTTTTTTCGCTCACGATCTAAAATACAAAGAATGCCGCACCAAAACAACCACATTCACACAATTCGTTGGCAATTTGTGAGTTATGAGGGCAGCCCCAAATGTGACCGGCAGAGTGTCAGTTCTCGCTGCTTGGATTTAAACCGAGACTTCGCATGATTTCAACCGACGTTGAGCAGCCCAGGCGCTGTGCTCCCGCTTCCAGAAGCTGGCCACACAGCTCGGCAGTACGGATCCCTCCTGCCGCTTTGATCTCGATCCGTCGATTGACAACCCCCGCAATCCGCTGAACTTGTTCGACTGTCACGTCACCAAAGAAACCGGTCGACGTCTTGATGAATTGCGCTCCTGATTCGATAACCATTTTTGTAGCCTCGACCTGCTTGTCTTCCGAAAGCAGTCCGCACTCGATAATGACCTTCAACATGACATTAAACGGGATCCGTCGCTTGATTTCGGCGATCTCCTCGCCTGCGGCTCTGCAGTCACCGGCCTGAAGCCAGCCGATATTGGCCACCACGTCGATCTCCTGTGCGCCATCGCTTACCGCTTTCATCGCTTCGGCCACTTTGATATCGGTGCGGTTGGCCCCGAGCGGGAAACCACAAACAGTGACAACCTTCACGGTGGAATGTCGAAGATCATATCGTACGAGAGGAACCCATATCGGGTTCACTACTACCGAATGGAACCGCCAGCTCCGCGCTTCCTGACAGGTCTTGCGTACTTCTGCTTCGGTCGCATCGGGGCGGAGAATGGAATGATCAATGAAGATATTGAGATTGTTGAGCGTGTCGTTCATTCGCCGTCTCCGTTGACGATGTCGCCAAGAAAAGAGTCTCCGGGGAAGTTGTGTTTTATTCCGAACCAATCAGCAAGGGTGCATGCCACATCGCAGAAACATCCCCTCGTGCCGAGATCCACTCCGCCTTTCAAGGCGGAGCCGTATACGAGCAACGGCACGTACTCCCGGGAATGATCGGTCGACGTCTTGATCGTCGGATCGCATCCGTGGTCGGCGGTGATAATCAGCAGGTCGTCTTGCTTGAGGGTCGGAAGGAGTCGATCGAGTCTCTCGTCAAACATTTCTAATCCGTTCGCGAAGCTTTTTTCGTCATTGCGGTGTCCCCATTTCTCGTCGAAGTCTACGCAGTTGGCGAAAATCAACTGGTGTTCGGAATCACCGTCCACGGCGCCAATTACCGTGTCCATCACTTCGGTGTTGTTGGCCGTTTTGATCTTTCGATTTACGCCCCTTCCTGCAAATAGATCTGAGATCTTTCCTACCGCGAGCACCGAGTGACCGGCCTTTTGCATAACGTCCAGCAGGGTAGGGGAGGGCGGTTCGAGCGAGAAGTCGCGGCGGTGAGCCGTTCGGGTGAAATTTCCGGGTGAGCCGATAAAAGGCCGAGCGATGACTCTTCCCACGGCGAATTCTCCCTGAAGCAAGTCTCTGGCGATACTACATATCTGATAGAGCTTGTCGGGCGGGTAGAGGTCCTCGTGCGCGGCAAGTTGAAAAACAGAGTCGGCAGAGGTATACAGAATCATCTCTCGCGTTTGAAGATGACGTTCACCCAGTTCCTTGATGATTTCCGTACCGCTTGCGGGGCGGTTGGCCATTGTCTTGACACCGGCGCGTCGCTCAAATTCGGCCACAAGGTCCGGCGGAAAACCGTTCGGGAAAACCGGAAACGGTCTCGGCGTGATCAGTCCTGCAATTTCCCAGTGGCCGGTGGTTGAGTCTTTTCCCGCGGATTTCTCCGTCATTCTGCCGAACGCTGCTCCCGGTTTATCCTGAGCAGGAACGCCTTCAATCGGCACTATATTTCCCAGACCGAGACGCGTACACGCCGGCATCTTCAGTCCGCCGACCGCTTCGGCCACGTGGGGGAGGGTCGACGATCCCTTGTCGCCGTAGGTGGCGGCATCAGGTAGTTCTCCGACTCCGCAGGCATCTATGATTACAATGATTGCTCGTTTCAAGATTCGATCGGACTACCTTTCAGTTGTCGAGAGTTGATCGATGTGAATGTGCAGGATCATCACTTCCTGATAAAGAAAAAACCGGCGGAAGTTCCGCCGGTTCCGATTTTTCCTGCTTTGCTGCGAATATGTCAGATTCCGGTGACTTTAACCAGACGATAATCAACGTCGTAATCGGTCTTCACTTTGAAATTCACCGTCTTGCCTTTCCTGATTTGCGACCGGTCACCGTCGATCTTCCACTTTTCCTTCTGTTCCACCACGAAGCCTTCGGTGTAGGCAAAATAGAGCACGCCGGAGGTCTTGATATGATCGACACCGCTTCGTTTGGTCGTATCCGCCGGATCGGCCACGACCGGGATCAGCATGTTCCCCTCGTATTGTATCACCGCACAGTCGTAACCATTTTCACGAACCAGCGACTTGATAAGAAATGTTGTCGATGCCTCCATGCTTTCGTCCGGCAGGACTACCTTTGTCGTCTGAGTCCAGCTGTAGCCGGGAGCCCGCTGCCCGGAGGGGAAGATGGGAATACCCTGTTCATAGTAGTTTTTGATATAGGCTATTCGAGGCATATTGCTGTCGTCCGCAAACTTGAAATTGACGATTTTGCCGTTCGGCAGCATCTGCAACGTCACCTGCTGATTCTCGGTCACCGAGTCAGGGGGGCCGGCACTATCCTTCGGTTTCGGTTTGACGTATTTGAAGATATCCGTCTCGAGGATTTCGGCCGTACTGTCATCGACAAATCGCAGAACTTCCTGGTCGATCCCGACCCGGTACGACATAGTGTCCATCCGGGTCACCGAGTCGTGCTCGATAACGCTGGTGTTTCTCTTGGATAACTGGTCGTATGTCAGTTTCATCCCCGGTTTATAACGGAACTTTAAGCTGATTTTCCTTTCCCCCTGCGTGCAGCTGCCTGCCAACAGGCAGACCAGCCCGATCGTGAGGATGGCGGTTACTCTATGCAAAATCTCTCTCCTGCTTTGGTGTTGGACAGCTACTTTACTCCGGCAGATTGTCCATTTCGTACATAAGTGCGAATCTGCCGAGAAATCCCGGAGAGCCCATCAGGAGCATTCCCTTGGCCTGACTGAGCCGCTCCGCTCTCGTCACGATAACGGTGTTGTCGCTTCCGACCATATCCTGGATCGGAGCGATACTAAAAAGCGGTGCCTCGGGCGCGGTAAGACGCACGAAGTCACTCCCTTTGTTCGATCCGATCAGCAGGGCGGTGAACAAAATCACCAGCGATGCGAACACGGAAACAACCGAGCGGATAAACGCGTGTCGCTGGACCGTTCGACTTTCCGATGTTGCGGGGATTCGTTCGAGAGGCGACTCGACAGTCCGGGCAAGGATCAGGCTGGCTGTTTCATTCCAGTAATCCTCGCCGGGACTGTAAACTGATTTCTGCCTGAGCATCTCCTTGACTTTGATTGTCGTCTCGACCTCATCGCGACAGCTCCGGCACTGGGCAAGATGCGCCGCAACCGCCTCCATCCGGGCCGGAGGCAATTCCTGGTCCACGAATTCATCAAGGAGAAGTAAGGCTTCTCGACATGTCATTTCTACTCCCTACTTCTAATCACGCTTCTTCAAGCGCTGTTTCAGTATTTTTTTGAGCTTGGTTCGAGCGATATGGAGGTTTGACCTTACGGTCGCTTCGGGGCAATTGAACGCTTCGGCTATCTCGGCTTTGGTGTAACCTTCAATATCGTGAAGGATCGCTGTCATTCTCTGTCTCGGCGGAAGCTCGTCCAGTGCCCGAAGTATTTCCTCCATTATCCGCTTATTATCCAGATCTTCACTCGGTGTGCTCACCCGTCTGGACAGGTCAACCTGAACACTTCCTGCCAGGCCGGTGGCATCGTCACCGATATCGCTGTGTCCCTTGCGCTTGCGCACAAGATCGATCGCGTAGTTGGTGGCGATCCGAATGATGAAACTGGTAAAGTACTTTACATCCTTTAGTTCCTCTCGCTTACGGTAAACCCTTACAAACGTCTCCTGTACAACTTCATCGGCATCCAGATGGTTGCCGAGAACTTGATAAGCCAGCGTATATATCTTTTTCTGGAAGCGGCCGACTAACTCGGCAAAGGCGTTGTCGTCTCCTCCCAGAAATAATTCTACAAGTTCGGGAACGGTCTTATTCATGGTCCTCGAACTTGACATCAGCCATATTAGGGACGTTTTCCGGCATCAGTTGTTTAACTTTATCATTCCGGGAAGATTACTATTGACTCTCCCGGTGTTTAAGGTTATGGTTCCGCGTGAGTTTGTCAATCTTTTTTTGTTCAATAACTTAGAGGAATACAGCAGTGCCCGGCTCGGATCTGATTTACCAGAACAAGTACAAGCTTTTTACCGTCGGGGCGATCGGAACGTTCATGGCGACCCTCGATGGCTCGATACTGAATGTCGCCCTTCCTACCATTGCTGACTACCTCCACGTCTCAGTCGATGTCGTCGCCTGGGTGGTGCTCGCCTACTCGCTGACCCTCATTTCACTCATGCTGGCGTTCGGTGCCTGGGCAGGGCAGCGCGGTTATTCGTTTGCTTACAGGTTTGGATTTGTCCTGTTTATCCTCGGCTCCGGGAGCTGTGCCTTCAGCCACGATATCTATCAACTGATCATCGCCCGGGTCATTCAGGCGACCGGAACGGCGATGTTTGCGGCCATCGGCCCCGGAATGATAACCACGATCTTTCCACCCAATGAGCGGGGAAAGGGGATGGGTCTGATCGTCATGATGGTGTCGGCCGGGTTTATGATCGGGCCCCCGCTCGGTGGATTCCTTCTCAGCGTCTGGCCCTGGCAATCGATCTTCCTGATAAACATTCCGATCGGGTTTGTCGGACTTTACATGACCTACCGCTATTTCGGCCTGATGCCGATACCAACCTCGCACCGGAAAATTCCTCTCAAAGGTGCGGCATCGATTTCGATAGCACTGGTGCTGGGTACACTCGCGCTCACTCTGTTGAACGACTACTCCATTTCCGATATACGCATATGGGGAACGGCGAGCGTGTCTCTAATCGCGGCGATCGCATTCCTGAGATTCGAGTCCAACGGACACACGGCCATGATCGGACTGAGCATCTTTAAGAATCGGCAGTTCACCACGGCGATTGGTGCCATGGTTTTTATGTTCATAGCAACCTCCGGAGTACTCCTGCTGATTCCATTCTATCTGCAGGAGATCAAGCTGTTTCTTCCGAGGCAGGTCGGCATGTTCCTGATCATTCTCCCGATCATGATGTTCATCATGGCTCCGCTGTCAGGGCGCTACTCTGACAAAATCGGTTATCGACTTCTCACCAGCGCCGGAGTTATCGTCCTTGGTGCCGGACTCTTCATTTTGGCCGGGCTTCAAGTCGACTCGACCAACTGGTATATTATAGGCGCGCTCGTCGTCGTTGGCGCAGGTGTCGGCCTGTTCAGTACTCCCAACTCTTCGGCCTTGATGGGATCGGTAACCGAAGAACAGCGGGCGGTTACTTCGGGGATTCTGGGAACGACGCGAAATATCGGCATGTCCATAGGCGTCGCCCTGTGTACATCCCTTTTCTCCTACTTCAAAGCGCACAAAGCTCTCGAGATGGGAAAAAACGCAGCGTTCATCTTCAGTTATCATCGGGTGATCTATATCGCGGCAATTTTCGCGGCGGTCAGCCTGATTTTCTGTTTGACGCGTCGGAACCGCCTGCAACCCGCGACAAAATAATCTGTTGACACGGTCGATATTATGACTATCATATACCTCTGCCATGGGGCCATAGCTCAGCTGGGAGAGCGCTTGACTGGCAGTCAAGAGGTCGGGAGTTCGATCCTCCCTGGCTCCACCAAAT
>CAZFOY010000040.1:24555-33597 GCA_964520865.1 uncultured Ignavibacteriales bacterium | reverse complement strand
AAAGAGACTTCCATCACAAAACAAAACAGGGCTGACGAAAGTCAGCCCTGTTCCATTGATCTATCCGAAAGCGGATTTAGTGCGTGATTCCCTTGGCCTTCGCCTCAGCAGCATCTTCCTGCATCCGCTTGTTGTACATTTCTTTGGCCTGCTGAATCGAGATCTTCACCGGAGCATCCGGATAACGGTTTTCAGGTACCGCGATCTTTCCATGTCCGCCGAGATTCGGATCGTAGAGCCAGTCGAGAATCTCGTTGGACAGCTCCTGCATCTCCGGCTGTTTCATCGCCAGAGGCGTGAAATTCAGGTGAACGGTCTTGAAAAGGCTCGTCTTATACCTGTGTCCGCAAGGCGATCCTTCGTTGTTGAAGGCACCCCCGAACGGATGGTTCGGCCCGTACTTGGACTTATACAGATACATCACCTCGGTGCCGAAGGCTCGTTGGGCCCAGTCTACCTCGGGCAAGGCCGCGATCGTGTCCTCCCAGTTGATCAGCCCGTTGGGCCAGAGCAGTCGCTGGTGCAGAAGAGCTGTGTCGACCTCGATATCGGGCCACTGACTCTGATCGATGCTGTACGCTCCGACGAAATCTTCGACCCGCGGCGCATTTGGAATCGGGGGAACCGGATGATACTGGTCGAACCAGTCGGTCCAACCGTACCCGACAACTCCGAAATAATAGAGAAGATCGAACGGTCCGGAATACACACCAGGGCCCGAAGAAGACGTCACGTAAGGACATCGCCATGTCGCCCATGCATTGATTCCCGCATCTATCCCAGTAAAGATCTCCGGGATATTCACATTACTGCCGTTGAAGATACCGGGACCCTGCCTGGCGTTTTCATTATACAGGATCATTACTTTGTGCTTCAGGAGCGTCTGCAGCTTGATCTTACTGGCATCTTTGACCACAAGGTAATCTTGCGACGATTGGTAGTTCGGAAAACCGGGTACAATCGTCGTGGTCGTGTCAAACACCTTGCCGGAAGTCGCAGGATTCTGCTGTAACCAGGTATTGATCGTGTTGTACCAAAAAGCCTTTGCAGTGTCAAACGTCGGTCTGGCTGGATCAGGACCACGATTGAAAGAATTGTACAGGTATGGAGAGTTCTTGGCGTCAAAGTCAACTACGATCACTTCCCGCTCATACCGAGGATCAATGACCAACGCCTGCTTGAACTCCGGAGTCAGATCGGCTACAAATGCATCATCGCGACTCCGTACCCAGAACACGAAACGCAGGGTAACAGTGGTGTCCGATTGATGGTTCTTGTAGATGTTATACAGAGTGTCTCCGGTGTCCATCGTCCAGGAGTCAACGCCGTTGGTGGAGGCGTCGACCAGCCTGTTCGTGAACAGCGTATCGTCGACATTGAGGATAGTGTCCCTGACATAGAAGTTCGTATTGGTCGTCGTGTCCATAAATACGGTCGTATCACAAACTTCCTCGATAATTGACCCGCCGCCGGTGTCGACCAGCGTAGTGTCACAGCGGAACAGGGTGTCGCCCATATCGAATATCCGGGCGTCTTCGGTAACGAACACGATCCGAATAAGGCTCGGCTGCCAGAGTGAATCGGGCGTATTCAACTCCGAGAATTCATACGGTCCGAACAGCTTCCATTCGAACTGGAAGGGAGGCGGAGTGAGACCGAGTTCATTGTAGTCCTTTGTGTCGCTGCCGCTCCATCCGAGGCGAAGTCCGGTTATGGCACCTCCCGGAAAGACTGCGTTCACAAACGGCGCTCTGGGATCGAAGTACTGAATGCTCGTCGCGGGCGGGTTATCATTCCGGTTAAGTATGCGATAGACTATATCCGAACCCTGACCGGAATTATCAAACGCCTGGAGGAAGACATACTGAGGCACGTAGTCATTCACCGGATTCGCCAGGTTAGCGCTCAGTTGGATGGTGTTGGCGGTATGCGGATCGGCCGCGGTCGGATCGATATCGACATACGTCCACATCGTATCGTTAAGCGCTCCGATGAATGCCATGGCTGAATCGTTGGTGCCGCCGACTGAATCGACGGTGGCCACGAAATAGCGATAATAGGTGATCTGGCCGTCGCGATCGTTGCCCACCCAGTAGACTTCCGGATTATGAGAGAAGCGTTGACCCGCGGGCGGGATATTGACGAATTGAACGATCGGCTTCTGGTTGGCCGTCTGATCTCCCTTGAGCGTGTTGGTACAACTCGGCAGGATCATCAGCGAGGCGAGCAAAGCCGCCACGACCACCAGAGCGAGCCATAGTCCTGTTTTAGTTCTCGTAATATGCTTGTTCATTATCTCCGGTTTCCTCTTAGAATGCTATTGACATGCTAACGCGATGGACCTCGGTCAGGACTCCAAAATCCTGATAGGCGTAGTCGACCTGCATGTCCCTGTCCCCACCGAGGGGGATGCGGAAACCGGCACCGGCCGTGAAACCATCGCTGTCGTAGTTGAACCGTTCACCCAACCGGAGGATGAGATGGCTCTTGAAACTGTATTCGAACCCGGTATTGTATTTCTCAAGGTTATCCGAAGGGTGCGAACCCTCGGCGGCGAACGTCAGCACATTGTCCTGGTTGTCGATCACGTTGATACAGCCACCGAACTTGAAATTGATCGGCAGCGGATACGCCTTGCTTTCCATCTTGAGATCAGGACCGAAATTGGTGATGACCATTCCGATACGGAAGCCGCGGAAGCCGGTATCGTAGTTCGTACCGACGTCGGCCGACCATCCCGAAGCGGAAATATCGTAGCTGTATTCGCCAATGTATTTGACCGTGAAGCCGACCGAGAAACGATCGGTAAGATAACGTCCGTAACTAACCGATGCGGCGAAATCGTTCCATGAGAAGGTCTGGCCGTTGCCATCGGGCGCCATCTCGTAGGTACGGACCTGCATATCGCCGGAAGTCAGCGTATAGAGCCCTATACCGAGCACGCCACCGATCGATTCGAGAGGCATTCCCACCGCTCCATAGTAGTAGCTTACGTCGGCCGGCATACTAACGTAGGTCGCCTGTGCCTCCCGTCCGTAAAGCCGAACGAGACCGGCCGGGTTGTAGTAAACGCTTGCGATATCATCGGATGTCGCCGTAAACGCTTCAGCCATTCCCATCGCCCGGGCGGAAACACCCAGTTCAAGGAATTGCGCACCGGTGGTTCCCACCTTGGCCTGGGCGTGCACCTGTGCCGGCAGCCCAAAGGCGGCCAGCAGGAGCAACGCTGCGATCGCCAGGGCGCCGCCGCGCCTCAGGATCGATCGGCCGGGTGTGAACCGGAATCTTGCCAAATACATACTGTCCTCGTTTATTCTCATGTCGTTATACTCTATCGCATCTTGTCGTGCTTACAGGTTGACCTCGACACCGACCCGGATCTGACGGCCGTAGTTGTAGTTGGACGGGTTGTCCTGATACGACGTTCCGCCCATAACCACACCGCTCTGGTTGTTCTGCGTGTCGGGACGACCGGTGTTTGCATAGACGCTGTTGACGTTCTTGTTGTCGAACACGTTTTCCACCCAGAGGATGAAGCTGTTGCTCATCCCGAACACCCGGAAGTCTTTCGAGAAACGAACGTCGAAGTTGATAGTCGAGGGCATACGCAACGAGTTGCGCTGGATATTCTCACCCTGCGCCGTGGTCAGGTCCGGATAGGTCTGATCGGGCGTGAAGGGAAGTCCGCTCTCAATAATGGTCTGAATGTCCATCGACCAGCCGTTCATGATCGGAATACCGAACAGACGCGGCCGGACATTCGATGGAACATAGAACTGAATGCTCGACTTGAGGCTGTGACGAATATCGTTGTCCAGCGGGGCTTCATCGAGCGGATCCCGTCCGAGTTCGAAGTCGCTCAAATAGTTCGTGTTGGTCTGAGACGCCTTACCGTAGGCGTACGCGTAGGTGTAACTCAACTGGCCGTTGACGTATCCTCCGCCGCGTTTCTCCAGAGTCAGCTCGAACCCACGGCTGCGACCGTAGTCACTGTTCTGGTACTGCTGACGGGTGAGCCCGCCGACACGAACCGACTTGCTGTTGATCTTATCGAATTCATCCTTGAAGTAACCGGAAATATCGACCGAGTAGTTCTCGCTCATGGCGTACTTCACACCGAATGAATACTGAATAGTCTTTTGATAATCGAGGTTATAGTTTCCGACCACCGTGTTCAGGTTGACCGAAGTCGTATTACGCTCGTACATGTACAGGAGACTCGGGCGCTGGTAAAAGTGACCATAGTTGAAGTGCACTTTCGCCTTGTCCGAAATCGGGTACGAGAATCCGATACGGGGGGATACCTTTTCGCGGTCACCGAGAATGATGCCGGAACCGAGGTCGTCGTTACGAGCGACATCGATAAGCTTGTTCTTGTCCTGCAGGAAGAAATCCCAGCGGAGTCCGAGGTTCGCGATCATGGAACCGTATTCCAGTTTGTCGCGAAAATAGACCGATCCGCTCCAGGGAGCATAGCCGAACATGTCACGGAAAGATCCGCGATCGGGGTACGGTCCGCCATCGGGACGGCCGTTGTACGGCAAATAAGGCTGCTGAATTTCCTGGTAAATAAAGTCTTCCTGTTTGATTGATCCGCCGAGTTTCAACTCGTGGTTCCCGAGCTGCCAGAAGAGCTTGCCTTCTCCGCGATACGTTTTCGTATTTCGATAGTGCCAGGTAGCCGACGAACTGAAGCTCCCCGGATCATAGAATGTCGAGTTTCCGCCGGCGTCATGTACTCCATTGCCGTTCAAGTCGACAAACGGTTCGCCGGTATCATATACGCCGTTCGGAGCATCGTAGAGTCCGTTGCCGTTACGATCGACAAACGGAATTCCCGGCTCCCACGGATCGTTGGGACCGTTGTGCCGACCATCGTGGTTGAGGTCCATATTGTCCGGTCCGACCGACCTGATAAAAATGTCTATTCCCTGGTCGTACACACCGTTGTTGTTGACATCCTTAAACGGCTCGCCGATCACCGAATCGCCGTCGATATAAGGTTCGTCGGTTCTCTTATTAATGTGCGAGACGAGGTTGGAATCGAGCTTGCCGTTGCCGTTGACATCGTGAAGATAGTCACCACGATCCCACACACCGTTGCCGTTCAGATCGACAAACGGCTCGCTCTCGAGGTTATCCACGTAGTTGTTGCTGTTGAAGCGGAAGTTGGTCGGGTCGATGGTCGATCCCTGGACGTTCTGGTCGATCGCGTACGCCTCGCCCCGGGTGAAGGCCGGTCCTGAATAATTGGTGCCGTACTCCATCGTGTCCGGAAAGAGGTTCACGATCGGTTCGGGAGCGTCGTACTTGCCGTTGTGATTCAGATCGTCGTAGCTTTCCCACTGATAGTTGAGCGGGATCTGGTCGGGATTGAGCCCATGGCCCGGGTTGTTCGGATCGCTCGGCTTCTGAGTGAGCCCATTTTCCGAGTAAGAGAGAACCGCCTCATAGTTCATATTCTTGTTGAGCGCCTGCGAGATTTCGACCGACGCGGAGTTCCATTTCTCCGTCTGCAGCGGAGCAGTCTCGGCCGAATACCGATAGGCCCAATCGAACAGGGTCTGTTTGGTGACCGTGTTCTTGTAAGAGAAAATCAGCTTCATGTTCTGGGTCGGACGGAACTTGATGTTGGTCATCCAGAAGTAGCGATTGTAATCGCGCTCCGGGATACCGAGTCCGAGCAGGTTAAACGAAGCGTTGCGGGCGTGTGTAAGCGGGGTATCGTAATTGCCATACTGATGGGCGCCGTCGGTCTTGTCAACTTCGGCGTACAGATAATACGTCAGTTCCTTGTTTTCGAGGCTGTTGATACCGAGGGCCGGAAGGATCTTGTCGCGAAGAATCGGATCCGGTCCGCTTATCGAAAAACGATAAAAGTCGTGATTATTCGAATACTTGTCCAGGGACTTGTTACCGAAGTCATCGGTGATGTACTGGGCGTTGATGCGACGGACATCCTTGGAGCCGGTCTGGGTCGTGATCTTCACGATACCGGAAAGGGCATCGCCGTACTCAGGATCGAATCCGTCTTTGATAACGGTGAATTCCTGAATCGAACCGGACACGAGCGAGAGGTTCGCACCGGCCTGACCGAGTCCGCCGAGCGGGTCGCCGATCGGCACGCCGTCCATAATGTAACTGACCTCACCGGCGCGGCCGCCGCGGATGAACACTTCACCCTGGCTGTTCGTAACCACACCACTGACGGATTTCAGGAGTTCGTCCACCGTGGTCACCGGCTGACGTTCGATCGTCTGCTTGTCGATGGTGACCTGGCTTTCGGTGATACGCTTGTCGATGATTTCCCGCTCTCCCTTTACCGTGATCTGAACGTCGAGTTCCGAAACCTTCTTCGTCATCTGCTGAGTCACCTCGCTGACGAGGTCGGCGTTGACCACGACACCGGTGACGTTCACGGTGTTGTACTCGAGACTCGAAATCTTGATACTGTACGTTCCCGGTTCGACCTGGGGAATAGTGTACTTACCATCGAAATCGGTCTGGGCGCCGCGCGTCGTTCCCACGATCTGTACTGACGCACCAATCACCGGTTCGCCGGTCTCTTTATCTGTAATCGTACCCCTGATCGTACCGGTCGCGGCCGCGAAGAGATTTATAGGCAAAGCGAGAGTACACGTTAGTAGCAACAGCAGGCATGCCAAACGTTGCTTACCGGTTCTTTGCATATCGAATCCTCCTGGATGTATAAGAAATACTTTTTGCCATACTCGTTCGACTTTCGGCGGTGAGATGAAGCGAACGTACCTACCCAATCAACAAATTACGCGTCAAAGACTTGAGCTTAGTGAGGGAGAACAGGCAAGTTAATTCCCAACCTATATCAGAATTAACATTACGTCTAAGTGTCTCTCCTTCATTTATTTCAACAAAACTCGAAGATACCGATTGGGCGGCCGGAAAGTCAAGCGATTTTTTCCCCGGCAGCCCCGGGTATCACGCATCTAATAGACTCGTTTGCGCACTGCTCTGTTTAAAATAATCGCGGCGTGCGACAGGATTTTCTTTGATGCGATCGGCCCGTCGACGAATCTGCTCCTGCGCTTCGCCTTCGATCCTTCCCTCCCCCGGAGGCAGTCCAAAATAATCGGAAAATGCGGCAAAAAAGATCTGTTTGAAACGTAGGAACTGCGTCTCGTCCACCGATACTAATTTATTTGCAGGTAACTGGTTACCGTCGGGAAGCGGCAGCGCCGGGTGGGCCGACACGCCACCGATCTTGATTGCGCCATGCTGCAAAATGGCGCCGTCTATACGCCGCTGTGCCGAAGCGATGAGTTTCCCTCGATCAGAAATGACCTCGTGTCTTGCGTGCGAAGCAAAACAGGGCGCTTTGTGGAAAAATTCCGGACGCCCGTTCCCATGTGTCGATTGCCGTGCATAGTCGGACTGAATGCCGATCCGTCGGAGGAAGTCTACCAGGATTCCGGCGAGGATACCTGAGCTTGCCGTAACGGAGCCAAGTTGAGACACGTCAGATCCGGCCGACTCGTGCATTGCAACGGAATAAGTTAGCTCGCTCGGATCATGAAGCAGCGCCCGCCCCCCGGTGATTCGCCGAATCAGCGGGGTATTGCCCAATTGCTCCACATTGACGGCTGTTTCCTGCCGTTGGTTATATCCGAAAGTGATGCAACCTCTCCCCCAGGTATACAGCCTGACGGCGATGTGCCCGGGGTGAGCAATCGCTTCGGACAGCATCCATTCATCGAACGCCATGTTGAAATGCGGCTCGGCCGCAAAATGGCTGAGGCAGACCAGTTCCGTGTTCATGCCGCCATGATACAACAGTTCGGCCGATCTGACAAGGCCCGCCTACTGGAGCGGGTTGACCGACAGTGACGCAACGTCCGAAGAATCATAGCCAAGTTGCTTGAAATCAAGCACCGAGTTCGAGCTGTGACAGTCCGCACAACCGAGCGCGCCGGTTCTTCTGATCGCGTGGCTGATTTCAAGCGAGGCATCGGTCGGGATCCAACGCGGCTCGACCTGCTTCATGGCGACCACATCGTCATATGACCCGGTGTTCCAGCCGTCCGCCCCCATGAACGACATGAACTTGTCCATCATGTAGTATTTGAACATCGTCCCGTACATCATCTTCATCATGCTCTTGCGCATTTCGGCTGAGGCCGCTTTGTCGGCGTCGCCGGTGGTGTAGTAAACCGGCAGGTTGTACGGAACGAACATCCCGCCAAAAGGAGTCATGTTGGCGAGATCGATATGCTGCTTACCCTGGAATCGTTTCATGGCGTAGAGCTTCGAAGGCCTGCCGTTGTGGGCGATCGGACGCATGACCTTTTCATACCAACCGGCGTAGTCAAAGTCCTTGTATTCGGGCCAGACGAATTTGGCGTCATAGAAACGGTACCGGTTGCTCCCGTTCGGGTTGTCTCCGATCGGATTGCCCAGGAAGGTGGCGTCCCCATCCCACCAACGATAGACGATCCCGCTTCCCGGCTGCGTGGCCTTGACGCTGTCATCGTAGATGTAAATCCCTTCCTCCGGTTCGAATACGGGCTTGCTGAAATCCCGCATCGTGGCGTTGTCCTTTTGCAGGCTCGGGATGTGGCAAGTCTGACACGCTATCTTCTCCGTATGAACGTTAAGATAGTCATCGAGGTCCGCGTTCCCGGTATGCGGAGAGGATCCATGGCAATTCTCACAGGCTACTTCGACAAAAGGTAAGTCGTTCGCCATCATGGTCGTTGTGTGAGTCCCTTTAGCAATGTAATGCCCTTCCGTCGTATGGCAGTCGATGCACTGCACACCGGCGGCGGCATGGACATCCCAGGTGGGGGAAAACGGGGTGCCGCGTTTGGAACCGGGGTGCAGAACGCGCGGATGGTTCGTCCCGGTGTTCAGCTGGCTGGGCATAAACGACGAATCGGCTGGATCGATGTAGACATCGCCGCCGAAATTGTGTTGGTGACACCTCAGACAGTCCTGAGAAGTCGGACGACCGACCGACATGGCGGCGTACAGAGATCTGTCCTGCGTCCAGCGCTTGCGACCGTTGGC
>CAZFOY010000040.1:0-24455 GCA_964520865.1 uncultured Ignavibacteriales bacterium | reverse complement strand
TTGGGACAGGGACGGTTGATTTTGCCCATCGGAAAGTTGTCGGCCAATTTACCGTTGAAGCCGTAGACGTTCGGATGTCTTGTCGTAAAGAAGCGATAATGCGCCGAAGTAGTAAGGTTCTGCATAAGGCCCACTGTTACATCACTACTATCCTTAGTCGACTTGTAGGTGATGGTTTGGTGACAATTCAGGCAGGTTTGCGGTCCATCGTATTCGAGGATCCCGGCTTCTTTAAATCGGGTAATATGATCGAACTTCTGTCCAAACTTGCTCTCAAGCTCCGCGGCCTCCTGAGCCGCCTGCTCGGCCGTGACTGCTTCTGCTGCGAATGAGATAGCGGCCGGGCGACTGTCTGCAGGAAGCATCCAATTGATTAACTGCGACCAACTTAGCCACAATACCCCGCCTCCGACTAACAAAACAGCCACTATCGCCAGCATCTTCTTCATAGTTGCATCTCCGATTACGTGATTCTTTTCACAAATTAGATCAAGAATACAGCTCAATGATGCACAATAAAAGAGATAGTTTGGTAGATTTTCTTACTCTGAAAACCAGGCTATTTTTGACCTAATTTGGCAAATTGCTGATTAGCTGTCAGATAGGTCGGTAACCAAGAATAGTGGCAAACCTTCCTTCACGCGCTTTCGCTTCCGGATCTCCTGCCATGAAGTTGGAGTACAGGAGGTCGTGCCGACAAGCGGTACAGATACCGCAATCGTGGATATTGGCGGGTTCGATGCCAACTTCGACCAACTGATCGGTTATCAAACCGGGCAGATCGAAATAACCTCGCTCGAACCGGCGGTTGCTCCGACCATAGTGGGCGAGTACCGTCTCTCCGATTGATTTCCACACCCCGGATCTGGAGAGATCGTAATGACATTTCCGGATACACGGTCCGATGGAGACCTGGATTTGGTCTGCAGAGACTCCGGGGCTTTTTACCATCGCGGTCACCATTCTTGCGGGTAGTCGATTGATCGCCCCGATCAATCCGGCATGGGCCAAACCGAACGTCTCTGTTCCCTCCACGCGGAAACCGACCGGGGCACAGTCGGCGGTGGTGACCATGGCAAACAGGTGCCGCAACCTGGTGATTACACCATCGATCCCCTGCTCCCACTCGGGGCTCCGGCAGACGGTTCCCTCATCGGATGCTCCGGGAAGCACCTTCCCGCCGCCGTTGTAGAGTCTGACCGGAGAAAGGTTGTCGAGGAGTCGGTCGTTATCGAGAATAAGAATATTGGTACTGTGCGTCTGTGGAATCAGGAACGTCCGTTCATAAGTCACGTCGAGCGAATCGCAGAAGTTCCTCCGGTTGGCAAGGACTTCCTGATGGTCGCCACGGCTCACCGACATGTTGCCGAGTTGCCGACTGCTGTAGGCGTGCACGAGCGTCCGGTCGGTCCGGCCGAAAGCGAGAGGTGTTGCGCTGTCCGGAGAGTCGGAAGGTTTCATGGGGATACAAGAAAGGCCGGACTCGAAAGAGCACGACCGTCGACAGGCTGTTTGGAGTGCATTTATGCGTTCAGATTCTTGAGGTCGATACTATACTGCTTGATTTTGAGACGAAGGGTCGATTCGGGTATTCCGAGAAGCTCCGCGGCATGCTTCTTCACCCCGTTCTTCTCACGCAGCGCCTTGATGATGAACCGACGTTCATGATATTCGAGATAGTTGTACAGCGAGTAGTTTTCGTCGAACACGATGTCGTCCGAACTCTCGACTTTCCTGGCGATGTCTTCACTTTCGGCTCTCACCGCTTTGCTGACCTTGGCCGACACGATCTCTGAAGTGATCTCGGTGTTGTCTCCGGCGAGCAGGACAAGCTTCTTTATTTCGTTCTCCAGCTCGCGGACGTTCCCCGGCCATTCGTAGGCAATCAACATTTTGTGTACATCGGGAGACACCGTCTTGCCGGTACCGTTCAGGAAATGACTGACCAGCAGAGGAATGTCGTCGCGTCGCTCGCGAAGTGACGGGAGTCGGAACGTTAGTGCGGACAGCCGGTAGTAGAGGTCCTGTCGGAATAATCCGGCCGCCATGAGTTCCTTGAGATCTTTATTGGTCGCCGAAATCACCCGGACGTCGACTTTCCTCGGTACCGTTTCACCCAGACGGACCAGCTCTTTTTCTTCGAGCACCCGAAGCACCTTTGCCTGGATATTCAACGGCATGTCACCAATCTCGTCGAGGAAGAACGTCCCCCCGTCAGCTTCTTCGAACAGCCCCGCCTTGTCGCGATCGGCCCCGGTGAAGGAACCTCGCTTGTAACCGAACAGCTCGGATTCGAGCAGCGTTTCCGGTAGCGCGGCACAGTTGACGGAGATAAAACGTTTGTCCCGACGATTCGAATTATAATGAATCGCCCGGGCTACGACATCTTTACCCGTACCCGTCTCCCCTTCGATAGAGATTGAGATATTCGAATTGATAACCTGGCGGACCTGGGCAAGAATGTCCAGCATATCGGAATTCTGAGTGATGATATTCGGGAAAGCCGCCTTCTCTCTCAATTGATCCTTGAGCCGGAGGTTGTCTTCGAGCAACTTACTCTTTTGAATCTCCGCCCACTTGAAGGCGATGATATCCGAGAAGCCGACCGCAAAATTCAGTTGTGTCTGGCTGAACGGATTGAGCATGTTGTCGAGGCTGAGCCGGTCGACATACAGGTAACTCGTCGTGCTGTCGCCCAATTTGAACGGCACAACGATCACACTTGCCACGATATCGACAGACTCGGCGAACAGGCCGTTAATGAACGGATCGCGTCGACAGTCAAGAATCAAGGTCGGCTTCGAACGGGAGATCTCCTCGCCGAGCAGGTTATGGAATCCCTCGGTATATTTTTTCGTCTGATGCGGACTCAACGAGAAGGTCGCGCTGACCGGTGAATCGGCGAAGTCGGGTGAGTAGATGAGGGCCCGGTCGCCGCCGGTGCGTTTCAGCAAAATAGAGAGAATCTCGTCGAGCCGACTGGAAGCGAGGCTTGAGATCTCCGCCGGCGATATCAAATTGCCGAACACCTTGAACTCGTTCTCCTGCGAGATCGAAAGCGCCACCGCCTGCTCCGAAAGAGACTTCAGGAAGTTGTTGACGGCGCGGACCTTGACTTTATCATCGAGTGAACTGAAGACGCGTTCGGCGTGACTCAGCTTCTTGAATCCGGTAGCGAGATCGCCGATCTGACAGGCAAACACTCCAGCCTTGAATTCCGTCTCAGCAACCCAGTACTCAAGACCCAGCTCGCGGAAAAGTTTCGAGGCTTCTTCCAGCGCCGCCGCGATCCGGTCGGTCCGGGTTGATTGGGCCTGCATCTGGATATCGGCCATCACGAGAAGTGACCGGGCCAATTCGAGCGGATCTCCTACATCGCGAAGCATCTCAACGGCCTGCCCGATATACTCAAGCGCGTCCTCGAAATCATTCCTGGCCGCGAAGATCTGTCCGATCACCCGTTTCGCCAGGCCGATTTCGACTTTCTCGCCGAGATGCAGCGAAGCTTCGAGACCCTTCTGACCATAACGCATCGCTTCATCGATATTATCCAGCAACAGCTCGACTTCGGCCAGTCTCCGGACTGACTGCGAAACGAGTGCCGAATCCGGCGCCATCAGCAAGCCCCGTTCGTAAGCGTTGCTCAGGGTTGCCTTCGCCTTGTAAATATCGCCCTTCTCGAACGCAAGTTCGCCGGCATATTCAAGGAAAATGACTTTTTCACGTTTCAGCCCGAGGCGGCTTATAATCTCAAGGGCGTTGTCCAGGGATCTGGACGACAGGATGAACTTGCGCTGCCGGAGCTGAAGGAATCCGAGCGAAAGCAGGTTGATCGCCTGCGATACTTCCTCGTTGTGCGCCCGGTTGTATTCGAGTGTCTCGGTGAGTTCGTTTTCGGCACGCGTCCAATCGCCGACGTGGACGCGAATACGTCCCATATTACCGGTCAACTGCGCGTATTTGCGAGGATTGTCGCGAACCATCGCCCGAGCATCTTCGAGATACCCGACCGCATCGCGATAATTACATCTGATATAGGAAATTCTGGCGAGTTCGTTCAGGGCATCGACCTGGCCGATCTCGTCCGCACATCGGCGGTACGCCGCCAGAGCGTCGCGAGCCCGGATCTCCGCATTCTTCAGATCACCGATTGCCGAGTATGACTTGGAAATAATGAGCTGAACGCGCCCATAGCGCTTGTTCAGAGAGGAATCAGCCAGCAATCTGGCCGAACGAAGTCCGTCTTCGAGGGCACGTTTGTAATTGCTCTCGAAGTAGCTTCCGTCCGCTCTTAACGAAAGAAACAATCCGAGTTCGTAGGCTTTATCCTTAAAGTCGGCCTCGGACAGCCCGGCCAGTTCCGCTATGGCATTAGCGTGGTTTCGCTGGCGGAACAGCTCTTCCAGGGCGAGCAGACGATTATCAATAATGACTTTTGGCGAGGAAAGATTCATTACTTGTTTACGTTACTGTATTTTCTATTCGCTCATATGCCTCATTGGATGTTTCTTTGAACGTAATTGTGATGGCGCTTCACTTTACTCGCTTCTACCCGGACCGGCGTCGAAACCTGATTCTCGTAGATGTCAAACCAGTTTGCAAGCTTGAGCGAGAATGTCATCAAGAGGCCGGTGAACAGATCGGTACCGGTGGATCCGCCCGGATTGCCGGCAGTGCGAAGTGCAACTGCATTGCCATTGGAATCGTTCGGGACGATAGTCGTGTCTATGGTCGTCCCGCGTCCGGTCCCACCGTCGGCATCCCACGGATTTTCACTGGAAAAAACGGGTAAGGAGATAAAGCACAAAACGGCCAACAGCAGAATCGCCAAAGTCGCGGTTCTCGATCCTCTCATAGGCTTTGCCTCCTCAGATTACGGAAATATATAAAGACATTGTTTATTTCGCGTGAACAAAGCGGCCAGACATAGCTTGCCGTTTATATAATGACAAGTCAAGAGCCTGTTGTCAAGTTTATATTTAGTCGGCGCAGGTTCTGCGCTAAAATTGGAAGAAAGTTCCGGCCAGAAAGGACGGAGTCAGTCGTATCGCCTGCGACGGGCAGTTTGCATGACAACACCAGCAGTTGATACAAAGCGGTTTCCTAAAGTTGGGAAGTCGTTTCCCTTCTTCAAGTTGGACCGCATTGGTCGGACATACCTCGGCGCACAGACCGCAACGGTCGCAGTTACTGCCTTCGACCGAAGCTGTGACGCTGACAAACGGCGCGGCGATATTCAAAAAGAACGAAGGGAGATAGTCGGCAAGGCCGCGAGAGCCCGTCGCGGTCAACGTAAGCTCTTCCGCCCTAACAGAATCGCCGCTGACCTTGATTCCTTCCAGGCGGCCGATTCCAAGACCGGCATCGGAGGCAAACATGACGGTGGCGATGTTGTCAGGCTCAAAGCCCATAATTGAGGCAAGGACGGTGTCGAGAGCGACTCCATCATAAGCTCCGCCGACAAAGCCGGAGAGACCTCCTCCCGCCGGATCGTCCACGTACGATCCGTCGACTATGCTCAGAGCGGGTGTGGCCAATGAATAGATGTCGACTAACAGTCTTGATATTTCAGATGCCGAGAAATCAACCGCAAACAGCCGTCCCTTCTGAAATCCCGGTACCACGCCGTACATGTTTCCAATCGCCCCGGCAAAGCCGGTCCATCGATCCCGACGAAAGCGGGGCAGGTTGATAATCACGTCTGCATCGACGACCGTTTTTGAGACGTAATAGACACGAGTGTCAACGGCCACCGGCTCGGATCCGACCTGCTCCAGGCGAACCAGCTCAAACCCATACTGTTCAGCAACTTCCCACATCCCGCTGGCCCGCCAAAGGGATTCGACGGGCACGGTCGGCAAGATCGGAGAGTCGCCGATAAGCACCTCACCTCCGCATTCCTGAACCATCCGGCCAACCGACGCGACCAGCTCAGGAGAAGTCCTGGCGACCGCACAGGCTGGATTTGAAATATCCGGTTTCAGAAGCACTCTGTTCCCGGGTCTGACGATCTCGCGAAGTCCTCCGAGCGAAGCGACGACCTCCCGGACGGGCCGGTCAAGGTCCGCCTCCCCCCGGCCGTTCAGGCTGGAGAAATGAACCTGGGGATGGAATTCTTGAGTCATTAGGAAATGGTACGTTTTCTAGGAGAAATTGCGTTGGAAATTGATTGTGAAGGGTGGCCCGCCTTTGGGCCTCAGGCCGGCTGGGTCAGGAGGGAAGTAATCTGGTCCATTACCGAATCCACCGAGATGCCTGTCATGCATTGCATGAATTGCTCTCCTTTGAGCGGACACTTGTTCTTCACACAACTGATGCACTCAAGCTGATCCAGGTAGAGCAGCCGCTTGCGGGCGGCCATCGGCGAAGTCGACTTCGGATCATCGGCCCCCGAGAGGACAACCACCGGTGCACCGACCGCCGCGGCCAGGTGCGCCGGTCCGGAGTCGTTGCCGACGAAGAATTTCGCCAACGAAAAAACGGCGGCGGCCTCCCGGATCGAGGTCTTGCCGGCAAGGTTCTTCACGTGCTTCGTCCCCGCTGCTTCGGCTATCTCATCCCCTGTCTTCCGATCCGGCTCGGTACCGGTCAGTATCACTTTCACTCCGTACGACGCCACTACCTGCTTGATCAGCTCGATGTAGTTCTCTGAGCCCCAACGGCGCGACTCGGCGACTGCGCGAAAAGCAATCACCGCGAATTCCTCTCCCTCACCGATATCAAAACCACTCAGGAGCTTGATTCCGTTGTGCACGTCCTCGTCGTTCAGAAAAAGTTTCGGGCGAACGTATTCAAGACCTGCCCCTGATCCGCGTCTGAGGAGATTGAAATACAGTTCGGATCGATGGTGCTCGTTCAACGGCGTTGGCAAAGGCAGCGGTTTGGTCAGGAGAAGCCGTCGTCCATCGGCGATATAGCCGATCCTTTCTTTGACCCCGGCAAGTTTGAAACTGGCCGCGGCACCGAACGAGGGGGGGAGAATGTAGCCGATATCGAAATTCCGGTCGGCAATCATATCTTTGATTTTCATGACCGCGATAAGACCATGGACGTGGTCCGAAGGAATTGGAATGATTTCGTCGATCGACGGATTCTGAGTGAAAATCTGATCAAGATGAGCCGGGGTGAGTATGGTAATCGAAGCTCCGGGGTAGGCCTCCTGTGACTCGCTGATCATGGGGAGAGCCATGATACAATCACCGAGGTGGTTGGGCGTTCGGATTACTATCTTCGGGTTCATTAGCCTGAGTACTTCGCTTCAAGATCTGTCTTATCTAACAGATATTGCTTCAATTCTTCAAGATATTTGTTTCTGGAATCAAGATAAGCTACGGCGCTGACTAAATACTCGATTTTCGAGATCTGCCCGTCCTTCATGCGGAATTCGGCTATATCCAGGTTCTTCTTATTGATTTCGATCTGTTTGGTGAGGACGTCCATCTTGCGATAGCTGACATCGAGGCGATTGATCAGATTGACGATGTCCGCTCGGGTCGTCTTTCGGACCCGGTTGTACTCAAGCTCCGATTTTTCCGCGGTCAGGCGGGCGGCTTTAATCGAGGCCCCGGTCGACCCGCCGTCCCAGACCGGCAGCGTAAAATTGAGCGATACTCCCCAGCTGTTCGTATTGTTGTCCGTCTTGGCCCCTTCGAC
This sequence comes from uncultured Ignavibacteriales bacterium, assembly GCA_964520865.1. Lineage (GTDB taxonomy): Bacteria > Zixibacteria > MSB-5A5 > GN15 > FEB-12 > CAVQCT01. The sequence continues at coordinate 16,802 of CAZFOY010000040.1, read as the reverse complement.
CTTTACATTCCCTCTGCCGACCTCGTAATTGGCCTGGAATGTTCCGGTCAATCCATGCGATGAAGCGGTGTAATCGGCCAGCCGCTCGGCCTTGTCATAGTCAAACTTTGCCTTCAGAATCGGCGCCGAAAATTCCCAATTGTTAATGTAAGCGTTTTTCTCACGTTCGGAAAGATGTGCGCCGAGCGCGGGAGGAGCGACCGAGAGTGTCTCGGCAACATCGAAATCGAGCAGCAAGGCAAGGTCGCGGTTCTTCTGAATTTGGGCGTTCTCTTTGTCGAATTGATCAAGTTCGGCGTCGAGTCTCGCCGAGGACGACGCAAGATAGCCTTCCTCGGCAAGGATACCGTCCATGAATTTCGAAGAATCGATTCCTTCCTGAAGGCGTGCCGACTCGACTTTATCGTTGGAGATATTGAGCTCGATGGCCGATTGCAGAACCCCGAAATAAGCGTTGATGACGTCCTTCTTGAGCGTAGCTTCGTCTTCGACTTTCGTCAGCCGGGCAATCTCAAGATCATCCTTACGGTTGTTCAACTGGTATTTCGGTTCCGACGGTTTCAGGATCGGCTGCTCGAACGTAAAGTCGAATACTCCCTGTTGGCTGAGTTCCGTTACATCGTTGAGCCCCTGACTGGTTATCGGGTAGCGGGAACGAGTTCTCCAGATATTGCCGGTCGCGGTGAAGTTTCCTCCGGTGATGAGACTCTGCTGGAGTTGAATGTACGTCTTGAAATCAAGATCGGTCGTTCGAATCAGCTGCTTTTGGCTCAAGCCGCCGAAGAAGCGAAAGGATTCGTTGACATTGTAGATCGGGGCGTTGCCGTTGATGGAGATTTCGGGTATGTAGAAGTTGATTCTTTCCGCGAAGTAGTTCTGCTCAGCTACTTCGAGATCCCCTTTGATAATAGATCCGCGGCCCGACCGCATAACGGCGATGTCAAGCGCCTGATCGAGGGTGAGGTCGCGCGCGCAGACAGGATGCAGCCCGGCGAGTGCGGCCGCAGCTGCCAGGATTAGAATAACTACATGTTGTTTTTTCAGTATCGATGTATGCATATCCACCTCCTACCTGACAGGTCCGTTCTCGCCTATTCGTATCTCAAGGAATCAATCACATCGAGTCGGGCAGCCTTGCGCGCCGGGTATATTCCAAAAATGATTCCTACACCGGCTGAGACACCGACCGCCAGCGCTATCGAGTAGATGGAGACGATCGTCGGCCAGTCGGCATAGTAAGAAATGACCCGGGCAAGCACAAGACCGATCGTGATGCCGACAATGCATCCGATCAGACAAATCGTGACCGCCTCAATTAGAAATTGTCGAAGGATATTCCGTCGCGTCGCCCCGACCGCTCTTCGGACGCCGATCTCGCGGGTGCGCTCAAGGACGGTGGCGAGCATGATGTTCATAATGCCGATACCGCCGACCAGCAGAGAGATTCCGGCGATCGCACCCATTACAATATTGAAGATCCGCTGGGTCTTTTGTGACTGTCTCAGCAGGGACTCCGGCACCACGATTTCATAGTCCTCTACCCCATAGTGTCGTCTCTTGAGCAGACGGTCGACCAGTTTAGTTACGGCCGGGACGTATTTCAGGTCGGTCACAGTTATCGTCAGCTGGTCGATTTCCGGAATATTGTACTTCTGCTTCGGTTGATCGTTGTTCGAGCGCCATCCGAAATTCTGCTCGTTGCTGCTGACTCTATCGAATTTCTTAAGGGCGGTTTTGAAGGGAATGTAGATATCGTCGTTGAGGTTCTTCAATTCAAATCCTTCGACCTTCCCCCGTCCGATATACTTGTCGGCCATCACGCCGACGACCACGAAATTGAGATTGCCGATGCGAACTGTCTTGCCGATCGGATCCTCGAATGCAAAAAGCGATTTCTTGGCCCTGGCACCCAGTACGCAAACCTGCGCAAAGCCATCGTTGTCGAGTTTGGTGATGAAGCGTCCCCGTTCGACCTCAATCGATGACGAGTAGACGTAGTCCGGGATGGTCGACACAACGCGAACACTTGCCTCTTCCGATTTATGGTAAACTGTCTTGAAATTCTCAAACCGCTGCGGGACGACATTCGCAACGAGCTCCTTGAACGAGGCAATGTTCTTGCTGTCTTCGAGAGTCAGACCGGGAGATTTTGCCAGGCCGAGATCGGAAGAGAGTTTGGTGTCGGGGATCTTGGCGTTGACAATGATGTTGTTAATCCCCAGGATTGAGATTTGCTTGAGGACCTCCTGCTTCGCCCCTTCGCCGATAGACAGCATGGCGATAACGGCCCCCACACCGAAGATCACTCCGAGCATGGTGAGGAAACTTCGAAGTTTATGCGCCCAGAGGGCATCGAATGCAATTTGCAGCGTATCGCGATCGAACATCAGCGGCCGCTTCTCCGTCCACGCTGACCCTGGTTCGAGGGAGCTTCTTGTTTGTTCAACTCCGGTTCGGTCGCCTTGTCCCCGGGCAGGCCCTGTTCCTCGACTGTCGGATCGACCAGGCAGATCGACTCGCCTCCCTTCAGGCCGTCGACAATCTCAACCGACATGTCGTTCTTCCGCCCGACTTTGACCTCCTGCTTGTCTTTATTCTTGAGGTAGACTACAGTCTGCCCGCCCTTCTCGAAGACCGCTTCAAGCGGAACGCTGACGACATCCTCGATTCGATTCACGATTATCTTGCACGAAGCGGACATACCCGGCTTCAGATTGTCGTCGTGGTCTTTGATGCTGACCTCGATGTCGAACACATTGATATTGCTGTTGTAGTCTTTCTTGCGGGCCAGCGTCCCTTTGCGAGTGACCACGCCTTTGTAGACCTGTCCCGGGAAAGCGTCGAGCGTAACATCTACCGCCTGGCCGGTGTCTACTTTGTTCGCATCTACTTCGGATACCGTCGCCTTGACCATCATTTCAGAAAGGTCGGGCAGGTCGATCAGTCCCTGACCGGGCCAAGGGGAGTCTCCTTCCTGGACTTTTCCCATCGTTCCCCCTTTCCAGATCTCCAGGTAGACGACCAGTCCGGGTATGGGTGCGAGAATGGTCATTTCGTCGAGTTCTTTCTGGGCCAGATCAACCTTGTCACTTGCTCGCTTTACTTCGACTTTCGCCTTGTCTACGTCGGCCTGAAGTTGATCGAGTTTGGCCTTGTAGTTCAATTGGGCAAGCTCATACTCGAGTTTCGATTCTTCGGCAATCCTTGGTGCATCGTGCTTCTTCTCGTCGTAGTTCCGTTTCGCCTTCTCGAGATCGAGCGTCAGCTGTTTCTCCTGGATAGTGTATTCCTGCTGCGAGCGATCCAGCGCCGATTTCTTGATCTTGAAGTCCGACTGCAGGTCGGCCAGCTCGGCCGTCTGTTGCGTGGCATCGAACTTGATAACCGGATCCCCTTTCTTCACCGTACTTCCTTCCGGAGCCATCCAGGTAATCTGCAGACTTCGGATTCTCGGAGCAGAGATGGTCATGGCGCGCTTGGCCGCGATTGTCCCGTTCTCGTTGAGGGCGATGACGAATTCCCCCTTCTTGGCGATGGTAGTCGGGATCTCGAATGACTTTGTGAAAATGGCGTTGACGCCGTAGTACCCCAGGAGAATAACGGCGAGCACGATAACCAGATAATATATCTTCTTCACAGCAACCTTCCTCTATCAAGCGTGCGACACGTGCGCGCTAACCCAGCGCCCGCGACATTTCCAAATATCTTCTTACTTTTTACTCAGTTTGCAACGGTAAGTTGCTTTCCTTCCGGCTAAATTTTCCATCGCCGATGCGTCCACAGCCATTGGTCGGGATATTGGCGGATGATGTCCTCGACAGCCTTGAGGTAAGCCGTGGTCATGGTGCGGACGTCCGCATCGAGATCACCGGTGTTGGGCGGGTCGAATTCTCCGCCGAATATGACCACATGACGGTCATAGCTTTCACGCCGCATCATATAAACGGCGATCGGGCAGTCCGCTTTAATGGCAAAAAGGGCGGGACCTTTCGGAACGGCCGCTTTTCTACCGAAGAAATCGAGAATCAACTCCCGGGAGGGATCGTGCTGGTCTGACACGATTGCCACGAATCGGTTACCTTTCAACGCCTTAAACACTTCCCGCAAAGCCAGAGACCGGGCCGGGATCACTTCGACACCGATCGCCGATCGCATCCGGTTCAGCATCTGATTCACCTTGCGGTTGTGCTGTACGGCAGCGATTGCCCGGAAGTCATGCCCTTGCGTGGACATCCACCCGCCCAGCATTTCCCAATTCCCGAAGTGCGCGGTTACGAGGATGGCGCCGCGTCCACGCTTCTGCGCTCTTTGGAAGAATTCCAGACCGTCCGGGATCATGAGCTTGGAGATCCCTTCAATTCCGAGTTTCTCGAATCGCGCCATCTCAAAGAGTGTGCGGCCGACATTGCGGAAGACATTCCGCGTGATCTCGTCGATTTCGGTCTCACTGAGCGAGTCCCCGAACGCTTTGCGCAGATTGTCCTTTGCGATCTCACGTCGGGATCCGATCAGCCGATAAGCGAGGCTTCCTATCCTGCCACCGATATTGTAGGCGGCCCGGGGACTCATACCGGAGGCTACCGCCCGCGCCGTTAAGGCGAGCCGATATGCGAATTCGTCTTTCAGTTTCGCCATGGTTCGTCTTCGTCATCGATCTTCTCGGGCTCATCCGGATCGCCATAGTCGAAATTAGTCGACTCAAGGCGTTCCTGCTCCTGCCACTTCTTGTAGTAGCTCCGGCGTTTGCGAAAACGGATGAATCCTGCCACGATCACGATGATGGCAAGACCGACCCAGAAAAACATTGTATCCATATATAAGCTAACCAGGTTGAAGCGTTTATGCAGATACTGGTCGAACTCCTTCTGGAACTCATTATAATTCGACCCGACCGCAAAATAAAGGGCGTCGTCATCCGATGCCCCCTGGCCGATCTTTGACAGAAACGCCGCGATCGACCCTTTACCGTATGTCTGGACCATATAGCTTACAGCCAGGTAGCTCTCGGCATAGGCGACATGAGCTTTGCTGTCGCCGAATCGATTGACGTACTCCACCTCCCTTAAGTCGATGAGGTTGCCGAAGACGGCCGCCTTGCTCATCGCGAGGCCATCGGACCAATTCCATTCAGTCGAAACGTACATAGCGAGTCCTTCGTTGAACCAGCGCGGAACTTCAAAAAAACCGGCCTTTGCGGCTATGACCAGATGGGCGTACTCGTGCGCAAGCAACTCGTCGAATGACTTATTGATATTGAACTTCTCCGGCGACTTGATGAGGATCTCTTTGCGTTCGGCGAGGGCCGCCCCGGCTCCCCAATCGGGAAATCGGCCGCCCACCAGGCTGTCGAATACCTGCAGGTTGTCAACGATGTAGATATCAGGCTTGTAGGAGAGGCTGTCACCGACCAGCTTGATGAGACGATTTCGCGCATCGCTGATGGCTCGATCGGCCTCGGCGGCGAGCTTGGAACTTCGCACAGAGATCCTGAAATACTGGTGTGTTTCAAGAGGTGGTAAGGTCTGTTCGGCCCGAGCCCCACCTCCCATGATCGAGACCGCAAGAAGCACTGACGCAATAACGTGTTTCACGACACAAAGATACTGAAACTGCCGTCAGGCGCAAGCGTAACCGGAAAGGAAGACGGACCAATCGGTTAATTTTGGCTCAAGCGGTGATTTCTTTGGCACGGCATGTTGACAAACCTCGGGAGTTGATCGTAGTTTACGACAAACCTTAACTGGAATGATGAGAGAAGCATTCTTCAGGAGACCTTATGGACGTTTTTGAATATGCAATGAAGATGGAAATGGACGGCAAGAGCTATTACGAAGAACATGCCGCCAAGATGAACAATCCGGCGCTCAAGCAGATCCTGCTTGAACTGGCCGGCGACGAGCAGAAGCACTACATTATATTCAAGTCGATGCGCGACGGTGTAGCGGTCAAATACGAGCCGTCCCGCGATACCAAAATTTTCGATCGGGTCAGAAATGTTTTCGAGCAGATGAAAGCGGACGAGGGTGAATTCGCCTTCCCCGCCGACGCCAAAGACGTCTGGATCAAAGCCCGCGAAATCGAAAGAGAGACGGAAACGTTTTATCGTGAGAAAGCGGCGGGGCTCGAAGACAAAGACCAGCAGATGCTGTTGAACAAGATCGCCGATGAAGAGCACAAGCACTGGGTCACGATGGAGCAGGTAATCAAGTTCCTCGATCGTCCTTCCACCTGGCTGGAAAACGCCGAGTGGAACCATCTTGAGGATTATTGATTTTCCGGCGGTTGCGATGACTCGGGGAATTTCAGAGGCGGGACTCGGTTCCGCCTCTTTTGTTTGAGGAAAACTCCGGAGTAAAGGACCCTAACGAGTCATTTTGGCGAGTTCTCTGAGCTTCTCGACTTCATCATTCGTCAGATAGCGCCAGCGGCCGAGTTTGAGTCCGCGGGCCGTAATTCCGGCGAAAACAACCCGTCTGAGCTGCTTAACCGGATGTCCGACCGACTTACACAACTGCTTAACTTCGCGCTTCCGACCTTCGGTCAACGTAAGCCTGATCTTGGTGAGCTGGTTGCTATATCCGAGGATGGCTACGTCGGCATGACCGACCGCACCGTCGTCGAGCTTGATCCCCTTCTTGATAGCCTGGGCATGCTCCGGTTTGAAGTAACCCTTCACCCGGGCTTCGTAAATCTTCGGTATCTGATAACGCGGGTGGGCCAGGCGATAGGCGAGATCACCGTCGTTGGTTAACAGCAATACACCTTCCGTATCGAAATCAAGACGCCCCACCGGATAAACGCGAGTAGGAAGATCCTTCAGATAGTTGACGACGGTTTTGCGTTTAAATGGATCGTGCAACGTGGTCATTACCTGCGGCGGCTTATTGAGCAGGAGATAGACTTTGTGCTCAACCGGCGCCACCGTGGTGCCGTCGACCTTGACGATATCCTTGGATTCGTCGATGATGGTTCCGACTTCCTCGACCGTCCGGTCGTTCACGGTGATACGCCCTTCGGCGATCATCGTCTCGGCACCGCGTCGAGAGGTCACGCCACAAAGCGATAGATATTTATTGATTCGAATCAAAGGCCGCCCGGCTCTCTCATTTGCTGGCTGCTTGACTTTCCGAATACCGGCAGAGAAGGTCCAGTGCGTCAGGATTGATCGACGTCGACGATGACATCGACCTGTTCCTGCCCGGTCCTTTCCGAAGTCAATTGATTTACGTTTTCGCCCTCTTCCGCGTGATTACCGTTCTCGTCCTGCGCGCCTGACTGAAAATCCGGAGTGTCGGAATTGTCATTGACATCGTCCCGGCTCGTCGGATCGTAAGTACCGTCGGCGACGTTCAATTTCAAGTTTTCGTTGTCATCCTCTTCGTGGAGCAGCAACTCCGTCTGGGACTGAGGTTCGGCCGATGCCACCAGAGCTTCGATCTCCGACATCTTGGGCAGATCATCGACTCTGTTGAGGCCGAAGAACTTCAGGAATTCGTCGGTCGTCCCGTACTGAAGCGGCTTGCCCACCGTTTCGGCGCGCCCTTTCACCGTGACCATGTTCTTTTCGAGGAGGTTGTGAAGGACGCCGTCGGATGCAACGCCGCGGATCTGCTCGATCTCGACTTTCGTAACCGGCTGCTTGTACGCCACGATCGCCAGCGTCTCCAGCGCCGCTCTGGTCAGGCGCATCTTACGGGTGCGTGCGAACATTTCTTCGACGAATCCGGCAAACTCGGGCACGATATAGAATTGATATCCGCCGGCGATTTCCCGAATCCTAAACGAGCTTCCCGATTCCATGTAACGATTGTTGAGTTGCGCTACGGCCGAAGCTACTTTCGACGGAGTCAGATCGTCAATAAGATCGGCGATCTTCTTTCCCGCCAGTGGCTCCGGCGACGCCAGAATCAGGGCCTCCACGGTCGAGTGCTTGAATGTATCATCCATCGGCTAAACTTCCATTCCGGCTTTTATCGATGTAACGTCGATCAAATCGACATCCTGTTTGGCGGCATCGAACAACTCCCCCCGGTAGACCCGAAGTTCGGAGAAGGGCCGTGCCTGAAAGACGGCTATCCGGTGCGCCCGGACTAATTCGAGTATAGCTATAAAGGTCACCACCGCGACGATTTTTTTCGGCGCGTCTTCGAACAAATCGCGAAAAGTAGCGACTTCTTTGGCTCGAAGGATATTCACGACGTGGGCGATTCTATCCTCGATATGCGTTTCCTCGGTATCCACTTCATGAACCGACTCTTCCCGCTTCGCCGACAAGACGTCTTTGAACGCGGTCAGCAGGTCGAACAGAGAGGTAGCCGGCTCCCAGTCAATTCTTCCTTCGATCCGGCTGACCGGATTTTCGGGGACGTAGTTTTGCTGTTCCAGCAGCGCTTTCTCCCGAAGCACCTCACCGGCTTCTTTGTATTTCTTGTATTCGATCAGCGCCATGATCAGCTCTTCGCGCGGATCGGCTTCATCCGGATCCTCTTCGTTGCGCGGCAGCAGCAGCCGGGTCTTTATCCTGATCAGAGTCGCCGCCATCAGAATGAACTCGCCGGCGATCTCCAGATTCAGATCGGTCATCATCTCGATATACCTGAGATACTGCTTGGTGATCTTGGCGATCGGGATATCGTAAATATCAACTTCTTCCTTCTTGATCAGATACAAAAGGAGATCCAGCGGACCCTGGAACACGGCGAGGTCCACCCGATAATCTTCGTTGGCGATCGTCGGAGCAAATTCGATGGTCATTTCTTCTTCTTTCGATAGTTCATTTTCATGGCCGACCGTACTTTATCCATAACGTTCTGCGCTCGCGTACGTGCCCGGTCGGCACCGTTTGCCAGAACATCCCAGATGTAATCCGGCGACTTCAGTAGTTCTACGCGTCGATCGCGAATCGGACTAAGCGAGGCGTTCATATTTGCGGCCAGCTTCATTTTGCAGTCAACACATCCGAGTTCGCCGGTCCGGCAGGGAGGTGCGATTTCGCTCTCGGCTGTCGGCGTATAGACCCGGTGGAGATGGAATATCGGACAAATCTCCGGACGCCCCGGATCGCCTTTATAGACCTTCTGCGGATCGGTAATGAAAGACTTAACGATCTTCTCGGTCTGCTTCTCCGTAGCTTCGATCGGAATATGGTTGCCGTAAGACTTGGACATCTTCCGATTATCCGATCCCGGAATGATCGGGATCGGCATCAGCAACGCCTCAGGTTCCACCAGCGTCTTCTTGTAAACATGATTGAAGCGTTTGGCGAGATCGGCTGCCAGCCAGACATGTTTCTCCTGATCCTTCCCGACCGGAACCTTGTGGGCATTGTAGATACAGATATCGGCAGCCTGGAGAACCGGATAGCCAAGAAAGCCGTAGGAATCGATCGAGTCTTTCTTCTCCTGGAAGGTGGGAAGGCGCGTCAATGTCGGTACCGAGATCAGCATCGAGAACAGCAGGTGAAGCTCGGCATGTTCTTTGACTTCAGACTGGACGAAGATCGCGCATTTTTCCGGATCGAGTCCGGCCGCCATGAAGTCGACCGCCATCTGCATGACCCGTTCTTTGAGTCCGGCCGTGTCGTCGTATCCGGACGTAAGCGCGTGCCAGTCGACAATACAGGTATACATCCAGTATTCGTCTTGCAGACGTACCCAGTTTCTGAGCGCCGCTTCAAGATTACCGATATGAAGCGAGCCTGACGGCTGCATGCCGGAGAGAATAGTCTCCTTCTTGGCCGGGGTTGCCGGTTCAGGATTGGTGATGGCTTTGTCTCCTCATAAGTATAAGAACCGTCATCGGTAAGCCATGATGGTATGACTTTGCCGGGAATAAATCAATTAAAAACTCACGGGCGGTAAAATCGCGGGACCTGTTGAAAGGCAAGAGCCTATCGGGTGCCGAGGGGTGCTCTTACTACACCGTCGCGCCGGTCAGGTGGTAGCTCCTCCGATGGCCGAATCCAGGAACAGATACGGCTTCCATCGGTCGTCGATACCGTGATTGCGCTGGATAAAAGTAATGTAAGTCGGACGCGTCGGTTTCTTCAGCAGTTTCATGCCGACCATGTCCGGCGTTCGATTGCCCTTTTTGTTGTTACAGCGGGCGCACGAACAGACCAGGTTCTCCCAGCTGTCGCGCCCTCCCATCGTCTTGGGCACGATATGATCGACCGTCATCGGCCCTTTGACCGTGCCGCAGTACTGGCAGCGGTTGCCGTCGCGGATAAGCACGTTCTTGCGCGTCAGCATGATCCGCTTGAACGGGACTTTCTTGAACTGAGCGAGGCGAACGACCGAGGGGAGACTGTAGGCCTGACTTACGCTGTGCAGCTTGAGGCCGTCGGCCGTTTCGATCATCTCCGCTTTTCCCTGAAACAGAAGCACGAACGCCCTCCTCGCCGAGCAAACGCTCAACGGTTCATAGTTCTGATTCAGCATCAGCACGCTTCTATTTATCAACGATGAGTTCATCTTAACCGTCAGCCTGCATACAATAATAGCCGGGTCATTTGTCTCATGCTGTCCAACACGGCAAGTATCCCGGCATGCTGCCGGTCTTTTGCGCCGGCCTGTGCAGTCAGTATTTTCCGAAAAAGATTGCCCTAAAAGGCTTTTTTGTCAACAGTAAAATGCGTCTTCGTTAATCACGGTCGCCAACATGGTCCTATCAAACAGACTGCTCACCACTTACGTGCGCCGTTCACCACCGATCTTAAAATATAAAAGCCTCGTGAATCACGAGGCTTTCAAATCCCTCCCGATCTCGGGCATCACCCCTCGCTCATTGCCTTTTCGATCTCGTACTTCTTGATCTTATCAAACAAGGTAGTGTAGTCTATCTTCAGAATCTTGGCCGCTTTGCGCTTGTTGTTGCGCACCTGCTTGAGGATGCGGATGATGGCGCCTTTCTCGGCAACCATCTGCGCGTGTGAACCGATCTCTTTCAATCCGGCTCCCTCGCGGAGCTGGATTTCGTCGGTCCGGCGAAGACGGATAGCCAGATGATCCGGCGTGATCTTCTTCGCTTCGGCGAGAATGACGGCGCGCTCGATCGTGTTCTCCAATTCCCGGACATTTCCCGGCCAATGGTACTTCTCGAGCAGGGTCAGGGCTTCGCGGGAGAGCGACTTCAGAGGCTTGCGCATGTCACGGCAGTATTTTTCCACGAAGTAATTCGCCAGTTCTTCGACATCGTCCACCCGTTCCCGCAACGGCGGGATATTGACCGGAAAGACGGACAACCGATAGTAAAGATCCTCGCGGAAACGCTTTGCCCGAATCAACTCGGTGAGATCCATGTTGGTTGCCGCAATCACCCGGACGTCGACATCGACCGTCTTGGTCCCGCCCAGCCGTTCGAAATTCTTCTGCTGCAAAACTCTGAGGAGCTTGGCCTGCAGTGAAATGTCCATGTCGCCTATTTCATCGAGAAAGATCGTGCCGGAATGGGCTATCTCAAACTTGCCCATCTTTCTCGCATGGGCTCCGGTGAAAGCGCCCTTTTCCGAACCGAACAGTTCGTTTTCCAGCAGTTCTCTCGGGATGGCGGCGCAGTTGATGGCGATGTACGGTTTGTCTTTTCTAAGCGAGAGGGAGTGGATCGCGCGGGCGAACAGCTCTTTGCCGGTGCCGGACTCTCCCTGAAGCAGAACCGAAGCATCGGAGGCGGCAACTTTCTCCACCAGCTTGGAGATTTCCATCATCTTCTGATTCTTGCCGATGATATTCCCGAATCCGCTCTTGGCCAGAAGTTCCTGGCGAAGCAATGTGTTTTCTGCGACCATCCGACGATTCTCGAGCGCCCGGGAAACCAGAACGCAGAGATGCTCGGTATCGAACGGCTTGGTGATAAAATCGAAGGCCCCGAGCTTCATCGCCGCGACGGCATCCTCGATCGTCCCAAAAGCGGTCATGAGGATTACCGATGTTTCGGCGTCGAGCTGCTTTACTTCCGAGAGCAGTTGCAGACCGTCTATTTCAGGCATCTTGAGATCGGTGAGTACAACGTCGTATGATTTCAGCCGTACCAGGTCAAGCGCCTTCTGCCCCGAATTGGCCGAATCTACCCGGTGCCCCTCTTCGGTCAACGTTTCCGTCAGCATGTTGCGCATGGAGTCTTTGTCGTCCACGACCAGAATATTAGGCATGTTTACTCCTGTGGGCTCTTTAAGTCTTACCTTCCCTGCCGGAAAACCAATCCGGGTGGGGATTCTTTCCTATATATCGGCGAGCGCACAGGAGAGTAAAGGAGATGGCCTGCGCAATTATCGGACAATCTCGGAAGAGGTCAAATCATTGACTGGTAATTCGTTCAATCGATGTTCGGTCGCAAACAACCGACTTGAGATAATAGACGCCCGTCGAAGACACGGCAGGCTTCAATTGACGAACGTCGCAGGTAAGTTTATAGGATCCCATAGGAAGACGGCGGACCATCAGGGGCAAGACAAGACGGGAGCGGTCGTCCAGGAGATTGACCGATACCACGCATTCTTCGATGGGCACGGTGAATTCAATGGTCGGACCAAGATCCTTGTATGCTTCCTGAGGTTTGTCGACAAAGAAGGAATCGACCCGGGAGGCCTGAATGAGCGTGAACAGAGTGTCGGACATGATTATTTTCGGATCTACCCAGGCCTTTTCATAATAGCCGGAGGTAGGAATTTCAGGGGCATCATAGATGGTGCGGCGCCCCATGCACCCGACAAACGAAAGTACCAGCAAACTGGCGATGCTTCCCGCAATGGTCCGGTAAGTCAATCTCATAACTGCCAATCCTGTCACTTTCCCATATATCTCTTCTTGAATACGGTGGAATGCTCTTCGGCTGTCACAATGAACTTGTAAATACCCGGTCGAATACTGCCGGCCGGCTTCCAGGTGAAATCATAGGTTCCCTTGTTGAAGAGTGAATCCTCGAAAGGTGTATCGATCAGGCTGTCCCGACGATTATAGACCTCGACAGAGATCGAAACATGATTCCGATCCACCCGTAAGTGGAACGACGGATCGATGTAGCTCTCGACGGGCTCCACCCTGCATTCGAGTTCCCCTTTGACATATTCGGCGGTCAACGATTCGGTTCGTTTCTTACCGCAGGTGGTAACATAACAGGAATACTTTCCGGCCGGAACGTATCTGCCTGAATCGTCCTTCTTGTCCCAGTAGTAGTTGTAATATCCGGACCGAAGATGATCGCGGAGGAAAGTTCTCACCAGCGTTCCGGTACTGTCGCAAATGAGGATCGAAGTCTGGCAGGCGTTGCCGTCGACCGGGACCCATATACGGACACGCTTTGCTTCGGCGGCATCGTAGGGAGCCTGCGTGAAATCTTTCGGTACCGCGACAGCCGCGGTGAACAGGATCACCAGGAAAATGAACGAGTTTTTCGTAACCTCTCTCCGGAACATTGCATTAATCTATCAATTACACGCTTAAGAAGTCAAAGATATTAATAAAAGTTGGGGACGAGAAAAACGGACGTGAATTCCAGGAATCAGTCAGGGTGCGATGACTACGGTTTGCAGATTCGGCAGGGAGACAGCCCTTCCCAGAGAGCTTCTTCGCGGTCCTTAAACGTCCGGTAATGACCTTCCTTGAGCACGGCAACCGCCCGGCATCCGGGCCGGTGGAATCGAAACGAACGCTCCTTGGCAATGTAATGATCTTCTTTCATCTTCTGCAGCGACCAGATACCCAGGTGCCTGTTCATGGCCCCGCGCTGTGCCTGCAGAAGCTCCCGGCTGCGCTGATGAGTCAGGTCATCATCATCAAAGAGATAGAGATACCCAAGGCCGTTGTCGAGTATCGCCTTGTTCACGAATAGTGAATCGACATACGCATATCCGAGCAATCTGCCGTAGTGATCGCGTCGGTTCTTGACATACTCCAGCCGGACCGCTTTACCCAGGGCGAAGTGCGACAGTTCCTGTTTCGCTTCTTCGTAGAACGGCTCATCTTTCTCCGGGGTATCGATCCCGAGCAGTCTCACCCGATCCCCTCCCTGCAATACAAACGTATCACCGTCGATCACTCGTGCGACTACAAACCGATCTTCCGGCCTTTCGTCCTGACCAATCTCTTCGGCCAAACGGATCAGCAGGACGACCGCCACCAGGATCAGAAGGATCGACCAGCGTCCGATTCTCCTTGCAAGCTTACGCTCCATTGATTCGTATCTCCGACCAGCCCGCGTTGGTGGGAATAACCTCCATTACTTCCTCCACACCGTCTTTGATATCGTCAATATGCGTAATCAGAAGTATCTGGGGAAAGCGTTGTTTCAAACTGCCGAGAGATTTCAGGATCAATTCTTTGCGTTCGTTATCCTGAGATCCAAACACTTCGTCAAGTATGACGAACGATCGGCTCAGCCCGGCCGCCTCGGTCAGGGCCAGAGATATGGCAAGTCTCAGGCAGAGATTGGCAAGATCTTTTTCTCCGCCGCTGAATCGGTCGACACCGTAGTAAGCCCCGCCGTCCCAGACCTGAAGATTATATTTCTCGTCCAGCTCGACCATCGAATACTTTCCACCGGTCATCTCCGCATATAACCGCGATGAAATCTCTCCAAGAGCAGGGCGAATGCCGGCTATCAGTTGCTTCCGAAAGTCGCCGAAAAGTGTACTGAGTTTTTCTCCGTGATAGTGTGCGCTGCGAAACTGCTCAAGCTCCTTCGCCTGCCGCTCGAACCCCGCCAGTTGATCCCGCTTATCATCGAGTTCCTTCTTGACCAGTTCAAGTTCCTTGGTTAGCGAAGTCTGTTTCTGCCGAGCATCCTCGAGTCCCTTCTGCGCAGAACTGAGGCTTTCCGATAGCTTCTCGTGCTGTTCCTCGGAAAATCCGAGTTTCTGAATTGCTTTCTCCCGATCATTCAGTTCGGCCACTCCTGATTTGATCGAGGCCTCTACTTCCTGCAGCTGATTCGCCACTTCGGGCAGTCGTCCAAGACTCCCCTGCAGATTCCCGGCCCTTTCTCTGATCCTCTCAAGCTCCTTCATTCGCTGCGTCAGTGAGTCATACTTTGACTGTTCGAACGTCAGCCCGTCAAACTCTTTCAATTCGTTCCGGACGTCAACGCTCTGTCGCTCCAATTGCGCAACCTTGTCGGTCAGACCGGCCAATTCTTTCTCCGCCGATTCAATCTTGAGCCGAAGTTCTTGAGACTTCTGCAGCCCTTTCTTGAGGTCGTTGAGTTCGTTTCGAAGCCGGTCCCCGTTCTCCTTTCGTTCGGTCAGCAGGGCGGTCCTCTCGGCGATTCCGCTCTCAAGCTGACTCAGATCCCCGGCGAAATGACCCCGGATATCATCGAATTCCTCACCGAACGGTCGCCGGCAGCGATCGCAAATAGAGTCCGGTCCAAGTTCGGAGATCGAGGCGAGCTGTCTGTTGAGCTTCTCGCGCTCCTTTTCGAGCGCTTCCTTTTCGCTGGTGAGGGCGGAGTATTCTCTGATGGCCGAATCAACCTTCTCCTGTGCCTCATCGACATATTTTGCTATGTCCTCGGGAATTGCCTCTCTCTGTCCCTTGAGGCCTCTCAGCGAGGCATCAGCTTCGGCCCGCTTCGCAACTGTCTGTTCCAACTCCCGCGACAACTCGATCACCCGTTTCTGAAGCTGCGCTTTCTGTCCGATTTTCCCCTTGGTCTCCGTTAGCGAATCAAGTTCCTTGCGCACTCGAGCGTATTCTTCGAGAGGCGCCTTTAGCGAAGACAGCTCTTGCCGGTTCTTCTCAAGCGACTCTTTCTCCGAGGACAACCGGGCCTTCTGCTCGCCGAGCGAGTCGATCGACTTTCGCTGAGCTTCGATTCGGACCTTCAACTCACTCCACTCTGATCGTCTCGACTGACTGACCTTGTATTCTTCCGTGATCTTTTCAAGATTCGCGCGAGTCGCAGTCAGAGCTTCTGCTGCTTCGGCGACCGGTTTTTCGAGTGATCGTTCGGATTCTGTCAGTTCGGTGATTCGCCTCTCGACCAACTCCCGCTCCGTCAGATTTCGCTCGATAAACGACACCATATTGGCGTTCGAGCGGACATCCTCCTTCGCCTTCGCGATTGCTTTGTCCAGCCGTTCAATGCCAAGCATCCCGGCGATATGGTCACGACGTTTCGACGGTTGCAGGTCGGACAGGGCATTCAGCTCAGACTGGCGGGCAAGAAACGAACTGAGAAAGCCGCGCCAGTCGAGACCGAGGAGCTGGCCGACGTAGGTCTTGGTTTCGTTCACCCCGACCGATTCGGAGGCATCGCCACGGTACAGTTCGACCTCCGCTCGCTCACTCCGTCCGACCAGCCGGCGTACCACCCGATATTTCTCTTCATTGATGGAAAAGGTCAGTGAGACCTCGCAGTTTTCGTCCCTGCCGGCGTAAGTCGCCTTGATCTCGTCTTTGCCGGTTCGGGCGGCCTGATTTCCGTACAACGCCCAGGCAACCGCTTCGACAATAGATGATTTCCCGGCGCCGTTACGTCCGATTATGCCGATGACCTTGTCGGGGAATTCGAGCCGGCCCCGCTTGATCACCCGGAAATTGGTTATATCGAGTGAGATTAGTCGCATTGTACAGGTCAAGCTACGGAGAGGTGGCGCATGCTGTCAAGGACATAGGTCCCCCTACGGCAACTTATGACAAGACTCCGGTGAGCTCCCTTGTTCAACCAACCTCGGTTATGTGTGCGATGCCGGACCGATCGCCACGTGGGCAATTGCCCCGGGCCAACAGATCTTGCGAGTAGTTCCTCTTCAGTAGCCCAGCTCAGTGAGAAGCGGCGGTAGCCGATTCGAATGCCAGCTGGGTGGC
>CAZFOY010000039.1:0-33798 GCA_964520865.1 uncultured Ignavibacteriales bacterium | reverse complement strand
TGATTCACTTTGGCCTTGGCTATCGCGGCCTTGAGACGGCCCAGCAACTTCCCCCTCTTTCCGAACTATATTTTGTTGGCGGCCCCGGCACTGTACGGGGGTTCCGCAACGAACAATACACCGCTGTGCGAACCGGTTTTGGAAGTGTCGAACCCCGCTACCGGTTTGAAACCGGGTACCTTTTCCTGTTTTACGATGGCGCTTACATCAATAATCGAATCGCCGACAGCTCAGCTTCGGTCAATACACACATCGACTATATCAACGGGTATGGGTTTGGCCTGGCGGTAGTCAACAACCTTCGGTCAATCAAGCTCTCACTGGGGTGGAATCCCGGCATTCCATTCGATCAGCCGCAGTTTTCGATCGAGTTAAGCTCCTCGATATAAAAGTTGACTGAGAAATGTCTATTTTCTATCGTCCGCTGATGACCTCCCTTATCGCGGCTATAAGACTCATCCGACCTGTGAACTGTCTGCTCGCACTTATCGGTGTATGGGTGGGTGCCTACCTGGCGTGGGTGCACCCGGTGTATTACGGCCCTGCCATTGCTTCGCTTGCTGCCGCCATGGTCTGTGCCGCCGGCAATATCGTCAACGACATCAGAGACGTCGATATCGACCGAATCAGCCACCCCGACCGGGTAATGGTGCAGGGGAAGATGAGGGTTCGATCGGCATGGATTCTCGCCGTCGCACTCAATGTCATAGCCATCACTTTTGCCTTGACGGTAAATGTTACCGTGACCCTCACCGCAGTTGTCGCAATAGGTCTTCTGTTTCTTTACAATTACTATGCGAAACGGGTGATTCTACTTGGAAATCTCATCATCGCCTTTCTCGCCGGGCTGACCTTTATGACCGGCGGGTTTGCCGTCGACAAAGTTCTCGCCTTCTACTTGCCCGGACCGCTTGTGGCGGCGGTGTTTGCTCTGCTCTTTCATCTTGTCCGGGAGATTGTGAAAGATATTATGGATGTCGAGGGGGACCGGGCCTGCGGTATACCGACCCTTCCTCAGAAGGTGGGCCCTCAGCGTGCCGCGCTCATCGCTCTGGGATTCTTTCTGCTTCTCGTGGTTTTGACCTATATTCCGGTGGTCGAGGACTGGTTCGGAACCGTGTACAAGGTGCTCGTCGTGTACATAATCGATCTGCCCTTACTCTGCTTCCTGATTTTTCTGTGGGGGAATCCGACGCCGTCGATGCTCCGGATTGGCAGCCACTGGCTCAAAGCAGGTATGATCCTTGGACTCGCAGCCCTTGTGCTGGGCTGATTTTTTATGAAACGTTTGCCCCGGAATCCAGTATAATCACAACAGCAAGCACATCCTAAGTATTGTAGGGTAAAGGATTTAAGATACAGTAAGTAGATATCGCTAACGGTTATTCGCACATGAAAAAAGCTCTCCTCCTCCTGCTGTTGCCGTTGTTCCTGGCGCCCGCGACCTTCTGCGCCGAAGGCATAACTATCTCTCAGTCGCTCGATAAATCCGAAATCGCTTTCGAAGACAGCGCCTTGTTCCAGATCGTGATCAAGTGGCCCGGTCCCCAGACGGCTTACCTGTTCAACAAGCCGCTTCAACCGTCGATTGACCGACTAAAGATTCGCGGATACAGTTCATCTATCAGTTCATCGACCACCGATGGTCAGGAAATCACGACGAAGACTTATCACTATGTTCTGATACCGACCTCCTCCGGCGAGGGAAAAATCGCCCCGGTGACGGTTGACTATCTCTCTTGGCCGGACAGCATCCCCGGTCAGCTTGTTACTGAGCCGATGTCTATCACCATTGCGTTGCGCGTTATTCCGAAGAAGCCGGTACAGATGTCACCTTATGTCTGGATAGGTATACTGGTTGGTTTGTCGTTGACCGCTCTGCTTGTCGCCTACATCGTTTTCAAGCGTGGAAAGAAAGTCGAAGTCGAGGAGGTTCTGACTCCGCGAGAGAAGTTCCTCCAGGAGCTTTCCGGCGTCAAACAGGAGTCGGGACAGGATCTGAAGAAATTCCAGAGCGGATTGTATAAGATTCTGAGCCAGTACTTGGCCGAAGCGTTCAATCTCCAGATCGGCGACCGATCTGAAGATGATTTAAAGGAGGGGCTGAAGGATACCAAGCTCTCGGAGTCTCAGGTGGAAGCCCTCATAGGCTGGCTGGTGCGCGCTCGAAAGGACAAGTTCAGTCCGGTCAATGCAGCGCCGGGCGAAGTGATCCGGCTGGAGTCCGAGATCAAAGAGTTTTTTGAAAAGTTAGAAGTGTAATTCATAGATGGAGGATTAATGGATACCGATATTCAGCAAATCCAGAAACAGGTGGAGCAGGAGGCTGCCTTTGTCGACAAGTTGGTCGGACAGATCAACCAGGTCATCGTCGGTCAGAGCTATCTGATCGAGCGGCTCCTGATCGGCATTCTTGCCAACGGTCATATTCTGATCGAGGGAGTCCCCGGTCTCGCCAAGACGCTTTCCGTAAATACCCTCGCTAATGCGATTCAGGCAAAATTCCAGCGGATTCAGTTTACGCCTGACCTGCTGCCGGCCGATCTTGTCGGCACTATGATCTACAATCCGCAGACGGCCAACTTCTTTGTCAAGAAGGGACCGTTGTTCACGAATATCGTCCTTGCCGACGAAATCAACCGCGCCCCCGCCAAAGTTCAATCGGCACTGCTTGAAGCCATGCAGGAACGCCAGATTACGATAGGCGAAGAGACGTACCGACTCGAAGAACCGTTCCTCGTCCTGGCGACGCAGAACCCGATCGAGCAGGAAGGGACGTATCCGCTGCCCGAAGCCCAGGTCGACAGGTTCATGCTGATGCTCAAGATATCGTATCCGACTCCGGCCGAAGAGCGGATGATTATGGATCGCAATACTGGAGCACCGGCCGCCGAAGTGACAAAAGTCGTCGGTCCGGCGGATATCATCAAGGCGCGCGACGTAGTGCGATCGGTATACGTGGACGAAAAGGTCAAAGAGTATATCGTCAACATCGTCTTTGCCACCCGTGAGCCCGAGAAATACGGTCTTTCAGATCTCAAGGATCTCATCGCCTTCGGAGCTTCACCTCGCGCGACGATCTATCTTAACCTGGCCGCCAAAGCCCACGCGTTTATCAAGGGACGGGGATATATCACTCCCGAAGATATCAAGGCAATCGGGCACGATGTCCTCCGTCACCGCGTTCTCGTTACCTATGAGGCCGAGGCCGAAGAAATCAGCAGCGATGACATAGTCACCAAGGTGTTCGACGCTGTCGAGGTGCCGTAGTAGCGCGTCATGGTCCCCAAAGAAGTTCTCAAGAAGATCCGACGCATCGAGATTCGAACCAAGCGGTTGGTTAACGATCTCTTTTCCGGTGAATACCATTCCACCTTCAAAGGGCAGGGGATGGAGTTCGAAGAGGTGCGCCAGTACGAACCGGGCGATGATATCCGGCTGATTGACTGGAACGTCACCGCCCGCACCGGCTATCCGCACATCAAGAAGTTCCGGGAGGAACGAGAGCTGTCGGTGGTCTTGCTGGTCGATGCTTCATCTTCGGGCAAGTTCGGTACGCGCGAACGATTCAAAAGTGAAACTGCCGCCGAATTGTGTGCACTCCTGGCCTTCTCGGCGATCAAAAACAGCGACAAAGTCGGACTCATCATTTTCACGGATAAGATAGAGAAATTCGTGCCGCCCCAGAAGGGGCGTGGCCATGTTCTGCGACTGATCAGGGAGATCCTCTATTTCGAACCTCAAGGGATCAAGACAGATATTGCCGGAGCACTCGAGTATTTCAACAAAGTCATCCGACGCAAATCGGTTGTCTTTCTCGTATCCGATTTCCTCTCGGCGAATTTCTACAAGCCGCTTCAAATCGCCAATAACAAGCACGATGTGATTGCGATCAAGATCTCCGACCCGCGCGAAACGAGCTTCGACAATATCGGGCTGATCGAGCTGGAGGATGCCGAGACGGGTGAGGTCTTTATGATCGACACCGGGTCGAAAGAGTTTCGCAAGGAGTTTTCGGCGCGAGCCGAAGAAGACAATTTGGCCCTGAAGAAGGGGTTCCAGATGATCAATATGGATTTTATCAACATCCGGACCGACCAATCGTACATCGTTCCCCTGATTAGTTTCTTCAAGATGAGAGAGAAGAGAGCATAGCAACTATGAAGAGCATTCTATTGAAATATGCGCAGTTAATCACAGTCTCCGCGCTGGCCCTGAGTTCGATAGCCTTAACAGTCTCATGTAACAGGCAAGCAGATAACTCGTCGTACATTGATCAGCGAATCAACGTCGCCGGACAGCTCAAGGACAACAAGTTGTATCAAGCGGCGATCGACGAATATCAGAAGATTCTCAACCTGACTACTGTCGACTCGACCCGTCGCGCGAATATCAACTACCTCGTCGGCGATATCTACTTTAACAACCTAAAAGATTATCAACAGGCGGCCGCTTACTACATTCGGGCAAGGACCCTTGATCCGAACGGTTCTTTCAGTCAGGAACTCGCCAAGAATCTCGTCTCATCTCTTGAAAACATGGGCAACATTCTGGACGCCCGAAGAGAGCTGGCTTCTGCGACTGATATCAACGCCAAACCACATCCTCAAGGGGACCCGGTGGTAGCCAAGATCGGAGACACCAAGATTTACCTGTCGGATGTCGAAGCGCAAATCGAGAATCTGCCTCCCGACGTGCAGAAGCAGTTCACCACCCACGCCAAGAAAGTTGAGTTCATGCGCCAGTATGTGGGGTCGGAGTTGATGTATCGCGCCGCTCAGCGGCTCAATTACGACAACGATCCGGATGTCAAGAAACAGGAAGCGGATTTTCAGCGAAAACTGCTGATCAACAAATACATCGTCGATAAAGTCATGCCGAACGTAAAAATAGACACGATGGACGTGCGCAACTATTATCAGGCGAATAAGGACAAACTGTTCAAAGGCGCACCGTACGATTCGGTAAAGGCCCAGGTATTCATGAATTACCAGCAGGAAAAAGCACAAAGCGCATTCAGCGACTATGCTTCGAAACTTGCACAGACGGAACATGTAGAATTTTACGACGACAACGTCAAATGAATATGATGAAGACACTGACCCGACATTTTGTTCTTCTGGCTCTACCTGTCTTAATCCTCGGCGCTCTCGGCACTTCAGTGAGCGCTCAGGATGGTGCCGGGGCCGATACGGTCATGTCACTTCCGGGAATCGAGATCAAGACCTCGGTCGATAAGGCAGAAATCTACATTGGCGACCTGGTCAATTATACATTGTCGATAACATATGACTCGACCTACGAGTTGATCCCGCCGCCGCTTGGTGCCAATCTCGGTGCGTTCGACGTCAAAGACTACAAGCCGGATGTTACGACTAAGTTGAAGGATGGTCGTATCCGAAGCGACAACACGTTCGTGCTGAGCACCTTCACGACCGGTGACTATATCATTCCGCCGATTCCGGTTATCTTCAAATTGAAGGACGGGACCCGAAAGGCGTTGCTGTCGGAAAGTGTTCCGATCAAAGTCAAGTCGCTCCTGCTTAACAGCAGCGACTCAGCCGACATTAAACCGCTGAAGGCGCAATACGAGTTCAAACGGAACCTTACCCCGTACTACATCTGGGGCGGCGTTATTCTCTTCGTCCTTCTCGTTTCTGGCATATGGCTGTACCTGAGATTGACCCGCAAGAAAGAAGTTGCCGAACCGGTTGACCTGCGGCCGGCCTGGGAGATTGCTTTTGAGAAGCTGGCCTTTCTCAAGCAGAAGAATCTAATCGGGGAGAAGCAGCACAAGGCTTACTATTTCGAGCTGACCGACATTCTCCGTTCATTTCACGGGAGGATGTTTGCCTTCAACGCTATGGATATGACGAGCGAAGAGTTCTTTGCCATTTTCGAACAGAAGGAACTTCCCGAAGGTCTGCTTCCTCGCACCCGTTCATTGATGAATCATGCCGACCTGGTGAAATTTGCCAAATTTGTCCCGGACGACGAGCGGGCTGAATCGGATTTCGAAGAAGTACACCGTATGATCGATGAAGTCAGGGAGGACTACGAGCGGAAACTTCAGCCGGAAGTTCACATCAGCAACGGCAACGGTGGGTCGCAGACGTCGGTGGCAGTCGAGGAGGAACCGTCGTCATGAGTCTGGAATTCGCCGGTCTCAAATTCAACCTGTTCAATATCATCGATACGACGATCCCGGCGCTCGTACTCTTTCTGCTCGGATTGCTGGTGATCATTGCGATCATTCTGTACCACTCCAGACGGAAGCGGTTTCGGTCGGCCACGATCAAGTATTCGGACGTTCGCATCGTCAAGCGGGCGGCCCGCTCAAGCAAACAGAAATATCGGTTTCTCCTGACAGTCTTTCGCATCTGCGCTATAGCTCTGCTGATAGTCGGCTTTGCCCGACCACGGGCCGGGACTGAATACAAAGAGGTTACTTCGGAAGGGATCGACATCATGCTGGCGCTCGACGTGTCGTCGTCGATGCAGGCTGAGGATTTCAAGCCGAACAACCGGCTCTATGTCGCGAAGGAAGAGATCAAGAAGTTCATTAACAAGCGGGCGAATGACCGGATCGGCCTGGTCGTCTTCGCGCGCTACTCCTATACCCAGTGTCCGCTGACGACCGATTACGGCGTCCTCCTCAATTTTGTCGACAAAGTCAATTTCGGAGCGGTTGAGGACGGTACGGCAATAGGGATGGCGATTGCGAATGCCGTTAATCGTCTTCGCGAATCAAACGCCAAGTCGAAGATAATCATTCTGCTCACCGACGGCGACAACAACGCCGGCGAGATCGACCCACTGACAGCGGCGAATTTGGCGGCGGCGATGGGGATCAAGATTTACACGATCGCGGCCGGGAAGCCGGGCAATGCAATGTATCCTTATCAGGATCCGATTTTCGGCAAGCGGTACGTGTACCAGCCGACCCGGATTGATGAAGAGACGTTGAAAGAGATCGCGCAGAAGACGGACGGCAAGTACTTCCGAGCCCGTTCCGGCGAGGAACTCGACCAGATATACAACAGCATAGACAGCCTGGAAAAAACCAAGGTGAAAGTAGCCGAACACATTCAGTATCGGGAGCTTTTCCAGTATTTTGTTTACGGCGGACTGTTCCTGCTCGTCGTCGAGATCCTCCTGGCTAACACCTATTTCAAGAAATTACCTTAACGAGGACGATAGATGCGCTTTGCAGCTCCCATAAATTTCCTTCTGATGATTCTGGTGGTACTCCTGGCCGTATTCGCCTTCTGGGCGCTTGCCCGCAAGAAGCGATTGCTCAAGGCATTCGGCGATCTGCCTCTCATCATGAAGAATGCGCCGTACATTTCGTTCGCGAGGCAGCGAAGTAAGGTGGCGCTTCTGCTCGTCGCACTGGCCCTGCTGTCTGTCGCCCTGGCTCGTCTGCAGTTTGGCACGCACCTCGAACTGCTGAAACGTAAAGGTATTGATATCGTCGTGGCGCTGGACGTTTCGAACTCGATGCTGGCACGGGATATGAAGCCGAACCGATTGACTAAGGCCAAACAGGAGATCAGGGCGGTCATAGACCGTCTCAAGGGTGACCGTATCGGACTTGAGGCGTTTGCAGGTGAAGCGTTCGTTCAGTGCCCGTTGACGCTCGACTACGGGGCGGCGGAATTCATGCTCGCGGCCATGGACCCGACTTCGGTCAGCATTCAGGGGACGTCGCTTTCGGACGCAATAACGGTTGCGAACAAGATGTTCGACCAGAAAGAACGACAGCATAAAGTACTGCTGTTGCTCACCGATGGTGAGGATCATGACCAGGGGGCGCTTGATGCCGCCGAGGAGGCGAGAAAAGAAGGCGTTAAAATCTACACCGTGGGAATTGGCAACCCGGAAGGGGAACCTATTCCCATAGTTGATCGTAATGGAAATCAGGTAGGTTTCAAGAAGGACGAGAATGGAGAGGTCATCGTTAGCAAACTCGATGAAGAGATTCTGCAGAAAATCGCCCTGGCCACCGGAGGTAAGTACTACCACGCAACGGCAGGTGAAATCGAGTTGGACAAGATATTTGACGACGTCTCCAAACTGGAAAAGAAAGAGCTTGAAGGTACTCTTGTTACCCGGTATGATGATCGCTACCAGTGGCCGTTACTTCTGGCGCTTGTACTGATCGTCGGTGAATTTTTCTTACCGGAGAGAAAGAAACCTGTGCGGAGGAATATCCATGAGAAAGCTGCATAGTTTAGTCATAGTCTCGTTTATTCTGTTTGTCGCTGCCGCTTCTCACGCCGACGACTACGTGAGTAAGGTGAAGAAAGGAAACGAGGACTACACCGCGGGGAAATACGACCAGGCTCTTGACATGTATCACAGCGCCGAAACCGATCTTCCGGCCTCACCGGAACTCAATTACAATCTGGGCGGTGCGCTGTACCAGAAAGGGAAGTACGAGGAATCTGTCGACAACTATACGAAAGCTCTCAACAGTACCGACCCGAAACTTCAGGAGCAGGCGAACTACAATCTTGGTAATACCTATTTCAAGATGGGAGATTACCAGAAGTCTATCAAGAGCTATCAGGATGCTCTTACTCTTAATCCTAACGATGTCGATGCGAAGTTTAATCTGGAGCTTGCCCGAAAGATGCTGAAAGAACAGATCAAACCGAAACAGCAGAATCAGGATCAGAAGCAGCAGCCGAAAGAGAAACAGGATCAGCAGAAGCAGAAACAGCAGCAGAACCAGCAGGATCAGCAAAACAAACAGAATCAGCAGCAGCAAAAAGGGAAGAGCGACGACCAGCAGAAGCAGAAGGACAAGCAGCAGCAGGGACAGGCTAAAGACCAGAAGAAGATGTCAAAAGAGGATGCGGAACGAATCCTCAATGCGCTGAAAGATGATGAGCAGGATATCCAGAAGAAGATCCAGCGCGCAAACGCAAATTCGAACTACAAAGGCAAGGACTGGTAAGAGAACACTTATGAAGCGTTTTCCCCTTATATCGATTTTGTTACTGGCAGTCTGCTTTGCGTTCTTTCCGAAGTTCGCCAATGCCCAGGCCGGCGGGAACGATATCAATATTAGCGTGACGCTCGATCGCGACAGCATCGGCTTGAACGAGCAGGCGACTCTGCAGGTTGTCGTTTCGGGGACGGTTCAAAATCTGCCGGAGCCGCAAATGCCGACGCTTCCGATGTTCGAAGTCTACTCGCAAGGCCGCTCCAGCAATATCTCGATAACGAATGGTCAGATCAGTTCTGCTGTCACCTACCGGTATATTCTCCTGCCGAAGAAGCCGGGGACCTACCCGATCGATCAGATCGCCCTCGTCTATCGGAATCATCGCTACAAAGGCAACGAGGTTGAGCTTACCGTACTCAACAAAGGGAACTCCGCCGGTCAGAATCTGGAGAAGCAGGCGCAGGATTCCAACGGTAAAGGGAAAGATTACTTCATGGAGGCGGTCGTCAATACCAGGACTCCGTACGTCAATCAGCAGGTGACGCTGACCCTGAAATTCTGTATTGCCGTCCAGTATTATGGCAGTCCCGAGTTGCAGGAACCGGCAACGACAGGATTCTGGTCCGAAGTGCTCGGGAACAAGGCTCCCTACTATCAGAAGATAAACGGTCGTACCTATCGGGTGATAGAGCGGAAGTATGCTCTTTTCCCGACTCAAACCGGAGAGCTGACGATCGGACGGGCCGCTATCACGGCCACCGTGGCGGCGCGGGGCGGCGGGTACAAGGATCCGTTCAACGTCTTCGGAAACTTCTTTGGAAGAGGTCAGGATATCACCGTACGGACCAGCCCGATCAATATCAAAGTCAGACCGCTTCCGGAAAAAGGAAAGCCGGATAATTTCAGCAGCACGATTGGCAACTTTGCGATCACGGCCTCGGCGGACAAGCACACGGTTGAGGTCAACCAGCCTGTAACAGTATCGATCAAAATCTATGGCACCGGAAATATCAAGTCGGTGGCCGAACCGGTGTTGCCCGATCTCGATGATTTCCGGATATACAAGGCTTCGAGTAATGAAAACGTTTCCAAGAACAACGATCTTATCGGCGGCACCAAGGACTTTGAAGAAGTCTTCATCCCGAAACGCCCGGGACAACTTGAGATCCCGGCGCTCAGCTTCAACTACTTCGATCCGCTGAGATCGAAATACGTCACCCTGTCGACTCAGCCGATTCGTCTTCAGGTCACCAAGCCGGAAGGATATGCGAGTACTTCCGATATTCCGTTCAGCGGACCGGATCAGACGATCGGAAGTGAGGCCAAGGACATTCGCTTCATCAAGGAAAGCATGGGGCGTACTTCGAACGTTGGCGGGATCATTCTCTTCTCGCCGATCTATCTAATTCTTAACGGTCTTCCGGTGGCTCTGCTGGCCGCGACGGTACTTGTTCGCAAGCGCAAGGAGAAGATATCGAGCAATATCGGCTACGCCCGCTCGCGTTCGGCTGCGAGAGCAGCACGCAAGCGGCTGGCCAAAGCCAAATCGCTGGCTACGACCGAGAAGGGAGGGGCGTTTTACGCCGAGATCTATCAGACGGTCACTTCGTTCATTGCCGACAAGCTGAACATCTCTCCTCACGGATTGACTACCGACCGAATCAAGGAGTTGTTGAAAGAGCATGCGGCGGACGAAGGACTTATCGAACAGACGGCTCAACTGCTCGGGCAGTGTGATTTCGCCCGATTCGCACCCTCATCGATCACACAGGAGAGCATCAACCAATCGCTCAAATCGGCAGAGGATGTCATGGTGGCAATGGGAGGGATCCGGTTCTGATGACGAAAGTTGCGAGAATATTGGTCTGGTCGATGATGATCCTGCTGGCGATGGCGCTGATCGCCCAGGCCCAGGAAGACGACTTCGACAAGGCGAACAAGTATTACGAGGATAAGGACTATGACAGCGCCGTACGTATGTACGAAAGCATCCTCGACAAGGATGTCGAGTCGGCAGCCTTGTACTACAACCTTGGTAATGCTTACTTCAAGAAAGGTGACCTCGGTCACGCTATCCTGAATTATATGAAGGCGAAGCGGCTGGATCCATCTGATGAAGCGATTCGTCACAATCTGGATTTCGCCCGTCAGTTTTCCCGGGTCCGCATGGAAGGTGTGACGCTCAATCCAATCGATTCGTTCCTCGGGTCTGTTGTCGACCCATACCGACTGAATACACTTGCCTGGATATCGTCTGTTTTCTTTATCCTGTTTTTCGTGTTCCTTATCTTGCGTTACGGGCTCGGAATGTGGAATACCGCGACCAAAGTTGGCGCGATAATATCTCTGATTCTGCTGCTCACGGTGGCCGGCCTGACGACGTTCAAATATCGAACCGAGTACCTTACCGAGCGCGCCGTTATCGTGGCGGAAGACAGCCCCGTGTATACCGGTCCCTCGGATCAATCTGACAAAGAACTCGAAGGTGCTCCTGGTCTGGTCGTCAAGATCATAGATCAGTCCGGAGACTATTACAACGTGCTCTTCGAGAATATGCGTCGCGGCTGGATCAAAAAGGATTTAGTCGCTATCATCTAACGACTTAGCCGTTCAGCGCGGCTTTTATTTCGTTGACACTCCTCCAACAAACTTCTATTTTGATCCCGGTCTTCGAGAGACAGCTAACTTATGAGCGATAATGATACTTAAGAAAAAACAGTTCTGGGGAACGCTTATCGCGATCGCTCTGCTGGCCTTCTGTGTCAAAGACATCAGAATCGCCGACCTTCAGACGTTATCGCACCGACTCGACCTGACTTTTTTGATTCCGACTATAATTTGCGGTTTCCTGTTCATTTTCATTAAAGGACTTCGCTGGCGGATATTCGCCGCACCTCAGAAATGGATTCGTCCATTCCGGGCAATCTCGCTTTACTCGGCCGGACAGGTGATCAATATCGTGATGCCCGCGCTGGCCGGACAGGTGGGCAGGTTGTTCCTTTTCTCCAAGACGGAGGGACTCAAAAAGACGTTTGTCTTCTCGACGATCGTTCTTGAGATCCTTCTCGACTCATTGAGTCTTATTGTCTTTCTCTTGTTCACTTCCGTCGCGTTCGTCGTTCCCGACCAGTATCGAACGGTCGGATATATCCTCGCCGCCGCGACGCTCCTCGTGTTTATCATTCTGTACCTGATACTTCATTTTCAGCACAGTATTGAAGAAAGTGCGGCCAAACACTTGAGGCATCGATGGCCCGGATTCTATATCGGTGTCAAGAAGTTCCTTCGCTCTTTCGTTCAGGGGATCAATCTGCTCCGATCGACCCAGCATTTTGCGACGACGTTCGGATATTCGATAGTCGCCTGGATCTTTCATACCTCGGTCATTTTCTTCCTGCTCAGATCGTTCGGATTCCATCTTCCGTTTGCCGCTGCAGCTTCGGTAATGATCATCAACACACTCGCCCTCATGATTCCGATAACGCCGGGAAACGCGGGGACTTTCGAGGTCGCCGTGAGTACTTCGCTGTTGGCCTTCTCGGTCCCGCGCACCGATGCTGTCCTGTTCGCCCTCGCACTCCACCTGCTCGACCTGCTGCCGATCGTCACGCTTGGATTCATCTTTCTGCGGCAGGAGAGACTCTCTCTTCGGGAGATCAAGAACCAGCACGAAGACGACGAGTTGTACAGCCATGTTTCCGAGGAAGGGACGTTCGTCGAAACCGAGGAGGAATCGCTGTGATCAAGTCGTTTCACTGTGTGCCGGGCGAACCGATCAAGATTTTCGATGGTATCGCCGATTTCGACACTCTTATGAAAGTGGAACACTCCTTTTTGTGGGTCGATCTCTGCAAACCGACCGATCAGGAATCTTTCATTCTCACGCACGACTTCAAATTTCACCCGCTGGCCATTGAGGACGTCATTTCCGAAAAGCCCCGGACGAAGATCGATGACTACGACAATTACCTGTTTATGGTCTTCCAGATAGTCGACTACATCGGGCGTCAGGAGGGACTGAAGGTAAGTGAAATCGATTTGTTTCTTTCTCAAAATTCTCTCGTGACGATTCACTACGACGAGCACCGGATATTCGATTATCTGTATCATCGCGCCGAACGCGATGAACGCCTGATGGCGCGCGGCTCGGATTTCCTGTTCCACGCGGTGGTCGATACCATTGTCGACAACTACAACACGACCCTGGACATTCTCGAGTATGAGGTCGATCAGGTAGAGGACGATGTTCTGGGGGAGCCTGACGAAGACACCATTCGATCGATCTTTACGCTACGTCGGGATATCGTTCAGCTCAAGCGAATAGTGCTACCTCAGAAAGAGATCATAAGCAGGCTGTCTCGGGAGCACTTCAAGCACATCAACAAAATTGCCGCTGTCTATTTTTCCGATATCTACGATCACCTGGTCAGGGTTAACGATCTCGCCGATTTCCATCGAGAAATACTAAATTCGTCGCTCGAAGTGTACTACTCGGCCGTTTCGACCAAGACCAACGACATTATCAAAGTTCTCACTATCTTCACCGTTTTGTTCATTCCGCCGACCTTCCTGGTCGGGCTCTGGGGGATGAACTTCAGCCACATGCCGGAACTGGACTGGCAGTACGGCTACTTTTGGGCGCTGGCGGTGATGTTGTTGGTAGTAGTGGGGTTAGTCGTCTTTTTCCGCAAGAAGAAGTGGATTTAGCGGTCGCCTGAAGTTTCCGCGAAACATTCCCAAGAAGTTTACGTTCTTTTGTCTTGACATGTGAATCGAATCACATATTTTACATACCGACCCGTAGGTATCTATTTAGATACCAGTCGGTATGTATTAGAATACGGTTAGGATGAAGCAATGTCCAAGATAAAGCAAAGCCCCAAACTTCCGGCCGAAAAACGGCGAGAGCAACTGCTCAAAGCGGCGGAAAAGGTGATTATCAAAAGGGGGTATCGCCATACAACCATGGATCAGGTTGCCCGACAGGCGAGGCTGACCAAGGGAGCGCTCTATTTCCACTTCAAGAACAAAGAAGAGATCTTCTTTGAACTGGTCAAACGGGTGACATCCCGGAATATCGAAATGTTTCAGGCGCTGCCGCCCGGAACTGCCCGGCCGTCGGATTTCCTCAGGATCGTCTTCGAGGGCAAGGAAGGCTGTAGATCCGACCCCGGCGAATTGGGAAGCAACCTCGATTTCTGGGTTCAGGCCATAAGTGTCCCTCGGATCAGAAGCTATTTGAACTCGCTCGACGAGATGTTTTTCGAGCTGTTCAAACGGGCGCTGAAGCCTGAGTTCATAAGCGATGCTAAGGTGACCAGGCTGATGGCCGTGATGACGCTTGCCCTTATCGACGGTCTCATGGTGCGAGGAATACTGAATCCGCCCACGGTCGACTATCCGAAGCAAATTGCCTTTCTGGCCGAGTTGTACGACAGCTGGCTGGTGAAAAAAGCGATTCCGAAAAAGAAGACGCATTAATTCATTTTCAAATATAGAGAGCATTTTGATATGACAAAACGATACAAGAGGTTGTTGCGAGCAGGTCAACTCATTCTGGCGGCCGGTCTGATAGCGCAGGCCGTCCCGGCGCCCGCGAATGCAGCTACCAGCCTGACGCTTGCCGACGTCCGACAGAGGGCGTTGCAGTTCAATCGGACCTATCTTGCGGCCCAAGAAGACGTCAAGAAGTCCGAGGCCCAGGTGGTACAGGCACGGTCCGGAGCACTACCTGACCTCACCTTGAACGGCGGATACTCCCGCAATTTCAAGCTTCCTTCGTTCTTCGTTCAGCCCGATTCCGGACAGCCGATCGAATTTCGCACCGGGTTCAAGAACGATTTTTCCGCTGCGCTGACCGCCCGTCAGTCGATCTGGCAGGGGGGGAAGGTGTTTAAGGCGCTGCACATAGCCAAGCTGTACCGCGAGTATTCGAACGAGAAAGAGGCTCAAGTTAAGGCGAATGTGATCGTCACCGCCGAGCAGCTTTTCTTCGCGGCTATTTTGCAGCAGTCAACGTTGGCGACGCTGAACAAAGCGTACGAAGCGAACAGCTACAATCTGGATGTTGTCCAGAAGTACTACGACAAGGGGATGGTCTCACAATACGAATTGCTCCGCGCCCGCGTCGAAAAAGACAATCTTAAACCGCAGATCTTTCAGGCCGAGTCGAACCTGAAGCTCGCCCAGAAGCAGCTCAAGTCATATATCGGCATGGAACTCGGCGACAGCGTCACCTTGATCGAAGCTGAGGACGACACCTCGCTCGCTGGCCTGCCTTCATTGCCGGCCTTGATTGACACCGCGCTTGCCAATCGGCCGGAGATGCTTCAGGCGAAGTACCTGACCCGAATTACCAAAGAGGCGGTGGGTGTAGCCAAGGGAGATTACTATCCGTCGCTGTCCGCGGTCTCTACCTTTTCGTGGACCGGGCAGTCGGACGAATTCACGCTGCAGAAAAACAACACCAGGTCCTGGTCGGCCGGATTGAATCTGTCGGTCCCGCTGTTCAAAGGTGGGAAGACAACCGGTGCGGTGCGTCAGGCGCAGGCCGACTACCAACAGGCGTCCCTGGCCGCAAGGGATGTTCAGGATGCCGTGCGGCTCGAAGTGGAGGGTGCGTACGATCAATTGATGCAGGCGAAGAAGTCGCTTGACATTCAGGGCGTGACGATTGCCGAAGCCGAAGAAGGACTGAAGATCGCCAACCTGCGGTACGAATCCGGGGTCGGTACGCTGCTCGAAGTCCTATCGGCGCAAACCGCCCTCACGCAGGCAAGAAACTCGCTCGCGCAGGCAAAGTACTCCTTCCGTGATGCGAAGGCACAGTTGAGAAAAGCTACTACCATAGAAATACAGTAACGTCAGGATACCATACGTATGAAAAGAACAATCACACTTGTAGTTGCCACCGGCCTTGTCGTTTCGATCATCAGTTCATGCAGCAAGAAGGCAGAGACAAAAGTGGCCGAACGGACCATTTCAGTAGCGGCTTCAATCGTGAACGCCGGGAATATGAAGGTGACCCGAAGCTACACCGGTTCACTGGAAGGAGAAAAGCAGGCGGTTATCTACGCCAAGATCTCCGAAGCTGTTCAGAAGATCAACGTGGCCGAAGGTCAATCCGTGAAGTCCGATGATATTCTGCTTACGCTGGACAAGAACGGGCCGAGTTCGAACTACCAGCAGGCGCTGTCGCTGTATCAGAATGCCGAGAAGACCTACAACAAGATGAAGTATCTCTACGAACAGGGAGCGGTCAGCGAGACACAGTACGACGAAGCGAAGACCAACTACGAAGTAACCAAAGCTTCGTACGAATCGGCTGCCCAACTGGTCGAAATTCATTCTCCGATCACGGGTGTAGTCACTTCGCTCGATGTATCCGCCGGTGACTATGTCATGGTCGGGACGAAACTCGCCACCGTCGCGACCTCGAATCAGCTCCGCGTCAAATTTGGCGTGAACAGCAGCGAAATACGCTTCTTCACGATAGGAACACCGGTTACGATTAGCGCCGAAGGCGTAGCCGGTTTCGGTACCGGTAAGGTAACTTCGGTCGCCACCTCGGCCGACCCGACAAGCAGAGCGTTTGAGATCGAGGCGACGATCGACAACAGCGATCACTATTTCAGGCCGGGTATGTTCGCCACGATTGAATTCGCCCAGCAACATCTGGACAATGTCATCGTCATCCCGATGTCGGCGGTGCTTACGTACGAAAACAGACCGATAGCGTTCGTCAGCCAGGGGGGAACGGCTCACCAGAGATCTCTCGTGCTCGGCCCCGAGAACAAAGGCGAGGTTGTCGTTGATTCCGGTCTCACGGTTGGGGACACACTCGTTACCATGGGCCAGCAGTATCTTGACGAGGGATTCAAGGTCAAAATTACATCGATGAGCGAGGGCGTACAATGAAGCTTTCAGACGTATCGATACGCCGTCCCGTATTCGCCACCATGATGGTCGGTGCACTCGTGGTGGTAGGTCTGTTTTCGTACTTCGCCCTGCCGGTGGAGCTGTTCCCCGACGTAGATTTTCCGTTCGTCGTGGTAACCACCGTTTACAAAGGAGCCTCCGCCGAATCGGTCGAGACCCAGGTAACGAAAAAGATCGAGGATGTAATCAACCAGATCTCAGGTGTGCGACATATCACCTCGAGATCCCAGGACGGTCTTTCGTTTATCTTTATCGAATTCGAATTGACCAAAAACGTCGACGTAGCGGCGCAGGATGTCAGAGACAAGATCTCTACGATTCGATCTGATCTGCCCGAAGATATAGACGAACCGGTGGTCGGCAAGCAGGACATCAACGCCCAGCCTGTCATTTCACTCGCGATTTCAGGCAGAAGGCCGCTCAGGGATATTACTGAGCTGGCCAAGAATAAAATCAAAACGCGACTGGAAGTGATCGACGGTGTCGGCAGTGTTGAGATTATCGGCGGTTACGATCGGGAAATTCTCGTCGCCCTTAATCCCGATAAGATGGAATCGCTCGATATCACGGTCAACGACGTCGACAACGCCGTGACGGCGGCCAATCTGGAAATTCCGGGCGGACACATCGACGACGCTTCGAGGGAATACGTGGTTCGCGTCATGGGCCGGCTTGACCGATCAAGACAGTTTAACGACGTGATCGTCAAGAATCACAATGGTGTCCCCGTCTATTTGAGCGATATCGCAACCGTGTCGGACACGATCGCCGAGCAACGCTCGCTTTCACGATTCAACGGCAACACGGCAATCGGCATGAATGTCGTCCGCCAGTCGAAGGCAAATGTCGTTCAGATGGCCGAGAAGGTAGAAGCAACTATCAAACAATTACGTGAGGAGTTGCCACCGGACATCAAACTTGAAGTTGTCGACGACAACTCCCGGTTTATCCGTGACTCGATTCACGAGATTCTGTTCAATATCGAGTTCGGTACGCTCCTTGCGGTTCTGGTGATCTTCCTCTTTCTACTTGATTTCCGGCCGACCATTATTACCGGACTTTCAATTCCGATTTCAATCGTGGCAACATTCACTTTGATGCGTGCCCTCGGGTTTACAATCAACTTCATGACGCTGATGGGACTATCGCTCGCCGTCGGGATTCTGATCGATGACGCAATTGTCGTCATCGAAAACATCTACCGACATATCGAGATGGGACAGTCGCCGTTCAAGGCGGCCTTCGGTGGTACGCAAGAGATCGGCCTCGCCGTCATGGCCACCAGTTTCTCGATCGTGGCGGTGTTTCTTCCCGTGGCGTTTATGTCAGGGATTGTCGGTCGGTTCTTCTATCAGTTCGGAATGACGGTTTCATTTGCGGTTCTTATTTCGTTATTCGTCGCTTTCTCACTCACACCGATGCTGTCATCCCGGATGCTGAAACTGAATCACGATATTGATCCGGCCGAAGCGTACGCGAAGAGCAAAGGACTTCGCAAACTCTGGCTCGGTATCCTCAAAGTGTTGAACTACTGGAACGTTTTCTTCGACGGAATCACGCCACGATACAAGAAGCTGCTCGCGGCCTCGCTTCGTCACCGCTTCCTGGTGATATTGGTGGCTATTCTGACTTTTGCGGGAGCGCTGTATCTCGGAAAATTCCTCGGTACGGAGTTCATGACTGAGACCGACCAGGGGAAACTGGCCGTTACCGTCGAAACGCCCCCCGGCACGACTCTGCAAGAGACCTCGGATCGAATCGCGCAGATCGAGAAGATCGTCACCAAAATGCCCGAAGTGATCGGTTCGTACGTCACCATCGGTGCGGGCAACAACACGGTCACGCAAGGATCTGACCTGTTTCTACTGACCGATGCTTCGACGAGATCGCTCACGGCGTTTCAGATCATGGACTCGGTACGTGTGTTGATCAAGGGGGTACCGGGGGTCAAGACTTCGGTCGGTCAGGGAGAGTCCCGAGGCTCGGGCAGCGGCAAGCCGATTGAGATTTCGGTCGGCGGCGAGGACAGGCAGGAGATCGCCCGTATCGTTCACCAGATCCAGCGGATCGCGTACAGCGTTCCGGGAGCAACCGATGTGGACAATACGCTGCAGGAGGGTAAGCCTGAACTGCATATCGTCGTCAACCGCAAAGCGGCCGACGATCTGGGGCTGAACCTTGCAACGATTCCTCAGACCGTGCGCAACCTGGTAGAGGGACTGGTCGTGAGCAGATTCAAGGAGGGGGATGAGGAATACGACGTCCGTGTGAGGATGGCCGACAAATACCGGAACTCCGCGCAGGAGGTCGGCAAGATGCTCGTAGCGAGCACCAAGAAACTGCCTCACGATAAAACCCTGCTGGTACCGATCAATCGTGTTGCCGCCCTTGATCGGGCGTCAACTATCGGCGAGTATGACCGGTATGATCGCCGCAACGAGGCCCGCGTCAACGCCAACGTCCTGACCGGAGCGTTTGCGGGCACGGTTGCCCAGGAACTGCTGGCGAAAGCGGATAGTACGATTACGCTGCCGCCGGGATATACTATGGAGCCGGTCGGCACGCAACAGATTATGCAGGAGTCTTTCGCCAGTATCTTCTCGGCTCTTGCCCTGGCCATTATCTTCATCTACCTGCTGCTGGCTTCGCAGTACGAATCGTTCTTCGATCCGTTTTCGATCATGCTTTCGCTGCCCCTTTCGCTGGTAGGAGCCATCCTCGGTCTGCTGATCTTCCATTCAGCTCTCTCGATTATGTCGATGATCGGCATTGTAATGTTGATGGGGCTGGTGACGAAAAACGCTATTCTGCTCATAGATTTCGTGAAACAAGAGCGGCAAAAAGGTGTTGATAGATTCGACGCAATTTTGACAGCCGGTCCGATCCGGTTGCGCCCGATTCTGATGACCACCTTTGCGATGGTGTTCGGGATGATCCCGCTTGCTCTTGGTTTCGGCCCGGGAGCCGAGCTCAGGGCGCCGATGGCCCGTGCGGTGATCGGCGGTATTATCTCGTCGACCTTGCTTACCCTGGTGGTGGTACCGGTTGTCTATACGATTATCGATGACTTCGTCGGCTTCTTCCGGCGGAATAAGAAACCTGATGTGCAGGAAGGTTGAGTTTTCTCGATGGACCATGTGATTACGCCCAGCAAAGAGCTTGGATATTCCGACATATATCTCGACTTCGTAAGAGGATCAGACCGGGCGAAAGAGTTCTACCCGGCCGGAAGTCTTGAGGAAGTTGCCTCTCGGCTCGATCTCAAGGAATTCCCCCGAAACGATATTGCCGGGATTCTGGAACGCCAGAACAAGCTCTTCGGTGCGGGGGAGAAGACGCTCAAGAACGTTGAACTGCTTCGCGACAAGAAGACGCTCTGCGTCTTCTCAGGTCAGCAGGCGGGTCTGTTTACCGGACCGATGCTGGTGGTGATCAAGGCCCTGGCGATTGTCAAGGCGGCGGCCGTTTACTCGGAGAAGCTCAATCGACCGGTGATCCCGATCTTCTGGATCGCCGCCGACGATCACGATATTCCGGAAGTGAATCACACATATCTGCTCAACCGGTCTTCGGACGTGGTCAAGCTGACTTACGACGCCGCGCCTGCGGTCGAGTCTTCGGTATCCGAGATTCTTTTCGACGATGCCGAGAAGCTTGAAACGCTGAAGCAGGAATTGAAGGATATCCTCGGCGAAACCGATTTCACAGCCAAGCTGTACGCTCTGGTAGACAAAGCCTATACTTCGTCGGACACCTACGTCACCGCGTTCGGCAAGGTTATGGCCGAACTCACCAGAGAGTACGGTTTGGTGTTCTTTTCTCCGGGGGATACGGAAGCTAAGCGGCTGGCGAAAGGTCTGTTCCGGGACATAATTAATAACCAGGATTTGCTGCATCGATATCTGGATCAGACCAACGCCAGCATGAAGGAGCGGGGCTATCACATTCAGGTCGAAAAAAAGGAAAGTGCTGCCGACCTGTTCTACGATCTGGACGGACGGAAGCCTGTCCTCCGGGACGGTGACCGATTTGTGGTCGGAGAGAAGTCCTTCGGCAAAGAAGAGCTGCTCCGCTTGATCGAAGAACAGCCGGAGAAATTCTCGCCCGATGCGCTGACTCGCCCGCTGATGCAGTCGTATCTATTCCCGACGATCAGCCAGAAGGGGGGAGCGGCGGAAATCGCCTACCTGGCCCAAATAAGCAAAGTGTTCGAACTGTTCAGCCTGGTGAATCCGCTCTACAAAGCGAGGCCCTCACTCACCATAGTCGAAGCACGCTACGAGAAGCTCATGAAGGAATACGGTCTGGAGTTCGAGGACCTGCTCGGTGATATTGAACAGACGGTTAATCGAGTGCTGGCCGCCTCCTTTCCGGACGATATTGAAGCAAAGTTCAGCGATTTGAGGGACGACATATCTGCCCGGTTTTCGGAGTTCAGTTCCACGTCGCTGGAGTTCGATCCATCGCTCAAGTCCTTTTCCGAGCAGATTCGCGGAAAGATCGACTACAATCTGAAAGCATTCGAGCAGAAGGTGTTTTCGTCACATAAGAAGAAGTCTCAGGAGACGCGTGACCGGATCTATCGGGTGGAGCGGGCTCTTTATCCCAACAGAAATTTTCAGGAAAGGGCCATCAACGTGATGTATTTCCTTTCCAAATACGACTTCGGTTTTATAGATTTCCTTTACAATAAGATGGACTGTGAAGATCACGGTCATCAGATCATTCACCTTTCGGAGTACATGAATTAAATGGTCATAGGGATCACCTGTTACCCGGTGGCCGGGGGATCAGGAATAGTCGCTACCGAGTTGGGGCAGCAGCTGGCATCGCGGGGGCATCAGGTGCACTTTGTAAGCTATGCTCTGCCGTTCCGCCTCGATCGATATCAGGCGAATGTGATGTATCACGGGGTGGAGACGACCTCGTATCCGCTGTTCAAATATCCGCCCTATACGCTGACCCTGGCGGCAAAAATGGCCGATGTCGCCAGAAATTTCGATCTGGACATCATTCACGTCCATTATGCGATTCCCCATGCGGCGTGCGCCTTTCTGGCGAACCAACTACTGGCGTCATACGGAGCAAGACAGCCCAAGGTGATAACAACTCTTCACGGCACCGACATCACCCTGGTCGGCTCGGACCCGTCATACTTTGACATTACTCGATTTTCGATTATGACTTCCGACGGCATCACGGCGGTGTCGAAGTATCTCGCTGATGAAACAACCGAGGTCTTTCATATCGACAAGAAGATCAAGGTCATCCACAATTTCTTCGATGAACAGCGGTTCCGCCCGAATCAAAACCAGTGCACGAAGACTGAGTTCGTGAAGGACGATGAATTCCTGATTGCCCATGTCTCGAACTTCCGTCCGGTTAAACGGATTCTCGATGTCTTAGACATTTTTGAGAAGATCTCTTCCGAGTTGCCCGCCCGGCTGCTGCTCGTCGGCGAAGGACCCGACACCGTTCTGGCTCGACGGCAGATTACCAAGAAGGGACTGACCGAAAAAGTGATCTTCCTCGGCAATCAGAACCGCGTTGAGGCAGTTCTTCCTTGCGCCGATCTCTTCCTGCTTCCGTCGGAAGAAGAATCATTCGGCCTGGCTGCCCTCGAGGCGCTGGCCTGCGGCGTTCCGGTGATAGGTACGCTCGGGACCGGCCTGACCGAAGTGATCTCAGATTACGAGAACGGATTCCTGTTGCCGGTGGGTGATACTGCCTCGATGGCGCGGGCGTCGGTATCGCTGTTGCGGGATGCGAAGAGGCTGGCTCAGTTCAAACTCGATGCGGCCTCGGTCTCGCGCAAGAAATTCAACGCGGACAAGATCGTAGGAGAATACGAGTCGTACTACGAGGAGATAATCAATGGCTGAGGCGACGAGACTCGACATACTTGCGATTGCCGCCCACCCGGATGATATCGAAATTACCAGCGGCGGACTCCTGATCAAGATGCACAAGCGGGATAGAAAGACCGGAGCGCTTGATTTGTCACGCGGCGAGATGGGGACTTTCGGTACGCCGCAGGACCGGGATGCTGAGGCAAAGGCGGCCGCCGAAGCAATGGGCTTGACCTATCGCCACAATCTCGAACTGCCCGATTCCGCAATCGAGTATAACCAGGCTAACAAACTGAAGATTGCCGAAGTTATCCGGGCCACCAGACCGGAAATGGTGATTTTGCCGCACTGGGTTCAGCGGCATCCGGACCATCTGGCGTGCAGCCGACTCGGTTATGACGCCTGCTTCCTCGCCGGGTTGAAGAAGATCGAGATCGAGGGTGAACCGCACCGTCCACATAAGATCCTGTATGCGGCCTATGCCCGGAGTTCCGAATTCTCTTTTCTGGTTGATATTTCCGCGGAGTTCGACCAAAAGTGCAAAGCAGTCGCCGCCTACAAGTCACAGTTCGATGATCCCGAGCAGGCGAAGCGCATTTTCCATCCCGGCGTCAATATTTTCGATTCAATGCGCGCCCGTGCCCAGCAGTTGGGCCTGCAGGCCGGGGTCCAGTACGCCGAGGCCTACACGATCAAAGAGACGATCCTCATCGACGATCCCCAGAAAATGCCGGTCGCATCGATTTAGCCGGCTCGCCTGAGCCCCGAACTCCCCATATCACTTTTGTCCATATTTTGCTTTTCCCCGGAAGTAAACTGTATATTATTAATGATCTCTGAATCTCAGCAGGCAGGGATAGTAAGGAATGCAGTCGACCGATGTAACTAATTCCGAAACGAAACGCCGAAAAGACCTCGCGGCCGGGCTACGAGTGACCTGGATCGGTATGGGCGGAAATGTCCTGCTGGTCATTATCAAGATCTGGGTCGGGCTGTACAGCCGAAGTCAGGCTCTGGTCGCCGACGGCATCCACTCGCTTTCCGATCTGTTTTCCGACGTGGTCGTCATATTCGGACTCAAGCTCGGTCGGATGGAGGAAGACGAGAATCATCCGTTCGGTCACGCCCGAATCGAGACCGCCGCAAGCATGCTCGTCGGGATCATCTTGTTTCTGGTCGGACTTGGAATTGGCTACAACGCGGTATCTTCGATATATCATCACGATGAATCTCACCCGGGTCTGCCTGCGATTCTCGCCGCCCTCTTCAGCATTCTGCTGAAAGAAGGTCTGTACTGGTACACGGTGGGGGTCGGGAAGAGGATCAAAAGCCCGGCTTTAATCGGCAACGCCTGGCATCATCGCTCCGACGCCTTCAGTTCGATCGCCGTATTGATCGGCGTGGGCGGAGCGTACCTGAACCCATCGTGGCACATGGCCGATGCTTACGCCGCGCTGATCGTCACCTTCTTCATCATCAAGGTCGGCGGCAATCTGACCTGGAGTGCGATGAAAGAAGTAGTCGATACGGCACCCGATCAGAAGATGCAGGAATTGATTGAGCGAACAGCCCTGGGAATTCACGGTGTGCGGGAGGTGCACGATATCCGCGCCCGTCATTCCGGCGCACAGATTTTTGTCGAACTGCACATCGTGGTGGATCCGTTTCTCACTGTTTGGGACGGCCATGAGATCGCCGCTACCGTTAAGCACACGATGCTGAACAGCATAAACGATGTCACCCGCGTTATCATTCACGTCGATCCGGTGCTGAAGAAACCTGCTCAGTAGTCAGATCATACTCGCATCTACACTGTCATAAAACAACGTTTGCCCCGATGGTCGAGTCTGCTTATATTCGCCCCGGAAGCGGATGTCGTCTGGTGGCGGTCCCGGCCTTCAAAGCCGTGAGGGGGGCAGAGATCCTGTCCCCGGTGGGTTCGATTCCCACCCCTTCCGCTTTGAACCGCATTCATCGCCGTTTCCCCCGTAGGTCCAGGCACAGTCCCTCTGGCCGGTTGACTTTGTCATTGACAAGACGAGCAAAAAACGGGACACTTCCCACGTGAGCGAGATCAGACTCAATACACCGCTTCAGTACCTGAAAGGTGTCGGGCCCAGAAGAGCACAAGTGCTCTCCTCTCTTGGAATCAACGAGGTCCGGGACCTCCTGTACTACTTCCCCAGACATTACCTCGATCGCTCCAACATCGTCCCGATCGCAAAGCTCCGCCCGAACGAATCGGCCACGATTACAGGCACGGTAAAGGCGCACGGGGTTCTCCACGGCAAACGCCGCAGGTACGAGGTCATTCTCGAAGACGATTCGGCGGCAATATCACTCGTCTGGTTTCAGGGGGTGCGATTCTGGGAGCGGTTCTTTAAGAAGGGGCAGAAGTTCGCCGCCACGGGCAACATAAGTTTCTTCATGGGTCTGCAAATGATCCATCCCGATCTGGAACGGCTCGAAGAAGACAGTGATCGGATGATCCACGCCGGACGAATCATCCCGGTCTATCCGCAGACGGCAGAGCTGAACAAGGTCGCCCTCAATAGCAAAGGTATACGGCGCCTGACGACACTCATATTCGACCAATTGACGGAACAGCTGCCGGATCATCTTCCGCCTGATGTCCGGGATTCAATGCACCTGCCCACCCTTCATCAGGCGGTTCAGCACATTCACTATCCGGAAGCCCGGGAGCAAATCGAAGAATGCAGAAAGAGGCTGGCGTTCGACGAACTGCTCAATTTTCAGTTTCTCGTCTTCCGCAATCGGAGCAGCAAAGAGAGGACAATTAAGAAGCACAGCTACCATTCGCCGGGCGCCAGCGTGAAAAAATTTATCGCGGAGCTTCCATTTGAACTGACCGCGGGTCAGCGAAAAGTATCAACGGAGATATTCAAGGATCTCAGGCAGGAACATCCGATGACGCGGCTTTTGCAGGGGGACGTCGGGTGTGGGAAGACAGTAGTTGCGGTTATAGCCGCACTTTATGTCGCCGAGAACAAAATGCAGACGGCATTCATGGCCCCGACCGAGATTCTGGCGGAACAGCACTATCGAAACTGGAAAGATGGTCTCGAAGCGGTCGGAATCCGGGCCGGACTGCTGACTTCGAGTCTTAAAGCCGCCGCCAAGAAGAAAACAGCCGATCTCTGTCAGGCGGGTGAAATAGACGTTCTGTTTGGTACCCATGCCCTAATCTACGATTACGTGTCATTTGCGAACCTCGGGCTTGTCATCATCGACGAGCAGCACCGATTCGGCGTCGAACAGCGAGGGAAGTTGTATGCAAAGGGTGACAACCCTGATTTGCTTGTGATGACCGCAACACCGATTCCAAGAACGCTGGCCCTGACGCTGTACGGGGATCTTGATATTTCGACCATCGACGGTTTGCCGGAAGGACGGAAACCGATTCGCACGGTGTGGCGAACGCAGGACGTGAGGGATAAGGTCTATCAATTCGTGCGCGACGATGTAGCCAAAGGGGGACAGACGTACATCGTCTATCCGCTGATCGAGAAATCAGAGCAGATAGAACTTGAGAATGTCGAGGATGCCTACAAAGAACTCTCTGCCGGGGCGCTGAAGGACTGCCGTCTTGGTGTCGTGCATGGAAAGATCAAGGCGAAAGAGCGTGATGAGGTGCTTGCTGAGTTTTTCGCCGGGAAGATCGACGTTCTGTTGGCTACGACCGTGATCGAAGTAGGTCTGGACAACCCGAATGCTACGATAATGTTGATTGAGCATGCCGAACGATTCGGTCTCGCGCAACTTCACCAGCTCCGGGGTCGAATCGGACGCGGAAGCAAGCAGGCGACACTGGTGGCAATTGCGCACCCGCCGATTTCGGAGATCGGACGTCGCCGCCTGGAGTATTTCGCGTCGACCACCGACGGTTTCAAGATCGCCGAAGCCGATCTCGAATTGAGGGGACCGGGGGAGATGTTCGGTTCACGTCAGTCGGGACTCCCGGAATTTCGCACCGCCCGCATCTCGCAGGATAGAGATTTGATCGAGGCCTCACGCAACCTGCTGCAGACGTTGTTTGAGCAGCACAACAATCTTGACAGCTCTTATCAAAATTTATATACCTACCTTTCAAGGACTGCTTCATTACGTGACGTCTACACCGGTGGCGGTTGAGCCGTCGATACAAGTCGATTTTTCGGAAGAGGTGCCGAGCATGGATGAACAAAATCAAGATATAGATCCGCATTTCGTTCAGCTTGTGATATCGTTGCAGGCGGGTGCGATGCAACAGATGGGGAAGATCACTTCACCGATGACCGGCAAAGTGGAACGTAATCTCGAAATTGCCCGTCTGACGATCGACACGCTATCGATGCTTGAGGCCAAAACCAAAGGCAATCTTACCTCCGAAGAGTCAAAACTCATCGGACATATTTTGTATGAATTGCGTCTAAACTATGTAGACGAAGTAAAAAAAGAGGAGGCTGGTACAGCTGCGGCCGATAAGGAAACTAAGGAAGAGCAATCGGCTAAGTCCGGCCAGGCCTCGGGAGAGGGATCGCCAAACGCCGCTCAGGAAGAGGATTCCGGAGGTTCTCCTAAGGGAGAATGACGGCCGGATGAACGTCCCGGAATCTGAAGGCGTCTCGTAAGGTGTTGTTCCGTAGGTGCTTACGCACGATTGGTCTTACCGATTTGTCTTGCAATCCGCCTGAAGAAGAGTTATATTGATTTGATGAAAGCAGTTGAACGAAGGCAAGTTAGCCCGGAACTTAGCCGCGAAGAGATCACCAAAGCGTTCGGTCCGAAAATCGAATTCGAAAAGAAGCTCGCTCCCTTTACCAGCTATCGCACGGGCGGGCCGGCCAAATACTATCTGGCAGCGGACAACGCCGAAGCGATCTCGCATGCGGTCAAAACGGCAA
This sequence comes from uncultured Ignavibacteriales bacterium, assembly GCA_964520865.1. Classification (GTDB taxonomy): domain Bacteria; phylum Zixibacteria; class MSB-5A5; order GN15; family FEB-12; genus CAVQCT01. Next base: position 6,154 of record CAZFOY010000039.1, on the reverse strand, counting down.
TCACTCTCAAACTGCCTTATTTTGTGGTCGGAGGCGGTTCCAATCTGCTCATTTCCGATTCCGGTTACGATGGGTTGATCGTCAAGGTGTCGGTCAAGGGGATCGAACTTGCTGATGACCATGCAGTTGTTTGCGGTGCGGGTGAAGATCTGCAGACTCTGGTCGATTTTGCGACCGACAACGGCCTCACCGGTATCGAGTTTGCCGCGGGAATTTGGGGAAGTGTCGGAGGCGCTATCTACGGCAATGCCGGAGCCTACGGCGGAGAAATCAAGGATGTTCTCACCTCGTTAACCTTGATCGATCAGAACGGGGAGATCAGAGAGGTCGCTCCTGACTACTGTCGATTTGCCTATCGCGACTCCTATCTTAAAGTCACTCACGAGGTTGTGGTGCAAGCGCGATTCCAGTTGAAGTCAGGCGACAAAGCTGAAATCAGCGCAAAGGTAAACGAGATTGTAGCCATGCGTAATTCGCGCCACCCGGCCGAAGGGACCTGCGGTTGCTTTTTCAAAAATATACCCGACCCGAAAGAGAAATTCGGGAAACTCCCGGCCGGGAGATTGCTAGAACAGGTAGGAGCCATTGGCATGACCTACGGCGGCGCGGCTGTATTCGATAAGCACGCCAACATGATAGTTAACACCGGAACCGCTACCTCGCAAGATATTCACCGACTCGCCGATATATTAAAGCAGAAAGTCCTCGATCGATTCAATATATTACTGGAAGAGGAAGTCATTCAATTGGGTGACTTTTAACCGAGAGGAGAGTGTATCGAATAATATCTAACGAACTGAAGTAAGTGACGACATGAATAAGTTGTGAAGCGTAGTCTGTTAGGTATTTTTCTGCCGATTCTGCTGTTGTTCATTGCAGTCTCGACTCCTTCTGTTTGCGCACAGATAGGATTCCAGGCTTCACTGTACACGCCTCCGTCGTTTGTCTCTCCCTGGGTCGAACCCAAGGACCAGTTTTCCGTTGCTCTCTATCCCAAAACATATGCCCTCCTGTCGCCTCGCCTGAAGCGGATGCCTCGCGCAACCTACTCGAATTTCGATCAGGACTATATTCGATTCGAGACCAAATACTACAACCGCGGGAGAAATTCAGAGTCCCTGATTCCCGTTGCGGTCGATGCACAGAAGTACTCGGCGTATCGCCGTGAAAGCGCGGTCTCGGATATGTTCTCAGATGCCAGCGCCCGGTCGTTGACACAGGCGCAAAAGCGAGGCGGCGCCGGTGGACTTGGGATCAGCGTCGCACTTCCCAAGCGGCTGGACAAGATCTTCGGGGAAGGCGGGGCCGGTCTGAAGGTCTCCGGTTTCCGGAGAATCTCGTTTGCCGGCAGATCCACCTGGACCGATGCCTCCGAAACCGACGCTTTCCAGCAGAGCAAATTCCCTTCGCTGAGTATGGAGCAGGTCTCCCGCTTCGATATCACCGGTAATATCGGTTCGAAAATCACGGTTAAAGTCTCGCAGGACAGTCAAACGGACATCCCGCTCGCAAACAGCCTGCAGATTCGTTACAAAGGGGATGACGATGACATTCTGAAAAGCATCGAAGCCGGTAATACGACCCTCTCGTTGCCGAACACGCAGTTCGTCGGATATTCATCAAGGATCCAGGGGTTGTTCGGTGTGAAGGCCGAAGCTCAGATCGGCGGTCTTACGCTTACCGGAATCGCGTCTCAGGAAAAGGGATCGACCGAACGGGCGTCGTTCTCGCCCACCGGCCAAGAAGGTGCTAAGTATGTGCGTGATTACGAGTACGTTCAGCGTCGGATATTTGACCTCGGCCGCCCCGGCGAGCTCCAGGCCAGAGACTCGGTCATTACCGTGTTTGTTTACGAATCGGAAACCAGATCGGACAATCGTGAAGCTGATTTTGCGGATCTGTTCGTCAATCCGAACTACCCCGATTCCTTCGTATCCGAGAACGTGTTGAGCGGCGACGCCCTCCGGTATACGCAGATTAGTACGGACTATACGATCTACAACGAACCGGAACGGAATCGTCACTACATCGTGTTCAATTCCCAGCGCAGCACGAATAACTATCTCGGTGTGTGGATGGTCGTGAAGCGCTATCATGCCGAATCGAGTTCGTATACCACTGATACGGTCGGAAACATCAATTCCATTCCGTACAAGCTCAAGCTGTTGTGTAAGCCGGAATCAGTGGCCCGTCCGACCGAGCAGACCTGGGGACTGATGTGGCGGAACTGCTATGCGATCGATCATGACGTCAAAGTTCAGGACATCGATCTGAAGATATACAAGGGCCTGCCCGGGACTGAAGGGAACGGTCAGAATTACGACTACGAGACCGTTAGCGGACAGACCACACCGTATCTGCAGGTGTTGGGTATGGATCAGTACAACACCTCCGACAAGAAAGTCCCGGATCTCCTGCTGGACAACCGTCAGGAAGTTTTTCGACCTGACTGGGGATTGATAATATTCCCCAATCGAACGCCGTTCGCATCGGATACGACCTTTACCGACGACAATAAGAAAACGACCCCCGTATTGCAGGAATTGGTGCCGAGTATTTACAATTACAGTTCTTACGATGATAAGACCAACGCGAGCGAATACTACCTTCAGTTGACGACGAAAGTACGAAGCTCCAATATCAAGCTCAATCGTGCGAATATCATCGAAGGATCGGAAAAGATAACGCTGAACGGCCGTCAGCTGGTCAGGGGCACCGATTACAACATCCAGTATGATTTCGGTCAGATTACTCTCCTGACAGACGAAGCGAACGATCCCAACGCCAATCTGAGCATCGATTACGAGTATGCTCCGTTCTTTGCCGTACAGAAAAAAAGTCTTCTCGGCACCCGAGCTGAATATGCGTTCAACAAGAATTTCAAGATCGGAAGTACGTTTCTCTATAAGTCCGACAAAGCGCAGGATAGAAAGCCGAAAGTGGGTCAGGAAACGGCAAAAATGCTGGTCTACGATGCTGATATGAGTCTCAAGCTCCAACCCAACTTCCTGACTAAAGCGGCGAATGCGCTTCCGCTCGTGGAGACTACTTCACCCTCGAACCTTTCGCTCACCGCCGAGGTGGCCCAGTCGCATCCCAATCCCAACGTTAACGATGCCGCTTATATCGATGATTTCGAAACGGCCCTGGACCAGTTGAGCCTTGGGACAACCAGAACGTCCTGGAAAAGGGCTCCGAGACCGTTGCCTCTCAATGCGGACGAGTATCAGCGCGGCAAGGTGATCTGGTACAGCCCGGAGAATTTCATTCCTTTCGACAGTGTGTACAAAGGCGAGCGCGGGCAGGGGAACAACACCGTGAGGATCATGCGCTTGGTCTTCCGTCCCGATCACAATAAACTCTCGATAGATACGACCGTAACGCCGCCCGATACTACCGTATCAAGCGCCAAATCGTGGGGCGGTATCATGCGCTTCTTCAATTCCCGGGTCGACGCGAAACGGGCCCAGCTTTTCGAGGTGCGGGTTAAGGGAAATCGGGGTAAACTGCATTTTGACTTCGGCGCCATCAACGAAGACCAGAATGGTAACCGGGTGAACGATACCGAAGACAAGAATCAAAACGGCTCGGTTGACTATTCAGAAGACACCGGTTTGGACGGAAAGCTCGATCAGGATGAACCCGGCTACGATGTGAATACCAACCCCGATCCGGATCACGATGACTTCTATTTTCACGGTAGCGGCAAATTCCCGCTTCCACCGAGCATGAAAGATGCCATCGACAGGGATCCGGCGTACGAATATGAATGGATCAACGGCACCGAAGGGAACAAGGACGATCCGGGCGTCCTCGGTCTGCCCGACCAGGAGGCCTTGTCAAGCTCCAACGGATTCAACCAGGTCGATGCCTACTTCTCGTTTGTGCTCGACATGGCATCGGATTCGTTCCTTGTCGACAGCTCGACCTACAAGGGCTGGCGCACCTACCGCATTCCGATCCGTGATTCCGCCGCCGTCGACCAGTTCGTAACCTCCGGTTCCCAGCAGCCCGACTGGGGCAAGATCAGTCACGTTCGGGTATGGTTCGACGCTGACGAGTCGGATACCCTTACCGACACGGTCGACATCGCCAACTGGTATTTCGTGCAATCGAACTGGCAGGACTCCGTCATCTACAGTCCTCTTTCGGACAGCTCGACCGCATTTTATGTAGCGTCGGTAAGCGACCAGGAGAACAGTAACTTCACGCCGCCACCCGGTGTGACGGCATATAAGGATCCGTCGAGTAACGTCACCGAGGCGCAGAAGGCTCTCCTGCTCAACTTCCAGGACTTCAATCACCTGGATACCTGCCTGACCACCAAGGACCTGCTGACGGTCGATCAATACTCCGGGTATCGCGAACTCAACATGTACGTCTACGGAGGCATTTCGCAGCAGGATGTCGGCAAGGTCGAGTTCTTCTTCCGGCTCGGGCGTGATGCTGACAATTACTACGAATATCACACGCTGGTGCACCCGGGATGGGACCCGAGAAACTACGTCACGATGGACTTCAATACGATCACGGCGCTGAAGGATGCGGCCCAGAAAGCTCTGCCGAAAAACCAGACCGCAGTAGATACCACCGACGGGAATTACCGTGTGTTCGGCAATCCGAACATAAACGAAGTCAGATATTTCGCGGCCGGAGTCATCAATCTCGATACCACGGAAAATATCGGCGGAGAAATCTGGATGGACGAGTTGAGGGTGACGGAGGTGCGAAGAGACGTCGGAAACGCCGGACGCTTCACCGTAAACGGCTCCATGGCAGACCTGCTCTCCTACAGTTTCAATTTCCAGTCAAAGGATCCGTATTTCCGAGGTCTTTCGGCCGCGACGCGAGGAGGGTCTTCCGATAACCTCGGGAGCGGACGCACCGAGACCAGCTACAATTACAGCCTTTCGTTTAACTTGGACAAACTGCTTCCCCGATCGTGGGGCGCACGTGTGCCTATATCGTACTCCTTCAGCAAGTCGGTCACGACTCCGCTATTGCGGAGTAATTCCGATATCGTACTTCCGCCGGAACGACGGAAGGAAGAGCAGACACGGACGGTCTCGCGATCCGTCAACTATTCAGCGTCGTTTCACAAAACAGGGCGAAATCCGTTGTTCTCCGTGCTGCTGAACCGGCTCAAAACGAGTGGTTCGTACCGAAGAACCGATCAGGTGACGGTAACGACCCCCTACTCTTTCGGCGAAGCCTACAACATCAAGACCGATTATAATTTGAGTGTCAAGAGAGTACCGGTATTACCGATTTTCTTCTGGACCAAACCGATTCCGTTGCTGAACAAGATGGCCGGGTCCAAGCTCGGGCTGTATCCGGAGCGCTGGACAACTTCGGCGAACTACAGCCGCAACCTCCAGATTTCCGATGACATCAACGGTCTCAGACGCCCGAGCATCCAGAGAGACTTCACCGGTAATATGGATATCAACTACAAGATCTTCGACAATCTCGGTGCCAACTATCATTATGATACCCGGCGCGATCTGAGTGATCTTGACCTGGTGCACATCACCTCCAACCCGAGTACCTTCAAGCTGGGACTGGAGACGAGTTTCAACGAACGCATGAGCATCAGCTACGATCCGAAACTGTTCGGCTTCTTGACGAGTCAGTTCTCGTATAAAGGGACCTACGGTGATACCTGGCAACAGGCGAACGAAACAAGACGTTCGACCATGTCCCGATCTTCCGGCGTCACCGGAAAATTCGACCATATGGCTCTTCTGCGTGGTAAGAGCGGCGGCAGCGGCGAACGGAGGTTCCGGGGCAGGTCGCAACGGGCGAGACGAGCCGAGCAAGAGAACAAGACGCAACAGAAAGTCAGCAAACCGTTTTACGATCCGATTCTGGGCGCTCTTCGCTTCCTGACCGGTTGGATCCAGCCGGTCCAATACGGCGTCACGCAATCGTATAACAATACGCTCCCGGGTATGATGAGGAGGCCGTCCTGGCAGTATCGGTTCGGATTCATGGACAATGCCGACGTTCCTCTGGGAACCGATGTGAATACCCAGTCCGCCGGAAGCGGCAAGAGCTACGATTTATCTTCGGGATTCTCGCTGTTCGGGGGCATCACAACGACCGTCCGGTACAGGCAACAGGTTACACGGGATCTGGTCAAACAGGGTCCCCG
>CAZFOY010000038.1:10819-35396 GCA_964520865.1 uncultured Ignavibacteriales bacterium | reverse complement strand
TCCACGGAAGCGAATCGTATTCCGCCGTGCACGAACATCCGCTCTGAGAGATTCATGGCAAAATACCCCGACTCGAGACGCACATTCTCCCAGTACGAGGTATGGCCGAACGAAGCCGTGAACTTGCTGATCCCCATGATTCCCGCCGGATTGTACGCCGTTCCGTTGGGGTCGTCGACAAGGGATACGGCGGCGGACCCCATTCCGGCGATTCTTGCACCGTGCTCGACCTTCATGAGCGCCAGACCATCGGAGGCATTTGAACCGGCAGCAACCACCACTACAACCAATATCCCCGCGAACAGAACAAACAGTATTCGTCTCAAAGCGGACACTCCTAAAAGAGCAGATCAAATGAAAAGATGTGTTCCGAACCCTCGCCGACCCGATCGGTCGAGAAGGCGTAATCTATAGCCAGAACGGTCGTCGGAAACCTGAACATATATCCGGTGCCGGCGGTGAACTGCTTGCCCGACAAACCGGAGCGAATAGCAAAATTGGATGCCACGATATATTCGCCGCCACCGTGAAATCTGATCGGAAGATGCTCCGTCTTGACCAGATCGGTCGACAGTGTCAGCTTGCGATTCAGGAATCGCGCCGATCCGCCGACGCCGACCTCGACCGGCACTCTGTCGTCCTGGGTACTTCCGAGAATATTGGTCGAATGCGCAAGGTAGTACTTCTCGTTCGACCAGTGATATTTCGCGCCCAGATTTCGTACCACCAGGCCCGCCTGAATGTCTTGAATCGCCATGAGATCGCGCGTTTCGCGGTCGAACAGCTGACTCAAATGAAACATCGCACCGATGTCTATCGCTACGCTGTACGCCGTCATCTCGGAGAATTTCGTGTGCAGATAGCTCGCCTTGAAACCGGCCGACAGAACGTTTTCGAATCGCTTGGCGAAGAAGACCGAGAAGTCGTGGTTGTGCTGACTCAGGTCGAAGCCCAGCTTGTCGCCATCGGAATTGCGCGCTTCGACCGATCCACTTCCGGCATAGAGCCAGTTGACGCCGATCGCCGCTTCGCCCTTGGCAGGAAAGATACCTTCGACATAGCCGAGAGTGCGGTCCAGACCCATCGCCCGGTACGAAGACGCGAAAAGTGTCTTTCTCAGGCCGGAAAGTCCGGCCGGATTGTAAAACGGCGCGGCACCATCGTCGGCAATTGAAATATAAGCTCCGCCCATAGCGGCAGGTCTGGCACCGATCGGAATCTGCAGAAACGAGGCGGCATAGCCACCGTCACCTTCGGCCGACCAAACGGCCGACACTCCCGACACCAACAGGAGACATATCGCCAGAGTAAATATCTTTCGCATTGCTCTCTCCATCCTATGGGATCACCGCAAGTTTACCCCAACGAACCTCGCCCGTTGAGTACTCGACCTTGAAGTAGTAGATACCGATGGCGGCAGGATCTCCTCTTCCGTTAAGTCCGTCCCAGGTCGGTCGGCCCAAACCTGCCGTCGGATATACACCGGCCGGAAGGAACTGGTGATCCATCACCCTCCGCACCAGATTCATCGCAAAGTCATATATTTCAATCGTTACATCGGCATCCTTCTCAAGAGTGAAATGGAACTCCGTCACGGCGTCGTTCGCGTGGCTGAATGGAACCGGAAATGCGTACACTTCGTCTTTAGGCGTCCTGGTATCGGTGACATAGTACGGAGTCTGGTGAGTGAAATCGTTCATGTCGATTTTCACCGACCGGTCGGCGGTTCCCACCCAGAGATCGTTTCCGATTATGTCGACCGCGTAGACCGGTGTATTCGGAAGAATCAACGGATAGCCCGACGAATCCTTCAGATCCAGATGGAACCAGGTGCCGCTATATACGGTGTCGCCATAAGAGTAGATCAAACCATCGTTGGTGGCCGCGAATACAGTGTCGTGCCTGAAAGCAAAATTCCAGGCGAAGTTGTCGTACACGTGTGAGAACACTCGCTGGTACCTGAGGGTATCCCACGGAATCACCGTCGTATCAACCACCGGCACGAACAGCCCGACCGAGATGCCTTCGGTCCCGCCGAACGCCGGTCGGGTGGACGCCCAGATCTGCGAACGACCGTTGTCCAGATACTGAACGTCGATCGCCGGAATGAAATCTCCCGACACTCCCACCAGGGTTGAATTGTAGTTCAGGGTAGCATCGGCGCCGAGCGTATCATTGTTCACCCGGAAAATATTGTAGGTGGCTCCCCGGTCGAGCGAGATGGCGAATCCATTGTCCGTTCCGATGACAACCGTGTCAGCCATGACCTTCATTACCCGGGCCTGGTCGTTCGTGAGAGAATCGATCTTCGCTCCACTCGTCGCATACTCGTACACATAGTAGTGGTTCGAGGGATTGCTCGGAACGGTGGAATCGGCCGAAAAGAGAATATCCTCGTCGTTCAACACGAAAGTCGTGTCGCCGAAAAAGGCGATGTCATTGGTGAATCCGGCCTGCTGTAACGTATCCCAGGTCACGCCGTAATCACTCGATCTCCCGACAATCGGAGTACCGCTTGCCGAAACCGGTCTATTGATCGTCAGGATAACATCGGAACTGTCGTATTCGTAATGATGTGTCCGGATTCCGATGACCCGCGTGGAGCTGAACGCACCCTCGTCGAACACGTGGAAGCGTGACGAGTCGATGCTCCCGGTATTGTCCATGAAGAGCTGTACCAGTCCCGAATCGGTCCCCACAAGCAATGTATCTCCCCAGCTTGCAAGTGAGCGGACGAAATTCCGATGATTCGCCGAAGTAACGTCGGACGAGTCCACATAGATCTGGCTCCAGTTCGCTCCGGTATCGACAGTGACATACAGCCCGGCCGCTCCCGCAGCCATATACAGACGATCTCCCATTGCAAGGAAATCACTGATATCGCGATCGGAACCTACGACATCAGGCAGTACGACCGGAGAGAAGCTCTCCCCGTCGTCGGTCGATACCGCCAGACCGGTCGAATTTCCGGTCGTCGTATCCTTCGTGCCGGCAAACAGCATTCCCCCATATGCGAATAATTTCGTTACGTCCAATCCGGGAAGGCCGTCGGACTCGAATCGTGAGATGAACGGTCCGCCGTACTTGCTGCCTCGCGTCACGCCATGATTGCCGCCGTAAAAGAGAAAGCTATCGACCGGGACGATTGAGTTGATGACTTTTGAATACGGTTTGTCTTTCGGTTTGGCGTAGACGTACTGGAAGAACCCGGCGGCGGTTCCGGCCCAGAGTGAGACGGTATCCCCTTCGGAAGTATCTACTGCGCAGCAGAAATAGCGGTTGCGAAGCGAGGGTGCCTGTCCGGCCGTATTGAATTGGATGGAGTCTCCCGGCGAAGCATAGATCCTTCGCCAGCTTGACCCGCCATCCTGTGACGCCAGCAAGCCGCCGGCAAAGGCCGAAAAGAACATCCAATTGTTGTTAAGCCACGGATTGGGATTCGGATTGTAATAGCCGGTAATATCGTAAATGGTCCTGTCACCACCGGTCACGTATGGAATCGTATCGAAATCGACTCGATGCCAGTTCTCGCCATCGTCATCGGTGTACGAAAGACCGTCGGACAACGGAGTCAGGGCGCCCTGAATTCTTTCTTCGTGATTGGTCGCCACCCAGAGCCGATTGATCGCGCCGCCGGTCGGTATCGAAAACATGGCCGACACACTGCTGCTGACCAGTCCGTTGGAGCTGTCATACGACAGCCAGGTCTGTCCGCCGTCGAATGAGAAATTCAGTCCTTCGTCGGTGGCGAACCACACGCCGCCGTCGTGCTGAATAATATCGATCACGACATTGCTGATATATCCGGTATCAGGCAGGTCAAAGCTGTTCGCCACTCCCCCCACAGCCAGGGCCGGCAGGGCGAAAAGGAACAGCGCAAGAATACTTGCTCGAACACAGGTTTTACAGGTCACGCTTATCTCCATAAAAAATAACCGCGTCGTCGCAAACGGGCCGACGAGGCGGTTTGAACTACGTTTCTACAGGTGATAACCCATTAAGCTACGGCAACTTCTTTCTTTATGTTCAGGGACGAAAATAGGCAATAAATCGGGCAATCGCAAGCCAATAAAAGGCGGTTCCTCCGACGCCCGGCACTGTTTATATCCACAAGTGAGCAAGGAAGTTCCGGTAGAATATGAGGAATAGTGCGCGGGGCGGATCGCCGCATGACACCGGTCGAAGTATGTCACCGGGCAGGTCAAAACCCCTGAGGTTGCGGCAGGGGCTCTGGCTCGATCCGAAATGTCCGTGTGACTATATCAGGAACGCAGGATTCCTGACCTACGACGACATTCGCCATCACGAGGCGTTGAGTGCGCCGACAGGCGCGACAGCCTTCGTGACCTCGACTTCATCTTCTATCCGGGCGCGACCCTCCGGGTAGGTTTGTGAAGCACACTGGCTGTAAATGGCAGCCAATTCGAATGCCAGGTGGGTGACAATCCGTTCGTTCGGCCCTCGCCGAACGTCTCGTCCCACGTGGCGCTCAGGATGGCTGCCGCCATCCGTCGCTGACGTGGGCTATAGAAGAGAGCAGAACCGAGAGGGGCTACGGACTGATGCTGCATAGCCCATTTGATAGTTGGCAGGCGGTCTTAGAGGGCCGCCTGCCCACTAATTCTGAGTATTCTATAAACTGTAACCAATGAAAAACGATAGGACTCTGTTCTTGAGTACAAACTCCGACTCTTTGGCTACGTCAATCATTCCTTGAGTTAAACGAATGTCCACAGAGACTTCACCCTTTCCTGTTGAAATGGCAAATCTACTTCCTAACACAATTCCAAAATCTGTATCCTCGTAGAATTTTTTTTCGTTGGATGTCCATGTGTCTGACAGACCTGCTTCCGGACCACCTACATGGTAGTCTTCCTGGCGATATTCAGCTTTCATCAATACGCTCACTACAGACCCAATGTAGAATTCGGGTCTCAACTGCAAACTCGTCTTAGTCAAATACTTCATTAGCACGGGAGCTTCAATATATGAAAGCGTCATCCGTCCATGATACCAAACTTCGTAGAATTCGGATTTTGTTTGAAATCCCTTCAGTGATTAAAGAATTTCCGGTTGAATTGCAAAATGGGAACCCATAGGAAATGAGACAAAGACACCGTACGCGTATTTCGTCAGCTGTGATTTTGAACCGTAGAACGTGTTCTCTGAAGGCTTCGATAGATTTAACGCAGCTTCAATCCCAATAGACGTTTTCTGTGTGTCATTTGGAGTCTCTGAGGAGCCAGCATGCACAAGCGGACTGCCACAAATGGCAATAATAAGCGCCGTAGCAAACACTCTTGATAAGTACATCATTTCATAATACCCCACAGGTCAAGAATTCGTATTGACGTTGATGTCCACAATAAACTTTCCTTTCCTTCGCAATCAATGATTTATTCCATTGGATTCCGGTTACTCTTAGCTGCATCTTTCCCCGACCCCATTTCGCATCCACCACTACCCATCACTTGTGGCGTTATCACATTCTTTTGAGATTTGAACAACTCTCCCCCCTATTCCAGCTTCTTTGTAGGTCAGTCCCGGAGATGAACGCTAGAGCGCTCAAGGAACCTGAACTTGTCGGCGGTCTTTTGCGAATTGACGCATTATGTGAACAACATACCTAATGGCATGTGGGATCTGGCGGGTCCCGAAGCGGGTCCCCCTACTCTGATCTTCTCCGTCCGGCCATTAGAATGGTCGGGCCTACAACGGCGTGCTGTCGGGTTTCTTCTTCGATCCCTATCGGGATCTCATCCGGAACCCGATCTACAAGGCTGCCGCACGAAGTCAGAACCACTGGAGTCTTGCACGACCAAGAGAGTTGGAGAAATTGGCAAATTAACGATTGATAGGAGAGAAATCAGGAAACCAGCGTCTTCTCGAAAGTGATCGAGTTGATCACCGAGTCGACATAGAAGTAGTTTTCAGGATGGAAAGGGGCAAAGAACAGGCTGACTTCCGAGGGGGTAAAGTCGCTGCGCTCATGATTGGCCGGCATCCCCTTGGCCGTTTCCTCACGAAAGATACAGATCGTGGCGTACGCCAGACCTTCGGTACTTGATACACTCACGGACACAAACCTCCTGTCCCAGTCTTCCGAGACGTTCAAGTCAAACCTCGGCATCGCGCTGGACATCCGCTTTCCCAGCCGGTACATCGCGTCGTAATTCGGCATTCGAAATGCCGGAACCACGATGTAATCCGATGCGAGTGTCCCCCCGAACAAGGCGCGGAGCCGTTCGGCGTCGTGCGACGGCAGTTTGAACGCCCAGAACGGAAAGAGCCTGTCTTCCGACGTTCCGTCGTTGACCGTCACATTCACATTCTGTATCGGCCGGGCACCGCTTTCAATTGAGGTCAAGGCGAGACAATTTCTGCAAATATAGATGAACGATTGCTCGGTCGGGAGGTCTTCACCGCACGTTTTGCATCGATGCGGCTCGACCGTGAGTGATCCAAAATTCGTGTACGGGACCGGCTCTGCCGATGAATCGTAGACGTGCATCTCGGTCTCGTGCTCCAGCACGCGGCCCGACACAGCGTCGACAATGAACCGATTGTAACCGTGATGACCGTACGATTCGAGAAACAGGAAGGGGAAAAAGACGAGTGATGCGACCGGATGAAACAGCTCGGTCCGATTGGTCCCGAACGAAGCGATATCGATCTCGCCGATCGTATCGAGGTTTCCGGTCAGAACCTTCGTAACGTCCTCCCACCCCCTAATCACCGTGATCACGTCGTAGTCATCGTCAAGATGCTCTTCGGAATACGGGATCATGCGAATATATTCGGCCCGCATGCCGATCGAGTCGGGGACGCCGTCGAAATGGATACCGGCCGCCACCGTCGCCGTGTAAGGCGTCAAATTTACTTCGGTGCGATCGACATTCATTGTCACGGCATCCTGGTACTGGTCAGCTTCGACGACCACTCGCTCATGTCGCTTGTTTCGCTGACGAAAGAGTACGGCATCGATTTTCCAGTACGGATAGTACACCTGCTTGATTTGCAGACTCGAGTCGGTCAGCGGCAGTGACTTGCGTTTGAGATACCGATCGACCGAAAAACGAGCGGCGCGAACGTCGGTTTTCGGCTGAATCAAATACGCAGGCGGGACATCGGGCATGACGATGCGATGTCCCGTTCCGCAATGCTTGCACCGGATAACGAAAAAGTTGTCCTCGAGTTCAAGATCGCCGCCGCACCCGGGACAGGTGACGCCGATATAGAATCCGCTTTTACGATTTTTCTGTATCGTTGTCGCCATTTATCTTCTGACCGCACTCGCCGCAGAATTTCGAGCCGGGAATGAGTTCGGCCGAACAATGCGGGCAACGGAGTTTGGCGTCCAGTTTGTAACCGCAATAGAGGCAGAAATTGGCCTCTCCCGGCAGTTCCTTATGACAGGAAGGGCAATTGTTCTGCGCGTACATCTGGTGACCGCACCGGTAACAGTAGCGGGACTGCTCGGGTGTATCGGTATGACATTTCGGACAGGTCACGGTCGGAACCGGTTCCCGTCTCAATTCCGTCTGTTCGGGAGCGAAAACCCTGCTCATCACGCCGGGCATCATCACCCCGACCCCGGCCGCGACCCCCATGCCGGCGCCGGCACCACCCGGTCCCCCCGGGGTACCGATTCCCTTGGCCATCTCGAACTTCAGGAACTTGTCGAGATCACCCACCGCCTCCATACCGGAGCGCTGATCGATCATCTTGTTTACTTCGTCCGGAGGCGTGATCGATGAAATATAGAAGTCGACCAGTTCAAGACCGTACTTCTCGAATTCGTCGCTCACACTTGCTTTGAACTTGTTCGCCAGCTCGGTGTACTGAGCCGGGAGATCGAGGATTGAATCGAGATGCTCACCGATCATATCGTTCAGACGGGCGATGATAACGTCGCGTAGATAGTCCTGGATGTCCTGAGTGGTATAACGGGCCTGGCGCCCGACGATCGTGTTAAGAAACAGGGTCGGCTGACTGATCCGCATGGTGAAGGCGCCGTGACCACGCAACCGGATCAGTCCTAACTTGCTGTCCTTGAAAGTAACGGGGCGTTTGGTTCCCCACTTCAGATCGGTGAAGACCTTCAGATTGACAAAATAAACTTCCGCCCTGAAAGGCGAGTTGAAACCAAAAGGAAAGGCCAGCAGCCGGGTCAGGATTGGGACGTTCAAAGTTGAGAGGGTGTGGCGTCCAACGGTGAAAGAATCGGCGGCATGACCGTCTTTGAAGAACATGGCCGTCTGGCTGTCCCTCACGATCAGCTGTGCCCCCAGTTTGAAATCGGCCGAACCGGTTTCGGGGATTCGATGTATCATCTCATCGCCGGACGGGTCCATCCATTCAATTACTTCAATTAATAAGGACATGAGAACTCCCACGTGATTGTTTAGCGGATTTTCTTAGATTTTCGTCAAATGAACGGGAATTCTTAAACCATGACAGCCGATTATTTTGTGCGAATCGGCCTCCGATTCGTCTCTTGAGCGGTCGGCCGAGAGGGAAAAACAGGTTGACACTACTCTATGGGTACTATATATAACCGGATATAAACCGTTATCCAACAAAGGAAAACCTATCAATGACAATATATCGACTGCTCGCCTTGGGCCTTGTTGCATCGATCATCCTGCTGCTGACTGCGGTCGGCTGTGACAAGCTGGTGACCGAGAACAACAATTCGACGATCGTTGACTCGACGCTCGGTATTGGCTGTTTCGATTGTCATACCGATACCGACAACAAGCTGCTTCGCCCGCGCGGGCAATTCGATAATTCCAAACATGCCGATTTTTCACTCCTCGACGCCGTTGTCGATCAGAATGGTGGTATGCTCGATGTCGACGAATGCGGAAACAAGTGCCATACGCACGAAGGATTTCTGAAGACGTTCGACTCGGTGTCCATTTCCGGAGCCGTCAAGTATTCGGCGATCACTTGTTTCACCTGCCACATGCCGCACACCGGAGCCTACGGGCAGTGGAATGCCGACACGCTCCGCGCAGTAGATGCCTTCGTTTTGTTGAAAAACAACCAGGCTTTCAATGAAGGCAACGTGAACATGTGCGCACACTGTCATCAATCGAATATGAGTATCCAGTCAGTTACCGGGGAGACGAACTATTCCCTTACCAGCGACTTTGGACCGCACTATTCAGGACAGGCGGATATGATCATCGGCCAGAACGCGTTTCGGTTCGGTGATACCACGACGGTCACGAATCCGCATGCCGTAGACAATAGCTGCACCAAGTGCCATTATGGCACCGGCCAGGGCTATCTGTTCGGCGAGCATACGTTCCGGCTCGAAGACAAGTCAACGGGCGCGCAGTACGCCGCCAACTGCAATGTTGCAGGATGTCACGCCTCGTCGCCCATCACCGACTTCTATGTGTCCTCCGTCATCGATTCGGTGAAGATGCTCGGGGACAGCCTCGAGTCACTGCTTAAAGGAGAGAATGTACTGGATCCATCGGATACGGCCGGGCGCAGTTTCTTCGGCGATAGTGTGGTCAAGGTCGATGAAGCTCGATTACTCTACAATTATCTCCTCTACAAGCTCGACGGTTCCCGGGGAGTGCACAATCCGGAATTTGCGAAACGGATGCTGATGTCATCGGTTGCGAAGTTCGACTCACTGCCGCCTGAGCCGCAGTTTACAGTGGACTCGGCGACCGGATGTGCGCCGTTCACAGTGAACTTTACCGACCTCAGTGTCGGAAACGTACTCGTGAGGATCTGGGATTTCGGCGACGGCACCGGTACTTTGAGCGCGCAGAACCCGAGCTACACGTTCGACACCGCCGGAACTTATAGCGTCGCCCTGACCGTTGCCGGAATCGGTGATTCTGCAACCGTCACCAAGACGGACCTTATTCACGTCTACGATCAGCCTATCGCCTCAATCAGCGCCGACACGACTTACGGCTGCGTGCAGGGAGGGGTCTCGTTTACTGTACAATTTTCCACAACCACGACCGGATTGAACGCGGCATATCAATGGGATTTCGGCGATGGAACGGTAGGATCGACCGCGCGCAACCCACAGCACGCCTATACATCGGCCGTACCCGACTCATTCACGGTGTCGCTTAAAGTCACAACCGATTGCGGTGAAGACTCGACCGCGGTGACGAATATGATTTATGTCGATACGCTGGCACCTACGGCGGCCTTCTCGATGGCGCCGGACTCGGTCGGACCAGGTCCTCTTACGGTTAACTTCACCGATGAATCGCAGAGGGCGCGAAGCTGGAGTTGGGACTTTGGCGATGGCTCCGCGCTGTCGACCGAACAAAACCCGCAGCATATCTTCGGATCCGCCGGGACCTACACGGTGCAGCTTACCGTTCGGAACGGATGCGGAGAGATTGCCAAGACGCACACGGTGATAGTCCAGTAGACACTCTCTGTAGACAGGATGCAAAGCAAAAACCCGTCGGTTTACCCGACGGGTTTCTTTATTCGCTGAGAAGGCGGCTGTAAATTTAACTCTGTAGTTCCGCTTTGAACTTTTTGGTGAGGGCAGGAACGATCTCGAAGGCGTCGCCTACAATACCATAAGTCGCCACGTTGAAGATCGGTGCATCCTTATCCTTGTTGACAGCCACGATCGTTTTCGAGGTCTGCATACCGACAAGATGCTGAATCGCACCGGAGATGCCGACGGCGACATAGAGCTTCGGGTTGACTGTCTTTCCGGTCTGACCGACCTGATGCGAGTAGGAGATCCAACCGGCGTCGACAATCGCGCGTGAAGCGCCAAACGCACCGTGGAGCGCATCGGCCAGATCCTTGACCATCGGAAGATTCTCCGCACCCTTCAATCCACGCCCGGCCGAGACGATAATATCCGCTTCGGTGAGGCTCACCGCACCGGCAGCTTCGGACTTCACTTCCTTGATCTCGGTTCCCGAGGCGAACAGACCGGCGTCGACAGATTCTTCGACCACCTCGCCGTCTCCGTCTCTTGACTCCGGATAGATCTTCATTCTCACCGTCGCAAACATCGGCCGATCGACTTCACTCTTCGTCACTCGTGAAATGACCGATCCGCCGTAACTCGGCCGTGTGGCCACGACCTTGTCTCCCTGCAGCTCAAGTCCGGTAACGTCTGACACCATCGGACTTCCGGAAATAGCAGCCAGCCGCCCGAAAAGTGCTTTGCCGTAAAAGGTAGCCGATCCGAGAACGACGTCGGGATGGTATTTCTTCGCCAGCTCGTCGATAACCTTAGCATAGATCTCATCGTTGAAATACTTCAACGCAGGATTTGACACCGCGAGAACCTTCCCTGCTCCGTGGGCGGCAAGCTCAGAGGCCAATGTTTTTGCGTCTTCGGCCAGGACAACCGTGTAAAGCTCACCACCCAGATTCCGGGCAGCCGTTATTAACTCAAGCGATGCCGGGACGAGTTTCCCTTCCTTCTGTAATGCTACGGTAAATATCTTCATCTCAATGCCTTATGTATCTTTGTGGGTTACGTTGTCGATTTCCGTGAATATAGCAGACCGATCAGTCCACGACAAATGAATTGGCCCGATCAGGCTATTTTTCTCTCCTTATCCGAAGGATCGTCTGTTACCTTCGCCAGATACTCGGCGAACACGCGATCAATATCGCTGATGGTCGTAACCTGGAACAGCTGAGGTCTGAGTTCGCTGGCACCTTTGAACCCCTTGACATACCAGCCGAGATAGCGTCTCATCATGATCGCGCCCCGCTCCTCGCCGAATTGTTCTTGCATGAGCTGAGCGTGCAGCCGGGCCATCTCGATTTTGTCCTCAACCGACGGTTCCTCCAGCAGCTCGCCGGTTGCGAGGTAGTGACGCATCTGTTTGAAAATAAACGGATTGCCAAGAGCGGCCCGTCCGATCATGACGGCATCGCAACCGGTTTCATCGAGCATCCGTTTGACATCCTGAGGCGTGACGGCGTCGCCGTTGCCGATCACCGGAATGTCCACTGACCTTTTCAGCTCGCGGATCGAACTCCAGTCGGCCGAGCCCGAAAACCCTTTAGCCCGACTCCGGGCATGAAGCGAAACTGCTTTCGCGCCGGCTCGCTGGGCGATCTGGCCGACCTCCAGAAACACCGGGTGGGCATCGTCCCAGCCGGTCCTGATTTTGATCGTCACCGGCGTCTCTCCCGCACCTTCGACCGTCGCCCGGATAATATCCTCGGTGAGCTTTAAATCCTTCAGGACCGCCGATCCGCCATTTTTGTTAACCACTTTCTTGACCGGACAGCCGAAGTTTATATCGATGATATCGGGCTTAAATTTCTTTGCCGTGACGTCGGCGGCCTGCCGCATGACTTCCGGATTCGCGCCAAACAATTGAATTCCAAGCGGTTGCTCGTCCGCCTTGAACCGCATCATATCAAAAGTCTTGTTCTGATTGCGGACAATGCCCTCGGACGAGACCATTTCGGTGTATGTCACCGAGGCTCCCGCTTTGACCGCCAGGACCCGGAAAGGCCGGCTGGAAACGCCTGCCAGCGGGGCCAGAAGCACGCCGTCTTTTACGTTTAAGTTTCCTATTTGCATGCCGATAATATAAGCAAGTTGTTAGCCCGCGACAAGGGTTTACAAGGAATCGAACGCTGGCTATCTGACTCCGTAAATTCAAGGCGAAAGATAAAAAGAACGTAGTATATTCGAAAGGGCCGGACCATGGCGGAGATTATTGTAAAGTACGATAACAAGGTAATCGAGCGCATCGTTACCGAAAAGAAGCGGCTGTCGATCGGCCGCAGCCGGGATAATGACATCGTGCTGGAAAACCGCGGCGTCTCCCGCAAGCATGCCATCATCGAGTTCAACAACAACGCCGCCGTAGTCATCGACAACGAGTCGCTCAACGGGACTTTCGTCAATAACCGCAAAATCACGGAAGAGATTCTTCGGAACGACGATACGATCACGGTCGGCAAGTACTCCCTGGTCTATCATACCGAAACCAGTCAGGAGCACGACGGCGGAGCCGATTTCGACGGCACCATGGTACTGAAGACGAAGCAGCAGAAGCAGCTTCTGGAAAACGACAAGATCGAGAAGCAGATCGTCACCAAGTACGGTGGATCCGTCCTGCTCGGGGAAGAGAACGCTGAGTTTTCTGAATTCAAGATTGACCGCGACGTTGTGACGATCGGCAAAGCGAAGTTCGTACACGTACGCGCGAAAGGATTCTTCATCTCCGGCATCCAGGCCAAAATCAGCAAAGAGAACATGTCCTACGTACTGACCAACCTCGGGAAGAAGGGAAAGACGCTGGTGAACGGCGAGCCGATCTCCCAGTGCAATCTCAAGAACGGTGATATTATCACGGTCGGTAAGTCGACTTTCAAGTTCATCGAAGGGACGAACTAAATGAAATATGCCCTGCTGTCGGACATCCATGGGAATCTCGAAGCGCTGCAGGCTGTCTTGAGGGATATAGAATCGCAGGGGATCGGTACGATACATTGCCTTGGCGACGTTATCGGCTACGGAGCCGATCCGGTTGCCTGCCTCGAACTGGTACAGCAGCATTGCGACGTGAAATTGATGGGCAACCATGAATACGCCGCCATCGGCCTTTCGTCGACCGAACACTACAATGAAGCGGCACAGGTCGCTACCGACTGGACGAGAAAACAATTGACCGACCATGAACTGGATATCATCAACGGGTTCGAGATGAAGCACGCCATTGACGATGTATTGCTGGTTCATTCATCCCCTTATGATCCGGATCGCTGGCACTACATACTGACACCGGCGGCCGCGGCTCAGGCATTTGCGAATCTCGACCAGCGCATCTGCTTTTTCGGACACTCTCACCTCCCGCAAATCTATGCGGAACAGGATGACGGGCTTCCGCGGTGCCAGGCCGGACACGATTTCCTGCCGGACGAAGAAGGACGGTACCTGATCAATGTCGGTTCGGTCGGTCAACCGAGAGACGACGACCCCCGGGCATGTTACCTCGTATTCGATACCGAGGAGAGTGAAGTAAATTACCATCGTGTCGAATATGATATAGAGATGACGCAAAGCAAGATGGCCCGAGCCAGCATGCCCCAGATGCTGATCAGCCGCCTGAGATTGGGAAGATAAATGAGGTCGATATGAGCAAATACTCCTCCTACATCCTGTATATGCTGATCACCATTCTGGTCGCTATTCTCTACATTAATAGCTTTGGACCGATGGAGGGGTTGCAGCATTCGATAAACGATTTCCTGGCACGAGTTACCGCCTCCACTCCCTCGCAGCAAAAAGTCGTGCGCGTTACGGTCGACCGCCGGTCGCAGGAGAAGTTCGGCAACTGGCCCTGGAATTACGATCGGATCGCTGATCTGCTGGCCGCCACCGCCAGCGGTGAGCCGAAAGCAATCGTGCTGGATTTCATGCTCAACGAAGACAACTACCAGGACTCGGCCGGCTATACCGACGTCCTGTCCGGGCAGCTCAGCTGGATCACCAATGTCGTGATCCCGTACGATGTCGCCCTTGCCACCTTCCGGTCGAACCGGACCAACAATCCGAAATACCTCTTCGACTATTCCGTCACGGTCGACAACCCGCTCGGCATCATGAAAGAGGAGTCTTCTCTGCAGGTGCGGAAGGTCTTCCTTCCGGCGGAAAAACTTCTCGCCAATAAACCGTATCTCGGGTACGACTATCTCATGCCGGACGATGACCGGGTACTGCGTCATCAGTCCCTGGTAATGAACTACGACGGATACTATTATCCGTCGGTCGACCTGCTCGGCGCAGCCGTTTACCTCGGCGTTCCGACCGACCAGATCAAAGTGTTCGAGGGAAGCCACATTCAACTCGGCAACAAATTCTCCATCCCGATCAACGACAAGTCGGAGATGTTTATCAAATTCTCCAAAGAACGCGCGTTCCCGACCTACTCGGCGCAGGAGGTGCTCACCGAGGATTTCAATCACAAGAAGTTCAAAGACAAGCTTGTCATAATCGACGCCGATGATGCCGAAACCAACCAGACATTCTCCACGCCGGTATCGAAACAGCTGTCGAAGGCAGAAATACAGGCCAACGTTCTCGAGAACATCATCAATCACGATGTATTGGTGATCAAAGACAACCAGATGGGACTCGGTCTGTTGTTCCTGTTCCTCATCGGTGGTCTCTGCGCATTTCTCATGCCGCAGACAAATCTCGGATATCGGATTGTGATTCTCGCCGGCGCCTTGGTGGTTCTGGCGAATATCAACTATTTCATGTTCAGTTCGTTCAAAATCGTAGCGGATACCGTCTACTATGCCCTTGAACTGCTCCTGTTCATATTCGCGGCCCCGTTGCTCGACACGCAGCTGATTGCGGGACAGGCGGCAGTACATCATAAGCCCAAACAGGCAACCCAGAAAATTCCAAAACCGGCGGCCAAGGCTGCTGCCCAGGGACAGCAGGAAGAGGAAGTAAAGGTTCGGGAAATCAAAGCGAGCGAGTCGGATCCTGACTATCAGCCGACCAAGGCCATAGTCGAAAATGTCGACGACCGGTTCCCTGAGGATCATCAGGCCATCTCGCTCGACGAATCCGAACATCACGCCGGGGAAACCGGAGTAAGCGAACTGCCCTCCGGCCAGTATGCGACGAAGGCGTTTGATTCCGGCCAGGCAAAGGCCGGACCGGAAATCATCAGTCCGAATGACTCCGCTGATTCTTCCGAAGACGATTTCTTCGATTCATCGGCGATTGACCTGAATGATTCCGGCGCTCTCTCCGACAGCGATGAAATCGTCGCCGGTTCGAGCGGCACTGCTCTTAAGAACCTCGGCAGGTATCAAATCACTGGCTCGCTCGGTAAAGGTGCCATGGGTCATGTGTACAAAGGTATCGATCCGGCCATCAACCGTCCCGTCGCTCTCAAAACTATCAGGCTTGATTTCGTGAACGACCCCGAAGAAATGGCCGAACTCAAAGAACGTCTGTTCCGCGAAGCTCAGGCGGCCGGAAAGCTCTCCCACCCGAATATCGTGACGATTTACGACGTGGGATCCGAGGGTCACCTGCAGTATATCGCGATGGAATATCTCGAAGGTCAGACGCTTGAAGAGATGATCAAGCGAAAGGTCAAGTTCAACTATCGGATCATCTCGCAGATGATCGTACAGATCTGCTCCGCTCTCGAGTACGCTCACGAGCAGGGAATTGTCCACCGCGACATCAAGCCGGCCAATATAATGGTATTAAAAGATTATCGCGTGAAGCTCATGGATTACGGAATCGCCCGTATCGATTCGAACTCAATGACCAAAACGGGAATCGCGATGGGCACGCCGAACTACATCTCGCCCGAGCAGCTCAAAGGACAGAAGGTTGACAAGCGGGCGGATATCTTCTCCCTTGGCGTGGTCATGTACGAGATGCTCCTCGGCCGCCGTCCGTTCAAGGGTGAGAATATCACTTCGCTGATCTACTCCATTCTGAATCAGGAGCCGGAGAAACCGTCCAACGTCAATCCG
This sequence comes from uncultured Ignavibacteriales bacterium, assembly GCA_964520865.1. Taxonomy (GTDB): domain Bacteria; phylum Zixibacteria; class MSB-5A5; order GN15; family FEB-12; genus CAVQCT01. The sequence continues at coordinate 18,899 of CAZFOY010000038.1, read as the reverse complement.
CAGGTTCCTCTCCTGTTCGATCATATAGTGGACAAGGCGCTCAAGAAGAATCCGAACGAGCGGTATCAAAACGCCCGTGAGCTTATGTCCGATCTTGCGGATTTCGTGGAGTCGTTCTCCGCAAAGTAATGTGCCTGACGAGGGTGCCGAAACGTAAACAGCCCCGCGCAAGCGGGGCTGTTCTCATTTGCAGATTGAGCGAGCAAACCGGTCAGGACTCTTCGTCATTGGACAGAATATCTTCTGCGAGTGAGAGGGCCACACCGGACAGCATAACTTCAACGCCCAACTGGGTGAAGTCCGATGATATCAGTTCCCGGTTGATGGCGGCATAGAGCGAACATGACGCTCCTCTCTCCACGACCAGGCCCGAAAGGCGGTTGTCCGATTCCGAGATGAAAGTAACTTCGCCGAGTTCCTCGGAGACGACAAATCCGGTGCAGTTATGCAATTGCAGATGGGAGTTGCCGGTGTAGACGACCAGGAGGACGCCGCGTGATTTGCCGAAACTGGTTTCCGGGAAGATTTCCAGAGAAAGAGACCGTTTCTCTTCATGGTTTACCAGTTTGAGCCGGAACTTGTCCTTCTCCTGAGAAACCTTTTCGGCCGCCAGGACGGCTGCAATCTTCTCGGCTACCTCTTTGGTAAACTTTACAGCTTTGATTGACTTATCGCTCATGGTTGTGACAAAGCAATTTTATGACTGATTCTTTTTATCCTTTTCGTTCTTCTCTTCATTGAGCGGTTCGTTCAGGGAACCTTTGATTTCATCGGTCGATTCTTTCATCGCCTTTTTGAATTCCCTGATACCTTTACCCAACCCCTGTGCAATCTCCGGCAACCGCTTAGCTCCGAACAGCAGGAGTATCGCGAGAAAAACCAGCAGTAATTCCCAGGGACCCATGCCAAACATAAAACACCTCCTGGTGCTTCAACGAATTACAAATACCACCATCTAAAATAGATGATGACGAGTAAGACAACAAGCATCGACATGAAGTTGATCTTCAACTTCAGACCGATAGCAAACGAGATCGCGTAGAAATCGACTTTTACGGTGTCGAATCCGATCACGATCGCTTTCGTGAAAACCGTCTTGGCCGCTCCGGCCGGAAGGAACGTACCTATGATATCGCCGACCAGGCCGCCTAAGATCGCGCCGAGTAATAGACCAATTATTATAAACGTCAGTTCTCTCTTCTTCACAAATTACCTGCTCACTGCAAGTTTCTGGATTCCCATACGGACAGACTCGAACACCTTGAGACCGTCGTCCGACCCGAGAATCGTCTCGACCGCCCGTTCCGGATGAGGCATCATGCCGAGGACATTTCCCTCGCGGTTGATTATGCCCGCGATATTGTTGATCGATCCATTCGGGTTTGCCCCGTCGGTGGTGTTACCGGAGCTGTCTACATAGCGAAAAACCACCTGACCGTTATCTTCAAGTGCCGATACTTCGCCGGTGAAATTATAGTAATTCCCTTCGCCGTGGGCGATCGGTATACGCAGTACCTCTCCTTTAGAACAGGCACCGGTGAAAATCGTCTGGCTGTTCTCTACCCGAAGATTGACGTATTTACAGCTAAACCTCAAATGGTCGTTACGCATCAACGCTCCCGGCAAAAGACCGCACTCGGTGAGAACCTGGAAGCCGTTGCAGATCCCTATTACCAGTCCGCCTTGCCTGGCGAACGGGATAACCTTGTTCATGATGGGGGAAAATCTTGCGATCGCTCCCGCCCGAAGATAGTCACCGTAGGAGAAACCGCCAGGAAGAATTACGATATCGCAGCCGAGCAAATCCTCTGACTTATGCCAGAGGAACTCGACTTCTTCTTTGAGGATGTGCCGGACCGCCGCGTAGGCATCGTAATCGCAGTTGGAACCGGGGAATGTTACCACTCCGAATTTCATCAAGCCTTCTCCACGGAGAATTTTTCGATCACCGGATTGCTCAGCAGCTTGCTGCAGACTTCCGAAATCTTCCGGTCGATATCCGCAGCATCGCCATCGACCTCAAGCTCGAAGAACTTGCCGGATCGGACCGAGAGAAAATCATTATATCCCATTTGCATGAGGGCTTTGTGGATAGTCACTCCCTGTGGATCCAGAACTCCGTCCTTAAGGCTAACGTAGACAACTGCTTTCTTCTTATTGCTCATCATCAAGTCCTTTGTCGGTTCGTCGCCGTCCGTAAGGCCGGCCGGTCACTCGGCCGATCCCGGCATAAAAGAGGCGATATCCCTCCCGTATCATACCGAACAATATATACAACGAAAAAACCGGAAACAATAACAGTCTTGGCTTAAATAATACCACCAGACCGGCCAGTACGAGGGCAGCCAACTTGATCCGGCGTTCGGGGGTATCGAATTTCTCCGGAATCGTGTCATACGTTACTTGTGAGACCATGAGAAACGAGAAGAGAATGATCATCGACACAAGCCATTCGGAGTATTCAAGTCCATGCCAGAGGTGATAGCTGAAAATTACGAACGATACCAGCGCCAGCGCCGCGCACGGTACCGGCAAGCCCATGAAGTCTTTCTTCTCTTCCGTCTCAGCCAGCAGATTGAAGCGGGCCAGGCGATATGCGGCCGCCATGATATAAACGATTGAGATAATCCAGCCCCACTTGCCGAGGGTATTCAGTTTTATCGAATAGACAAGGACGGCCGGAGCGACACCGAAAGAGAGAAAGTCGGCCAGCGAATCGAGCTCTACACCGAACTGAGAGGCACCGCCGCTCAGTCTTGCCACTTTGCCGTCGAGCGCATCGAGAAATCCCGCCAGCACAATGAACCAGGCCGCCGTCGTGATATTTCCCTCGATTGCAGAAAGAATCGACAGGAAACCGCAGACGACATTCCCCATCGTGAACGTGCCCGGAAACAGTCCTCTATAGCCCGGCATTGTTTCCTTTCATTTCGCTTTTCTCTGTCTTACTCTGATTCGTTTCAGGCAGGTGCCCGACAATCGTCTTTCCACCGGCGACATGATCGCCAACCTTGACGCTGACATCGGCATCCGCTGGGAAGAATAGCTCAGTTCGCGAGCCGAATCTGATAAGGCCGAATCTCTCGCCCGCTGCCACGCTGTCGCCGTCTTTGATACGACAGACGATTCTCCGGGCAATGATTCCAGCTATCTGCTTAATGATGATTTTTTCGCCAGATGCAGCGGTCATCCCTATCTCAGTCTGCTCGTTTTCCAGCGAAGCTTTGTCTTCGTAAGCGGCGAAGAACTTCCCCGGATTGTATTTCACGTAATTTATGACACCTGAAACGGGAATACGGTTTATGTGGACATCGAAAACGCTGAGGAAGATGGCTATTCGGGTGGCCTTGCTTCCTATGAACGACTGATTATCGACCGTGTCAACCGAAAGCACGCGACCGTCGGCGGGAGATACGAGGGCGTAGGGATCGGGCGCAAAAGATCGAGGCGGATCTCGGAAAAAGAACGTGACAAACAGAGTAAGCAGACCGGTAAGCAGGCTGATCACGAAAAGCGTCTTGCTGTCAACACGGGAGGCCAGTAAGATCAATAGAACCGTTAAAAGCAGTCCTACTGCTATGAAAGGCAATCCTTCCCGAGCAATCATCGTCTGAACACCCTTTGAAAGATCTTGCCGACATTCTTGGTGTAGTACTTCAGGTCGAAACAGCTGTCGATCTCGGAGACCGAGAGCAGACTTCGAATGTCCTTGTCCTTCTTCACCAGATCGCGGAACAGCCCTTTGCCTTCGTGGGCAAGCATCGCGTTCCGTTGAACCATCCGATACGCTTTATCGCGAGAGCCGGCCGGAGCCGCAAGCTTCAAGAGCAGCCTTTGTGAAAAAACAACGCCGCCGCGATAGTAGATATTCTCGAGCATTCTCTTTTCGTGTACGACCAAACCGGCCAGAAGATCGCTGAACTTTTGCAGTCCGTAGTCAATAATGGTCGTCGCGTCGGGAATGATTACTCTTTCTACCGAAGAATGAGCGATATCCCGCTCGTGCCAGAGCGGAATATTTTCCATCGCCGAAACCGAATAGCCGCGAAGCATCCGGGCGATCCCGGTGATCCGCTCGGCCGTGATCGGGTTCTTCTTGTGCGGCATCGCCGATGAACCCTTCTGCCCTTTGGTAAACCCTTCGGACATCTCGCCGATCTCGGTCCGCTGGAGATTACGGATTTCGGTGGCAAACTTCTCAAGCGACGACGCCATCAGTGCCAGCGCATTGATGTAATGAGCGTGACGGTCGCGCTGCAGGACCTGTGTGCTGACTTCGGCCGGCTTGAGTCCGAGCTTCCGGCAGACGGCAGCTTCTATTTTCGGATCGAGGTTGGCGAAATTCCCGACCGCGCCGGAAATCTTACCCACGGAAATCGTCTCGATCGCAGCTTTGAACCGCTCTCGCCCGCGCTTAAGCTCTGTGTACCACACGGCAAACTTGAGTCCGGCGGTCGTTGGTTCGGCCAGCACACCGTGGGTCCGTCCCATGCACGGGGTCATTTTGTACTTAGTCGCAAGCGCTCTGATCTGCTTGAGGATCTTCTCGACCTTCTTATCGATAAGCTCGCCGGCACGCTTCATGAGAAGCGAAAGGGATGTGTCCAGCATATCGGACGACGTCATGCCGAAATGCAGATACTTGGCTTCTTCCCCGACATACTCTTCGACACTGGTCAGAAACGCGATGACATCGTGATTGACTGTCTTTTCGATCTCGTTAATTCGGGCGACATCGAAATCAGCTTTCTTCTCGATTACTTTGAATGCAGCCGCCGGAATGATCTTTGCCACCGCCATCGCGCGAGCAGCTTCGACTTCAACCTCGAGCCAGGTCCTGAATTTGTTTTCCTCCGACCAGAGATCCCCCATTTCCCGGAGCGTATAGCGATCTATCATGCTTAACCCTTGTTCGCCTTCTTATAATCAGCGATGAACTTCTCGAGACCGATATCGGTGAGCGGGTGATGGATAAGGCTCTTGATGACCTTGTAAGGCATCGTGCAGACATCCGCACCGATCAAAGCGGCGTCGACAACGTGCATCGGATGCCTCACTGACGCTACGAGCACTTCGGTGTCGAATCCGTAGTTGTTGTAGATGGTCACGATATCGCCGATCAGCGCCATTCCTTCCTGAGAGATATCGTCGAGCCGACCGATAAAAGGCGAGACGTAGGTCGCCCCGGCCTTGGCTACCAGCAATGCCTGTGACGGACTAAAGACTAAAGTCGCATTGGTCTTGATCCCTTTGCCGTGAAGAGCCTTGATCGCTTTGAGTCCTTCGAGAATGGTCGGGATCTTGACTACGATATTGTCGGCAATCTTGACCAGCTCATCGGCTTCCTTAAGCATCCCGTCGTAATCAGTGGAAATGACCTCTGCCGACACCGGACCGGGCACGATCCTGCAGATTTCTTTGAGGATTTCGCGATAAGGAGCAGATTCTTTCGCGGCCAGCGACGGGTTGGTGGTAACACCGTCGAGTACACCCATCGCCGCAGCTTCCCGGATTTCTTCAACATTGGCGGTATCGACAAAGAATTTCATGCAGGCTGTCCTTCCGATTTATAGCTTACCTTAACCAGGTAGAGTCCCTGGGGCGGCGCGGTAAAGATAATTCTCTCCTCCGGCGCGGTCAGTAAAATATCTTCAAACTGCTGTAAAGTCAAGTTCTGCTTATTTTTATCCTGATCGACTGTAGCCAGATTGAGCATGGCTCCGACCAGAGAACGTACCATCGTGTGCAGGAATCGGTTACCGGAAATCTCGAAAACCATCAACGGCCCAACCCGCCTCCACGCTGCCCGGTAAATGGTGCAGCAGTTGTTTTCCTTTCGGGATGCGATTACGCAGAACGGGCTGAAGTCGTGCTCGCCTGTCAGTATCGCAGTCGACTTGACCAATTCATCGAACCGCACCTGCTTCTGATATTCCCAGCGGTACTCGCGGTAGAGAGCGGACTGCTCCGGTGCCACGAGATACCGGTACCGCTTGCTGATCGCATCGAACCTTGCGTGAAATTCAATCGGGACTTCGATTGATTCTTTGATGCGTATGTCACGGTCGAGATAGAAGTTCAGAGCATCGCGATACTTTTCCGCCGGGAGGTCATGGTCTATTCTGAAATTCGCAACCTGCCCAAGGGCATGAACTCCCGCATCGGTTCGACCCGCACCGATCAGGTTCACGTCGCGTCCGGTCGTTTTGTGAACTGCTTTCGCGATTTCATCCTGAATGGTCCGCTCATTCGTCTGAATCTGCCATCCGGAATACGCCGTCCCTTTATACTCGATTGTCAGCTTGATATTTTTCTCAGACATAGTCATCGCGTCAGAAAATAAACTGCCAGAATTCCGGCCGAACTTGCGAATGTAAACAGCCATTCGGCCTGACCGAAGGTTGAAAGCGAGTAAAACGTCCGCTCCCCGCCGCTTCGATACCCTCGCGCCTGAATCGCCAGGGCCAGTTCGTCCGCCCGTTGTACGGCCGCCACGAATACCGGTATGATAATGCTGGTCGACTTCCGCATCCGACTGAGCATCGAGCCGGTGAAGCGTACGCCGCGTACGATCTGGGCGTTGCGGATCGTGTTGAATTCGTCGTAGAGAATCGGAATGAACCGCATAGCAATGAAGAGAATGAGCGAGAGATCGTATATCGGGATGCGCAGCCGTCTCAGCGGCTTGAGGATTTTGGTGACGGCGTCGCCGAGTTCCGACGGTGAGTTGGTCAGCGTGATCAGAAAAGCCATCGAGACGAAGATAATTAGTCGGAGTGAATAAAATGCAGCGAGCCTGACCCCACCCCTGGTGACCTGAAACCCACCGAACTTCAACAGCACCGGTGTACCGTGCCCGGAAAAGATCAGATGATAAAGGCTGGTGATGACGACAAGCAAGAGAATCGGCTTAAAATTGTCCAGCAGCGTTCGCATGGGAATTCCGGAAAAGACCAGCCCGGCAATCAGTGCCGCCAGTACAGCGATATAGAAAACAAACGATTCGGTCAGCAGAGCCAATACAAGAACGAGCATAACGGGCAGAATTTTGGCGCGGGCATCGAGGCGATGCAGATAAGAATCAAGCGGGCGGTATTGCCCGAGAAGTACCGGGGCGGTTTGAAACATGGTTCTCGCTTATTTGAAGGGAATATAGAAGAGCGGAGACAGAGTGTCAAACTTATGTTGCGGGGCGTTCCCGGTGTTTGGATTTACGGTCGTATGCTTTGGCCAGACCGCAATTGGCGCAGGCGGGTTTTTTGCGACGAAGGAAACGTCGGTAAAGGAGGTAAGCCACAGCTCCACCTACCGCCACCCAGATGATTATTTCCTGAAGCCAGAGTTCCATCACATTCCCAATCGGCTGAAGATTTGATAAGTTACAAGTGCCCCGACGTAGGCAAGAATCGACATATAGGTGAATACCGCTATCGGGTATATCCACTTGAGCGTCTCCTGCCTTATCGTAACGAGCGTAGCCCCGCATTGACAGCAGAGGGCGAAGAACACCATAATCGAGAGGGCCACTGCGGGTGTAAAGACGTGCTTGCCTACTTTTGGCCCTTCTTCCCAGGTAGCCTGTCGCATCTTGTCGATCAGCGAAGTGGACTCCTCGTTCACATCGGTGCCAAGATTGTAGATAGTCCCGAGCGTTGCGACGATCACTTCGCGCGCCGGGAACGAGGCCAGTACCGCCATCGTGATCTTCCAATCCCATCCGAGCGGCGCGAACAAAAATCCGACACTTCGACCGATCCGGCCAAGGTACGAATTACGTATCTGCACACCGGCCCACTGATGAGAGAGATTGCTCAGCGACGAACTGTAGTCAAGTCGCTGCAGGTTCAACTGCTCGTAAACGGCGAGAATATCCGAATGTGCAGGATACTCAGTGGCGAGACCGGAGGCGGTCTTTCGAATTTCATCGGGAAAGGCAATCGAAGCAAGAGTATCGGCAAACGATGCTGCCAGCGCTTTGGTTTGGTCGGTCGCCCCGGCCAGGAGGGAGCTAACCTGTCGATCGGCCTGAGTCTGTGCCGTCTGCCATGCGGCGGTCTGTTCGGTCTTGCTCGCCTCATAC
>CAZFOY010000038.1:0-10719 GCA_964520865.1 uncultured Ignavibacteriales bacterium | reverse complement strand
AAATAGACTTTGTACGGGATGAACGCGGCTATCATGATAGCGTAGACCGGGAGGCGGGCGGAACAGGTCATTAGGGGGGCTACCATGATAGTCATGAAGCGAAGTTTACGGTCCTCGATCGTTCGGGTCGCCATGATCCCTGGCACGGCGCAAGCAAACGATGAAAGCATCGGAATGAAAGACTTGCCCGAGAGGCCGCACCAGCGGAAGGTCCGATCGACCAGAAATGCGGCGCGAGTCATGTACCCGGAGTCTTCCAGCAAAGCTATAAATATGAACAGGATCGATATTTGGGGAATGAAGACAAGCACGCTGCCCACCCCGCCGATCACACCGTCGGTGAGCAGAGATCTCAGCGGACCTTCGGCCATGTGCCCTGCCACAACCGTGCCGAGCCACCCGAAAGCCGAATCGATAAGATTCATGAAGGGTGCCGCCCAGCTGAAGATCGATTGAAACACGATGACCATGATCATGACGAGGAAGATCGGTCCGAGGATCGGGTGCAGCAGGAAGCGATCGACTCGTTCGGATAGGGTTCGGTAATTCGGTTTGACATTCGTAATTACCGATTCAGCAATGCGCGCCGCCCGTCCGGTCAGCGCTCTCGTTTCGGCTACCGTCAACGCACCGAATTTATCCCTGATCCGTCGACGGCTCTCATCCAGAAAAAACCTCGACTCATCACCGTGGCTTCGGACAAATTCTTCCTCGGCCGGTCCGTCCTGATCGAACAAAACGCGAAGATAATGAGCCCGGGTGCGATAAGTGTTTCCGAACTGGCTGACGAACGACGAAAGTACACTCTCAGTCGTTTCATCGTAGTCGTAAGTTGGGACGATCGGAGGGAGGCTGATTTGCGCTGCGATCTGCCGCTTCAGTTCGTCGATCCCCCTTCCCTTGCTGCCGACAACCGGTACTACCGGCACTCCCCCAAGCGCCTGCGACAGTTTCTGGCTGTCGATATGGATTCCCTTGCGCTCAGCCAGGTCGACCATATTCAGGGCGACTACCACCGGCATCCCGATCTGGAGGACCTGGAAAAGGAAATACAGGCCGCGCTCAAGATTGGTTGCGTCGATTACGGTGATGATTCCGTCCGGCCTTGCCTCGGGATCGATATCGCCGAACAGGGCGGAAGCGGCGATGTATTCGTCGGGAGTGAAGGCCGAGAGTGAGTAAGTTCCGGGAATGTCTATGAGGGTAAACTTTTCGGAAGTCGCTCCGGGCAGACTGAATTGGCCGGAGACACGTTCAACGGTAACGCCGGGATAGTTGCCAACCTGCTGGCGAAGGCCGGTTATCGCATTGAAAATCGTGGTCTTGCCGCAGTTCGGGTTGCCACAAATGGCAATGACGCCGTTGCGAGTGAGTCGGGTCTCAGAAGATGCGTCCATGTAAGTGCATTCGCGGTCAGGCTTCCAGCTCCACGGTAATCAGTTCGGCCTCCGCATGTCGCAGCGACAAACAGCACGACCCCACCTGGATCTCCATCGGGTCTCGCAGGGGGGCATTTCTCAGATAGGTGATGGCCCGACCGGGCACGACGCCCAGCTCGATCAATCGTCTGCAAATTTTGCAGTCCCCGGTGAATCCGAGCACGGTGCCTTTCTGGCCGGGGGTCATTTTATTCAGAGGTGTCATACATATTACCTTTGCGAACTCTGTTTGTCTGCCACGGTCAGATAGGCCTTGACCGCCGATTTCTCTTCTTCAGTTAGCTGTAATTGCACTCCGAATTTGTCCACCGCCCGACTCCATTCCTCATCGGTGTGAGTTGTGGGATCAATGAGCTGGTGGCACTTGTTACAGAGCGTCTCGTATATCTTCTTTCCTTGTTTCTGCTGCGCCGTCAGTTTCGACCCGCCGCAACCGACTATCGCCAGCACAACGGCAGCCATCAGGCACAGCAAAATGCTCTTATTCTTCAGCAATACCAGAACCTGTGCTTCCATTACTGTTCCGGCAGGCGGCGCATACTCCCATGATCTCTATCTTGAACGATTCCGGCGCGAAATCCCGGTCACTGGCCTTTTCGGCGAGCAGACCGACCACCTGTTCCACGTTAAACTCGGTCACCGATTTGCAGACAGAGCAAAATAGGTGTCCGTGAGGAATGCTGGTTACCCGGTCGTAGCGGGTGATGCCATCGCCAATATTGACTTCCTGGGCTAATCCAACCTTGCAGATCAGCTTGAGATTCCGCCACACCGTGCTGTATCCGACCGTGTTGTCCTGCTGGCGAACCTTGTCGTAAAGCTCATCTACCGAAACATGCTCTCCCAGTTCAAAGAACGAGCGGAAGATCAGCTCCCGCTGGGGAGTCATTTTGAAGCCTTTGGTTTTCAAGAACTCTTTCATTTACATCGCCTAAATGAAAACGATTTTCATTTTCAATTATACCTATCATCGGCCAAAAGTCAAGTTCTTTTTATTCACAAATAGGATTTTTTTCAATACAATTTAACCTGTTGGGAACCAAAAGAATAGCCGCCTCACGCAAGGCGGCTATTTGGACCAGTTTGAAGGAAAAGCCCCGGTTTTTGATTACTTGATCAGCATCATTTTTTTCGTCTCGGCGTCGTCACCACGGGTAAGTCGGTAGAAGTAGATTCCCGAGGCCACTTTGTCTCCGTTGCGATCCCGGCCGTCCCATTCGATCCGGTAACTTCCCGGAACCTGGACTTCATCGACCAAAGTCCTCACCTTCATTCCGAGAATGTTGTAAATCGCCAGGTTCGTCCGGGCCTGCTTACTCCCGGCCCCGGCGCTTGAGCGAAGCGTGTAGGATATGGTCGTCGTGGGGTTGAACGGATTGGGGTAGTTCTGCTCCAGGTCGAACGATTGAGGCAAGCGGGCGAACGGCTGACCATCGTACACCGAAGTAGCCAGGCCGCCGAAGTAGCTGACGATCCGTCCCAGCAGATCGGCTTTCGTGTTAAGCTTCTCTCCGAGGTAGTACTTGTTGTCATCGATGAACTCGGCTCCGAAACCTAACAGCACGCTCCGGTAAGACCCTGCGTAGCAGACGCCGCAGGCATTGGTAATTGACTGCAGATAAAGAGCCGCTTCACCGCCGTTGACCGGGAGCAGCTTCGTGGGCGCTTTGAATCCGGCGGCCAGGGGGATAAAGCGAAGACCGTCGCCGATGCTGTTCCCCGCCACTCCATCGATTATCGGAAAGAGCAGAGATCCATTGTAGGTAGCGTGGAAGTAGTCGGCCAGGAACGACGGATCCAGATCGTTGATGTCCTTAACCCCGCCGGCGGTCGAGAGCATCAGGTTCTTACCGGCGTCGAAATACTGTTTCATGACGGCGATGTCGGCCGAACTGATCACACCCGAAGCTGAGTCGCCGGTCATCCAGAACACCATGTCGTAAGGTATCAAGTCGCCGATCGCCGGCGTTCCCTGCGAATCTTTGTGCCATACGTCGGCCGGCACCCGCGCCGAGTGAAGGGCGGCCACATAGTCCTGATCGTACGTCTGCCCGCGGTCGGCATCGACGACCAGTATATTCGGCTTACCTATCGTCTGTTCGAAGGCAAACTGTCTGGTGAACGTCTCGCTGCCCGCAACTCCCGGGAGTGAATCGCAGGAGATGCTCAAATAGAATGAATCGATTTGCGGTGTAATCGAATCGGGGACGATGAACTCGATCGGATAGGACGCGTTTGATACACCCGTGAGATTGAATTGCCCCGGTACGGTCACGCTGCTGGTAGTGAAAGTGATGTTCGGGTTGCCGCAGGTAAGGGTCGCGTGAACATTCGAGGCCGCGTCGTACATCCAGTTTCTTACATGGAAGAAGAACTGGATCTTCTCCCCGGGATCTATCGAACCATCGTTGTTGCCATAGAAGGAGTCATCAAGCTGAAGTGAATCGGCGCCGTACATCGTTATCCACGGCCGTGAATAGCTGATGTCGAGATCAGCATACATTATCGAATCAGCGTCGCTGATGTCCCATACACTGCATCCCGTGAAATTGTCACCGTTGTATACTCTCGAATTGGGTAATGTGAAATCGTTGAAGTTCCGGTTCTCGGTAAAGCCCGGGAACGGATCCCCGGCATCTCCCCTGCTCCCGGCGAGGGCCAGCTGATCTTGCCCGTCGGCTTGTTCCAGGGCTACGTGGTAGTCGAACGGGTTCGTGTTATCCGGAGCATCGTTGTCGACGTGGTAGATGAGCAATCCGGGCGCCTTCAAGCCCACATCGAACCCCGTCAATTCCCGGTTCTCCACCAGCCAATACTCGTGAGCCGACGTGCTGATCGCATCGGAGAGCCGATAGACTACCGGATTCGTCTCGACTTGAGGAATCGCCTGGTTGTAGAGATTGGTGTCCAGATCGGTGAATGAAAGGAAGCCCACCTGAGCTTTGCACCAGGCATCCATGTGGGCCGGCTTTTTCGAACCGGAGTTGTAATTTCCCGAAGCCATCAGCGACCAGGAACCGAGACCTTCGGACAAACCGGTCAGGTTCTCGGTGTCGTACAAATCGGGCAATCCAATGAAGTGGCCATACTCATGACAGAACACACCGATCGGACAGATATTGCTCTGAAATTCTTCCGGATTCAGCGTGTAGTTGTAAATAGTGACTCCGTCGTAGTGGGCAGCTGAGGGCAGATGATACTTGTGCGACCAGATTCCGGTACCGACTTCTTCCGCCCCGGGTCCGGCGTGGATGACTATCACACCATCACAATTGCCGTCGCCATCATGATCATACTTCGAGAAGTCAACCGATGGATCGGCATGCGCCGCATTCACCGCGTCATTAGCAAGGAGCTGCCCGTTGGTAAGCCCCATATCGCTGCCGACATAGTAGCTGTAGTTCTGCGGCATGCGGTACCAACCGTAAATATCTCCCTTAATGTAGAACTGGCCGTAAGAAATCTCTTTGTAATAGTCGGTCATCGAACCGGACGGATTGTATATCGAGTCTACCGTCCGATCGGTAAACAGAACGGAGTCGAACTGCGTCGGTGTCGCCGCGACACTCCCGCCGGTGAAAGGATTGTCGGTGAAGTCAACGAGAATGACGATTACGTGGACCGTATCCACCGCCTGGGTTCCGGCGGCAAATGAGTTCGGCTGTTTGGGTCGGTGGAAGACCGGATGTTCAAGCGGGGCGCATCCGCCGCGTTTTTTGAACTGCTCCCATTTCGAGATATTTTCCTGGAGGACTCCTTCGGCTCTCCACTTTGCTATGACTTCGGGAGTCGGCGCAACTGCTTCGGTCTTTCCCGCCAGACCGGCGAAGACGAAGAGCACCGCTGCCAGCACAATGTTGATTATGTTTCGCACGATTAAACCTACTTGAGAAGTATCATTTTCTTGCTGTCAGAATAGCTTCCGGCCTGAAGGCGATAGAAGTAGATCCCCGAGGAGACTCTGCTGCCGCTGTCATCGGTTGCATCCCATTCAACCTCATGAACGCCTGCAATCTGCTTTTCGTCAAGGAGTATTTTCACCCGCTGACCGAGGACGTTGTAGACTTCGAGACGAACATTGGCGGCACTCGGAAGCAAGAAACCGATCGTGGTCGTCGGGTTGAACGGATTCGGATAGTTCTGACGAAGCTGGTACGAGTTGGGTAAGATATTGTCGTTATTATTATTGGCGTCCGTGGCCATATCGAATCTCGTTTTGGCCTGGGCGGCGCTGGTAAGAAGCTCCGTTTCATTCGCACCTGCAACCAGCGCAAAGGCGACCTGAACGGTCGCTCCCGGGCTGATCGTGAACGGTCCGGCGGTCGTGAGCGTCATCAGATCGCCGGTCATCGTCTGATCGATCGAATCGGCAGCCGAGATCATGGTAAACAACTGGCTGTCAGAGTAGCCGGTCTTGGCACTGCCGTTTGCGAGCGTCTTGAATCCCCGGATATTCTCAAGCGCGACAACACCGACGCAGAGACCGGATGAATTCGTCTGGTAAAGAAGCTTCAGGTTGTCGTCGTATTTGAAGCTGTCGCTCGATGAAAGATCAAGGTCGTTGAAGAAACCGAAATCGAGGTTGGTGACTTTTTCAAGCGTAGGATTGGTCAGCGAGTACTTGAGTATCATGAATCCGTTGTCGTCGGGGCTGTCGTAAGTCCAGGTGTCCTGCTGCAGCTGAATCGGTATCGGAATAGAAGACTGATTGTCGGTCATAACGGCCGTTCTGCGGGTGCTGCCATCGGCGCCGGACACCGGTTCGGTCAGGGCGGATGACGGCGTGAAGTCGGAAGCCCGGAAGGTGCCGTCCTGTTTCCGAACGGAGGACGACATCTGCAGGCTGCTCCGACCGATGATCAATCCGGCTTCGTACAAAAGATTGCCACTGCCGTCGAACGTCAACCCGTCCCCGTTTACATTGTAAATCGAACCGGGGGCGAAGCCGAATTGGCCGATATCCGATACGGTCAAGTCCAGACGCGAGGTCGCCTGAGCCGCGATATGTCCTGCGAGCGGCACACCCACTGTCAGGTCGAAAGGCAAGGTGTCCGGGACATTGCTGTAGCTCGACGTGAGAATCAGATCAAAGGAAACATGTTCACCGTTGTACAGGTCAGGGCTCCACGAAATCTGAAACGGATCGTTGTTCATGGCGGTGGTGCCACCCGGCCCGAAGTAGAAATCAGACTGATCGTTGATGACGTTGATAGCGCCTTTATCGACCGTGAGGATCGTCCCGCTTACCGATTCAACGTTGCCGACCGGGTTTCTCAACATGAGCTGCAGTCCGAAAGTCTCACCCGGCATCGCAATACCATCGTCCGATATCTGTGTACCGACAATCGCAAACTCCGGGGCGACCGGCGATGGGATGTAGGCAAGGGCGCGCTCGGCGTTGACCAGGCCGTTGCCGTAGGCATTGTCCTCTCCGGTCGGGCCGAGATCCTCGGCCGAACGGATCAGTGCGTTCTTAATCTGGTCGACCGTGGCGTTCGGATTGTATTGGCGGAGCAGCGCCACGATCCCGGCGACATACGGCGCCGCCATCGAAGTACCGGTCATGTACATGTACGTTCCGCCTTTGTACGACGAACGGATGCTCACTCCGGGAGCGACTACTTCCGGCTTGATCTGGGTGGTATCGCACGACGAAGGACCACGGCTTGAGAAATTTGTAATATTCTTGGAATTGTCTACCGCACCGACCGCAAATGAGCTCAGGGGGGTCGAAGCCCGGTCGGCGGGGCTGCGCAGCGTCTTCGGGTCCGGTCCCTCGTTGCCGGCCGCGAATATCGTTACGATACCGGCCGCTTCAACATTGTCAATCGCTCCCCAGAACGTATCATCGCAAGGAAGGAACAGACCTTTCGGGATACCCCAGCTGTTGAGCAGAACATCGGGGACATCGTCGGTGGTCGCCGGGTTGCCGTCGGGGTCAAGCACCCACTGGAAAGCATCGAGAATATCGCTAATCGTCAAACTCAGGGTGCGTCCCTGATCGATCACGCCGGCGGTAATCCACTCTGCACCGGGAGCGACGCCGAAACTATCGGCGGCATCGGAACCGACCATGATACCCATCGTGTGCGTACCGTGACCACTGTTGTCATAAGGCAGGGTGTCCGGAGCTACTTTGGAAAACCAGGCGGAAGTAAGCGAGCTGTGATTGCCGCGCCACTTGCTCATCAAGGCCGGATGGCTTTCTTCGACGCCGGTATCGAACGAACAAATCAGTCTCCCCTGTCCCTTCAGTCCTCTCTGCCAGAGGGGCGGAACGCCGAGCAGCGTGAGCTGGCTGGAGATCGAGGCAGCGCTGGTCTGCGGGGCTTTGGATTCGTCGACCGGTGACTCAAACACTAAAGAAGCGTTCTCGGCGATCGACTTGACACCGTCCATGACGCTCAGGTCGCGCAACCGGGAAGCCGGGATGGTTGCGGTGTATGAAGGTACTATCCAGTGCTCCACGATCGGTGTGGTGGAATAGATCTCGAGATATTCTTTGATAGTACTCTTGAATGAAGGATTGTACGATTTCAGAGTCCGGGTCACCTGTTGAATGCGCTCACCACGAGTCAGGGTCCGGCTGACCGCAGCCTTTGAGACCTGATCGGTAGTCTGCCGATTGTCGAGGAAGACCACGACCGTAACCAGGCTGTCCGGGTTGGCCTGCTGATCGGACAGTATCCGGTCAATATTAGGTGTCAATTCGGTGGAATTGGCGCTGCTCGTCAGGATTGCTGCCAGAAGCAGGCAAATCAATAGAAACGGAAGATGTATCTTTGAGCGCATTCAATCTCCTTCGTTTGGTCCGAGCTGTCTTAGAGCAACCGATGTGCCGTTTTGAAACATTCAAAACATGGATAGAAGTTGACGATAACGGCAAATTAAGACACTGGGTAACAGGGAGATACAAATCACGAAAAGCCACAAGGTAGTATTTTCCGACTGGGAAATAAATGCACAGGATGCAACGAAAAACACATTTGCAACAGCACGACCGGGAGAGTGCAATTATATACAAGCTATTCGGACGAGGTTGTTCTATATTGCCGACGATGCCCGCAAGAGCCCAAGAATTCCTGAAGCGCAACGTCGGAATCCTCGTTGTCCTGCTGATCGCCCTCTTAGTTCGCCTGCTCTACCTCTGGACCTATTTCCATCTGCCCGACTGGACCCAGCTCACGGTTGACAACTGGTATCATTACAATTGGGCAATGAACATCGTCCACGGAAACGTCCTCGGCGACACCACGTATTTCCGCGCCCCCTTCTACATATACTGTCTGGCCGCTCTCTACAAGCTGTTCGGCGCCGGTCTCTGGGTTCCCCGTCTGTTCGGGCTGGTGATCGGTCTGATATCGATTCTGCTCACCTATGCAATCGGATCGCGCGTATTCGACCGCAAGGTCGGGCTGCTTGCCGCGCTGCTCCAGGCACTCTTCCCCATCTTCATTTACTTCGAGTCAGAACTTCTGCTTGATCCGTTGTTCATGCTCCTGCTCGAAGCATCGGTGCTGACGCTATTGATATGGTGGGACAGCGGAAGGATCTTTCATCTCTTTCTCGCCGGCCTGCTCCTCGGACTGTCGGCAATCACCCGACCTACCTCGCTGGTGCTTTTGCCGGTGCTTTTGATTGTAATTATCGCACTCCGGAAGAACGGACGACTGCTCCTCCGCCATCTTGCCGCTTTTGTGCTCGGACTTGTACTCACGATAGGACCGATCTTCGTCAGAAATCTGGCCGTCGCACATGATCCGGTCCTTATCTCCTCGCAGGGTGGAATTAATTTGTACATCGGCAACAACTCCTCCTCCACCGGCCTGACCGCGGTGTTGCCGGAACCGCTCGGATACAACTGGCGGATAAATCAGATCACCTACGTTGCAGAGCAGGCCAAGGGAAGGAAGCTCAAGCCGGGCGAGGTGTCGTCGTATTGGACCGGACAGGCGGTGAATTGGATCCTTACCCATCCGGGGAAGTTCCTGAGTCTGTATCTCCGGAAGCTCTATCACAATGTGGAGAATCTCGAAGTCTCGAATAACCGAAGTCTGGGGCTCTTCTTTGCGAAGGTGCCTCTATTGGGCTACAATCCGCTATCGTTCGGCATAATCTTCGCGCTCGCTGTGGGAAGCCTTGCGTGCGGCGCAGCGCGCTCGCGACGGGCCTCGCTTCTGATCGTCCTGATACTCACTTACACCTTCGTTACCGCCTTCTTCTTCTTCACCAGCCGGTTCCGTCTGCCGCTGATACCTTTTTACCTCATCCTTGCTTCGTATGCAGCAGTAATCATGACCCGGTTCATTCTGTCAGGACGATTCCGAGAGCTTATTCCGGTAGCGATAGTGAGTATACTGGCCGGATTGTTTTCGTTCGCAGAGCTGGTGAAAACGCCCTACAGCGTTCCAGTGCATCAGTTTAATTTCGAAGGGCTTGTCGCGATGAACTCGGGCAACATTTCGGAAGCAATGAAAGAATTCAAACTTGGGCGAGCCGCCGATTCGACCTATCCGGAAATAAATCTCAATCTCGGGGCCGCCTTTCTCAAGCAGGGCCTGGTCGACTCGGCGATCTACTATTTCAGGCAGGAGCAATTGCTCAATCCGGGCCGACTGAAAGCTACAACGAACATTGCTTCGATCGATCTCGTCCGCAACGAACTCGATTCGGCACTGACGGAGATCCGTCCGGTGATTCAGAAACAGCCGTACGATGTCACGGCAAACATGGTGTACCTTCGTGCACTCCTTCGCGATACCGCCCTTGGTAACATCAACCTTCTTGACTCCGTACAGGCAGCTTCGATAAGGACGGATTCGAACATTTACCTGCTGAACGATGCCGCCGGACTTCTGTTGCAACGCAATCGCCGTGAGGCGGCAGAACGGATATATCAGGAAGCGGCACGATCGCATCCCCCGCCGATCGAAACCGACGATGAGGCGTTCGAGCCGGACTTCAAGAACTCAATTCCGAACTGGAATCATCAGCGGGCGCTATCGTATTATCAGCTTGGTTTCATGGGCGGGGTGAACGGGGACTTTGCTTCGGCCGTAACCTACAGCGAGCGGGCGATCACGCTCGATTCGAATCTTGCCGAAGCATACGTCAATCTGGTCAGCGGCTACTACTCGCAGGGGAAAATGACGCAGGCGCGCGACCTGTTGGCGATTGCTCTAAAGCGATTCCCGGACAATTCCTATCTTCTCAGGTTAAAGCAGACATTGGGGCAATAGGGTTCTTCGCGCCATCCCGCATCCTCCAGGACGACTTTCTT
>CAZFOY010000037.1:34510-37026 GCA_964520865.1 uncultured Ignavibacteriales bacterium | reverse complement strand
GCATCGTAGGTCAGGAACCCTGTGTTCCTGACGTTCAGGAACGGACAATTGGGTGTAAATGTCAGGAGGGCAGGCCTCCTGACCTACGCGAAAAACTTGGTCTTGTTCTTTGTAGCCCACCTCAGTGAGAATTGGCGATAGCCGATTCGATCGCCAGGTGGGTGACAACCCGGTTCCCCGTTCGGCCGAAGCCGAACACTCTATCCACACGTGGCGCCTACCCGGCTGTCGCCGGATCGGCTGACGTGGGCTACAGAAGAGCAGCCTTCCGCAATCCGCATCAGCATCGTAGGTCAGGAACCCTGTGTTCCTGACGTTCAGGAACGGACAATTGGGTGTAAATGTCAGGAGGGCAGGCCTCCTGACCTACGCGAAAAACTTGGTCTTGTTCTTTGTAGCCCACCTCAGTGAGAATTGGCGATAGCCGATTCGATCGCCAGGTGGGTGACAACCCGGTTCCCCGTTCGGCCGAAGCCGAACACTCTATCCACACGTGGCGCCTACCCGGCTGTCGCCGGATCGGCTGACGTGGGCTACAGAAGAGGTGATGTTCAAATGCGAATGTTTCGGTGCAAATGTCAGGAGGGCAGGCCTCCTGACCTACGATCTGACGTGGAATTCACACAGATTCACATTGGGAATATTAAAGGCGAAGTACTCGCCTAAAATCGGGTTGGCTCGTCGGTGGTGTCTTCGGGAATGTAATCGTCGGTACGGGCGTTAGCCGGGTTGAACTTGCCGGCTGAAGGATGCAGATGACAATAAGTAGTCGGTTCGGTCCCCGCGATATAGACTTCGCTCCGGACATGAGTACACCTATCGGTGGCCAGTTCGCCCGATTCGAGACAGACATCGGCGTGGACAATTCCGTCCGGCTCTTCGAAATCTTCGACCGGAAGTGAATCGCACGCTTTGATCATGAAGTCGGCCCAGATCGGCACGCCGTTTTTGGAGCCGTCCTGATTGCGGCCAAGGGAGATCTTTTCATCGAATCCGACCCAGCACCCGGCAGTAATCTGCGGGGTATAGCCGATAAACCAGTTGTCACAGAAATTATTCGAGGTTCCGGTCTTGCCGCCGGCCGGACGGGTGAAGCCCATCCAACGCGCACGACGGCCGGTGCCGTTGTCGACAACCGACTGCATCATACTGACCATGATATACGCCGTCTGGGCGGAGAGGACTTCCTCCTTCTGAACGGCCGTGTTGTCTTCGATAGTACGGCCGTAGCGGTCGACAATCTTGTGGATCAGCCGGTAAGGGATATGAATCCCTTTGTTAGGGAAGACAGAAAAAGCGGAGACCATTTCGATCAATCGAACATTCGAAGTCCCCAGCGCGAGGGAAGGGACAGCGTCGAGCGGTGCAGTAATCCCCATGCGACGCGCATAGAACACTGCCTGCTCCGGAGTTACTTTCAGAATCAGCCGAATGGCGACCAAATTTCGCGACAGCCTGATGCCATCGCGAATGGTAATCGGTCCGAGGAACTTGTTGTCAAAATTGTGCGGCCGCCATTGCGGGGCTCCCGGGATGTCGAGCACGATCGGGTTGTCGTCGATAATATCGGTCGTCCGAAATCCGTTATCGATCGCCGCGGTGTAGATAAACGGTTTGAAACAGGAACCGGGCTGCAAATACGACTGTACGGCCCGATTGAACTCGGTGTTCTTGAAATCCCGTCCGCCGACCATCGCGAGCACATCGCCATTCTTATTGTCGATCGCGATAAACGCCCCCTGGACCTTCTTATAGACGCGAATCGAATCACCGTTGGCATCGACCGTATCCGGCTCGAACTTCGTGTAGACTTTATTGTCGATCGAGTAGCTGCGTTCGATACGAGCACGAAGGGAGTCGACCTTGCGGTCAACCGCTTCTTCGGCGTCATGCTGAAGATCGGCGTCGAGCGACGTAAACACTTTCAGGCCGCCCGAGTATAACGCTTCCTCGCCGTACTTATCGAGCAGGTAGCGTCGGATCGTTTCGGTGAAATACGGAGCGATACCTGCTTCTTCTTTTGGAGGACTGGTCACCAGCGGAAGAGCTTTCAGAGAATCGTACACCGGTCGCGGAAGACCACCGAAATCAAAGAACGAGTAGAGGACGCGGTTGCGCGCCTGCAGGGATTTCTCCGGGTCATTGAACGGCGAGTTTATGTTCGGTCCCTTGAGCAGTCCGATAATAACCGCACAGTCACTAACAGTCAGTTCGTTGACCGGTTTATTGAAATAGATATGCGCCGCCGCGGCAATACCGTAGGCACCCCGACCAAAGTAGTACTGGTTGAGGTACATTTCGAGAATCTCTTCTTTCGAATATGTCCGCTCCAGTTTGACCGCAGTCAACGCTTCCTTGATCTTCCGATCGAGCGTCTGCTCGCGATTCAGGAAAAGCATGCGCGAAAGCTGCTGGGTGATGGTCGATGCCCCGGCGGTGATACGCCATTTCAGCAGGTTGGTCGCCGCTACCACCATGACGCGTCGCAGGTTGATTCCCCAGTGATTGTAGAACTC
>CAZFOY010000037.1:0-34410 GCA_964520865.1 uncultured Ignavibacteriales bacterium | reverse complement strand
GCTGACGATCCAGTTCCGCATCCGCGCCCGTCGGATTCTCTGTTTGTCTCCTGCTATAGGCATAGGTCTTTCAGTTTTGGGATTAGGGATGACAAAGTCAAGTTAAAACAGGGCCACCCTAACCCGGAGCGAGGTGCTAATTTATGTATTGCCAGCCGGTTAATTTTTCCCTTCTTTCCTCAAAGGACGAAAATCAATCCCGTCTGTTATATGCCGATAGGATTAGAAAGATTCTCAAAAAGGAGCCGAACGTGACCGAGACCGACAGCCCCGAAGTACTCAAGGAATTCGAACGCCAGTGGAAGGTCATTTCTCGCGGGGCGGTTGATATGCTTCCCGAAGACGAGTTCGAGAGAAAGCTCAAGAAATCGATCAAGGATAACAAACCGCTGCGGATAAAACAGGGCTTCGATCCGACCGCTCCTGACATCCATCTCGGGCACACGGTCGGTATCCGCAAGCTCCGACAGTTTCAGGATCTCGGGCATAAGATTGTCCTGATTGTGGGTGATTTCACGGCGATGGTGGGTGATCCGTCGGGACGTTCCGTAACTCGGCCGAAACTGTCGTATGACGAGGTTATGAGCCACGCCGAGACCTACCTCAAGCAGTTCTTTGCCATCCTCGACAAGTCAAAAACCGAGGTCAGGATGAACGGAGAGTGGTTCAAGAAGATGAATTTCGCCGACATCATGGAACTGGCCGGAAAATTCACGGTGGCGAGACTGCTGGAACGGGATGATTTCAGCAAACGCTTCAAGGAGGGTACACCGATCTCAATCCACGAATTGTTCTATCCGCTGATGCAGGGGTACGATTCGGTGGCGATGAACGCCGATATCGAACTCGGCGGCACCGATCAGAAATTCAATCTGCTGTGCGGACGAACGATCCAGGAAGCATACGGCGTGGAGCCTCAGTGTATCCTTACGATGCCGCTACTGGTTGGTCTCGACGGTGAGAAGAAGATGTCAAAATCGACAGGCAACTATATCGGTATCGATGAACCTGCCCGGGAGATATTCGGCAAGGCGATGTCGATTCCGGATAACCTGATCTTAACATATTTCGAACTGGCGACCGAGGTACCGGCGGAAAAATTGACGGAAATCAAGTCCAGGCTTGAGGATTCGAAAACAAATCCGATGACTTTAAAGAAGGAATTGGCCGAAACGCTGGTTGATATGTACCATCCGGCCGGAAGCGGGCGGGAGGCACGCGAGGAATTCGAGCGGGTCTTTTCGAAAGGACAGCTTCCCGATGAGATTCCCGAAGTGGATTCGGCCCAGCTTAAGAAACAGGATATAGATCCGAAGAAAATATATCTCGTGCATCTAATGACGAAGAACGATCTGGCCAAGTCGAATTCCGAAGCTCGGAAACTGATTCAGGGCGGAGGGGTCTCGATAGATAATGAGAAGATTGCCGATGTCGATTATGAATTCTCGGTCGAAAAAGAGATGGTCCTCAAGGTGGGAAAACGTCGGTTCCTCAAAATTGTCCCCTAAAGATTGCAACCGGGCGCCGGTTAGTCTGTTACATTATTGAACCTGCAGATACAAAGGCACATGTCGAAAAGTACTCGTCACATATCGCTGCTTCTTCTCTTAGCGGCCGTCGCTATGATTGGCTGCTCGCGCAAGAGCCTGACTCCCGCCGCCCAGACTGTCAGTGAAGCGAGACCGGCAATTGATACATCCTTAGCCCAAAAAAGGATCCTTGAGTACATAGATCCAAGAGCATACAATCTTTACGTGAACGGCTTGATCTACGAGGAGATCGGCAACCTGAGCGCGGCCTCGGAGGCGTTCACGGATGCTCTTCAGTATCATCCGAATTCTTACGAAATCCGCTATTCTCTGGCCGAGGCGTACTATCAGTTACGCCAGTATCACGATGCCGTATCGGTGCTCGATGTGATCGCGCCGGAGGATGCCGAAGTATACACCCTTCGGGGAGCTTCTTATCTCGCTCTCGGCCTGGCCGATTCGGCGCGATATGCGTTCGCACAACTGGTGAAAGTTGATCCGACCAATACAATGGGCTACTCGTATCTGGCCAGCATCTATCGTCAACAAGGAAAGCTTGATTCGCTCATCTGGGCGTATCAGCACCTGACCCGGCTTCGCCCGGACAATGACCGTCAGTGGCGCGAGTTGGGAAGACTGCAGGTTCAGGCCGGAAACAATACTGCGGCAAAGTACTCGTTCGAGCAGTCGCTGGAACAGGTCAACGATGCTTCGAATCTGCTCTCGTATCTGGGTCTCGCGTCGATATACCAAGAAGAGGGACACGATGATTCTGCTCTCACGATATTTAAACAAGCGGTTCAACTGGCACCTGATAATGTCGTACTTAACAGAGAATTGGCCATAGCCTATTACCGTGTTGATTCGCTCTCGTCGGCCATCGGGTATGCGAAACACCTGGTTGAGCTGTCGCCTGATGACCATACTGCGATCCGACGGCTGGCCATGTTCTATTCCGAAGCTGACTCGTTACTTCTCGCCGATTCCCTTTTCACCGAACTCACTCTCGCGGATAAGAACCCGGCCGACTACTATTTTCTTGGGCAGATAGCCGTTAAGCAGAAAAGATTCAAGGACGCAGCCAACCGCTTCACGGTTTGTACTCAGATGGTAGATACGGCTGTCGATGGCTGGATGGGCCTGGCGTACGCGTACCAGCAAATGAAGCAGTACGATCAGGAAATCACGGCACTCAAGAATGCCCTCGGCCACGTGAGCGGAGACGATAACCAGCTCAATCTGCTGTTTTCGCTCGGGGCCGCCTATGAGCAGTCCGGCCAGGTGCCTCAGGCGGAGTCGACATTTGAAGAGATTATCGCCCGGTCGCCGGATTATGCTCCGGCGCTCAATTATCTCGGCTATATGCTGGCCGACCGGGGGGAGAAGCTCGATTACGCCCGCAAGCTGATCGAGAAAGCGATCGAAGTGAAGCCGGACAATCCGGCGTATCTCGACAGTTACGGCTGGGTACTTTATCGGCTCGGCAATTTCAAAGATGCCCTCAAACAACTCAAGAAGGCTGTTTCTCTTGACAGTGACCCAACAATTTTCGATCATCTTGGAGACACATACAAAGCCTTAGGGAATCTGAGCGACGCCCGGATGTGGTGGCAGAAAGCCCTTGAATTGTCTCCGGACGACCCTCAGCTCAAAGAGAAGTTGGGTAACTGAACCAAAGCATGGATGCACCTCCAATTTCCTGTCGCCGCGGCAGGGAAATATCATTTTTTCTCACGATAATTCTCTTCACCTTGTTCATTTTCGGCTGCGCTGAAATTGGCGCCCCGCCGGGTGGGGAAGTTGATAAGACCGGACCGAGCCTCATCGCATCGGAGCCGGCCAACGGTGCAGTCGATGTTCCCCCGGGGGACGAGGTGACTTTGCGCTTCTCGGAACGGATTGTTCAGCCATCCGGCAAACAGGCGGTATTCATTTCGCCGAGACAGCAGGTTGCACCGAAGATCAAATGGAAGTCCGACTATATTACGATCAGGTTCGCGGATAGTTTCTCGGTTGACCAGACGTATATTATTTCGCTCGGGGCCGATATCCGCGATCTCCGCAACAACGGGATCGACAGCACGGTCGTGGTCGCATTCTCGACCGGTCCGACAATCGACTCCGGCAAGATATCGGGACACACGGTGACCGATGGCGGGACCGTCCCCGGGATGCTGGTCGCCCTGTACGACACGAGTCTCTTCAGTAGCGGTGAACCGATCGATTCGATCTATCCTACTTACATTACGCAGTCCAACAAGGACGGGAACTTCTCGTTTCAGTACCTTCCCGCGCGCGAATATCGAATGATCGCATTCACCGACAAGAATCACAACGAGCGCTTCAGTCCGTCGCGGGAGCAATTTGCGGTACCAGACCGGCCGATTATCGTGGGTGGGTCACTCCCGCTCAATGACATTTACCTGCCGATCTCATCGCAGGATACATTAACGCCGCGAATCCTTGCGGCGTCCTACACGAGCGACAGGCTCATACGGGTGAGTCTTTCTAACGCGATAAAATTGGATCTGCTCCGCACTTCACCGGCAAACTTCCTCGTGAAATCCGCTTCCGACAGTACCCGGCTGTATCCGGCACGAGGCTTTCTTGAGTCGGATACTTCGGAAGCCGATCAGTTGACTTTCTATGACGGTCCGTTGCCTGAGGGGATCTACTTGGCGGAACTTGCATACGACACCGATCGACCGCCGCTCAGGTTTGATAGTCTGCGCGTCGAAGATGCAAAGGACGAGACTCCTCCGGAGATCACTCGATTTGTACCATCGAACCTTCCGATCTTCCTGAAGGATCTCAAGATATCACTGACGTTCTCCGAGCCGTTGGACACTACCAAACTGAGTGCGCAGACATTCTTCCTGCTTGATCGTGACACTAATTCCGTTCCGATAAAACGTCACTGGAGAGATCCGTTCCATCTCGGCTTCACTTCGGACTCGCTCGAACCTGGCATGGAGTATAAGTTCAATGTAACCGAATTCGATATCGCGGATCTCGCCGGCAACGGGATGGGAGACTCGTTGATGACTTACCCGATCAATCTGATCGACGAGGATTCGATCGGATCGGTAACCGGCGATGTAAAAATCGACATTCCCTCCAAACAGAAGTATCCTGCCGTCCTCGAGTTCCTCCGCATCAGCAACGGTCAGCGATTCCAATTTCCCGCGTCGGGAAGCACATTCTCCGTAAATCTCCCGGCAGGCAAATACTTCCTGTCAGGGTTCATCGACTCGAATCTCAACGGGAAGCGCGACAGAGGTTCAATATTCCCGTACGAATACTCCGAGACCATTGGGGCCTATCCGGATACTGTAGCCGTTCGCGCGCGGTTTGAGACAGCGGGAATTGAAATGATATTCAAGTGAACAACTCGAAGAAGTCGTGCGTCCGACTAAGTGTAGTTGCACATATAGTGAGCTTTTCGTATTGTAGAGTTTGGAATGAAAAATCTTCGTGATCTCGGATTCAGAGCGGCCTTTGTGGTCGTGGTCACTGGACTGGTATTGGCCGGATGCCAGGTGAATACGCTCCAGTTTGTAGTTACGCCGGAGGCGGAAAAAGACACTACCTTCAGTATCGGTCAGTGGACGCTGCTCGCACCGCAGGTGGTGGCCTACAAAGACGTCAGGGACATCTCAAGCTTGCCTCACCCCAATTTGTTCTATCTGACCATGAGGGCAGAGTGCAATGAACGTACATATCGGACGACCGATCTCACCATCGACTCGGCTCTTATTGAGTATTCCGCCATCAAGCCGCTCGACTCCACGGCACATCGTCCCGACGGTTCTTCGTATCGAGTCATGGATACATCAGCGGTTTCGCTGTGGCGTTATCCGACACGGGTTCAACGTTACAATCAAGACGGTTGGCATCATACTTATGGGAAGATCTACGACTTTTTCGGCGACCAGGGGATGCCCATTTCCCTCTGGACCGACAGTGTCAAACTGAGTTTCAATGCGGTGGAGACAGACTCGAGTGATGGAAGTCGCCAGGACTACCGTATGAGCATTACCTTGCGGCGCGATCAGCGGACGACGACGGTGCCGTTCAATCCTCGTTAATTCAGCCCAGCCATATCCGGGCAAAAAGAAAGGCGGGCCGTCACGACCCGCCAGTGTAGTTTTCTCTTTGACTTTTCGGTCTACTGAAGCTCTCCCCAGACGGTCAGGGTGACGCGACGGTTTTTCGAGGCCGACTTGGTTTCGCCGGGAGCGGCAACCGGTTTGTCCTTGCCGTAAGAAATCACGAACATCCTATACAGGGACACCCCGAACTTGCTCGAGAGGAACCGTTTCGCGGCATCGGCCCGCTCCATGCCGAGCATATAGTTGTACTTGGCGGAGCCGACGCGGTCGGTATTACCGGCGATTTCTATTACCGAACTTGGATTTGCTTCCATTTTCTGGCCGCATTCCATGAGGATCTGTTCGGCGGTAGGGTTGACCGTGTAGCTGTCGAAATCAAAATTGATCTCACCCTGCCAGATGATCTGATAATTCTCGAAACCTTTGGCCTTGTTGATCGCCTTGTCAGCTTTTGCGGATATCTCGTTCGCCAGCGTCTGGAGTTTGGCGATCTGCTGTGCGTTGGCGTCTGTCTTGTCGCTAAGGGAGCTTATCTGTGCCGACTGTTTTGCTTCTGATTGCTGAATCTGCTGTGCGACGTAGTCCTTACTGGCCCCACAGCCGATCAATAGCAGACTCAGAATTACAACACTGACAAGTAAACTTCTCATGACAATAGATTCCTTTCTTTAGGTTTGGATCGTCAATGCCTTAACAATTATACAAGAAGGTCAGAATTGTGCCCCAAAGCAAGCAAAAAAGCATTGTAGGATCACTGCTTAACGGCGCCGGCCGTGATGCCCGAAACGATCTGTCGCTGCATGATAATGAACAGGATCAAGACCGGTAATACGGCAATTGTAGATCCGGCCATAAGGTGTTGCCAATCGATAGCCTGGTGTCCCTGATAAAGGGCCAAGGCGACCGGAAGAGTCCTGATTTGGTCGCTCTGCGTCAAAATAAACGGAAAGAGAAAAGAATTCCAGTTGGTAAAAAAGACCTGAATGGCCAAAACTGCCAGCGCCGGTTTGCACATCGGCATGACAATTCGAAACAGGATACTTAACTCCCCGGCCCCATCAATTCGGGCCGCCTCTTCCATCGACGTAGGTATCGTCTCAACATACTGCTTGACGAGGAATATTCCGATCGGGTTGACCAGCCAGGGAAGAATCAGGGCCCAATAGGTATCGTAGAGATGCGCTTTTACCATGAGAACATAGAGGGGGATAATCACGATGTGCGCCGGAATCATCAAAATGCCAATCACCGTGAAAAAGACAATCTTGTTGGTGAGGGTACGATAACGGGCGATGGTGTACCCGACCACAAAAGAGAAAAGAATATTTCCCGCAGTAACAGTCACACCGACAAAAGCCGAGTTGAATAGATATCTTCCCATGTGACTTGTCCGGAAAATGTCGGCATAGGTCTGAAGGGACAGCCCGGTCGAGAAGACGTCCGCAAGTCCGATGCTGGCTCCGGGCGCACTCAGGGAGACCCGAAACATCCACAGCAGAGGAAAGATCATCACGGCCAGGATGATCGAAAGCAATGTATACCTCCCTATCCTGCGCAGGACGCCGACTACCATAGCGGCTGCCTCCTTCTCAGAAGCATGAACTGGGCAGCAGAAAAGACTGCAATTATCACAAAGAGAATGTAGGCGGCCGCGGATGCGTACCCGAACTGAAACTTGGTCGTGAGTCCCGTATCGTAAACGAAGAAGACGGCTGTGGAAGTATCGAATTTCCCGCTGGTCATCACGAATATCTCAACAAACACTTGAAATGACTTGATTGAATTGATGACCAGAATGAACAGCGCCACCGGTTTGAGCATCGGAAGCGTAATCGAGAAGAACTGCCTGATTTTACCCGCCCCGCTCAGTTCGGCTGCTTCGTAAAGTTCCTCCGGAATCGATTTGAGGCCGGCAAGGAAGATCAGCATGTAGTAGCCGGCCGCCATCCAGACGTCCATTCCCATGATAGCAAACAACGCCGTGTGGCTGTCGAAAAGAAACCCGTTTTGCGGCGGTGTGAGTCCGACCATCGAAGCGAGCATTGCTACATAACCGCCTCGTTGATACAGGTTAGTGAAAATCAGCGCGATAACGACCATCGATGTGATCGAAGGGACAAAATATCCGGCCCGAAAAAGCCCCCGCCCTTTGAACTGCCGATTCACCATGAGAGCGAGGCTGAGGGAGATAACGGTGGTAATCGGGATTGTCACAATTACGAAGAGGAACGTGTTTTTTAGCGAGGCGATGAAGGCCGGATCGTGGAACAATGCGCGGAAGTTGTCCCAACCGACCCAGTGGGTTTCGCGCGCCAGTAGCTGGGCATCGGTAAACCCGACTATCAGCGAGTAGACAATAGGGAAGAGCCAGAAAGCCGCGAAGGTAACCACCCAGGGGAGGGCAAGCAGAAGTGCAACTGTCCTCGCATTCTTCATTCGGTATGCTTGATCTTGTCGATCTTTTCTTTGGCCTCGAACAGCGGCTGAGCCACGAGGCCGTCGCCGAACAAGGCGTCTTCGACAGCCCCTTCAATCGCTTCTTCGATATACACCCAGTCGGGATCGACCGGGGGATGTTTCGCGAAAGCGATCTGTTTAATGAAGGCCTGGAGGATAACGTTTGACTTGAAGTACGGATCTTCCTGTGCCTTCAGGCTCGAAGGATTGGCGGAACGATTGGCCTTACAGAACTTCACCTGATTCTCAGGCGACGTCATGTATTTGATGAATTTCTGAGCCGCGTCGGCATTTTTGCTCGCTGCGTTTATCGCCAAAAACTCCCCGCCGAGAAACGATTTCCCCGGAAATTTCTGACCCGGCATCAGGGTGGCCACGAGATTGATCTTACGATGCTCTTTTTCGATTCGCTTCAACAACCAGTCGCCGGAGAGAATGAATCCGATCTTTCCATCGAGAAAGGCATCCTCGATTCCGCGCTGGGTGTCAACATAGCCGCAGGAATCGTTCAATTGCTTATAGAAGGTAAGGGCGTATACGGCTTTGTCGGACGCGATCAGGCAATACTTGCCGCCGTCCGAAAAGATCTGTGCGTCGTTCGACCAGAAGAACGGCAGGAATTTCTTGTAAAGACGGTGCTTCTCCGCAGTATTCGAACCCCAGCCGTAATAGTCCTTGCCCAGCCGGTTTATCTTTTTCGCAGCGTACATCAGTTCATTCCATCTGACCGGTACCCAGTCGGGAGCATACCCGGCTTTATTCAGCAAGTCGCGATTCCCGAACAGGACGCGGGTGCCGAGAATCCAGGGTTGAGCGTAGACTTTGCCTTTATATGTGGACATTCCCCATCCCTGAAACTGGGAAGAGTCCGGCGCGATCTCCGAAGAGACATCTTTGAGCAGTCCATTCGAGGCAAACTCGGCGATCCAGTCGGAGCCGAGTTCAACAATGTCCGGTCCGGTGTTCGACCCGAAGGCGATCGCGATTTTCTCGTGCCCGTTCGCCCAGGTTAGATCGGTCAGTTCGACACTGATATCCGGGTTGGCCTTCTGGAAATCCGAGACCATCGATTCGATCACCGGCTTGATATCCGGATCGGTCCAGAACTGCCACCAGGAAATAGTCGTTTTGGCCGACGCGCGTGAGATACAGAAAATGAAGGCGAAAAACAGGGCAATGTATACTTTCGGTTTCATAAGAGCAAATCCTCGTCTGATGGACAATTTTGCACAAGAAAGCAGGGAGCAGGTTTCGGAGCAATTAAAAAAAAGAGGAAGTGTCCCGCGACGCAAACTCAACCGCAGGTGGGAGCAGGACCACTGCCGAACATGAAATCGACAAAGTAGATCAGGTCGGAGATGTCGACATTCCCACCCGAATTGTTGATGTCGGCTACCGCGATCATCGGCGGAGGAGGGCCGTCGGCGAACATATAGTCGACCAGATAGATCAAATCGGCGATATCCGGTCCCTCTCCATCGAGATTGATATCCCCACACACATACTCAGGCGAACCGACAACGAAAATCTGCTCGCCGGCGAATATTGATCCGGTGAAGTTATTATCGATCGACTGAACGCTCCAGAAGTAAGTACCTTCGGACAGGCCGACAACTTTCCATGATTTGTTCTCGAACACATTCCCCATGTCGGCGAGAAAGTGGTATCCGGTGGACGGGTTCGACATGGGGGAGACTATATCGACTCCGCCGGGCGTGGTGCCGACTCGCAGGTTGTAGGACAGTCCGGCCGATCCGGTCTCGGGGTCCGATCCCTCCTGCCAACTTAGCGTAGCCGTGCTTCCGACAACTGCCGACTGCAGCCCATTGGGAGGGAAGGGGGGAGTATTCTTCGTGGCGATGTCGTTTCGATACAGTATTGTCCCTGACAGCAGCTGCGCTGAAACCAGATCGAGGTCGTTATCGCTGTCATAGTCCCCCCAAGCCAGGGAGCCACAACATATTCCCTGTATGGGTACGTTTAGCTGGACATAGGTAGAATCGGAAAGATACTGGTAGACATCGTTGAAGCCGGTTCCGGCGGAAGTTATGGCGACATCGAGATCGCCGTCATTGTCGCAGTCTCCCCATCCGATCGAACTTCCTTCGCCGGCCACGGGCAGAGTGGCACCTATATCCGTAAACGTTCCCGAGCCATCGTTCCGATATACGATCGTAAATCTATCGGTAGTGCTGTCACTTCCATCAATCAGAATGTCAAGATCGCCGTCCCGGTCATAATCCCCCCAGTGTGCCTGACCATCGTAAACCCCTTTCAGGCCGGTCGGGACCAGGGTAAATGTTCCGCCTCCATCGTTGCGATAGAGCAGCGTCCTAGTAAGGGCGAAACCGGCGGTGCCTTCCTGAAGAATATCAAGGTCACCATCGTTGTCGAAATCCCCCCATTCCACCGTCCCCCGCCTGAGGTCCATCAGCCCGGCATCGATATCCGTGAATACTCCGCCGCCATCGTTGCGATAAACCCGTGTGACATCCCCGAGAGGGAAGGAGCCGCTTCCCATAATAACGAAATCCTGATCACCGTCGTTATCAAAATCCCCCCAGTCGACATATCCCTGGGACAGCCCGGGGACGGAAATATCGAGCGCCGTAAACTGGTCGTTGCCATCGTTTCGGTAAAGTATTGTCCCTTCACCCTCGCTGGCCAACTGATACGACATGATGAAGTCCAGGTCACCGTCACTGTCAAAATCTCCCCAGGCGGCGGAATTGTCGGTTGCCGCTTGAAAGGTGTCCGCGACCGGCACGAAACTGCCGTTGTCGTTACGGTAAAGTCTGGCAATATCCTCTCCGGTGGCAGCACCGAAAAGAAGCAGGTCGAGATCGCCGTCGCCATCGTAGTCCCCCCAATCGACCGTCCCGAATGACATACCATCGAACACCGAACTGAGCGGGGTAAAGGTTTGAGCGTCGGCGGCTCCAAATGATCCCAATGAGATAAGAAGCACCGCCAGGAGACTGCTTATTTTCATCCTATTGCACCATGATTTTGCCTGCGTAGCTGTGTAACCTGAAATGGAATCTATTAAAGTATACCTAACCTATCTATGATTGTCAAGGTGGAACCCCTTGACCTCGACTCACAGAGGTCAAGCAAGCGCTGATAGTACAGAGAATTTGCCTGAAAGCTGTTGTTTTTTTCCGGTGCAGGTTAAGTGGCCGAGATTAGAGCGTGTAGGCGCCACATTACTACGCCCGGCCTGATCGCACATATCGGGAGGTCGATATTCTCAATCCTGCATCAAGGCGCCATGCCTTGCGGTATGTTCGGCGCGGCGGGCTCGAAGACGAGGCCGCCCTACAAATATCTCGGATTGGCTGAGACCTGACAATACGTCCATGATTGAGCCGTACGCGTCGTGCAAGACAACCTCGGACACGCCTATATCTTTTTGTTGCTTCCCCGCCTGACCCGTAGTTCCGTATTCCTATGTTTCCTATCCATTTCGCACTCCTGGCGGAAGCGAATACCGCTTGGTTCAATCTGAGCACATTGGCAACGCTTGTTGTCTCGATCATAAGTATCGCCATAGTCATGTTCACGACTTTTCACAAGAAAAGCCGCGACAAGTATAAGGTTCGCGCTATAGCCGGACTGCGGGCGGTGGAGGATGCCATCGGTCGAGCAACGGAAATGGCGCGACCGGTACTCTACACGCCCGGCTGGGGTGGCGATATTCAACGACCAACCACGATAGCTTCGCTGAACATTCTCAGTCATGTCGCCGAGAAAACTGCCTCATACGATTGTCAGCTGATTTTTCCCACCCACGATCCGGTGATCATGGCGGTCGCTCAGGAGGTTGTACTCGGAGCTTACTCCGCGGCCGGTTATCCCGACCGGTATCGTGCGGATGACATTACCTACGTTTCGTCATCGCAGTTCGGCTATGCCGCGGCGGTCGATGGATTGATTTCTCGAACGAAACCGGCCTCGATATTTCTGCTCGGCACGTTCGAAGCCGAGTCGCTGATTTTAGCTGAGACGGGGAATTCAATTAATGCGATCCAGATCGCCGGCACCGACTCAACAATTCAGCTCGCTTTCTTCATTGTCGCCTGTGACTACACTTTGATCGGCGAAGAGCTTTTCGCCGCTTCCGGATACCTCTCCGGTAATCCGTCGATCCTTGCTTCGGTCCGCGCGCAGGATATAATGAAAGTGCTCATCGCGGCCGCGCTTGTGGTCTCCGTGGTCTGGGCGACAGTGCAGGCAATCTCCGGTCATCCCCTCAGTACCTGGTGGGTCTTCTGATGAACCGCCGCATCCCGCTCATAGTCAGCTTCGTATTCGGACTGGTCATGTTCGCGCAGTACTTCTCCGAACACCCGGTTGCTCGCAAGCTGAACCAGACGATACTTGAATACTGGCAGATAATATTTGCTTTCGCGCTGATAGTCGGAGTGATCAGCTTCGCGCGGAACAATCTCATGGAGTTTCAGCGGGGCAACGGGCGCCCTTATCGGATGATCGCGTTGGCCGGATTCGCCGTCATGCCCGTCCTTGCTATAATTTGGGGGATCAAGGCAGATACACCGTTTATGTGGATGTTCGAAAATGTTCAGGCACCGATGCAGTCGACCGTATTTGCCCTCCTGGCATTCTTTGTCGCTTCGGCTTCCTACCGTGGATTTCGCGCGAGGTCTCTGCCGGCTGCCGTCCTATTGATCTCTGCGCTGTTGATACTGCTGAGCCGGTCGAATATCGGCTGGGTCTTTTCCGATCCGCTCCCGCAATGGGCGGAGTGGGTGCGTGACTTTCCTTCGATGGCGGCCCGCCGGGCGGTGCTTATTGGAATCGGACTCGGATCCCTGACTACATCACTTCGCGTCATTATCGGCATCGAGCGAACCTGGCTGGGAGGGGAGAGGTAATGAGACTTGAGTCCCGGCACTGGGCATTTATCGGACTGTTCGTAGTTGTGACGGCTGCTATGTTGATTCATATTCCGATGAAGCTCCGGATCTCTCCGAATACGCAAAAGATGTTCAACTATATCGACTCCCTGCCGGCCGGTTCAGTGCTGATCGTTTCGTTCGATCACGAAGCTTCGTCCCTTCCGGAAATTCGGCCGCTGTCGCAGGCCATTCTTCGCCATGCCTTTAAGAAGGACCTCAAACTGATAGGTGTATCATTACTCTCGGAAGGTACTTTGATCGGATATCGTATGATGCGTAACACGGCGAAAGAGTATGGACGGGAGTACGGAAAGGACTATGTTTATCTCGGCTTCCGGCCGCAATATATAGCGGCAATTCTCTCGATGGGGGAATCGATCGAACAAACCTACCCTCAGGATTATCTTGGTCAGCCGTACGCAAGCTATCCGTTGACGAAACTCGTGAAGAACTATGACGATGTCTCGGCGGTCATTTCGATTGCCGACGGGAACTTTACGACCCACTGGATCGAGTATGGGGCGGCACGCTACCATGTTCGAGTGCTGGCGGCGGTGACGGCGGCGATGGTGACCAGTTACGATCCTTATCTGGCCTCGGGACAGTTGTACTCGATGGTCGGAGGTTTGGTCGGAGCGGCCGAATATGAGAAGCTGCTCGGAATCGGTGGCGGCGGATCGCGAGGGATGCTCGCTCAGACAAGTTCGCATCTCTATGTCATTCTGCTGATCATAATCGGAAATGTCATCTACTTCTCTGAACGAAAGAAGAAGGGGAGGTCGCGATGACTGCGGGCACACTCGTCGCCGGACTCCTGACTCTGGCGATTCTGTCTTTCCTCTATAGGGATAATCCGATTTATCGGGCGGCTGAGTCACTGTTGATTGGTGTGTCGATCGGTTATATCCTGGTAATCACATGGACGAACACGCTGATGTCGATTTTGTTCGAACCGTTGTTCAACGGATCCAACTTATGGCTGATAATTCCGTTGTTGCTGGGTCTTCTGATGCTCGGACGGTTCAGCAGAAAAACTACAGCGGTATCACGCCTGCCGATAGCTGTCATGATCGGATCAGGAGCAGGCGTGGCTATTCCCGCGATGCTCTATGCGAGGACGCTGAAGCAGATGTCGGCGACGGTAACACCATTCGTCACGGCAAGCGGGAATCTGAACGTGTCCGGTATAGTAGTTGTGGTCGGACTGCTGGCAACCCTCGCGTACTTTTATTTCAGTCGGGAACATAAGGGCATATTCGGGAAGTTTGCGCGGTTGGGAACCTGTTTTCTGATGATCTTTTTCGGCACCACCTTCGGTTATACGGTAATGTCCCGGATGTCAACCTTCATCGGTCGTATGGAATTTCTTCTCACCGACTTCCTTCATCTTACACACTGAACTATGACCTGCCCTCGGTGCAAATCCGCCATGATAGAGCGGAAACGGACCTTTCACAAACAGCACAAGTGGGTCTGTCCGAAGTGCGGCTTTGTACGATTTCAACAAATACCCGCCGATCGAAAAAAGTGATTACTTCGGCAACTGCTTGAATATATCTTCGTATCGGTAGTATCCCTCTTTATTGAAGACAAGATCGATGCAGGCGAATGCCGGCGGTCGTTAAATTCGCAAAGGAACAGTCGCGCCAAACAATGACAACCACACCGCAAATACGGGTAGGCACCTCGGGGTACAGCTTTGAGGACTGGCGAGATAAGTTCTATCCGGCCGATGTTCAGAAGGGAAAGATGCTTGACTACTATGTGAAGTTCTTTCCTACGGTCGAAGTCAATTCCACGTACTATCGTATCCCGCATCCTGCAGTCATGGCCAACATGGTCAAAAAGGCGCCCGAAGGGTTCGATTTCATCCTCAAGGTACCGCAGTCTTTCACCCATCGACGGACCGATCTCGAAAAAGATCATGTTGCTTTCCGTGAGGCGATCAAACCTTTCGCGGAATCGGGCAAACTGTCCGGGTTGCTTGCTCAGTTTCCCTATTCGTTCAAGTTCAGCCAGGATTCACTTGAGTATCTTTCGCTCTGCCGGGAAATGATCGATCCCAATCCGCTATTTGTCGAGTTTCGCCACAACGGCTGGGTGAACCGGCCCATGTACGACTACCTGAAGAAGGAAGGCATCGGCTATGTCTGCGTCGATGAACCGGAGCTGCCCGGGCTGCTCAAACCGGACTCGTTTGCGACCACCGACACCGGCTATATCCGATTGCACGGCCGCAACAGGGAGCACTGGTGGAACGGTGGACCACTTCGTTACGACTATTCATATTCCGAAGAAGAGCTCCTTGAATGGAAAGAAAAGGTCCGGAAACTGGCCGACAAAGTTAAGCGGGTGTATGTCTTTTTCAATAACTGCCACCTGGGGCAGGCAGCGAGAAATGCCTCGGATTTTATGAAAATGATCGGCGACTGACCGCTGTCTACAGGTTTTTTGTTGACCGCGCGGCTCGCAATGATTACTTACACGCAACCTGAGATTAGAAGGTAACCCATGATCCTGAAACTGGTTAACATTCGAAAGGCTTTCGATGAGAAGGTGGCGGTCAACGACCTGTCGCTGGAAGTGCCGGAAGGTGTCATCTACGGCATCATCGGGCCGAACGGCGCCGGGAAAACCACCACTATTCGCATGATAATGGATATCACGATTCCGGACTCCGGCGAAGTGCTCTTCGAAGGAAAGAAGGCAAACGCCCAGTTCAAAGATAAAGTCGGATATCTGCCGGAAGAACGCGGCCTGTACAAGAAAATGACCGTACTGGAAGTGATGACCTATATGGCCAATTTGAAGGGCTATCCGACATCAAAGGTGAACGAGAAGGCCGACTACTGGCTCGGGAGGGTGGACCTGCTCGATTATAAGCACCGCAAAGTCGAGGAGCTGTCCAAAGGGATGGCCCAGAAACTTCAGTTCATTACGACCATTATGCACGAACCTGAGCTGATCATCCTCGACGAGATTTTTTCCGGGCTCGATCCGCTGAATATGGAACTGATCAAAGACATAATAATGGATCTCAAGCGGTCGGGTAAGACGATTCTCTTTTCGACCCATGTTATGGAGCAAGCAGAGAAGCTGTGCGACCATATTTGCATGATTTCGAGAGGGGAGAAGGTGATCGATGGCCGTCTGACCGACGTGAAGGCTCAGTTTGGGTCAAATTCGGTGCAGTTCGATATCGACGGTGACGGGCTGTTCATGTCATCGCTTCCGGGAGTGAAGCGAATGACCGAATTCAATAACTATATCGAATTGCAGCTCGAAGACGGCGCCAAACCGGACGCTATCCTTCGGGCCGTTGTCGACAGAGTTTCGGTAAGGCGCTTTGAAATTGTCGAACCCTCGCTCTACGACATATTCATCGACATGGCCAAAGTCGATCCCTCGGAGCTCCATCAGCCGAAGGGGGTGAGCAATGTCTAAGTTCTGGATTATTTTCAAGCGTGAATATGCGCAGGTAGTCAAAAAGAAATCATTCCTCATCGGCATTATCCTGACGCCGGCGATCATGGCGGCGTTTGTGCTGCTGCCGGCCATGCTGGCGAGAACGAAGTCCTCAAGTACCGAGCAACTCGCAGTGATCGACCAGAGCGGGCAGCACATCGGCACTCAATTCAAAAAGTCCCTGGCCGAATATAAGATAGGGAAGACCGATGTCCCCTATTACGATGTCACACAGGTTTTCGAGCTTCGACCCGATCAGGATGAGCAATTCAACCAGATCAATGACTCTCTGAGGAATCTCATCGTAAACAAGGACTTGAAGTATTTCCTCGTCGTGAGGCCCAATGCGCAAATGGTGGATACAAACATGTATCTGGTCACGAATTCAGACAATATCGTGAGCATCAACCGGTTCGAGCATCAGCTGTCCAATATCATTTCAACCATCCGGCTCGAAGAATCTGATGTAAACGTGGGTGTCGATTCGGTGCTCAAGTTGACCAAAAGTGTCGATCTGACCTTGCGAGATGCCCGGGGAGCGTCGATTCCTTTTGACGTCAAATACTTCACGGCGTTTACCTTCGTCATGATAATCTATGTTATGCTGTTCGGTTACGGCCAGCTGATCATGCGATCGGTTATCGAGGAAAAGAACTCGCGAATTATGGAGGTCCTGGTATCCTCCGTAACGCCGTTCCAACTGATGATCGGCAAGGTCCTCGGTCTTGGGGCGGCTACATTCACGCAAGTAGCCGTCTGGCTTGTACTGGGGGGAATAGTGTATTCGATGAAGTCGGCTTTCGCAGTGAATCCGGCAGTCGATCGAATGGTTTTCAACCCGGCCATCATTGTGTTCTTCGTGCTCTTCTTGGTATCGGGTTACATTTTGTATTCGACCATTTTTGCGCTTATCGGTTCGATCGTGAATTCGGAGAAAGAGGCCCAGAGTTTCGTGATGCCGATCGCGATGCTGATCATTCTGCCGATCATCATCGGCATCTACGTAATCCAGGAGCCGCATTCAACGCTGGCGGTGACGCTGTCGCTGATACCGTTTCTGACTCCGACGATGATGATGATGCGGGTGGTCTTTCTCGCTCCGAGCCTTTCCACGGTGTCTCTGTTCAGCGGGATAATCGGCGAAGCGACGCTCGGATTCATCCTGGTCGTTATCACCATTGTCGGCATGATCTGGCTGACTGCGAAAATCTTCCGTATCGGTATCCTGATGTACGGGAAACGTCCGACGCTACCTGAAATAATTAAGTGGGTGAAGTATTGAACAAATGATAGTACGTCGCTCGACATTGCCGAAAGTTCTGCTGTTCCTGGCCGCCTTCGTCTTTTTCTCGGCGAATACCGTCTATTTCCTCGAGGCCGACACGGGAGCGCTTACCGCCGCGGCTACCCTGAACAACGACACCTATCATTTCGATTTCGACCACCTGCCGGACAGCAAGCCGTATCTGAATACCAAGGCGGCGATCCTCGTCGACTATGACAACGGACAGGTTCTGTACGCGAAGGGGGCGGACGAAGTCCGCCCGATCGCGTCGATCAGCAAGCTGGTTACGGCAATGGTCGTGATTGACAACAATGTCGATCTCAACAAAGAAGTCAGCATAACGAAACAGGACGCTCACCGATCCTCACGCTCGCGCCTTCGGGTCGGATACCGATTTACGGTGCTTGATCTGATGTACTGTGCACTCCTGAATTCGGACAACCGGGCGGCCCGCGCTCTGGCAAGAGCAACCAGCGGGACGTATGAGGACTTTGCTAAAGAGATGAACCGGAAAGTCAAACAGCTCGGGTTGAAAAACAGCTGCTTCTACGAACCGACCGGACTCGATAAGCGAAATGTATCGACCGCCCATGAGGTCGCCAAGATTCTGCACTACGCCTACGAATATCCTCTCATCAAGAAGATAACTTCCACAAAGCGGGCGCGCGTCAAGGTAGCTAATCGAAAACGGACCTACATCCAGCTCGCGAATACCAACCTGCTCATTTACTCGCCGTACAAAGTCCTGAGCGGGAAGACCGGATATATCAGAGCGGCCGACTACTGCCTGACATCGCTGGTGAAGAATAAGGCAGGGGAGAGGCTGACGCTCGTGGTCCTCGGCGTGCCGGGAGACCGGCTCCGCTTCCGTGTTGCCCGCAAGCTTATCGACTGGGGTTACCGACAGATCTGAGAAAATTACCGTTAGGTTTTTCTTGGTTATCCCTTATATTATCCGATATTTCTGAGCACAAACATACGGTCCACCGATCCACGTTGACGGTGCCGTAGGGCTATCGAAAGGATCGAATTACAGCGATGGTTCGAACAGTCATGGTCACCGGTTCTTCAGGCACCGTCGGAACTGCCCTGGTGCAGGAGTTGACGGCGCAGGGTTTCCGTACGATCCCGCTCGACATCAAACCGACCTACTGGGATAAACGAATAGAGAAAGCTACCGTCTATCACGACCTCCGTAAGCCGCTGGATAAGCTCCGAGTTCGGCAGATCCCCGACGTTATCGTGCATCTCGCTTCGAATGCGCGGGTTCACGACCTGGTAGTCGATCCGCAGAAGGCCCTCGACAACTACGTAATGACTCACAACATACTCGAGTTTGCACGCAAGCGCGGAGTGAAGCGGTTTGTCTTTTCTTCGTCGAGGGAGGTCTACGGCGAGTCGCCGGGGCAGAGGCCGCGAAAGGAAGACTCCACCCACGTTACCCGGATCAAGTCTCCTTATACAGCTTCGAAGTTTGCCGCGGAATCTTTGATTCATGCTTACCATGAATGTTATGACATCAAGCCGGTGATCGTGAGGCTGTCCAACGTATATGGGCGATTCGATGTTTCCGAGCGGGCGGTGCCACTATTTATCTACTACGCCCGCCGCGATCGCGATATCAGTATCTTCGGTGAGGAAAAGAAACTGGATTTCACCTATACGGATGACGCGATCGATGGCCTGGTGCGAATTGTCAAGAAGTTCGACCGGGTCGCGCCCAACACGCTGAACATTACGGCAGGCAAAGGGGCAAAAATTATCGATGTCGCCCGAATTATTATCAAAGACCTCGGGTCGAAATCGCAAATCCGCCTCGGCAAGAAACGGACCGGGGAAATCTCGACGTTCGTTGCTGATATCGGACGGGCCCGAAAACTGCTCGGATATCAACCTAAAGTATCGCTTGAAGAAGGGATTCGGTTGAATATCGAATGGTATCTGGAAGCTATCAAACCGAGAAAGATCTATGAGGCTCAGCGGCGCGATCTGGCCCGCCGAGGCTGGGCTTAAAGTGTTACTTCACCTGAACAGATTGTACTTAACGATACACCAAACCGCCTTCATGCCGTCCCGCCAGCCGATCTTTTTACCTTCATCGTACGTTCTGCCGTAATACGATATCCCAATCTCATATACGCGCACGCGACGCTTCGCGATCTTCGCCGTAATCTCCGGCTCGAATCCGAACCGGTTCTCTTCGATATTAATAGACTGGATCAGATCACGGCGGAACGCCTTGTAGCACGTTTCCATGTCGGTAAGGTTGAGATTGGTGAACATGTTGGATAGCAAGGTCAGCAGCTTGTTGCCTATATAATGCCAGAAGTAGACGACACGATGGGGCCCGCCGCCCTGAAATCGGGAACCGTAAACGACATCAGCTTGGTCAGCGGCGATCGGCCTGATAATGAGAGGATACTCGTTAGGATCATACTCGAGATCGGCGTCCTGGACGATGACTATATCGCCCGTAGCGTGCGCGAACCCGGTCTTGAGGGCGAAGCCTTTGCCGGAGTTCTTCGGCTGATAGACTATCTTGTCAACCTGTGACTCGAGAGCAGATTTGAGAAGGTCACGGGTACCATCGGTGGAGAAGTCGTCGACCAGAATAATCTCTTTATCGGCCACCGGGGAGGCTTTTACCCGCCGGACAATCTCCTCGATAGTGGAGACCTCATTATATACCGGAATAACGATTGATAGCTTCATTCAGACCAATCACAATGTCCCATAAGATATATTATGTTAACTTCCAACTACGACTCAAATCAATT
This sequence comes from uncultured Ignavibacteriales bacterium, assembly GCA_964520865.1. GTDB lineage: Bacteria > Zixibacteria > MSB-5A5 > GN15 > FEB-12 > CAVQCT01. The sequence goes on along the minus strand of CAZFOY010000037.1, from coordinate 13,866 downwards.
CGCTACATCGTTTCATCGGCATCCCGGCGAGACGACTGAGCCATCGTCGCCAACGCTTATCCCTTTACGACAATATTAAGGATTCGACCGGGCACATAGATCTTCTTAACGACCGTCTTGCCTTCCAGAAAGCTGCTGACCCGGGCGCTCTTTCCGGCCTCCTGCTCAACCTGACTCTGATCGGCGTCAACCGGGACTTGAACTGAGTCGCGTAGTTTTCCGTTCACCTGGACGGCAATCTCAATCGTATCCGCCGTGACCGCCTCCGGATCAAACTCCGGCCAATGCGACTTGAATATTGAGTCAGTATTACCGGCCAGGCTCCAGATTTCCTCCGACAGATGCGGCGTCATCGGCGCAATCAACTGAACCGCCTTCAGGATCAGATAATCATTGAACCGATCGTTTTTCACGGCCGCTGAATCGTAATCACGAACGAGTTCCATCAAGGCCGCGATTGCGGTATTAAACTGAAGACGGTCGATCGATTCGGACACTTTCCTGATTGTCTGGTTCAGCTTGATGTATAATGTCCACTCAGCGTCGCTGAGGTCGGATCGCTTAAAGTATTGCTTTAAGTCCGGCTTAGCGTCACGCAAACCAGCGTGCAATGGATAGAACTTGTTAAGCACAAACTTCTCGACTCCGGTTATGCTTTCGTCGCTCCAGAGCACTTCTTTTTCCGAAGGCGCCGTGAAATACATGGCCAACCGGCTGACATCGACTCCTCGAGTAGCCATCAGATCGATCGGAGACACGACATTCCCGAGTGACTTTGACATTACTTCGCCTTTGGCGTCCATCACCATACCGTGGTTAAACAGCTTCGTGGCCGGCTCCGGAGTGTTCACCCAGCCGATATCCTGCAGGAATTTGTGGAAGAATCGGAAATAGATCAGGTGACCGGTAGCGTGGGTAATCCCTCCGATATACAAATTGATCGGCATCCAGGCAGCCGCCTTCTTCTTGTCGAACGGCTCCTTGTCATTGTGGGGATCAACGTATCTCAGAAAGTACCACGACGAGCACACGAACGTATCCATCGTGTCCGGGTCCCGTTCGGCCTCTCCCCCGCACTTCGGACATTTGACATGCATATATTCCGGAACGTCGGCCAGTGGAGACCTTCCCTTCGGAGTGTAGTTTTCCACCTTGGGCAGAAGCACTGGCAGATCTTTCTCCTCGACCGCCACTTCGCCGCATTTCTCGCAGTGAATTATCGGAATGGGACAACCCCAGTAACGCTGACGCGAGATCGACCAATCCTTTAGCTTATAGTTTACTTTCTCTCGCCCGAAGCCCTTCGCTTCAGCTGCCTCGGTCACTTTCTTGATAGCTTCTGCTCCGGACAGACCGTCGAATTCACCTGAGTTCACCATCGGGCCATACTCGGTATAAGCGTCGTCCATCTCATTGACATTCAGCCTGGTATGCTTATCCGGGTGAATTACCACTTTAATCGGAATGTCGTACTTTTTGGCGAATGCGAAGTCCCGAGTGTCGTGTGCCGGGACGCCCATAACGGCACCGGTGCCATACCCCGCCAGGACATAGTCTGCTACCCAAAGCTGAACCTTCTCACCGTTGAATGGGTTTATCGCGTACTTGCCGGTGAACACACCGTCTTTTTCATCGGTTACCGCGGCCCGCTCGATATCGCTTCTGCTCAAGGCTTGTTTTCGGTATTCGTCGACACGCTTCTTTTCGTCGCCGGAGAGCTCAAGATGACCCAGAATTTCTGCCTCGGGTGCGATCGCCATAAAAGTGACGCCGAAAATCGTATCCGGGCGAGTGGTAAAGACCGGGAGCTTTTCGCCGGTTTCTTCGATCGTGAAGTCGATCTCCGCACCATACGACCGACCAATCCATTCTTTCTGCATCGTCTTCACGTTGTCCGGCCAGTCCGGGAGGTCATCCAGATCATCGATCAGCCGATCGGCGTAGTCGGTAATCTTGAAGTACCACTGTACCTGTTCTTTCTTGACAACTTCAGTACCGCATCGCTCGCACTTGCCGTCTTTGACCTGTTCGTTAGCCAATACCGTCTTGTCTTCGGGGCACCAGTTAACAAATCCGCGTTTGCGATAGGCGAGGCCCTTCTTGAACAGCTCAACAAACATCCACTGGGTCCATTTGTAGTAATCCGGCAGGCACGAAGTAACCTCGCGGCTCCAGTCAAACGAGATCCCAACTTTTTGAAGGGTTGCTCGCGATTGAGCTATATTCTGCAAGGTCCACTCCTGCGGGTGAATATGCCGTTTGATAGCGGCGCGCTCGGCGGGCAGGCCGAAAGCGTCCCAACCGAACGGATGAAGCACCGCTTTGCCCAGCATCATTTGTCGTCTCGCGACGGCGTCGCCGATGATGTAGTTTCGGAAATGGCCCATGTGGATATCGCCCGAAGGATAAGCAAACATCACGAGCATATAGAACTTGTTGTCGTGCGAGGGCATTTCCGGAGCGCGGAATAATCCGGTTTCATCCCAGGTCTTTTGCCACCGGGATTCGATTTCTTTGAAATTGTATCTGTCGAGCTTTACTTCCATTTTCGCAACACCTTGTCATCGTTATGTATGAGCAAAAAAAGTAGCAAAAAGGAAGAGCAAATGCAAGGCTTTTACCGGGACGTGGGGATTGAGGAATCTTCGCCCTCTCCCCTGCCGCTTATTCGATGGAGGAGGACGGTCCCGCCGGACAGGAAGTTCACGAAGGCGGCTTTTGCCTTTTCGATCGGGTACAGCGGCCCGCGGTTGAGCCGCTGAAGGATCGTGAAGCTGCTATCGAAGCCGTAGACGGCGAAACGCCCGCGGGCAAGCGGCGAGTCAGACCTCGATGGAAATTTCATTGTGTATCCGAATCTATACCCCACCTCTGCAGCAGTCTCCCGAACCCGCTGGTCTACTTTGCCGAAAGGGTAACTCAGCGATGTGACCTCAATTCCGCAGATATCTTCCAGCATGGCCTTTGACCGTTCGAGCTCGTCTTTCAAGGCGCCGTCACTGAGTCCGGTTAGTGACCGGTGGCTGTGCCCGTGACTGCCAAACATCGCACCGAGCTTGCTGAGCTCCTGAATCTGACTCCGGTCAAGATGCGGTGTGCTCTGAAACCAGTGGCTGTAGTCCCAGGCATTGTCTTTTCCAATATTGGCCGTCGGCACAAAGATCACGGGCCGCAAAGCAAACTTGTCCATGAGGGGCGGAAGAACGTCAGCAAGATGTTCGTAGCCATCGTCAAAGGTAAAGAGCAGGCGTTTGTCGGAACTGGCTTGATCGGAGGCATTCAAACAGAACCCCGCCTTGACCAATCTTTCAATCAACCGGACAAATCGGCGAGGTGAGTAATTGGTGGAGCCGTAGCTGAACCTGTCGAGAAGTTTATGGAAAGCCAGCACCTGCCCAGGCGCCGCGGTCAGATCGGATCTGTTGTCGGAATCATCCGGCGACATGCTTAATGGCGCTCGCCTGGGCCGGTCCAAGGACGGCTATGGCCATTTGAGTACGATCAAAACACCGGTTGGCGAAATCTGCAATGTCCGACGCAGTTACCCGATCGATTACTTTGAGAGTCTCTTTTAGCGTGATGTGTCGTCCGAGCATCAACTCGGTCCGACCGAGTCGATTCTGACGTCCGGCAGTTGACTCCATCGCCAGGGTGAGGTGCCCCTTGACCTGTGCTTTTGTGGTGTCCATCTTGGACGAGGACAGCTTTCTTTTTTTCAATCCTTCGAGAACCTTTACCGTGATCTCAACGCACTGCTGGAGGTTCTTCTTGTCGGTCGCCATGTAGGCGCCGAAAATGCCGGCATCCCGATAGAAATCGTTGAACGTGTATACGGAATAAGCCAGTCCCTTCTCTTCTCGGATCTTCTGGAACAACGCCGAAGACATGCCACCACCGAGATATGTATGCGCAACCAGAGCAGCCATGCGTTGCTCGGAACCATACTCGACTCCGGGGAATCCGAGGCTGACATGAATCTGGTTGTTGTCGTTCGCCTTGACCGTGTATCTCTTGTCCTGCACCCGGGCGGCAGGTTCAAACGACACGGAACTGCCCTCCGCAAAGCGAAATTTCTCTTTGACGAGCTTGATCAGCTTTCGATGCGATACCGAACCGGCGGCAGAGATGACAATCGAACCGGCCCGATAATTCTTCCGGAGATACGAAAGAATGCGTGCCCGCGGCATCGAGCTAATTCCCTTTGTCGTCCCGAGTATAGTTCGTCCGAGGGGATGTGATCCCCAATAGGTCTCGGCAAAGATGTCGTGGATATGATCGGCCGGGGTCTCCACGCTTTCGTGGATTTCTTCGAGGATGACTTTCTTCTCGCGAGCAAGATTCAGCGGGGTCAATGTGGCGTTGCAGGTAAGGTCCGCAAGAACATCGACCGCGATATCAAGATAGTCGTCCAGTACCCGGGCCGTGTAGCAGGTCTGCTCTTTCGAAGTGAACGCATTGAGCGATCCTCCGACCGACTCAAGGACCGAGGCTATCTGCCTTGCATTGCGGGTCTTGGTCCCTTTGAAGAGCATGTGCTCGATCAGGTGCGAGACGCCGTTTTCCTCGGCCGTTTCGCACCGCGAGCCTACATCGATCCATACACCGATAGAAATCGAACGGACCGAGGGAATCTCTTCAGTCAGTACCCTCAATCCGTTCGGTAAAACGGTCTTCTGGAACGCTGCTTCGCCGGAATTCCGTGAAGGAGGCATCAGCGCTGTCTCGCTTTTCCTTCCCGCTCGTCCTTCCGCGAGGAAGAATCGCCGTTTCCGGTGAGCAACACTTTCCGGGACAAACGGATCTTGCCGTCGCCGTCGATGTCGATCACTTTGACCTTCAAACGATCGCCGACCCGACAAATATCTTCGACCCGGTTCACCCGACTGGTGTCAAGTTCCGAGATATGCACGAGTCCGTCGGTTCCCGGGATGATCTCGACAAAGGCGCCGAAATTGGTCACACGCCGGACGGTGCCGTCGTAGACTTTTCCGATCTCTGCTTCTTCGACAATCGCTTCGATCCGCTCTTTAGCACGCTGGCCGGCCGCGGCATCGGTAGTGGCGATTAACACCGTACCGTCGTCGTCAATGTCGATCTTGCACCCGGTCTCTTCGATAATTCCGCGAATAATCTTACCACCGGGGCCAATCACCTCGCCGATCTTCGACGGGTTGATCTTGATGGTAATAATTCGTGGAGCGTACTCGGAGAGTTGATCGCGATGTTTCGGAATTGTCGCCTGCATGATGTCGAGAATTTTCAAGCGTGCATTGCGGGCTTTGTCCAGCGCAACTCGCATAATCTCGATATCCAGGCCGGCAATCTTGATGTCCATCTGAATAGCCGTCACACCTTCGGAGGTCCCGGTCACTTTGAAGTCCATATCGCCGAAATGATCTTCATCACCGAGGATGTCAGTCAGGATCACGACGTTGTCGTTCTCTTTGATGAGTCCCATGGCGATGCCTGCGACCGCCGACTTGGTCGGCACACCGGCATCCATCAACGCAAGAGATCCGCCGCAGACAGAAGCCATCGATGACGAACCGTTCGACTCCATGATGTCGGACACGACGCGAAGCGTATACGGGAAGCTTGTCTCGGTCGGTATGACCGGGAACAACGCTCTCTCCGCCAGGGCACCGTGACCGATTTCACGACGGGAGGTCCCGCGGATCGGCTTGGTCTCACCGGTAGAGAACGGCGGGAAATTATAGTGAAGCATATAGCTCTTGGTCGACTCGCCTTCAAGTTCGTCCAGCCGCTGTTCGTCCATCTTGGTACCGAGCGTTACTGCAACCAGGGCCTGAGTCTGTCCGCGGGTGAACACGGCTGAACCGTGGGCACGCGGAAGGAAGCTGACTTCGCAGGAGATATCCCGGATATCGTCGGGATTGCGGCCGTCGATACGCTTCTTTTCATCGAGCACCATACGGCGCATAGAATCTGAGTCGAGATCATGGATGACATTCTTGATCGCGCCTTCGCTCTCCGGAAATTCCTCGGCGAGGGCCTCGAGGATTTCTTTCTTCATATCCTCTTTCGAGGTGCAACGAGTATCTTTGTCGGCTATGCGATTGTATTCGTTGAGCCGGGTTCCGACCAATTCGGTAACTTTCGCCGTCAGCGTCTCGTCAACAGCTACCGGCGTGTACTCGAATTTCTCCTTGCCGCACATCGAGCGAAGCTCGTCGATCTTCGCGACGATCTGTTTGATGTGTTCGTGACCGAAAGTCAGGGCCTCGATCATATCAGCTTCGAGAATTTCCCGTCCGCCACCCTCGACCATTGCGATCGCGTCGGCCGAACCGGCCATCGTGATATAAATATCACTGTCTTCCATCTGGTCAATTGTCGGATTGATAACCAACTGGCCGTCAATGCGGCCAACCCGGGCGCCCGCGATAGTCTTCTGAATCGGGACATCCGACACGGCAATCGCCGAAGCAGTACCGATGAGAGCGAGAATGTCGGTATCGTTCTTCTGATCGTGGCTGACGACGTAGGAGATACACTGGGTCTCCCCTTTGAAGTCATCGGGAAAGAGCGGTCTGATCGGACGGTCGATAATACGGGCGGAGAGGATTTCCTTCTCCGAGGGGCGTCCTTCGCGTTTGAAGAAGCCGCCGGGGATTTTCCCTGCCGCGTACGACTTCTCGCGGTACTCGACTGTCAGCGGGAAGAAATCCTGTCCTTCTTTGGGCTCCTTCGAGGCGCAGACGGTCGACACGACCATGGAATCGCCGTAACGAACCGTGACCGCGCCGTTGGCCTGCTTGGCCAGCCTACCGCTTTCGATTACCAGCATGCGGCCGCCGAGTTCAAGTTCTACTTTATGTGACATATACTACTGTAACTCCTAACGCCTGATTCCAAGTTCGCCGATTACCTGCCGGTAACTTTCCAGATCGGTGTCCTTCAGATAATCGAGCAAGCGACGGCGTTTGCCGACCAGCCTTAGCAGGCCCAGGCGACTGTGAAAATCCTTAGAGTGCATCTTCAGGTGATCGGTCAAGTAATTGATCCGATCGGTGAGCAGAGCGATTTGTACCTCCGGTGACCCGGTATCGGCTCCGTGGAGCCGATGCTCAGCGATAATGTGAGCTTTTCGCTCTTTGGTCATTGCCATGTTGTTTCTCCTTATTGATTATTTCTAATACTTTGATTTTATCTCGTTCCAATTGCTTTATCAATTCAGCCGTGGAGTTGAATTTCTGGTTGCCACGGATGAAGTGGGTCGGAAATACAATAATTTCCTGATCGTAAATATCCCGGTCGAATTCAAACAGGTTAGCTTCGACCGTGATCCGTTGCGCCGGATTGAAGTGGTTCCTGCCGATAAACATCATCCCGTCACGAGTCTCGTCGCCGATCTGAGCCCAGCAAACATAGACGCCTTCGGCCGGCAGCAATTTGCGAATGCTGTAGCGAACGTTTGCGGTGGGATAACCGAGGCGCCGTCCCAATCCGATTCCCCGCTCGACTGCGCCGTAAATTGCGTAATCGTGACCGAGCAGTTCCAGGGCATTGCGATACTCGTTGTTCTGAATGGCGCGACGGACGCGGGAGGACGAAACCGGCTCATTCTTGAGAAGGACCGGCCCGACTACCTCCACTCCGTAACCGTACTTCTCGCCATAGGTCTCGAGCGACTGGATATTGCCACTCCGGTTTTTACCGAAGGCGTGGTCATATCCGACGATAACCTTCCTGGCGCCGACTGTTTCAACCAGAATCGTCCTGATGAACTCCTCGGCCGACAGCTCTTTGATACTTTCGTTGAATTCGATGATAAGAACGGTCCCCTCGAAGAAATCCGGAATGAATTTCTCCTTCTCCTCGATCGAGGTAAGCAGCAGTGGAATGTTCTCCGGCGTCACTACTACACGCGGATGGGGGTCGAACGTTATCAAGACCGGTTCCAGGCCGAGGCGGCGGCTTTCCTCCTGTACCTGGCGGAGGATTTCCTGGTGACCCAGGTGGATTCCATCGAATGTTCCAATTGTCACCACCGTGGATTGTCCCGGTTCCCGATGATAGTTCTGCAGTCCTCGAATGAAAGTCACGCTCAATTCAGCACCCTTACATAGTTGAAAAACTTTGTTCCCGACTCTGCCTCGTCGAGTTTGTCGGAGTCGATTTCCGCAGTTCCGACGGCGAGGTTGCGGCCGAGGGAATCACGCAGGACAATCCTGTCTCCCGCCTTGAATTTCCCGTGTACGCCGACAATATCACTCCGTTGAGGATCTTTGCCGGAAATAACGAACGGTTTGAACTCGTCCGTTATCCGAAAGGCCGGATAGTTCAGGACCTGCTGATATCTCAGCAGAACAGTATGAAGGCTGTTTTGTTCGTAGGCAACCCGGACGTCTTCGAATTCATAGGCGTTGCGAATATTCAGATGTCCCACCGAAATTCGTTTCAATTGGGAAAGGTAAGCTCCGCACTCCAGCCGCTCGCCGATATCATTGGCGAGGGTGCGAATATAAGTCCCTTTCGAGCAGGTAACCCGAATGGTCATTTCCGGCTTCTTGTAGTCGAGCAGCTCGATCTGCTTGATTTCGATTTCTCGTTCCGGGGGCTCGATTTCATTGCCGCTTCTTGCCATCTTGTACAGACGCTGTCCCTGGACTCGAACGGCCGAGTAGGCCGGAACTTTCTGCTTGATGACACCGATATAGTCGCTCAGCAGAGCGTTAATCACTTCCGGATTGAGATCCGGAACCGGCATCGGCTGCTGCATTTCATCGACTCCCTCGGCGTCGAAAGTTCGTGATTTCATACCAAGATATATACGCGCCTCGTAGGTCTTATCCATGTCGGAAATAAACTGGGCGATCTTGGTCGCCCGCCCTACACAAACGACCAGTAATCCGGTGGCGCGCGGGTCCAGCGTTCCGGTGTGGCCGACCCGCCGTTGCCTTATGATCTTACGTACCTCGCTGACTGCGTCATGGCTGGTGATGCCGCTTGGTTTGTTGAGCAAGAGAATCCCGTTAAAGGGCCTACCCATCCTGTTCATCAATTACCTCGCTTAGAATTTTAACCAGTTCGTTCCGGGCATCGTCCAGCCCCAGATTAAGAGTGCACCCGGAAGCATTGAAATGTCCGCCACCGCCGAACTGCGCGGCGATAGTCGAGACGTTAATGTTATTTCTCGATCGAAGAGAGGCCTTGGTAAGACCTTGCTCGACCTCTTTGAGCATCAGGCCGGCCTTTACGCCTCTCGTAAACAGTGTATAGTCTACCAGGCCCTCCGAATCTGAGTCTTTAGCCCCTGAATCTTCGAGCATTTGTCTGGTTAGCGTTATCACACAAATCTGATCGCTGTTGAAGAAACGGATTCCGTTGAGGACTTTGCCTATCAGCCTGATAGTCGAAGGACTCATGTTGAAATAGATCTGGTCGCAAATCTCCTGCGGATTGGCCCCGGCCTCGATCAGTTTGCCACCGATCTCCATAGTCCGACCCGATGTGGACGCGAACCTGAAGCGACCGGTGTCGGTGAGGATCGCCGTATATAGCAGTTCTGCGACATTTCGGTCGATCGGGAATCCGACTCGCTCGAAAAACTCGAAGACCATCTCGCCAACCGACGACGCGGCGGTATTGATCCAGTTGATCGCACCGAACTCGTCGTTGTCCCGGTGGTGATCGATACTCAGAATCGTCGTCTCTTCGGTCAGCAAACGGCTGCCGCGCCCGATCCGGTGGAGGTTCGGACACTCAAGGATTACCGCCGTGTCAAACGGCTGATCGCTTTTGAAGTCGTCGATACAGGGTATCTGCTGCACGCCGGGCAGGAACTGATATTTTTCAGGAATTCCGGCTTCACGAATCAGCGTGACCTGTTTTCCTTCGCGACGCAGATAGCCCGCAAAGGCAAGCTGGGTGCCGAGCGCATCGCCGTCAGGGTCGATATGCGACGCCACCAGGACGTTTTGCGCGTCCTGAAGGAGCTCAAGGATCTCGTCGACGGGGGGCTCGCTCGTTGTGAACGTCCGGTTATTTCTCGGTGTCACTTTTGATTTCATTCAGTAACTGCTCGATTCTGATACCTTCTTCGATCGAGTGGTCGAACTTGAAACTGAACTCCGGTGCAAATCTTAGCCGGAGATTGCGGCTGACCATCTGTCGAATCTTCTTCTTCTCGGCCTCCAGGTATTCTGCTACCGTTGCCTGCTCCTCGGACGAGCCGAGGCAGGAGTAATACGCCGTGGCATACCTGAGGTCATCAGTTAACTTCACGTGAGTGAAGGTGATCATGGCCGGAGACTTGCCCGCAAATTCTCGCAGGAAGAGCCCGGATAATTCTCGAAGTATCTGCTCGCCGACTCGGGTCGAGCGCTTATATTGCTTCACCTCAGTAACTCTCTATCGAACTTTCTATCACGTGGTATTCGGGGGACGATTCCAGCTTGAACATCACCTTGTTAATCACTTGATGTCCAAACGAGCTGCTGTTGGAGACTATTGCGGCACCCAGTACGGCAGAGCGGATACGGTCGTTGTCGTCGACCTCAGATACGGAAATGTTAAAGTCGTTCCGTAGTCGCGCGATCAGCGACTTCAGTATCCGTCGTTTCTCCTTCAAAGAACCGATACCCGGAATATCCAGGCGAACTTTCAAAACTACTGTGACCAATAACCGGCTAACTCAGCGTTCGGGCGGTCTCGACAATCTCGATGGCCTCGATATTGTCTCCCACCTTCACGTCGTTAAAGTTCTCCAGACCGATTCCACACTCGAATCCTTCACGCACCTCGCGGGTGTCGTCCTTGAACCGCTTCAACGAACTCATGTTGCCCGTATAGATCACTTTGCCGTCGCGGATCAATCGGACTTTATCCTTACGACTTATCCGGCCTTCCTTGACGTAGCATCCTGCCACCATGCCCACTTTGGGCACTTTGAAGGTGTTCCGTACCTCGGCGAGTCCGACAAATTGCTCGTTGAGCTCCGGCGACAGCATCCCTTCGAGCGCTTTTTTGACGTCGCTCTCCGCCTCGTAGATAATATCGTATTGGCGGACATCCACTTTCTCCTGTTTGGCGACCTCGCGGGCCCGGCTGTCCACGGTAACGCTGAAGCCGATAATGATCGCGTCGGACGCCGAGGCAAGGAGGACATCCGATTCGGTTATCGCTCCGACCCCGCGGTGGATGATGTTCGTCTTGACTTCATCGGTGGCGATCTTACCAAGCGTATCGGAAAGCACTTCGACCGAACCGTCGACATCACCTTTGATGATCAGACGAAGTTCCTTAATCTGGCCTTCTTTGATCCGCTCGAAAACGCGGTCGAGAGACACCGCTCCAACCCGTCGCCGGGAGTCCTGCTCCCGCTTGATCTGGCTGCGATGTGTGGATATCTCTTTCGCCTCCTGGTCGTTTTGGACTGTGATGAAACTGTCACCCGCCTGCGGCACACCGTTCAAACCGGTGATCTGTGCCGGCGTCGACGGGCCGATCGAATCAAGACGCTGATCGAGATCATCGGTAATCGTACGGATTCGGCCGCTGAACATGCCGGCGACGACCGAGTCGCCGACCCGGCTGGTACCTTTCTGGATCATCACCGTAATGACCGGGCCGCGTCCTTTCTCCAGCTTGGCGTCGACTACCACGCCTTGGCCGCGAATGAGCGGATCGGCGCGAAGGTCCATCACCTCGGCCTGAAGCAGGATCATTTCAAGCAGCTTGTCGATGCCGATCCCCTGCTTCGCGGATACCTCTACCATGATCGTTTTGCCGCCCCATTCCTCCGAAATGAGATTCAATTTGGAGAGTTGGGTGCGGACCTGATCTATATTTGCGTTCGGTTTATCGATTTTATTTATCGCGACTATAATGGGCACGTTTGCGGCCCGGGCGTGGTCGATAGCTTCCATCGTCTGAGGACGGACGCCGTCATCGGCCGCAACCACGAGCACCACGATGTCGGTAATCTGGGTTCCGCGGGCACGCATGGCGGTAAAGGCCTCGTGGCCGGGGGTATCCAGAAAGGCGATCCTCTCACCCTTGTAGTTCACTTCATAGGCGCCGATATGCTGGGTGATGGCACCTGCTTCGCCGGATACGACGTTGGTCTTGCGAATGTAATCAAGCAGCGACGTCTTGCCATGATCGACGTGTCCCATCACCGTCACAACCGGGGCACGTCGCTGGAGATCCTGTTCGTGCTCCTCTTCCTTGGCGAACTCACCGACATCCTCGATCTGTCTGGTCTCGAGGCCGTACTCTGCGGCGAGCATTTCTATGGTATCCATGTCAAGGCGCTGGTTGATGGTCGCCATCATACCCATTTCAAAGAGCTTGGCGATCAGCTCAGCCGGCTTATGATCAACCTGCTTGGCGAGTTCCGCAACGGACATGAACTCGTTCACGAGAATGACGTTTTCCGGAAGATCCGCTTCGGATGACTGTGACTGCGGGCCTCTTTTGTACCGCTTCTTGCCTTTGGTGGCGCCACTGATATTGGCCATCGTCGAGCGGAAGCTGCGCGCGACTTCATCTTTGTCCACCGTCTTGCGAACCTTGCGTTTGCGCCGATCTTTCTTTCGCTGTTTCTTCTCGAATTTCCGGACCATCCCGGCTATGGGGGACCCGGAGTTACTTATTTCAACGCTGCCGACATTCGTCTTCTTGCGAACCGCCTCTTTGATCTGCTCCTTGTGCTGCATCTCCTTCTTGGCTTCCTGCTTCTCTTTGGTGAACTTCCCTTTAATGGCGGTCACCATTTCGTCAGAAGCCACGGACATGTGGGACTTGGGAGAAAACCCAAGCTCCTTGAGGACGGTCAGCATGGCATTCGATGATATCTTATATTCTTTGGCTAGTTCATAAATGCGCATATTACCCATTCAGAACTCACCTCCTCTCGAAAAACTAAGGCGACGGACTTCGTCGCTATGCTAAAACTACTCTTCTTCTTCGTCTTCAATTTCACCAAAATCAGGAGCGATCGCCTGACGGACATCGTCTTCTTCCGTCACGTATCCCTCTTCTTCATCCGCGAAAACGTCTTCGGCGGTCAGCTTTTCATCGGCCGACTTCGTCTTCTCGGCCTCCTTCTTAGCTTCCTTTTCCTTCTTCGCGTAGTCAGCCTCAAGCTGAGCGACAAACGCCTTGGCCTTCTCGACTAACGTCTCGGCCGTCTTCTGACCGATACCTTCGATCTTCACCAGAGTCTCGACCGATGCGTTGGCCAGCCGCTGAACCGAGCTGATATCCGCCTCCGAAAGCCGTTCGGAAATCTTCGCTCCGATCCCCTCCAGCTGTCCGACCGGAACAAGCATCTCGGCTTCGCGCTTGCGAGCCTCGTTGTACTCGGTCTCGGACATGATATTGACCTTCCAGCCGGTGAGCTTGGAAGCAAGTCGGGCATTCTGACCGTTCTTGCCGATCGCGAGCGAAAGCTTCTCGTCTTCGACCGCAACTGTCATCTTCTTTTCCGAATCGAATACGTCGATGTAGGCCACTTTGGCCGGCGCCAGCGCCCGAGTGACAAAGACTTCCGGATTGGACGAAAACGGGACGATGTCAATCCGTTCGTTGTTAAGCTCACGAACAATCGATTGCACCCGCACACCTTTGATGCCGACACACGCGCCAACCGGATCTATTCTGTCGTCAGATGAATACACGGCAATTTTGGCTCGTTCACCGGGTTCGCGCGCAATGGCGCGGATCTCGATAACCCGCTCGTAGATTTCCGGGACTTCGAGAGCAAAGAGCGCCCGAAGGAACTCGTTGTTGACCCGGGACAGGACGATCTGCGGCCCCTTCAGTGACTTCTGAACGTCCTGAATGAAAGCACGGACGCGGTCACCCTGGCGGAATTTCTCGCGCGGGATCTGCTCTTTG
>CAZFOY010000036.1:0-38440 GCA_964520865.1 uncultured Ignavibacteriales bacterium | reverse complement strand
TGTTTCAATACCTTAAGTTAACCCACCAACTGAAATTGTCAATACGGATAACGAAACCCGGATTGCCACGTCGCCATCCGTTCGCTGCCCCTCGGCTCGGTGCTTCTTGCAATGACTTCGTCGATGAAGTGTAGCTGACCAATCTGAGAAGCTACAGCAATTTCTAATTAGAATCTGTCAGCCACCCGTTCGGAAGAAGCTCCCTCAGTTTGATCGTCTTGTCCGGCCCAACGATCACATCGGCATCTTTATTCTTCGCGTTCACCTGAACCATCAATTCTCGGCAGCGCCCGCACGGAGGAAGAATCCGCGACTCACTTACCGCAACCACCGCTTTGATTTCGGTCTCGCGTGATTTGAGCATTTCGGCAACGGCCGAGTGTTCGGCGCAGAAACCGATCCCACAAGCGAGATCGACGCAGATACCGGTATAGATATTCCCTTCGGCGGTAATCAACGCCGCACTTACCGCCCCGGCAGAAAACGATTTTCGCGATAGTTCAAATTCGCCGACACACTTATTTGCCTCGGCGATCAACCGGTCAATTTGAGCCTGATTCATTTTTCAAAGCCGCCTTTCAGGGTGCAGTCGGAAGTTTCACAGGACGTCCCACCGGTACCGGCGTTTCGTCCGCGAGTCAGGAGGATAGTCCGGAGCATAGGGATAATCATCCGGCATAGTCACTGTCTCAACGTATTTCGCGCCGATCAGTTCCATCGTTCGTTTCGAAGGCTCATTGTCGACGTTGCAGGTGAGCCAGGCCGGATCCAGCCTATGATGCCGGATGAGCGGTATGAGGAGTTGACAACTCCGGGCAGCGTAGTGATGCCCCCGGAACGGTTCAAGTACTGCGAATCCAATATGTCCCGCGAACATCAGGAGGTTCTCGGTATTTCCGATTCTCAGGTTGATGTGCCCCAGTACCGTGCCATCACCGGAGTGCACCATTTCGAAATGGTAAGACGGTACCCAGCCCTTTTTGTGATCCGGAGGGACCTTCGCCGCCAGCCTTAGCGAAAGCTCCTCATCTCGCATTGGAGGAGGATCGATATATTCGATCTCCTCGACTTTTTCCCGGGATTTGGTTGCCATATCCTCGCAAAATAGAGTTGCAATTCCGTCCGGTCAACCTGAAAAGTCTCTCTCCGGGATTGAATCGGCAGGATCGCTGCTCTCGACCCGCCGATACACCCAGGCATCGTCGGTGTGATTGTACTTTGGGTTCAGGTAATGCAGGATGCGATCGACGGTCGAAGGTCCGACGTGGTACATCTCCTGAATCGGTCCGAACCGGCTCTCGATCGAGTCAACATACCGCGGCAGATCCTCCGGTCGTAGCGGATACATGAAATAGTATTTGTTGTACGACTCAGTCAACGTATCTGCGGCAACCGCGTCGTTCAGGTCGCTCCATTTGTACACGTATCCACGCCGCGACTTGCTCAGCCCGCCGTACATATAAGGGAAGTTGATATACCGTTGCGGCGAGACGAAGAGAACCCCGGGGCGATTATGGTCAATCTGCTGCAATTTCACCAACGGTTCAACCAGACCTTTGTGACCGTAGTCTACCGTCAGAGGTACCAAGAGTACGAAATTGACTATGAGCGTAAAGGCAAGCAGAGCGGTGAGGAGCTTTCGCGATCGCGTCAGCCATCCGCCGTTGGCGAAATGCTCGTAGAACGCAAGGACGAAAAGGGCCACCAAAGCGGGCACGATCGGAAGCATATATCGCTCCTGCCGGCTTGTGATCAGGGTGTGAATAAGGACATATGCGAAACTACTTCCGACCAGAACGAGGTGCTTGCTCCAGAACCGTCTGCTCAGGGCGAGATAGACGGCAAGTAACGACATCGGAGGGACAAAGAAGGCGAGAATAACTTCAGTGTAGATCAAAGAGCTGGTGTGATAAACCGGGCCCTCGGTCAATCCCTGTCGGACATGGTTGATCGTGGAGCCCATGAATGTCCCGAGCAGATACCAGTCTATCAATCCGGACAACAGAATCATGCCGATCACCGTTGCGGCGTAGATCATCGCGGGCCTAATCCTTCTCTCCTGCATCCAGATCAACCCGGGTACAATCCAGGCCGCGAAAAGCAGCTCAAAGCGAAACATGAAGGCGATTCCGGTCAGAATCCCGAACAGCATTATCCAGCGATCTCGTCGGTTGGTGAGAAAGTAGTAGTAACAGAGTAATGCAACAGCCCAGACGGTCCCTCCCGCCATCTCGATCAAGGTCCGTACCGAGAGATAGGGCATGGCGAAATGCGCCGCCATAACCAGGCCGGCAATGGTCGCCCATATTCTCGATCTGCTTCCGAGCAGGACAAGTCCATAGACTGCGGCAACTCCAAAAAGCGAGAGTAAAGCCAGCCTCGCGCGGACGAAATACATGATGTGATTGAGAGTCTCAGCCCCGAACCACTGCGCCAGCTTCATGTTGGCATACAGCAGCAAGGTGTAGAGCGGAAAGCGGGAAATGGTCGACGAAGGAGCCCCTTTCCACTGAAGGAATCCGTCGGGGCCGTGAATTCCATGTATGACCCAGTCGTACGCAACCGTCACCGTTTGAAACTGGTCGTCGGACGCCATGTATCCCTTTGAGTATACAACGGCCAGGATCCTGAGCATAGCGGCGACGATCATGACAGTCGCGAACGGGTGTGCTTTGACGAGTTTAATCATCGAATTCCTTTGTTGCCTCGGGACCGATCAAAGATTAAGTTTCCCGGGAAGAAATGGCAACTTATTTGACCGCTTCCTCCAACATGGGTGTAAGAACTGTATGACGGAAAAATCGGTATCGAAACAGGCTTCAAAATTCTGGCTCCTGCTCCTGTTCCCCGCTCTTATATGTGGCTCTGCAAACGCCGTCAATCTGGATTCTCTGCTGGTCAAATCGGTCGGCGGGCCGGCGGCGTTCGATACACTCAGCCACTTCAAGACATATCACAGCAGCGGTAAGGCAATTCTAAACGGGGTCGAAGGGACTTTCGAGCAGGATTTCATCGCTCCCGACAAGTACTACCAGAGCATTCAGCTTCCCGGTTTCGGGATGATACAGGCTTACGACGGAAAGACCGCCTGGCAGAAAGACCTGAACGGCCGTTACACCGTCATGCAGGGACAGGAGCGTCAGGACATGCTCCGGACGGTCTATTTTCAATCTTACGATTATCTATTCCCGGACAAAAGGCTGGGACAAACAGAATACGTCGGCCTGTCGGTGCAAAAGGATGGCAAACGATATTATGAGATCGCGCTGATTCCGTTTGCTGAGGATACCGTCCATATGTATTTCGATACCACCACGTCTCAACAGGTCTATATGTCGGATCGGGCCGACCAGATAACCATGGTCACTCAGGCGAGTGATTTTCGGACAATCCAATCGGTCATTGTACCTTTCTATTCCAGGATCAGTGTGGTTGAGGCGAAGTTCAGTATGGAGCTCATTGCGGATTCAGCCAGCTTCAACACCCCGATCGACTCCAACCTGTTCAAAATGCCGGAGACAGCCGTCAGCGACTTCCATTTCCCGGCCGACAAGGCCGAGGTCACCATCCACTTCAGTTATCGTTTCGGCCACATTCGAGTCCCGGTAGTTATCAACGGCAAGAAGAAACTCTGGATGATCCTCGATTCCGGCTCATCTTCGAATCTCTTCCACACCCCCGCTGTCAAAGACCTTCATCTTCCTCAAGTCGGCACCCTTCCGGCGATGGGAGTGAGCGGATACGAGGATGTCTCACTGGTCCAGACCGACTCCCTGCAGATCGGCGAGCTCACTCTCTACAAGCAGGTGGCGGGAAGTATGAACCTTGGCTCGGTGGCGAAGATGTACGCCGAAGGCACGGAGTTCGGCGGACTGCTCGGATACGACTTTCTCTCCAGATTCCCGGTACTCGTCAATTACCACGATTCGACTCTGACGGTCTACAATCCGAAGAATTTCACGCCTCCCGACGGAGGCACGACCGTGCCATTCTACTTAACTATGCAGGTACCGACGGTCGACGGCGAGCTGGACGGAAACAAGGGAGCGTTCATTGTCGATCTGGGAAACGCATTCGGCCTGATCCTTCACCGCGCCTTCGTTAACAAGTACGATCTTGAACATCAGCTGTCCGATTTCCAAAGCTCGTCGGGGCTGGTGGGGGGAGTCGGAGGGAAAATCGGCGGGCAGAGCGCGTTCGCCGCGACATTTAAGATCGGAAACATCTTGATTCAATCAATCCGGGTTCTTCTGCCCGATTCTTCGCAGGGAGTCTCCGGCTCGAACGTGCTGGCCGGGAATATCGGCAACCTCGTCCTCCAGAATTTCTCGGTCCTTTTCGACTATCCTGACAGCCGTCTCATCTTCTACAAGCCCACCGAGTAACCGCCCACCGAACATTAATCCTGAAGAGTTGTTACTCAAGAACAGGAAAAGGTAAATTGTTTGACTTTGGTCGGCTCACTTTGTTACTTGTCACTGCGCGAAAATAGCCTGAACTTCCGACTGGAACCGCCGCGCGGGTGGCAGAATCGTCACGCTGAACGGCCGACCGCAACGATAACTGAGGTGACTTGTGAAAAAACTTGCAATCTTTGCTGCCGTGGCGGTTCTGCTTGGTTTCTGCCGAATTGCGCGGGCAGACGATACCGAGTCGGAAATGCCGACGCTGGCTCATAAGCATCAGTTCGGTCTTCGGCTCGGAACCTGGATCAACAATGGCGAAACTCCCCCCAAATTAGTGACCGCCAGCGATGGCTCGACGCTCAAGACTTCCGTAAACGACGCCAGCTTCTACCTGGAGGGTTACTTTGCCTATCATCTCATCCCACAGACTTTCCTGCAGATCTCTTTTGGCATGGTGAATCGCGGGAGTGTGACCTACTACGACGGGGTTCAGGGAACTACCGATGTAGGCAACCTGATGGTCTATCCGATCCTGCTTCAGGCAAAGCTCTACCCGCTTGCCTCTCTCCCGAGCCGCCTTCAGCCGTACGTGGGCGTCGGCGGCGGCGTCTATTACGGCAAACGGAGCATTCAGTTCACCAACAATCTGTTTTATGCCTATTATCCCGAGTACAGCCTGAACCATGACTCTCAGACCGATTTCAACTATACCCTGAGTGGCGGTGTTGACTGGCTTCTTTCCAGCACGATTGCAATGGACCTCAACGCCAAATATATGCCTGTCAATTTTTCCAACCCATTGGTTACGATCAAAGACTACAAGGCCCTGACCATTGCGGTTGGCATCAAATATCTGTACACCCCTAAGAAAAAATCAGAAGATCACGGAGGTAGAAGAAGATGAGAATTGCGATCAACGGATTTGGCAGAATTGGACGCCTCGTATTCAAAGCAGCCCAGGGAACGAACCTCGAATTCGTCGGCATCAACGACCTCACCGACGCCAGGACGCTCGCTCATCTGCTCAAATATGACTCGATTCACGGGAAATTCCCCGGCGATATTAGTGCCGACGGATCCGACCTTGTCGTGAACGGAAAGAAGATCCCGATCACCGCCGAGAAAGACCCGACCAAACTTCCGTGGAAAGCCCTGAATGTCGATATCGTGCTGGAGTGCACGGGAAGGTTCCGTACGAAAGACGAGTGTCAGAAACATCTCGATGCCGGCGCCAAGAAAGTTCTCATATCCGCTCCGGCGAAGAACCATGACGGGACATTTATACCCGGTATCAACGAGAACCTCTACGACAAGAACAAGCACACGGTAATTTCAATCGGCTCCTGCACCACCAACTGCCTCGCTCCGGTTGCCAAGGTGCTGCTCGACAACTTCGGTATCGTGAAGGGATTCATGACTACGATCCATTCGTACACCAATGATCAGATGCTTCTCGATGGCCCGCACAAAGATCTCCGCCGGGCGAGAGCGGCGGCGATGTCGATGATTCCAACCACGACCGGTGCGGCCAAAGCGATCTCCGAAGTGATTCCGGCCTTGAAAGGCAAAATGGACGGCGTGGCGATTCGCGTGCCCACGCCGGACGCGTCGATCGTCGATCTGGCCGTCGTACTCGAAAAGGAAACGACCGCCGAAGAAATCAACGCCGCGATGAAGAAAGCCGCAACCTCAGGGCCGTTGGTCAAAGCGCTCGAATACTGCGAGGACCCGGTGGTCTCGACTGATATCATCGGCAATACCCACGGTTCAGTCTTCGATTCGGAACTCACGGCCGTTCAGGGAAATCTCGCCAAAGTGTTCAGCTGGTACGACAACGAATGGGGATTCTCGAACCGAATGATCGACATGTTGAAAATTATGATGTAATGTTTCAGGAGGTAACTCCGTTATGAATAAAGTCACCGTAGACGACATAAACTTCCGCGGACAGAAGGTCCTGCTGAGAGTAGACTTCAATGTTCCGCTGGATGCTAATCAGACAATCACCGATGACCGTCGCATCCGCGAGGCCTTGCCGACCATCCGCAAGATCATGAACGACGGCGGACTGGTCATCGCCTGTTCCCACCTCGGCCGACCGAAGGGAAAACACGATCCGAAGTTGTCACTCCTGCCCGTAGCCAAGCGGCTCTCTCAGCTTCTTGGCCGCGAAGTCAAATTCGCCGAAGACTGCATCGGGCCGGAAGCAAAGAACCTGATCGACAAAATGAAGGACGGCGACTGCGTCCTGCTGGAAAACCTCCGATTCCACGCCGAAGAAGAAGCGAATGATCAGGACTTTGCCCGTAAACTCGCGTCGCTGGCGGATATTTACGTCAACGATGCGTTCGGATCGGCTCACCGCGCCCACGCTTCTACTGAAGGAGTCACGCACTTCTTCAATCAATCGGTGGCCGGTTACCTGATGCAAAAGGAACTGAAGTACCTCGGACAGGCACTGGAGAACCCGACCCATCCGTTCGTAGCTATCCTCGGCGGCGCGAAGATCTCAGGTAAGATCGACGTTATCACCAACCTGATGAATCGAGTCGACGCTCTGATTATCGGCGGCGGTATGGTCTTCACTTTTTCCAAGGCAATGGGCTATCCGATCGGTGATTCCCTCCTCGAAAAAGAGAAGGTTGATCTCGCCAAAGAGATCATCGACAAAGTGAAGAGTTCGAAAGCCAAACTTGTCTTCCCCGTCGATGTCGTGATCGCGAAAGATATCTCCGATGACGCGGAGGTTCGTATTGTTGATATCGATCAGATTCCCGAAGGCTGGAAGGGACTCGATATTGGTCCCAAGACGGTTGATTTGTTCCGCAGCACGCTCAAAGATGCTAAGACGATCGTGTGGAATGGACCGATGGGCGTCTTCGAAACGAAGGCTTTTGCGCAGGGAACGATCGCGATCGCGAAACTCCTCGCCGACCTGACTTCCCACGGAGCAACTACGGTAGTGGGAGGGGGCGATTCTGCAGCAGCCGTGAGCGAAGCCGGTCTCGATGACAAACTCACCCATATTTCCACCGGTGGCGGTGCGTCGCTCGAATTCCTCGAAGGCAAAGAATTGCCCGGTGTGGCAGCCCTGACCAATGTCTCAAAGGCGGGAGTTTCCTGATATGCGGGGGAAAATAATCGCAGGGAACTGGAAAATGAACGGCACCGTCCCCGAAACCGAAACTCTGCTCAAAGCTCTTCTGGCCGGCAGACCGTTTCCCGAGGATACCACGGTGGTGGTGTGTCCTTCCTACCCGTCTCTCTACCCGGCAGGCAAACTGCTCAAAGACAGCCGGATATGGCTCGGAGCCCAGGATGTATCGGTCCACCAGAAGGGAGCTTACACCGCGGAGGTCTCAATCGAGATGCTCTTGACAGTTGGGGTCCGATTTGTTATACTGGGACACTCTGAAAGAAGGCAGTACCACGCGGAGTCCGATAACCTCGTGAACGCCAAGGCGAAACTGGTCCTTGAGGCCGGTCTGACGCCGATAATCTGTGTCGGTGAAACCGAAACAGAACGAGACAAAGGCAAAACCGAGGACGTGGTCGGGCGACAGGTCGAAGGTACACTTTCAGGGTTTACGGCCGATATGCTCAGGAAATCGGTCGTTGCTTATGAACCGGTCTGGGCGATCGGCACGGGCAAGACAGCTACCCCGGCGATGGCACAGGATGTTCATAAGTTTATCCGCGATCGGATAGCACGAATCGATGCTTCCGCCGCCGAACTTGTTCCGATACTCTACGGCGGGTCGGTCAAAGCGGATAATGCCGAAGGATTGTTGTCCGAGCCGGATATCGATGGCGCCTTAGTTGGCGGAGCATCGCTTAAGGCGGACGAGTTTATAAAGATTATTCATGCTGTCTAATTGGAGGTCATAGCTTGTTTACGATCTGGCTTATTTTTCACGTGATAGTCAGTGTCGCCCTGATTCTCGTAGTGCTTATGCAGTCGAGCAAAGGCGAAGGTCTGGCCGGCACCGCTTTTTCAGGAGGCGGCGGTCTTTCCGGCGCCGTATTCGGCGGACGTGGCGCAGCCTCGTTTCTGTCCAAAGCCACTACCGTCCTTGCCATCCTGTTTATGGTCAACTCGGCGGCTCTGGCGTTCATGTCGGCCGGAGGCAGGCGGACTTCCTCTGGTTCTTCGCCGAGCGAGGCGCCCAAATCGGTTGTAACGCAAAAAGCTCAGCAGGAACGCGAAAGAGCCCTGCAGCAGCAGGCTCAGCAGCAACAGCAGGGGACGCCGCAGTCCGGCGATAGCACCATTAACCTGCAGGTTCTTCCCAACCAGGCCACCGACACTTCGGGCAAGAAGTAAGTGGTATTCGTATCATGATGACTATTGCGGAAGTGGTGGAATTGGTAGACACGCTATCTTGAGGGGGTAGTGGAGCAATCCGTGCGGGTTCAAATCCCGCCTTCCGCATAGAAGATATAAACAAACCCCTGGGCCGACCGGCTCAGGGGTTTCTATTTGGATCAATTCGGACGTCGGGGCTATGAGCGTGGATCGGCCACGGCTTCGTCGGTGGGGTGCGGCATGGCAGAGCAGGGCCGTTCATCGTACTCGGCAATCAGCCGAGCGATCAGTTCTTTCACTGAGATAATCTCGGTGATCCGGTAGGCGTTGGCTCCGGCAAAAGCGAATCCCTGATTCAGCTTGCCTCGTTGCGCACTTATTAGTGCCTGAGCAATACAGTACGGAGCGTCGATGTAGTTGCATGAGGCGATGCAGTGATACGGGCAATTAAACGGCTTGCGCCCGCCCGCACGGACGTCGTCGATGTAACCGTTCCGGATCGCACGCCCGGGCATTCCGACCGGACTTGATATGATAACCACGTCTTCTACTCGAGCATCCACATACGCCTGCTTGAATCTCTGGTCGGCGTCGCATTCATGAGTCGCCACGAATCTCGTTCCCATCTGCACGCCATCGGCGCGCAAATCCATGAGGGCCCGGATATCCTTCCCGGAATAGACGCCTCCGCCTCCTATCACCGGGATGTTCTTGGCGTAGCGAGACCGATACGATTCGACAACTTCGATAACTTCGGGGAGCAGCTTTTCAAGTGAATGGTCAGGATCCAGGATCTGCTCTTCGGAAAAGCCGAGATGCCCGCCTGCTTTCGGCCCCTCCACGACAACGGCGTCAGGCAAGTAATCGTACCGGTGAAGCCAGCGTTTGCAAATCAAGTCGGCGGTGCGCGCAGAAGAGACTATTGGGACGAGCTTCGTTTTCGTGATTCCGTTCAGGAAGGACGGCAGATTCATCGGCAGTCCGGCACCGGAGAATATAATATCGATTTCCTCTTCGATGGCCGCTCGGAAGAATTCAGCGTGGCAGGTGTTAGCCATCATTACGTTGACGCCAATGAGACCGGATGAGAGCGTTTTGGCCCTCCGTATTTCCCTGCGGAGAGCCCGGACATTGGCCGCCACGAAATTGGTCCGGAAATCACGTTCTTTCATGCCGATGCCAGTGGCAGCGATTACTCCGATCCCCCCCTCATTGGCAACCGCCGAGGCCAGTCCCGACAGTGAGATCCCCACTCCCATGCCACCTTGAATGATTGGCAGCGGCGCGGTTCTGTCACCAATGGTAAGCGGCTTTTCTCGCATTCCCGAGACACTCACGAGAATCTCTCCGATAGGTGATTATGCCTGCCGCGACCCTGATCGAACGCTCGCAGATTACAATCCACGTGTTGGCAGCTCAACTCTTGCTCGTCCTTCGGCGGGCCTCACCGACACGAAGTTTTCGTCCGTGCATGGTCGAGCCATTCAGTTTCTTGATGGCCGCCCGCGCCTCGCCATCCAGGGCGATATCAACAAAGGCAAATCCGCGGGACACTCCGTCCAGGGAGGTTCTGGCGACATTGACACGATCAACAACACCAAACACCTCGAACGCCCTGAGCAGATCTGTCTCCCCGGTCTCAACGGCAAGATTGCCGACAAGTATTTTCATCTGATCCTCCGTTCAGAAAGAGCGCTTGTTGAATCGAGTTTTTCCGCCCTTCTGGCTCCCGGATCTGCGCTTACTTCCATCTCTTCGCCGGGAGTCAAGTCGGTGTCCCGAATGTCCGGGTTTACGCCCGCCGCCCGACCGCTCCGGCATGGGACGCGCCTCGTTCACGTTGATGGCTCTCCCCATGAGTTCCTTACCGTTCATCCCTTCGATCGCCGCCTGCGCTTCTTCTTTGGAGGGCATTTCGACAAAGCCGAATCCCCGGGACTCGCTTCCACCACGCTCTCTTACAATCGCCGCCGAATCAACCGTGCCGAACGGCTCAAAGGCCGTCCGGAGATCATCGTCGTTGACGTCAAAAGAGAGGTTGCCTACAAAAAGTTTCACATTTACTCCGCTTCTATTGATAGTCCCGGCGCCTGCAATAGCCCGAGACGCAAGTGGACCGGTGTAATATCGGATCCCTCGCACGTTGAATGAAGCCTGCACCGCCCGGTGCAGGATCGCCTTGGCTCTTACCAGGATCGTCTGGAGCCTCCGCCGCCTGACCGATTGTCATTGCGTGGACGCGCCTCGCTCACGTTGAGAGCCCGACCGTCGAGCTCCTTGCCGTTGAGTCCACTTATGGCCGCCTCGGCATGCTCGTTGGAAGGCATTTCGATAAAGCCGAATCCTCTCGGCTCTCCGCTGAATTTGTCTTTGATGATCGTGACTTGAGTAACTTCTCCGAAATCCTCGAAGGCCTGACGAAGAACTGATTCCTCGATCTGGCGGGACAGGTTTCCGACGTAGATATTCATAACTACTCTCCGAAAGTGCCTTTCGCTCGTCCCCGCTTCTTCCGCTGAAGCCGGTAGCCGGGAAAGGTCGGTTAACACGCATTATTGCGCAGCTGTCACCAGATTAAGGTATTGCAAGGATTGGTTTGGATATCAAAGCTTGAGAATTACTAATTGGGGACAAGCCATTGTGAGATCAGTATACCCACTATCCAATTCGAAAACAACTGATATTTTGAACCGGTGTGAATTCGGTACGTGCCGTCCGCGCTAAACCACGCGGGAATATGAACATATGGGGATTTCCGCTTCCTGTCACCGGCACCTGACTGACGGTACCGGCAGTATTCAATGCGCATGCATCTCATCCATCAGCCGGCAGCCTTCAAGCAGAATCGCTTCGTTGGGAAGCTGGTTGTTCTTGTCCCTAACGTCGTGCTCGGTGATCGGCTCGATCGTCCAGTTCCCTTCTTCCCAGAGCATGCCGGCATAAATAGCCTCCGCCCCCTGAAGCTCGCCGAGCCGGGCAAACGTAATCTGTCCCATCTCTACGTGAATCTCGAGCACTCCCTGCGGCCGTCCGGCCTGAGCGACTTTGATTTTACTGGATCGACCGCTGATTCCGAGGATTTGAAGCAGTTCGATCAGGTTCATATCTCTGAGGTTTCCGCGTGAGGCTAGCTGATCGCGGCCGTCGGCTGAGTTTCCGCCAAGTCTTGCCTCGATCCGCTTCCAGCTCTTGGATATCTTAAGGGCAATATGATCAGGATCGCTTTCCCGGTCGAGAATATCTTCAATTCCCCACTCAAGCAGCGGCGTAAGACCGGTCAACGCATATTGCGGAGCCAGCAGTATAGTCGGTGTCTGCTCGACGTCGATATGCAGATCTTTCAGCCCCTTCACCTGCGCAAATACCGTGCGCACCGGACTGTCGACATGGAGCACGAGCAGATCCGGGATTGATCGATGGCAAAGCCGCGTCAGCGACGCCCACGACGGCGCTATGATCGTCCTGAGCCCCTGCACTTTCAACCGTTCTACCAGCACCTGTACTCTTTCCATACTCTCGGAATAGATCATGATCTGCCCCTGGCGCTCGACGGTCGCCGGACGCATCGATTCATCGCGCACTATCGCCATAAAGGCGGAAAATACCTCGGGCAACACGAGTTTCCCGACCTCCGGCTGAAGCGACCGCTCGAATTCTTCGATCTTATCAATCGTAAGCCGCCGGTTCGGCTGAAACGCCTCCGAGAACATATCCGTGATGGTTAGAATATTGCCGGCAGTGATTTCGAATGACGGATCTCGCCATGCTCTGAGAGAAAGATCCATGTACATGGTTCTCAGAATATCTATTACGGCCGGTTCGTAATAAACGGTTTGAAGCAGCTTGATGACGAGATCAACCAGCCGTCGGAAATCGCGCGGCGCCACGGTCATATAATAGAATTTCGCTCGTTCATGCAGATGGGCGGCGCTCATGACGAGGACTCGCTGACTTTCGTCCATATCCAGTCGGCGACACAACTTGTCGACAAAATACGCTTCCCGCATGCTCTGACTTTGCGGCGCCCGCTCATTGATCGTCAGCAACGAAGCGAATAACTCCAGTTTCTGCTGGAGCCGGTTGGCTGAACCGGCGGCCCGGACGTCACTGACCAGGAGGTCGGAAACGGATTGAAAGAGATTGACCCGGCTGTTGGGAGAGAGCGATCGGATCCGATTAGCCAGCTCGGAGCTATGTTTATCGAATTCCGCCTGGATCAACACGGTGCCGAAACCGGTTTCGCTGCATCGGGCCAACGCTTCATCGGCGTCTCCCGCTTCGGAGATGACAAATCCGTCCCGTTCAAGAATGACTCTGAGAAGTTGCGATGCGGTCGGATCTTCTGACAACAACAAGACGTGCTTTCGATCGACTGACAGGTCATGCCCCTGACTGACCGGATGTTCCGATCCGGTCACGGTAGCTTTCTCCGACTGGGCTCTTTGTTCGGCCATCGCGGCGGCCCTGCTTGCATAAAAGCGATCAACCGCCTGCCGCAGCGTCGACTCGACCGCGACGAACAGTTCCACTGAGCGCGGATGTACCAGGGTGTTAAGCTCCGACGAAAGTTCAGCATCGTCAGGATCCATACAGGCGATTCGCACGGCGTTCTGCTCGGGGTTGATATCGATCGGAAGTATCAGTCGTGAAAGGGCAAAATTCGGAGGGACGAGATTCAGGATGTCCGGGTCTATCTCGATCGAATCCAGCTTCACTCCCGGACGTCCGAAATGCTCGGACAGGGCAAGGATCAAATCCTCTTCCGTGGCCGCACCACTTTCGAACAGGTGCGAACACAGTTTTCCGCCTACCGACTTCTGGCGATTGAGTGCGGCGGCTATTTCCGCCTCCGAAACCTTCTGTCCCTGCAGCAGGATTTCGTCAATCCGTTTTCTTGCATGATCCAACGTCATTACATCGCTCCAAACCTGTTTCTTGCCGATTCGATTTTCCTGGGCGGCCGGCGGGAAGATCATTTTGCTGAAGGAGTGCGGCCTTTACTTAATGTCGGCACAATCCAGCTTTTCTTGCGGAGATCGAAGCTTCAGAAGGCTGTTCAAAGTTTGAGCAGTTCGACCGTTGGGAAATATCCTCGACCGGGATTCGCCTGTGCCCCGCCTTGTTTCATCGAAACACGTACTCCCGCCCTCACTGAAGGGCCATTTGCATACAGTGAAAGTGATCTCTTTTCCGTTGACGCTGCCGGCGGCCAGGGATAGATTACCTGCGTCAGTATCACCACTTTTCGCGATGGCGACTCGACATGACTTCCAATCGGTGTTGCCACAACGTCAGGCGCGAAACCAATTCAGAGGAGCAGCAAAATGACCAGAAGCAGAACGTTGATCGGACTATGTTCCGCCTTGTTCGTGCTCGCTTCGATCGTTTTCGCGGGTGACAAACCCTGGCTCGACTTTGAGCACTGCGACATGTGCAAGAATTTCATGACAAACCCCGACCTCGTAAAAGGGATGAAATGTGAGACTCACAACATTGCCACCGGATTCGTCTCTGTCACGACGGTCAAACCGGAACTTCTCGGCGCTTTGCGCGATGCCTCGGCAAAGTGCGATGAACTGGGCAAGAAGCTCATGACCGGCGAAAAGGCGAACCTGTGCGGGAGTTGCGAGGCAATGGGCATGTTAATGGCAAAAGGGGCCAAACTCGAGGAGATTCCACTCGAGAACGGCAGTGTCATGCTTCTGACTTCGACCGATCCGATCGTGATCGATGAGATCCACAACTGGACAGACAAGACAAACGAAGAAACGAAAAAGATGATGCCCGATCAGTCGATGGAGGAAGAGTAGCAGCAAGTCTCAAAGTTGTCGCGCTCAGACGAGTTCCCATTCAGTTCAGCGAGGGTCGTTAACGAACGACCCTCTTCTGTTTGCATCGAGCGCTTTGTGACTTTGAGAAATCTATCGGGCTTCTGCCGATTGAGCCCGCCGCACCTTATGGCCCTGGACTGATATCACGCGACGCAGTGTATAGGCGAGTTCGGTGTTGTGAAACGGTTTCGAGAAGTAGCCGTCAGCTCCCATAGCAACAATCCTGTCCGGAGTGAATTGCCGAGTGTTGCCGGTAATCAGGATGACGGCTGTTTCCGGGTTGAGCGCTTTCACTTCTTTCAAGAGGTCGACTCCGCTCATTCCCGGCATTGAAATATCGGTTACCACCGCATCAACTTTCTGTTGTTTCAGAATCTCCAGGGCCTCATCCCCGGTTCCGGCCTCAAGGGACCGATAGCGATGAAAACTCAGGAACTGACGAAGTATCTCTCTGATGGCCGAATCATCGTCCACGACCAGGACAGTCCTTGTACCTGCCTGATAGGCTCCTAGCACTTTGGCCTCGAGCGTTTCGTTAGAAACGGGAAGTATCATGATATCGTCTACGTCCAGATCGAGATACTGCTTGATCGTCTCTTTACGGAACTCTTGACCGGCCATGATGATCGGAATGGGTACTGAGGCCGCCTCTGCCTTCACGGCGCGCAACAACATCGCGCCGCAACTGTCCCCCGGCTCGTGATAGACAATGACAAGGTCGATCGCGGTATCGGAACCGATCAGCTTGATCCCCTGTTTGCACGAATCGGTCATCAAAAGCGCGCCGTCGAGATTTCGCAGCTGAACAAAGAAATCTTTTGTTTTATTGCCTATAGGCGCCACTACCAGAATCTTCACTGATTGCAGGTCTCCTTTCCCCCTTACATATTGATAATTCTTATAACAGGTTATCGGCAAATGCGAAAGAATCGTTAGAGACGTGATAGTTAAACGGGACCAGCCCCTGTCAGTCGATTGTAATTGACAAAATCGACCATGTTCGTATTTTGAATATATAGACCACACCGAGACTTGCACCGTTCTCAGAGACATACGAACCAGCTCAATCCGAGAAACTGGAGAAGCATGGAAATATAACAGCTTCGCTTATTCGATAGGTGCATCCATCGATATGATTAATAATCCGGGAGGAGAATATGCGATCAGTTTTGTTAGCCTTGTTTGCTGCCGCAATAGTCCCTGCGGCATCGGCGCAGTCGAATAGTATTCAAACGGCCAGACAACTCCACGCAAATCATTTTGGACGAAATCACCGAACCGAACGTGTACTCGGCGCTCAAGCTCACCGTCGGTCGGTTCTCAGCCCGACATCTGCTGCGCTGGGACCGGCGCAGGCATCCGTGGCGGGAGATGAGTACTGGCATGCGCTCGCGGTTGCGGACCCAGGATTCAACGGCCCGGTCCTCGCCATGACGCTGTACGATGACGATCTTATAGTGGGTGGTTCGTTTAGTACCGCCGGGGGCAACGCACAAAACAATATCACATCTTTCGATGGAGCAAGTTGGCAGGGCACCGGCATCGGTACGAACGGTCCCGTCCGAGCACTCGCGCAGGTGGACATGAATCTGGTGGTTGGCGGAGATTTTTCCAGTATCGACTCAACGCCGGCAAATCACATCGCCTACTGGGATGGAGCTGCCTGGCAATCCTACGGCAGCGGAACCAACGGACCCGTTCTCGCGGCAACCGAAGCTTTCGGAACGCTCGTGATTGGGGGAAATTTCAGTTCAGTCGACGGCGTCGCAGCCTCAAATGTTGTTCAATTTTATGAAGGCGCCTGGTTGCCCCTCGGTGCGGGAACGAACGGCGAAGTCACCGCGATTCTACCTTACGACGACGGCGTCATCGTTGCCGGAAACTTCACCACGGCCGGAGGAGTCAACATAAACAGAATTGCCTTCTATGATGGCATCTTGTGGCATTCACTCGGCGATGGGTTCAATGGAAAGGTTTGTTGTCTGATTGAATTCAACGGTACATTGATCGCCGGCGGCGGGTTTACCGCCTCTGGAAGTACGACTCTCAACCGGATTGCCTCCTGGAGTGGGTCATCCTGGAGCCAGCTCGGGAGCGGTGTATCCGACACCGTGCTCGCGATGACCCTTTGGTCGTCCAACGGCGTCGACACAAGCCTGATCGTCTCGGGCAGATTCACCCAGGCAGGTGGCGAATCGGCCAATCATGTCGCCGAATGGTCAGGATCTTCCTGGACGCCCGTTTCCACGGGAACAAACGGCACGGTCCGCGCTCTCGTGACGGGCGAAGGAGTGATGGCCGCAGGCGGAGATTTCACGACTGCAGGATCATCAACCGCATATCGGATTGCTTTATGGAACGGTTCGCTGTGGGATCCCTTCCGCCTTACGTTTAACGACGTAGTATGGGCGACGACTGTATACGACGGCGATCTAATTGCAGCGGGATCTTTTGACATCGCAGGCGGCGGACCCGCCAACTATATCGCAAGATGGGACGGATCTTCGTGGCAGCCGCTCGGGACCGGCATGGATGCCGATGTGTGGACGTTGGGAGTCTACGATAATGAATTGATCGCCTCCGGACCGTTTACCGAAGCGGGAGGCACGTTCGTGAACTACATTGCGAGGTGGAATGGCACCGATTGGAACGTGCTTGGATCCGGACTCAACGGCATTGCCTATTCAATGGCCGTGTACGACAACCGGCTGATTGCCGCCGGTTACATCCTCTCGGCAGGAGGGGTGGTGGTCAAGAATATTGCCGGCTGGGACGGCCAGATCTGGCACGATGTCGGTCTCGGGATGGACGGACCAATCTGGAATATTACAACCTATGGTGACAGCCTCGTGGCGGGAGGTTTCTTTCCCTTTGCCGGCGGCGAAACGGTCAACAACATCGCGATCTGGGATGGCAATACCTGGAGTGCAGTCGGATCGGGTACCGATCTGGACGTCTACGTAGTCAGAGAACTCAACGGCGACCTCATTGCGGCCGGAAACTTCACGACAATCGATGGGATAGCCGCGGATAAGATCGCAAAATGGAACGGCTCGATCTGGCAGTCTCTGAGCGGCTTTACCGATAGTGTTATTTATTCGCTTGGCGTATTCGGAGGTCAGCTTTTCGCCGGAGGGTATTTCACCACTGTCGGGGGAATCCAGACGAATTACATTGCGCGATGGAATGGGAACTCCTGGTATCCTCTCGGTTCGGGAACCGATGACCTCGTTTATACAATGACCGAATACGACAGCGAGCTCGTGGCCGGAGGAGATTTCAGCACGGCCGGCGGCAGACTGAACGTGAGCATCGCCGCCTGGAATGGTCCCCTTGACTGCTGCCTGGATATGCGCGGAAACATCGATGGCAGCTCCGGCGATGGTGTTGACATCTCTGATCTCATCTACCTTGTCAATTATACCTTCGGCGACGGGCCAGCGCCGACCTGCTTCGAGGAAGCTGATGTAAACGCCGATGGTACCCTGGATATCTCAGACCTGATCTGGATGGTCAACTATACGTTCGGCGACGGTCCGGCCCCTCTCTCCTGCCGCTAACGTCCCACGGACATTCAAAAAGATCACAAGCGTCGATGCCTTCTGAGGCCTCGACGCTTTTTCCACTGCTCATCTCACCTAACGCCACCCTCCTGACTACAGATTTGTGTTGCACTTTTCAGATTTAGATTTACATTACTCTCACGGGATGCGCCAATCTCGTTCTTACCCTAAGAAGGACTATGATGGAAGTGAAGCAGAAGATCGGTGCGGATGCCATTCAATACAACCGCGGCATCTTCGGACTGACGGGTTGGAAGAAATTCCTATTTCTGTTCGTTTGCTGGACAGCGCTGGGGCTGTTTGAAGCTGCTCGGTTGTATTTCGACGCGAATGTCGGCACTCAGATCTACACCTGGACCCAGACAATCTCATGGGGGCTCTCCGACTGGTATCTCTGGTGGGCGCTTTCCTATTTTATTATCCGGCTGACCCGCAAATACGGTTTTGCCGATCGGATGTGGCCGAGAAATCTGGCCATCCATCTGGTTGTCGCCGTAGCCATGAGCCTGGGTGAGATATTTCTCGATGCGGTGGCGATCTGGGTTCTCGACCTGCTCTTCTACCATCAGATGCCGCAGGGATTCGCGTTCAGCTCTCTCTATATCCTTTTCCTTCGCCAGATGTTCCATACTGCCGTTCTGATCTACCTGCTCATTGCTTTCGTAGCCGCCGCGACTTCCTATTATAAGCAATATCGGAACGAAGAACTGCGTTTGGCCTCGGCCCGGACGGCTTTGGTACAGGCCCAGCTGGAAGCACTCAAATCGAAACTTCAGCCGCATTTTCTCTTCAACACGCTTAATTCCATTTCTGCTCTGGTCCGAGACAATCCCGATGCCGCCGATCGTATGATTGCGCGGCTGAGCGAGCTGCTCCGCATTGCCCTTGACAATGAGGGGCGCCAGACCCTCCCATTAAGGCAGGAAATAGATTTTCTAAAGCGGTATCTTGAAATTCAGCAGATCCGCTTCGAAGAACGTCTGACAACCGAGTTCAATATTGACTCGGAGGCGCTCGATGCTCTCGTGCCCAACCTCATCCTGCAGCCGCTGGTCGAAAACGCCATAAAGCACGGTATCTCCAATCAGAAGGCCGGTGGCCGGATCTCCGTTACCGCCTGCCGTAAGTCCGAGCAGTTGCTTCTTGAAATCTCCGACGATGGCCCGGGGATGGCCGATCCATCGGAGATGGACTCTTCGTCCGGGCTCGGCCTCAGAAACACCCGGGAACGGCTTCTTCAGTTGTACGCGGACCGACAGTCATTGGAGTTCTCCAACCCTTCGGGCCGCGGCATGACCGTTACGATAGCGATTCCCTACGAAATCGGTGTAGCTTAGCGAAAATGCCTGATCCGCAATTCGAAAAGAGAGTCAATGCCCTGATAGTCGATGACGAGCGGCTGGCGCGCCTTCGCATCCGCGAGCTACTCAACGGTCACCCGGCGTTCGACCGGGTGGAAGAGTGTATCAACGGTCGGGAGGCGGTAGATCGAATCCTCAATTCAAATGTAGATCTGGTATTCCTCGACATCCAGATGCCGGAAGTAGATGGTTTCGATGTTATTGACCTGGTCGGCCGCGAACGGATGCCGGGTGTTATCTTCGTTACCGCCTATGACCAGTTCGCCGTCCGGGCATTCGAGGTCCATGCCGTAGACTATCTGCTTAAACCGTTCGACAAAGAGAGATTCCAGTCCGCCGTCGATCGCGCCTTGCGCAGCATTCTTTCGGGAAAAGCGGCATCCGACGGCAAGACGTATCAACAACTTCTCAGTCACGTGCGAAAGAATCGTCCGCCGGTCGAACGAATCCTTATCGAATCGGCAGGACATGTCACCATCCTGCGAGCCGAGCAAATCGACTGGGCGGAGTCGGCGGGAAATTACGTCATGATCCACGCCGGCAAAGAACAGTACCTTGTCCGCAAAACGATGAAGGAGTTGCTCGAAGAACTCTCACCGAAACAGTTCGTTCGCATTCACCGAACGGTCCTGGTGAACATCGAACAGATTAAAGAGATCCAACCGTACTTTCACGGCGATGCTGTCGCCGTCTTGCGAAACGGCGTCAAGCTGAAAGTCAGCCGAAGCCGCCGCAAAATCCTCGACCGAGCCCTGGCCGGCAGTTGATTTCTGCAGCTGGTCACTGCTTCAGTCCAGTTCGTCACAACTCAAGTCCAGTTCCCCACAAAAGCATAACCGGATCCCCGGATGCAGCTTAGTATGTTCTCGTCCGGCAGAAATAACACACTGTAAACTATACCAATTTTTATTTAGTGGAGATCCTGTTATGAAGCGCCAAGTGCTAACTTTAGTGATCATCTTGTTGACGATGGTGGGCGCTGTCTCGGCCACCATTATCAATGTCCCGGGCGACCAGCCGACCATCCAGGATGGAATCGATGCCGCCACGCTCTTCGACACCGTTTTGGTGGCACCGGGGACCTACTACGAGAATATCGACTTTCACGGTCAATTGATTGTCGTCACAAGCTATTTCATGTACGACAAGGATCCTCAGTACATTTTCAGCACGATAATCGACGGCAGCTCACCGTCGGACCCCGACACGGGAAGTGTCGTGAGAATAATCAATGGGGAGCCGCCTGGAACCATACTGCAGGGGTTTACTATTACCCACGGAACAGGGACGGTCTGGCCCGATGAGCACGGGGCCGGAACGTTCCGCGAGGGAGGCGGCCTTATAGTCGAAGCCGCCTTTCCCACCATTCAGTACAATTATTTCTTTGACAACGCCGCTACTCAGGTCGATGCCGGTCTGACCAGCGCCGGTGGCGGGGCTATGCGATTCGGGGACAGTGATCCCATCATTCGAAACAACATCATAGCCGGTAACCGGGGCCGGTACGGCGCCGGCATCACCTTGAATTTCTGCGGCGGTACGATCAAGAACAACCTCATCGTCAACAATAGCGGTGGAGAGGACTATGCCGGAAGCGGCATCTGGAAATACGGCAATGGAACAACCGCACAGATCATCAACAACACGATCGTTGGCAATGTCTCCGTCCTCGACGGCGGCGGCGTGTATATCTGGTCCACCTCGGCCAACATGGTCAACAATATCATTTGGGGTAATGTCGCTCCGGGGAACCCCCAGATAAAAGTCAGCAGTGGCAGTATCAATGCCACCTACAATCTGGTTGAAGGCGGCTACAGCGGGACTGGCAATATCAGCACCGAACCGTCCTTCAGCAAGCATCACTTTTATCTCGTACCTTCTTCTTCCGGAATTGACGCCGGCAACCCGGACCTGTCTTATGACGATCCTGAGAATTCATCTTCTCCAGGCAACGCTCTGTGGCCGTCGAATGGCGCTTTGACGAGTGACATGGGCGCATACGGCGGTCCGGGTGCCTTTGCCTTTGACCAGGTGGTGATCTTCGCCGATACTACCTGGGGGGCGGTTCCGTTTACCACCAATTTCATGGGACAATCCTCCCTGTCGGCCGATGAATGGTTGTGGGACTTCGGCGACGGCATGACCGGCACCGCGCAGTCAACTTCGCACGAGTTCCAAGCGCCCGGCGAACACGATGTCACCTTGAAAGTGGTCTCCGGTGTTGATACAGTTGACGCTTTCGAACCCGGCTTGATGCAGTTGGTTGCCGACACAATGACTTCGGACACCGTCGGCGGTGCCCCGGGAACCGTCGTTGAGATCCCCGTTATGGGTACGAATTTCCTCCCGCTCCACGATATCAGAATCCCTGTGGAATACAGCGGGCCGCTCGGCCTGACCTTTGATTCGCTGTCGCTGGTCGGCTGTCGGACCAGCTATTTCGAGGTAGTTCAGTACTTGAATTTCGACGGATTCAGCAAGCGATTCTCCGTTTCACTTCGCCCATCGAATACCTCCGGAGCTCAGCCCGATCTTGCCCCGGGAAGCGGGCTGGTTGCCAAGCTGTACTTCACGATTTCCGCCAGCGGCAATCCGGGGGACGCCTCCCCCATCGTAATCGATGGCTACAGCAGCTTTCTGCCGGAATTCCGATCGACCTACTTCACCTACAATCCGATTGTGTCAGCCGGTGAAGCTTTCGTGAATGCCTGTTGTGTGGGACTTCGTGGAAACATCGATCATGACCCAAGCGATAATGTCGACATCTCCGACCTGATCTATCTCGTGGATTACTCGTTTGGTTCAGGTGACGCCCCTTATTGTGACGAAGAAGCGGATGTCAACGGGGACGGAAACGTCGATATCGGTGACGTCGTCTACCTGGCGGACTACAGCTTCAATGATGGACCTCCGCCGGTCAGCTGCCCCTGATATAAAATCTCAGCCTCTGCTCGATACTCACAGTCGAAACGGTGCGACCCTCAAAGGGTTCGCACCGTTTCATCTATATTGATCTGCGTCATGCCTGTTTCTGCAACCGTGACGGGCACTTTAAATCTTATGTTGTCGAACAGACAGACCGAGGACTCGTTCTTGCAGAAGTAGACAATGGCATCGACCGTCAGATTGGCGCCGCCTTTCATCGCCGATACCGGAAGCTCCAGAGGGAACGACTGACCGTGCGCTTTCGCGTTCCGGGGATCGATCGTGAATTTTACGATCTTCTCATCATCGCTCTTCCAACTCAGATAGAACGGAGCATCATTGTTGAAGTGGTATCCTTGCGGCAACTTGATATTCAGCACCACTTTATCGTCACCCGGTTTCAGCGACCGGGGGCCGACCTCCACCACCCTGCCCGCGAAAGTGTCCATCTGCCGCTTCTGCAGCTTCTGAAGATTCGACAAATCCAGGGTACTTACTTTTCGAGTGTTCAGATTGGCGACCCTGATGACGTGATTATTCACATCGGCAACGATTATGCTATCGCCCAGAAACGCCAGTCCTCCCGGCTCATTGAATTGTGAATCGTCGAAACTTCCGTCCCTATATCCTCCCTTTCCGGTTCCTGCGAGGCTCTTGCTCGTGCGTTTGACCGGATCAACAATCTTGATCTTCGAATTATAGGTGTCCGCGATGTAGAGCAGACCGTCGTGATAAGCGATGCCGAGCGGATGCTGCAGACGTGCTTCGTCGTAGGAGCCGTCGACGTCTCCGTAATCGAAAAGACCATGTCCGATTATCGTATGCACCTCGCCCGATGGGTCCAGGTCTATCTCGCGCACACCGCTGACCTCACTGTCGGCGATATATAGCCGCTTGCCATCGGTAGTTATTCCACTGGGCTGTGCAAGCGCCGCCCGGTGCAGTGGTCCGTCCTCGATATTCTCACGGGCGGAACCCGCGTACGGTTGGGCGTGAAGCGTGGTCAAGTCGGCCGCCCAGATCTGATGAGAACCGGCCATGGCGATATAGAGCTTATTCCCCACCGTCACTACATCCCAGGGCGAATTCAGCGCTACGTCTGTGCTGTCTCCGGCCACATTGAACTGCCGGGCCTGCTCACCGGTGCCAAGAATCGTTCGGACCGTTCTGGTCTTCAGATCGGCCGCTCGAATCAAATGGTTGTCGGTGTCCGCTATGTACAGTATATCACCCTTAAGTGCGGTTCCCTGTGGATTGGCAAACTCCGCTGCGTCGAAGCTCCCGTCCGCTTTCCCCTTCTTGCCCGAACCGATCACATCGAGAATCTTGCCCGACCCATCGGTTATGATTACCCGATCATGATTCGAGTCGCTGATGAAGAGCCGCCCGGTCTTCTGATCCGAAGATACCTTTCCGGGAAACGACAGAACTGTCGTCATCGCCCTTTCTTCTTCAGGCGCGAATTTTATCGGACCGTGATTGAGTTCTCCTTTGGCGTCGAAATACTTTACCGCCTGACCGATGATATTGTCGAATAAATCGTATATCCCCTCACCGCTGTGGGTGCCGATAATTCTGCCGTTGGGATTTATCAGAACAAGCGTCGGCCAGGCCCGGGCGCCGTATTCACTCCACACGGCGAAGGAGCTGTCGTTAATGACCGGATGCTTGATGCCGTAGCGAAGAATCGCCTCTCGAATCGCCGAGGTTTGCCTTTCGGTCTGGAACTTGGCGGAGTGCACTCCGATAACGACCAGATCGTCTTTGTACTTCTCCTCGAGTCTCTTCAGATCGGGGATGATATGCATGCAATTGATACAGCAGAACGTCCAGAAATCCAGTAGGACGATCTTCCCTTTGAAGTCGTGAATCGAATACGACCGGTCGGTGTTGAGCCAGGGAAGGTCTTTCGGAAAATCGGGAGCATAGGCCTCCCCCTCAAGCTGCTTCTGAGAAATCATGCTCTCTCCATTTTGCGCAGTATTGTCGTTGTTGGACTGACCGTTCGCACAGCCATAGAAAATCAGTAATACGAATGAAATCGCCAAAACCTTCGGCAGACTGGTCCGGGAGATACTGCTCCTCATGCGGTAACCTTTCTTAACGAATTAATCCCAAGCACTACCAAACGGGCGCGGTGCTGACTTCTTAACACCCTCACGTCGGTAAAGTTTCCCTCAGGGCTCCGGATTATCTGACGCTCATAACTGCAACCGATTGACTGTCATGCTATTACAGGACACCCCGGCCTGCTCGTCAGGAATCCCGCGGCGACCTGAATCCAGGTCGCCAAACTTCGCTTGACAATTCCGGCAAAATGACTAAATTTGTAGTAACAATCATAGACAAAAGGTGTCCAAAATGAAGAGTTGTGTCCGATGTTTGGCGGTCTGCTTAGGGTTATTGCTTGCAGTAAACACGATGACGAGTGCGAAACAGAGCGAGAAGGACTCTAAATCGCCAGCCAAACCTGCGGTCACGACGAAATCGGACAATTCCGCCCTTAGCGGTGTCGCCACCGGAGAACAGATCAACTGGCAGGTGATTTCCGGAGGCGGAGGAAGTGCAAGCTCCCCTAATTACATGCTTACCGGAACTATCGGTCAACCCGTCGTGGGT
Organism: uncultured Ignavibacteriales bacterium; assembly: GCA_964520865.1. Classification (GTDB taxonomy): domain Bacteria; phylum Zixibacteria; class MSB-5A5; order GN15; family FEB-12; genus CAVQCT01. The sequence continues at coordinate 13,429 of CAZFOY010000036.1, read as the reverse complement.
CACTCGACCTCGGCGTCGTACGCGGTCAACGCCGGGTTCTGGCAGAATTTCTCCAGCTCCGGCGGCTGTTGCATCGGGGACCGGGGAAATGTCAACGGAGATGCAATGGATGCCGTGGATATCAGTGATGTTATTTATCTCGTTGATTATTCATTCGGAACCGGTCCGGCTCCTGGGTGCACCGAGGAGGCCGATGTAAACGGCGATGGGACTCTTGATATAAGTGACCTGGTCTATCTCGTAGATTATTCCTTCGGAACGGGGCCGCCCCCCGTCGCCTGTCCTTAAGACAGGAATCTATTTGGCAGAAACTTTGAAGGCTGACCGATTGGTCAGCCTTTTGCGTTATCGATTATTGCGCGGGTTTCATCTTGGGTGATCGAAGCGGCAGGCGTAATCACCCGGTTTCAGTTTTCAACCCGGGGCAAGTAGATCCTGAAGCATGTGCCGGCGCCCGGTTCGCTTTGCAGCTCAATCAACCCGTGATGTTGAGACACGAGACGCTTTACTACCGCAAGGCCCAGACCGGTACCGCCGGAAGCGCGCTTGGTCGTATAGAACGGCTCGAAAATCCTTTCCTGCTGATCGGCCGGGATTCCCGGACCATTGTCACAGATCTCCAATCGCACATACGCGCCGGCTGAGACCTCATCGTAATCAGCGGCCCGATCCTCGTCTATAGTACAGCCATCCAGCTTGAGTACAACCTCCCCGCTCTCCCCCATCGCCTGAAAAGCGTTGATACAGATATTCAGAACGATGTGACTGAGGTCCGACACGGGGATATTGACGAAGTACGGATCAGGTCCTGTCACCGGGGAGAGTTTGACATCCACCGGCCTGGCAGAATGGAGGATTTCCACAATCTCGTCTATCGAGCGGGACAGGGACACCGTCTGTGACGTATTTTGCTCCGTTCTACTCAGATGAAGAATTTGCTCCAGAAATTTCGTGGTTTGTTGGGAGACTGAAATGATATGTTGCAGCAATTCCTGTCGCTTCTCTTCGGAATCGGCGATCTGACAGAGTTCGGCCTTGCCTACTATTGTCGCGACCATATTCTTGGCGTCGTGCACGATTCCTTCCGCCATGAAGCCGATGTTTTCGAGCCGTTGGATCTGGCCGATCTGTTCTTCAAGCAAATGATTTTTCATTTCGAGATTTCGTTGGTAAGCCGAAGCGGCCAGGACATTCGAAATCCGAGCGGTGAATTCGTCCGGATCTACGGGCTTGTTCAAGAACTCGACCGCTCCCAGTTCGAGGGCAACGTTCTTGATCGTCGAGTCGTCCTCACCGGTAAGCATGATGATAGGAACGTTTCTTAGTGCGGCGTCTCCCTTCAGGCGGGCAAGCATCTCGATACCGTCCATACCGGGCATCTTGATATCGGACACGATTAGGTCGAGTCCGCCTTTGCGTATTCTCTCGAGCGCCTCCCGGGCCGAGGTCAAACCTTCGAATAAGCAGGACAACCTCTGCGCCTTAAGCAATCGCTTGAGGCTGCTGAGTACCTGCGGATCGTCGTCTACGAACAGCACACGCGTGACTCGGTCCGCTTTGTCATCGGCGGGACTGTGAGTCTGCTCCGTACGCTGTAACAGATCTGAATTTCGGGTTTCTACCATCTCATCTTTCTTTCAATGCCGGTTCCCGGCGTTCTATCGCCAAACCGTCAAATTTCCCGTATAAAGGACCGGGTTCGGTCTATCTTCTCGACCGCGTGGACGATCGCCTGATCGAGTATGGAGGGATCAAGTTCAAGCTTACGGTAGGCGGAGGGAGAGAAGTCAGCCACGTAGATATTGCCGCTCGTGCCGATTCCCAGCGCGTGGCAAAGAACGTCAGCCACATGTACGGCCGATGACAGCAGACCGTACTCGCCGCTCAAATCGGGAGTATGGTGATGTCCGATTGCCGTGGTCAGGCTGGGGGGGAAATTCCAGCATTCGGCCAGCTTCTCGGCCACCTGCTGGTGATCCATCCCGAACCATTCGGCCTCCTTCTTGAGATCCGTGACCGAATCTCCTTCATCATAGAACTTGGTATAGCGATCGGCATCCACTCGGATGAAGATCAATCGTCCGATATCATGAAGAATTCCGCACATAAATGCTTCGTTACATCCCTCTTTGTCCAGCCGCTCGACCAGCGTACTGGCCGTTGCACCGACCGCGAACGAATGGAGCCAGAACTGGTTCATATCGAGCACCTGACTCTCACAGGAAAGTGTATCGAGCAGTGACGTCGTAAGGAGCAACTGGTGAACGGCATCGAGGCCGAGCATCGTAATCGCTTCGTCGACCGAGGTAATCTGTCTGGCAAAGCCATAAAATGGCGAGTTTACGAGTTTGAGCAGACGAGCCGTGAATCCCTGGTCGGTTTCGACGATATTCGCGATCTCATGGCTGCTCACTTCCGGGCGCTGAATCAGGCTCGACAGATGCGTCACGATTGCGGGAGCCGAAGGAAGATTTACGGCGTATGTGCCAACCGAGATCTTGTCCGTGATCACTGATGCCCCCCTTCATCTTCGACCGGTTCTTCGGGGGCTTTAAAGCTCGCGAGTATATGCCTTTTCACCGCTTCCGAGATCTCCTGTGCCTCCGGCTCGTGAATGATCAGTGACATCGTTCGGTCCAGCTTCTCAAAACGCTCGGCAATGAGCTTCTTTATCTTTTCATCTTTTTCCATGACTCGTCCCCTAAGACAAATATGTTGCTTTTCGTTCGACCAGCGCGCCGGCGACCATCTTCAGGAGTTCCTCGTCATTCCAAGGTTTGGTGAGGCAATAGGTGATAGATCCGTTGCGCATTCCCTCTACACTACTGTCACTGCCGTCAAGCCCGGTAAGCATCATTCGGACCGTGTTGGGATACCTGGTGCGGCAGATTTCCAAAAGATCGGGACCGGACATTCCCGGCATGTTTTCATCGCTCACGATCAGATCGATCTCTTCATTCTCGAGCGTGTCTAAGGCTGCAGCACCGCTGTCTGCCGTAAGCGTGTCGTAGCCGTTTCGCTTAAACAGGCGGCTGAGGGCCTTCAACAAGCTCGGCGAGTCGTCTACGAGGAGTAGCCTAAACTGGCGCATGCTCTGCCCTCCTCGTACCGGCTGTTGACTTATAGACTCGAACGGCCGAAGCTACCGGATCGACGTGGTGAATCTTGTTAATCCTGCTAATCATTCCGTCGGAGAGCCGGGCTCCTTTCGGCAAAAGAAACATTCCGTTCTTCGTATGAATATCGTCGGCCGTTACCATGCCCTCTTTCAACTCCATAGGATCCATCGCGATCACGTCCGTTGATTCGTCGTGATATGACTTCTTGCCGATTTCCTGATCTATGAATTTTCTCACCAGTTCCGGATCGAATATCGATCCCGAGTCCTTGACCAGAGCGGCCGAAGCACTGTTGACCTGTTTGACATCGGGATAGCCATCCTTAAAGGCGACATGATCGAACGTGTCGCAGATTCTTATAATTCGGGATCCGAGCGGGATCTTCTTTTCCCGCAACCCGTCCGGAAATCCGGAACCATCGAAATGTTCATGATGATGTCTGATGATCACGCCGATCTCTTCGAATCCGCTGATGCTGTAGACGCAGGACTGGCCCAGAATCGGATGCCGATAGACAATCTCCTTATCGGTCTTTGTCAGATTCTCGATAGACCTGGTAACGAGCCGGTCCGGATAGCTTATCTTCCCGATATCGTGCAGATAGGCCGCCATCATGACGTCCTGGTATTCCTTGACATTCAGGTCCATCGTCTCGAGTACGTTCTTGACCATGTTGGTCACCCGCTGCGAATGGCTGCCCACTTCTTTCGAGCGTACTTCGATTATGGTCGAGAAGGCCTTGATTGTCTCCATGAAACTGCTCTTGAGTTCCTCGTGCTGACTGCGTATTTCGTTCGTCTGTATCTTGACCTTCTCTTCCAGCTCATCGTTCATCTTACTCAGACGAAGGTTCTGGGCTTTGGTAAGCCGCTGGAGTTCATTGTTTTCTATCGTGGTACGATAAAGCTGAAGAGATTCCACCACCCGGCTCAGAAGAAACTCATCGTCCCAGGGTTTGTTGAAATAGTAGCGGACGGCGCCGTCGTTAATGGCCTTGACCGTAGCGTCGATATCCGCATAACCGGTCAACAAAATTCGAACGGCGTCGGGTTGTATGTCACGGGCCCGCCGAAGCAGCTCAACTCCGGTCATACCGGGCATTCGCTGATCGGAAATTATCATGGAGATCGACTCGGACCGAAGAATCTCTAATGCCTTTTCCCCTCCCGGCGCCGTCATGATCTCGGCGTCAGTTTGCTTGAATAGTCGCTGAAGTGCCCGAAGAATCCCTTCCTCGTCGTCCACAAGCAACAATCTGTCTTTTTCGGTTTCAAGCACCGGACACCTCCTTCGAAATCGGATCGGATGCCTCGGAATCGGGGTCACTTTCGTCAAAGGGATAACTCAGACACAGAATCGCCCCGGTTCCTTCGGGCAACGGCGTGCATACGACTTCGACCGGTTGATCCAGATGTATAATCCGCTCGCATTGCTTCCCCGAACTAACGGTCCGTTGCACGAACTCCACTATCTGAGCGTCCGTAGTCCCGGACAGCGGCGCCCCCAATCCGCAAGCATCCGCTCCGAGAAACATACGAGTCGCCTGATTGACATACACGATAAGCCCCTCGGAGTCGACACCCACTACTCCGTGAGGAAGGAGATTGAGAATTTTCCGGGCGACTTCCAAGGCTCGATTCTTCTGGGCCAGGTCGCGTGTTCGTTCTTCCACTTTGCCCTCAAGCGAACGGGCAAGCGCCGTCAGTTCGGTGTTGGCGCGACGTAATTCGTACAACAGCTGGAGATTCTCCTGCTGAAGAGTATGGTGCTCAAACGAGCGCTGAATCGTCGTAAGCAGCTCCTGATCGTTCCAAGGTTTTGCCAGGAATTTGTAGACGTGCCCGTCGTTGATCGCTTCCACGATCGACTCGACATCGGCGTACCCGCTCAAGATGATGCGTATGGTCTCGGGAAAACGTTCTTTCACCGATGAAAGTAGCTGCACGCCGTTCATTCCCGGCATCCGGTAGTCCGAAATAATCAGGTCGATCTCGTTCTTTTCGAAAAGGGCCAGCGCTTCTTCACCCGAAGGTGCGGTGAGCACCCGATAGTCCGTATCGAACAGGAGCCGCTTGAGCGCCTTCAGCACATTTGCCTCGTCGTCGACGATCAATATTGTCTGTTTCTCATCCATCCTTCTCAATCCCCTCGATCGGCAATCTGATAGTGAATTCCGAGCCGACTCCCACCTCCGATTTCACATCGATTGTCCCACGGTGTTTCTTGACGATGTCATACGCCAGGCTCAGTCCGAGTCCGGTTCCTTTGCCCACCTCTTTGGTCGTGAAAAATGCTTCGAAAATCTTGCCCATCGCCTCTTTCTTGATCCCGCTTCCGTTGTCGGTTATCGAAACGAAGATACTGCCGTCCTTCGACCAGGTCCGTATTTTGATCTCACCCGGCTCCTTCTGAATGGAGTCGCCGGCATTCATGAGAAGATTCAGGAACACCTGGTTAAGTTGGTTGGGAATGCAATAGAGGTCGGGAATTTCTCCGAAATCCTTCTGCACGGTGCATTTGTATTTCAATTCATTCCAGACGATGTTCAGCGTGCTTTCAATGCCGTCGTTGAGATTGACATATTCCTTCTGTGATCGATCGACCCGCGAGAAGCTCTTCAGATCAGCCACGATTTTCTTTACCCTGCCGGTTCCTTCCATAGATTCGTTAATGGCGTCGGCGAAATCGGCAAGCATCTCGTTCAGGTCGGCGATTTCCGGATTCTGCTCTGAATCCTGCTCGCCTACAAAGGACTGAATCTTCTTTACGTACTTTGACATGGTATTCAGGTTTGAACTGATGAATCCGATCGGGTTGTTGATTTCGTGGGCGACCCCGGCCGCGAGGGTTCCGATGGCTGCAAGCTTGTCGGATTGAGCCAGCTTCTGCCGGCTTACCCGAAGTTCGGTGACATCCTGACTCAACCCGACCGTACCGGTCATCGTGCCGGTCTTGTCCCTTACCGGCACGAGCGTAGTCGAATACCACCGCTCGTTTCCGTCTTCGTCCACGCTGGTTTCATCGTGACTTTCGGCCTTCTCACTATTCGCGGCCGCATGTTCGAATTCGCTCAGTCTGGCCGCCTGATCGGGCGTCAAAAGATCCAGGTTGGTCCTGCCGATGATGGCCGGCAGCGGCTTTCGGACGCTGGCGCAAAACGACTCGTTGGCAATGACGAACTTACCCTCGGCGTCTTTCAGGAACATCATCGCCGGTACCGTGTTGATCATCGCCATATACTGTGATACCGTTCTGGCGTATGCTTCTTCACGGGCCCTGCGTTCGGAGATGTCTCGGACAATCACCACGCTGCAGAGATTACCGCGCAACTTCATGGCGTTTGCAGACAGTTCAACCGGAATAACAGTGCCGTCGGATGCGACCGCTTCCAGCTCCACAGTCTGTCCTGAGTCGAGTCTCGAATCCGTACTCTGCCCCTTGATTATCCATTGGGTGTAGTCGAGGTCGTGTGTAGGTGCGATCTTCTCAAATAGGTGGTGTCCCAGTATCTCCTCTTCAGTATACCCGAATATCTTGCTTGACGTCTTGCTCCAGAATGTTACGCGAGTCTCGCTGTCAAGCAGGATGATCCCGTCATAGGCGGAATCGGCTATTACCCTGAATCTCTCTTCACTTTCCTGGAGTGCTTCTTCAGCGGCTCTCCGGCCCGTGATATCGGTCAGGAACACGAGTGCCGCAAGTTCGCCTTCCCAGTCAATTGTCACGATGTTGGTTTGCGCCCAGAAGGTCGTACCGTCTTTTCGCAGTGCTCTCAATTGATACTCGGTCGGGGCATCCTTGCCGGTCCCACGGCGACTGTGATTGGTCATTACTTGCTGACGGCTGTCGGGGTGCACCAGGTCGGCCACTGAGATCCCGCTCAACTCCTCGGCCAGGTAGTTGGTCATTTTCCCCATTCTGGGGTTGGAATACACGACCGCGCCATTCCTGATGATGAGTATTCCTTCGCCGGCGTTCTCGACCACTCCGCGAAACTTCTGCTCACTTTCGACGACAGCGCGTTCCGCTCTTCTTCGTTCGGTAATATCCGTGAACGTTGCGATGACCTTTGAACGTCCGTCCCATTGAAACTCCGACTCTCTGATTTCGGCGAGAATAATCTTGCCATTCTTATGCTTCATGGGCCTTTCCGGCACGACCAATAGTCCCTTACCCGAACCGTACAAACTTGAAATCGTCGCCATCGTCGAATCCGGTTCGGCTGAAATGTCGGTAGCATTCATCGAGTAGAGATCTTGCCGCTCATACCCCAACATGTTCGCCAGGGCTTCGTTGACGTCATCCACATCGCCCGTCTCTGCATCGAATATCCCCGCCGGGTGCGAGAGGTGATCGAATAATCTGCGATATCTCTCCTCGCTCTCGCGCAACATTCGCAAAGCGTCGGCATTCTTGGTTACATCGAGCATGACAATGAGCATGCCGCTGAGTTCGGAGTGGACGTCGACCACCGGAGATTCCGAGACCAGCAAGGACCGAAAATGGTCCTTCTCGGTTCGCACCTCAATCTGGTATTGACGGCTCGCGTCTCTCGCGGAAATTGCAACCGGTGACTCGGCATACCTCGCGGTTTCCGTCATGGCAAACGAAGCAAGCGTCTGCCCGCTCACCTCGGAAGTCGATTTCTTGCCAAGCATTCGGAGGAATGTATCGTTGCAGGAGAGAATCTTACGATCCGGATCGGTGAGGGCCAGTCCGACTATTATGCTCTCGAAAAGCTTGCTGAAGGCAACTTTTGCCTCCTCAAGCGAGGAGTATTGCCCAAGTAAAGCCACGGACAAGTTTGAACATGACTCGCACACGGCGTCTTCGGCCCCCTTCCTCGGAAGTTGTGTATTGCTCTGATTATTCACTCTATTGTCGCCCTACCTCGTCGTTCTTCCGTATCAGGTTGAACTGATTGCGATAAGTGTGAACCTGCCGACCCGAGGCAGATTCCTCATAAGTTACATATCGTCATTTCCAACTTGTTCCTTAGTAGTCTGCCATCGCTTTGGCGACAACGGCTTTACAAACCGGGGATGGCAATCTCTACCTTTTTGTAGAGTATAAGCTCTGCGATTTTGTGCTTTTTTTCACAAAAGAGGACGAAAAATGACAGAGTTATGACATTACTGCCTCATTTTCCTGTTTATTCCCCGCAAGAACTTGAAAATCAGTTGAACGTGTAAGGTAACATAATGGAATTAGGCATCTTAGGAACATCAGTCTGGCAGCAGAACCAGCCACTACTGGAGCGATTGACGCTCGATCGGGAAGCTCGAAACGAGCAATTAGCTCAGCTGAAAGCTGCATTAGGAATCTCCGAGTTGGTATATATCGCCACCTGCAACCGGGTCGAATTCGTGTACACAACATCCGATGTTTTGCCCGGAAATCAGATCCTTCACCGGCTTATCGATTTCTTTTTCCGGGATAGTCGCGAGATTAATTTCTTCCCTAACGACTTTTATCATTACTCCGGAAAAGAAGCCATCACCCACATCTTCAGGACAGTCTCTTCCCTCGAATCGATAGTCGTGGGTGAAACTCAGATTACCGGCCAGTTCAAGCAGGCGGTTGACGATGCCCAGGAAGCCGGGCTTGCGGGAATGTACCTCGAGAAGCTGGCAAACGAAGCGCTGAATGTCGCCAAGAGGGTCAAGCGCGAGACCGGTATCGGTAACGGGTCGCTTTCGATGGCATCTCTGGCGTTCGAGGAAATGCAGTCAAGCCTGTCCGACCGCAAAGGTGCACTGATCGCTCTCATCGGCGCCGGCGAAATGACCCGCAAAGTCGCCACCTATGCGAACAAGGCCGGTCTCGGCGAGTTGCTGTTCGTCAACAGAACGGTCGAGAAGGCAGAGTCGCTAGCGAACGAATTCAACGGGCGCAGCTGTTCGTTGGAAGAATTTATCAAAGGGAATATCGGTGTGGATGCTATCGTGTCCGCCACCGCTTCGCCTGCCCCACTATTCGACGCCTCTTTCCTCGGGAGCCTGCCTGAGCGAGGAGGTCCGGTAGTATGTATCGACCTTGCCGTTCCACGGGATTTCGACCACGATGTATTCGCATCGACCAATGCGAAACTGATCGACATTCCGTATCTCAAGTCTCGTGCCCAGGGCTCCTTAAGGAAGAAGTTCGTGGAAGCGAGTAAGGCCAACGAGATAGTCAAACAGTCGGTCCTCAAATTCCTGTCGGATCGTCTTGAGGTATCCATAAAGCCGATCTTCCACAACAGCTATCGTGAATCGATCGAACTGGCCAAGAAGTCCCTCGACGATCTGTTCTCCAAACGAGTAACTTCGTTGGATGAGAAGGAGAAAGAGGCGGTACTCAATCTGGTAATTAAGCTCATCGGTCATTCATCGTTTCAGCCGGCGAGAATTTTGTCCGACCGGCTCGCCCAGGCTCAGGCCGAACTGGATTTCGATAAGGCTTCTCCGGAGACCCATCGGGAGGCGGTATAATGGCAACCCGACTGGTCATCGGATCGCGCGGCTCCGATCTCGCCCTCTATCAGGCCAACTTCATCAAGGACGTCCTGACGACCGAGCATGGCTGCGAAGTCGAAATAAAGATCATCAAGACTTCGGGTGACAAGATCGACAACCTATCCTTCGACAAGATGGAGGGAAAAGGGTTTTTCACGAAAGAACTCGAAGAAGCTTTGCTCGAAGTTGAAATCGATCTGGCGGTGCACTCACTGAAAGACCTCATGACAAGTCAGCCGGAGGGCCTCAAGCTCGGTGCCGCCGGTTATCGTGCGGACCGTCGCGAACTTCTGCTTATTAACAGGTCATCGTACGATGAAAGTAACGGCGTCATCCCGGTGGTTTCGGACGGAACAGTTGGCACGAGTTCGGCAAGACGCAAATGCCAGATCGCTCACCACAACTCATCTCTCAAGATCGCGGATCTGCGTGGAAACGTGCCCACTCGGGTGAAGAAGTTGCGTGATGGTCAGTACGATGCCATCGTTCTCGCGGCCGCCGGTGTAGCCCGGCTTCAGCTCGATCTGACCGATCTGCAGGCCGTTTATCTCGATCCGGAAGTTTTCCTTCCCGCTCCTGCTCAGGGGATTTTGGGTATACAGATTCGCAGCAACGATCCTCGAGTCGAAGACGTTGTCGCAAAACTCGGCACTCGCGAAGAGCTGGCTACGGCCGCTCTGGAACGAGGGCTCCTCAAGAAATTCGGCTCGGGCTGTTCCCTGCCACTCGGAGTATACTCCGAAAGCAAAACAGGGACCCATCGTCTCAAAGCCGTCCTCGGTGTTATTGAAGACGAGCGCTGGGTCGGTCTCAAAAAGATCGACATCACCGGCGACAACATCGAATCGATTGTGGACGAGGCCTACGAGAGTCTCAAGGCGGGAAAGACATGCTACAGCTCGGTGTGACAAGGGATGCATCGCAACTGACGGCTCTTTCCAGCGCCGCGTCACAGCGCGGAGTGCGGCTCGTACCGCTTCCGGTTATCTCCGTGAGTCCGGTACCCTTCTCATTGCCGACAGATTTTGACATTCAGAAGATCGGCTGGATCTTCTTCACGAGCGCCAACGGCGTAAGTGCCTTTTTCGACAGATTAAGAGAGCTGGATATTCAGCTCAGTCCGAATACAAAGATCGCCGCCGTAGGAGAGAAAACGTCTATTGCAGTTTCTTCTTACGAGCACACGACAGACTTTGTCCCCGAAGCGGCGTACGGAAAGCAGTTGTTCCACGAATTCATTCAATCGACACCTGTGACCGGAGCAACTGTGATCTACGCTCGGGGGGAAAGTATTAACTTCGATCCCGCAGCTCTGTTCGACAGCAACCAGGTGAAATACTTCCCCCTGATCTGTTATCGGACCACCCCCAACCGGGTGTCCGACTCTCTGCTGGGGACGTTTTCGGCGAACGATTACATACTGTTTACCGCCCCGTCGGCCGTATCTTCTTTCAACGAGCAATTCGGGAAGCCGCAGGCCAAACCGATCGCCATCGGAAAGACTACTGCCGGCCGGATGGATTCCGTTCACTGGCATGATTTCATTTTGATGGATCAGCCGGACATCGACAAAGTATTGGAGTACATATAATGGAACGTAAGGCCAGACCCCGCCGTCTTCGGCGCACTCAGATAATCCGCGATCTCACCGCAGAGCACACGGTGAAATTCAGCCGGCTTATCCAACCGTATTTCGTGTGTGAAGGCAGCGGTATCAAGGACGAAATCAACGGACTCCCCGGGATTTATCGTGAATCGGTCGACTCGCTGGTTGAATCGATCGCCCGGGACAAAGACCTCGGCATTCATAACGTGATGCTGTTCGGCGTAACGGATAGAAAAGACGCAATGGCCGGCTCTTCTATGGATGCGAAGAATCCGGTCATTCAGGCAGTCGAGAAACTCAAAGACAAGTTCGGAGAGCACCTGTTCGTCTCCGCCGATGTCTGCCTCTGCGCCTATACCGACACCGGTCATTGCGGTGTGACGGTCAACGGGGTAATCGACAACGAGAAGTCGGTTGACATTCTTTCACAGATGTCGCTCGCGTTGGCGAAGGTCGGCTGCGACTGCGTCGCTCCGTCGGATATGATGGACGGACGGGTCGGAGCGATTCGACAGGCACTCGAAGCCAACGGGTATACCGACACAATCATCATGGCCTATACAGCCAAGTACGCATCTTCGTATTACGGTCCCTTCCGTGAAGCGGCTCATTCCGCCCCCGGCAAAGGAGACCGCAAAGGGTATCAGATGGACTTTCGCAACCGCACCGAAGCATTGCACGAGTTGTCGCTTGACATTCAGGAGGGTGCGGATATCGTGATGGTGAAACCGGCCCTGGCCTATCTTGACATTATCGCCGATTTTCAAAGACATACCTCCCTTCCGATAGCCGCCTACAACGTTTCAGGTGAGTTCACCGCGGTCAAACTGATGGCCAAAGCGGGACTCGCCGATGAAAAAACGATGGTTCTTGAGAATTTGACTGCGATAACCAGGGCCGGCGCCTCGATCATCCTCACCTACCACCTTCGGGATATTCTCAAGAACGGATGGCACCATGCTTAAGACAGACAATTCGAAACAGATTTTTCAGGCATCGGGCAAAGTAATTCCGGGAGGCGTAAATTCGCCGGTACGCGCGTTCAAATCAGTGGGCGGCACACCAAGAGTAATCAAGAAAGGAGAAGGCGCGTATCTGATCGATGTCGATGGTAACTGCTATCTTGATTTCTGCTGTTCCTGGGGTCCGCTCATTCTGGGACATGCGGACAAGGATGTAGTCAACGCAGTAAAGACCCAGGTTGAAAACGGCATGACCTTCGGCGCCTCGACCGAATACGAACTGGAGCTCGCACAATTCATCGTAGATCATGTCGAGCCGGTCGAGAAGGTCCGTTTCGTGTCTTCGGGCACCGAAGCGGTCATGTCGGCGATACGGCTGGCCCGCGGCTTCACCGGGCGCGATCTGATTCTCAAATTCGACGGGTGCTATCACGGTCATTCGGACCATTTGCTCGTCAGCGCCGGATCGGGATTGGTTACCTTCGGACATCCATCGTCGGCCGGCGTGCCGGAGTCTATTACGAGCCAGACAGCCGTGCTTCCGCTCGACGATGAAGATGCGCTCGAAGATTTCTTTACCGCCTATGGCGACAAACTCGCCGCGGTCATAATCGAAGGTGTCCCGGCGAACAACGGCCTGTTGATTCAACGTCACGACTACATGAGACTGCTCAGAGCGCTGACCGAGAAACACGGCGTGTTGCTGATTCTGGATGAAGTCATCACAGGATTCCGTCTGGGATTGGGCGGCGCGGCCGCTTACTACGGTCTTCGTCCCGACCTTCTTACGTACGGAAAGATTATCGGCGGAGGCATGCCGGTCGGAGCATTCGGCGGCAGGGCCGACATCATGGACATGCTCTCCCCGCTCGGCCCGGTCTACCAGGCCGGCACTCTCTCGGGCAATCCGCTGGCCATGGTGGCAGGACTGACCACACTTAAGAAGCTTGCCGATGGCAGGATCTACGCCGAACTCGAAGAAAAGAATCGTCGGTTCGTGAGTGATATGTCGGAACATCTTCGCAACTGCGTCGTCAATATCGCCGGGGTTGCCTCGATCTTCTGGATTGTTTTCCAAAAGGAAATTCCGCGCTCCGCCGGTGCAATCAGCCGGGACGGCATTTCGCACTACAATCGCATTCACGAGAAGGTCCTCAACCGCGGAGTCTATCTGCCGCCGTCAGGCTACGAAGTCTGCTTCATCTCGGCCGCCCATCCTGACAAAATGCTCAGCGATGCCGCCAC
>CAZFOY010000035.1:2312-40835 GCA_964520865.1 uncultured Ignavibacteriales bacterium | reverse complement strand
GCGGACCAATGAAAGCCTTCCTCAAGGTCGACTCCCCAATGTTGCGAAACTCAACATCAAAGAGGACAATATCCTCCGCATACTGGTAGGACCAGGCATAGGAGGTCTTGATAATCTTAAGGTGAAGGGAGGGGCGACTGGCAGTATCTTCGGCCGTACTCACGATGTCCTGTTCCGATACTGCTCTGGTGAATCCTGATCCACTCGGATCAAGAATTGTTCGATACATTGGAGGCTCGAATTGGTCAAGCCTCGGATCGTACGAATCCGGAAACACCGATCCTCCTCCTCTCGAAACAATTGTATCGCCATTGACAATTCCGGCAGCCCAGAAACTCGAATTGTTCAAATATGATATTCCGGAACCTTTCGGGTACTCACTTGGGAGGTCAGTGAGGAAAGTACCGGACCTGCAATCCCTGTCGACGAAATTTTGAAACCAATCTTGCCAGCCGGCGACGCCTGCTCCCGAATAGGCGTGAAGGACAACCTTGTTAATGTCATTCACTGTCGCACAGTAGTCCTGAGCCGATCCCGATTGAGACAAAAACAGCCCGCCCAGTATGGAAATACCAACGAATGCGAAACAGCGCCTGCGCCTCATGAAAACTCCCCTTAATCAAATACCTACTTGAAATATATCAACGTTGTTGAGGACGGTCAAGCGCGATGGCAGGTCGAGCCGGCGGGTTAAAAGCCCCTGAAACGGACATCACCGATCAGCCGTGACTTAGGGCCGACAGCGCATGTCACCGTAGTTCCAAATTCCCCTTATCCGCTTGCCTTAGGGGCTTATTTTTCTTAAATTTATCTTCTCAGTTTTGCAGGTTATCTAACTTTGTAAGGATACAGGAGAGCAGTCCATGTCAGGTCATTCAAAATGGGCGACCATTAAGCGCAAGAAAGGTAAACTTGACGCCGAGCGCGGCAAGATATTCACGAGGCTAATAAAGGAATTGACGGTAGCAGCCCGCCAGGGTGGCGGAGATCCGGATGGAAACCCGCGCCTTCGCACTGCTGTCGCCGCCGCCAAAGCGGCCAATATGCCCGCGGACAATATCAAGCGGGCGATCCAGAAGGGAACCGGGGAGCTGCCGGGGGTTACTTACGAGTCAGTTACTTACGAAGGTTACGGTCCGGCCGGCGTCGCCATTTATATGGAGATTCTCACCGACAACAAGAATCGCGCGGTCGCGGAGATCCGCCATCTGCTCACCAAATACGGAGGGAATCTCGGGTCCAACGGCTGCGTAGCGTGGATGTTCGAGAACCGTGGCGTGGTAACGGTTGAACTCGACGCTATCGACGAAGACACGTTGATGGAGATAGCGACAGAAAACGGCGCGGAAGATATCAAGACCGACTCCGGATCGTACGAAATTCTCTCCCAGCCAAACGATGTCGAGCCGATACGGGCCGCCCTTGAAGCCAAAAGCATTCCGATGGTATCGGCTGAAATTACGATGATCCCGACTACCACGGTGAAACTGGCGACTGAATCCGAAGCCAATTCGATGATGAAGTTGTATGACGCGCTGGAAGAGAACGATGATGTCCAGAAAGTCTATGCCAACTTCGATATCGACGAGGCGATACTGGAGAAACTGGCGTAAGGAACGTGTCAGGCTTCTCGTTGTCATCGGTCGACGGATTGCTGTTCGATCTCGACGGTGTCCTGTTTATAGGTGACCGTCCTATCGACGGAGCACGGGCAACGCTCGATGCCCTCCGAAAGCACGGCGTACCCTGCCGATTCCTGACCAACACGACCACCCGGTCGTTCGACTCACTCTACGAAAAAATCCAGGGACTCGGGCTGAATATTGCGAAAAGCGAAGTATTCAGCCCGCCCCGCATTGCAGCCCGATACCTGAGAAAAATGGGTGCGCCAAGATGTCTCCTCATTCTCGAAGAAGACACGGCAAAAGAGTTTGCTGAATTCCCCCAAGACGACAAGCATCCGGAAGTCATCGTCATCGGTCACTATGGGAATCGCTGGACGTACGATCTGCTCAACCACCTCTTCAAACTGATCATGGATGGTTCGGAGATTCTCGCTCTTCACAAGGGGAGATTCTGGCAGACCGACGAGGGGTTGACACTCGATATCGGAGCGTTCGTGGTTGGGCTGGAGCATGCAACCGGTAAGAAGGCGACTGTGATCGGCAAGCCTTCGCCGACTTTCTTTCGTCTCGCCCTCGAAGATATGGGGGTGGATCCGGAGCGGGCTGCTATGATCGGGGACGATATCGTTAATGACATCAAAGGAGCGCAGGATGCGGGCATGACCGGCATTCTTGTCAAGACCGGGAAATACCGCCCTGACTATGTGGCCAAATCCGACGTGAAGCCGGACTTTGTATTCGACTCAGTAGCTGATCTTCAAAAGTACTTATGACGCTTCCGGCTCGGCGGCCGGCTCGTACATGAGGAATTCTCTGAAGTCCCGATTAAATCCCAGTACCACCGACAGCACGAATGTCGCGCCGCCGCACAGGAGAAGGACGAGGGGGATATTGTGATGAAGGAGATCGGTAACGACACCCGAGAGTCCCATCGCTATCGGCGCCAGTCCCCCTGACAGAGTACCCAGTAAGGCAAACACTCGGCCGCGGATCTCCGACGGTGTCGTAAGCTGAAGGATCGTGGCGATGTTGATGTTCAGGTAGCCACTCATCATCCCGATCAACAAAACAAGTCCCAGAGCCGAAGGGGCGTGACGAATCAAACCAAGCGACCCGAAGCATATTGACATCACCACCAGAGCTATACTCACCGAGCGACTCCGCCGCACTCCGGAAACTTTCAGGACGCTGGAGATCAGATAGCCGATCATTGCGCCAGCGCCGAAGCCGGCCACAAGGAAACCGAACCAGTCAGCCCGCTTATGAAGGAAATCCTCCACGTAAAACGGAAGCAGAATCATAATCGGCGTGAAGAAGAAGTTGAGCGCGGCGGCGGCAATGAACAGGTTGCGCATCCCTTTATTCTTCCAGATGAAATGGAATCCTTCTGTGATGTCCTCTTTGAATGCCACGAGTAATTTCTTGTTACTTTCCCCCTCGGTCTTGATCACCTGCGGGATCGTGATGAACATTTCGCTGACTGCGGAGAAGAAGTACGAGATGGCATCGATCAGGAAGAGCACCGGGGCGCCGAGCAGGCGAAACAATACGCCACCGCTTCCCTGGCCGAGGAAAGTAGAAATCTGCATCGAAAACGAATTCATCGAATTGGCTGTCATCAGACGGTCGGTCGGCACGATATCAGGAATCGATGCTGAGATGGCCGGACGGAAGAAGGCGGAGATTATCGAAGCGACCACTCCGACAAAGAAGAGGGTGCCGATTATCAATTGCTTGCCGTGGGGATTCAAAAAGATAAGCAAGGCGAGCGCCAGGATGAAAGCCCCGCTGAGCAGATCGCAAATCACGATGATCCATTTGCGCGAGTGGCGGTCAACGATCGTGCCGGCAAGGGGACTGAGAATAACAGCGGGCAGGGCGGAGAACATCATGAGCAGCCCCATGATACTTGCCGAGTTGGTCTGGTGCTTAATCCAGAACATCATCGCCACCATGTAGGCCTGCGAGCCGAGTTGACTCACCAGCTGTCCCTGCCAGAGCAAGACGAAGTTCTTGTTCAGAAGTCTCGTCGGCTTCTCCATTATGGTAATAAACAGCTATTCGCTCGATCCTGTTACAAAAAAGCGCTGATCGATAAACAGAAGCAGCGCGTTGTGGGTGTCACATACCGGACGGATAGGGGTTTTTATATTGATATTTCGGGCATTTCCGGCTATGCTACGACATGCGGATTTTAGGCGTAGATCCGGGGTTGAATATCACCGGTTACGGTATCCTTGACGACTCCGACGGCTGTGTGAAGGTTGTCGAGGCAGGCGTCGTGAGGACGAAGGGATCGGATCCAATGCCCCGGCGGTTGCATGTGATTGGCCGGGAGATGGAGAACATCGTGAAGCAGTTCAAGCCGGACGCAATCGCGATCGAAGAACTCTATTCGCACTACGGCCATCCCCGAACTGCGATTATCATGGGACATGCCCGGGGAATTGTCCTGCTAAGGGCGGCGGAGGCGGAGATCGAAGTTTTCCCATACTCATCGACTAAGGTAAAGAACTCGCTCACCGGTAACGGAAGAGCGTCCAAGCGTCAGGTGCAGCAGATGATCTGCTCCACGCTGGAGCTTCTGACAGTGCCGGAGCCTCCCGATGTCGCCGATGCATTGGCGGTTGCCCTGTGCCACTGCAGGACTTTGCAGCATCAATATACGGTTGAAGTATGATCAGCAGACTCAAAGGAAAGCTCACCCAGATTACCGACCAGTACGCCCTTCTTGAGAACGGCGGAGTATACTACGAAATCCTGCTTCCGTCCGGACTGGCGGCGCGTCTGAAGGACAACGGGACAATTGGGTCCGACATTGAATTCAAGACGATTTACTACATTGAAGCCGGCGACAAAAAGTCGAATCACTATCCCAAGCTGGTTGGATTCACCGACAATGTCGACCGCGAGTTCTTTTCATTGTTCACCCAGGTCCCCGGTATGGGCATTAAGAAAGCGCTCAAGTCGCTCACCATGCCGATCAGGGATATTGCCACGGCAATAGAGACGAAAGACGCCGGCACGCTCGGGCATCTGCCCGGAGTAGGCGGGCGACTTGCGGAGAAGATCATCGCCGAGCTGCACGGGAAAACTTCGAAATTCGCCCTTTCCCGAGCCGAAGAACCGCTGGCGATCAAGGAGACAAAGAAGACGCTTGATCCGCTTGAGAAAGAAGCGATGGAAGTTCTACTGCAGCTTCAGTACAAACGCCAGGAAGCGGAGCAGATGATCGCCGATGCGGTCAAGTCGAATGCGAAAATCAGTAAGGTCGAGGATCTGATATCGTTGATTTTCACTAACGAACATAAGCAACGGACGTAGGGAGTCATATCTTGACGCGCGAACGAATTGTGACAGGCTCCCAGATTAACCCGGAAGAAGATGCTGTACAGCTTTCGCTTCGACCGAAATTCCTTCGTGAATATATCGGCCAGAATGAGTTACGCGGGAAACTTGAAGTAACGCTCGATGCCGCGCGGGGGCGAAAAGAGGCCGTCGAGCATGTTCTCCTCTACGGTCCGCCCGGTCTTGGCAAAACTACCCTGGCGCATATCATCGCGAACGAAATGGGCACCAAAATCTATGCCACGGCCGGACCGGCTTTGCAGCGTACCGGCGATCTGATGGGAATTCTGACGAACCTGAACGACGGTGACATCCTGTTTATCGATGAAATCCACCGTTTGTCCGCGACTATCGAGGAGTTTATGTATCCGGCGATGGAGGATTTCAAGGTCGATTTCGTGGTCGATAAAGGGGCATTCGCGAAAGTGATCAATGTTCCCTTGAAGCGCTTCACGCTTGTGGGCGCGACCACCCGGGCCGGGATGCTCTCGGCGCCGCTTCGAGACAGATTCGGTCTGTTCTATCATATCGACTTCTATCCGATCGAGGATCTGAAAGAGATCGTTATCCGTTCAGCCCGGCTGCTTGAGACTCCGATCAGCGAGGAGGCGGCCGAGACTATAGCCGGACGGGCAAGAGGTACGCCTCGAATCGCCAACCGCCTTCTAAGGCGGGTCCGTGATTATGCAGCCGTAAAGGCCGATGGGACGATCACTCCGGAGATTGCCACAGTTGCGCTCGATGCCGAGGGAATTGACAGCTTGGGGTTGGACAATCTCGACCGCAAGATGCTCAAGATTATCATCGAGTATTATCGCGGCGGTCCGGTCGGAATCGAAGCATTGGCGGCTACTCTCAACGAAGAATCAGACACTCTTGTGGATATGGTCGAGCCGTACCTTCTCAAGATCGGATTTGTCCAGCGAACGCGGCGTGGTCGAGTGGTATCCGAAGATGCGGCCAAACATCTTGGCCTGAAACTTCCCGGCAATCATGGTCAGGAATCACTTTTCTGAAGCTCCGGCACGGTCGATTCCGGCAAACATTTACGCCGTGTGCTTGTTTAAGAAAAGAGAGATAGTCGACCGAAACGAGATTTCCGTCAAAAGGATGCTATGCTTCACGACAACGATTACAAACTTCTGATTCAGGCCCTCGGTGGCCAGATACTGGGTCAGGAAACGGACGTCAATCCGGCGCTCAAGGCTCTGGTGGATGAGACGCTCAAATTCCGTGACAAACTCAAGGAGGATACGGGGGAGACATTGACGGTTGATGACACCCGGGTCGCGCTCGAGGCCCTGGAGGGACACCTGCAGGGGAAGAAGTTTCCCAAAGGTTTGACTCCGGAGCAGAAGGCCCTGGCACAAATTCTCATTGACCGAATCATTCTGTTCAAGCTCCAGTAGGGAAAGCTATGCCCCAGCTCGGAAGATTGCTCATAGTAGTTGGTGCCGTCACTATTCTCATTGGTGTCGTTCTGCTCTTCTCGGACAAGATCCCATTCCTGGGCAAGTTGCCCGGTGATTTTAGCTTTACGAAGGGGAATTTCCACGTTTACTTTCCGCTCGCCACAATGCTAATTATTTCGGTGATCCTGACGATTCTGCTCAATCTTTTCGGCCGATGGAGATAGATTGAATCGTCACTTCACGTCAACTTAACCTTTTGAACCAGCCTTGCAGACAACTGAACTGACCTATGGATATCAAACTGTTTGATTATGAACTTCCTCCCGAACTGATCGCCCAGGTTCCTGCGCGCCGTCGAGAAGATTCGCGCCTGATGATCGTGAACCGGTCTAACGGAGAGATTAAGACCGGCAAGTTTGCGGACATGGTCGGGTATGTCGACGCCGGTGACCTGTTGGTTGTGAATAACACGAAGGTTTTCAAGGCCCGGTTGTACGGACATAGAAAGACGGGCGGTTCAGTGGAGGTATTCCTCGTTCGCAGGATGCCGGGCGAGACTGAGCTCTGGAGTGCGTTGGTGCAGCCGTCCAAGCGTCTCGACGAGCAGGAAAAAATCTATTTCGGCGACGATAGCCGGCCACCGAGACCTTGCCTCAGGCTCTCGGAACATGTCTCCGGCGGACAGTGGTTGGTGAAGTTCACTTCGGCTGAGGAGCGGGCGAAGATTATCGAGACTTTTGGTCATGTGCCGCTTCCGCACTATATCAAAAGAGATGATACCCCCGGCGATATTGAAAGATACCAGACAATCTTTGCCCGCGCCGACCGGGTAGGAGCGGTGGCGGCTCCGACCGCCGGTTTCCATTTTACGAACCGAATCGCGGCTGACCTCAAGAAGAAAGGGGCAGCATTCGGCGGACTGACATTGCATGTCGGACCGGGAACATTCAAACCAGTATCCGTAGAGCAGATCGAGGACCATCATGTCGATCCGGAATTGGCGACCCTCGAACAGCCGGTCGCCGATCGGATAAATCAGACGCGGTCATCGGGCGGCAATATCCTCGCAGTAGGGACAACATCGGTTCGGACGCTGGAGGCGGCACCCACTACTGACGGAAAGATCATGCCGTTTTCCGATATGGTTGACCTGTATATCAGACCGGGACACACCTTTCGATTTGTCGACCGGTTGATAACGAATTTCCATTTGCCCAGGTCCTCATTGTTGATTCTCGTTTCGGCCTTTGCTACGCGGGATTTGATCAGAGAGGCGTATGACCGCGCGATTCGCGAGAAATTTCGCTTTTACAGTTATGGCGATGCAATGCTTATTCTCTGAGCCCGGAAGGGTATTGGCGAGTTGACTTGTTCGGTGAAATCGGAGTATATTGACAGACTATGAAGACGATCGCATTGATAGTGGCCGGAGGCAAGTCCGAGCGGTTCGGCGGGCCCGTTCCCAAGCAATATCGTGAATTGGTCGGCAAACCGATGCTGTCATGGACGATCAGTAAATTCGAGCGGGCTTCAAGCATCGCTCAAATCGTTGTAGTGGTCGGCGAGGAATACCTGCTGCACACATCTGAGAAGATTGTTGACCCGTTTGGTTTCAGCAAAGTTATTAAGATCGTCATCGGCGGCGAAACAAGAACCGAGTCGGTGCTTCGCGGCCTGGAGTCGCTGCCGATCTCCACTCAGTTCGTGGCGATCCACGATGCCGCCCGGCCGCTTGTCTCAGTCGACGATATTGATCGCGTGGTCTGCGTAGCAGAGTCCTCGAGAGCCGCAATACTGGCTGCTCCGGTCGCGGATACGATCAAGCGAGTGAGGGGTGACTATGTGATCGCGACGCTCGATCGGCCCGGACTGTATCAGGCGCAGACGCCTCAAGTCTTTCAATACGATCTGATCATGCAGGCGCACAGGGATCACCAAAAGGAGGAAGAAGGTATTTCCGTCACCGATGATGCTTCGCTGATCGAAAAGCGCGGCTTCAAAGTCCAGGTGGTGGAACCTTCGACACCGAATTTCAAGATTACGACGGCAGACGATCTCTTCTTAGCCGAAGCGATCCTTGCAAGGGAGAAGTATGACTGGCCTCAGAGTCGGACAGGGATTTGACATTCACGAGTTTGCTGAAGGTAGGAAACTCGTTGTCGGCGGCGTGACCATTCCTTTCGAACGCGGTTTGCTCGGTCATAGCGATGCCGACGTTCTGGTGCATGCGATTATGGATGCGCTCCTGGGTGCGGCCGGCCTGCCCGATATCGGCGAACACTTTCCGCCCTCGGATCCGAGATATCGTGACGCCGATTCACTTGAACTTCTAAAGCGCGTCAATCGGTTGATACGCGGAGGAGGCTTCGAGAGTATTCTGAATATAGATGCTACGATCCTTGCCGAACGTCCGAAATTTGCCGAGTACATTCCAAAAATGAGAGAACGGATTGCCGAGGCGCTGGGAATCGAAGCAGCTCAGGTTAACATTAAAGCGACAACTGCCGAGAAGCTCGGATTTATCGGTCGCGAAGAGGGGATTGCCGCCATGGCAGTCTGTTTGATAGGCCGGAATGGGTGAAGATCCTGTCAAGATCAATCATCTCCTCGATCTGATCTTCACTTACGGCCCCGTCTGGGTATATGCCGTCATTTTCGTGGCCTGTTTCATCGAAAACATCTTTCCGCCGTTTCCGGGAGACAGCTTTATTGTGGCGGCCGGAGGATTGGCGGCTGTTCACAGACTGAATTTCGTGCTTGCGTTTTCACTCGTAGTTGCGGGAGGACTCGCCTCGGTGATGGTGATCTACGGGATCGGACGACGGTTTGGCCGGGATTTCTTTCTCGCGAAAAACTACAAAGTATTCTCCGCCGATGACATCCATCGGGCCGAAAGAGCCTTCGACAAATACGGAGCGCCTATCCTGATCTTTTCCCGGTTCGTGGTCGGATTCCGTTCGGCCCTGACGCTTGTGGCGGGCATCAGCGACTACAAGGCCGGCCGGATGCTTATCTACTCGCTCATTTCCTACATGCTCTTCACCGGGCTGGTGATGTACCTGGCGGCTAAACTGGTGGAAAATCTTCATGGTATTGTCGAGTATTTTGAGACCTACAACAAGATCGCCTGGCCGATATTGATCTTGCTGGTGCTGTTGTTTATACTCTACAAAGTCAAAACACTAAAGAAAGACAGGGTATGAGAATCCTACTTCTGGCCGGTGGTGACTCGAACGAGCGAACGGTATCGCTCAAATCGGGCGAGGCGGTGTACCAGGGGCTGAGCCGCCTCGGACACAAAGTCTACGTCATCGATCCGTCGACCGGGAAATCGCTTCTTGGTTCCGACGGCTCCTTCATCGATTATAAGTCAGACCCATCGAAACAGTCACTTGTATCGAAAGGAAGCACCTGGTCGCTTGCCAATGCGCTCGGATCGGCCGGTTTTCGCGATATCGACGTCGTCTTCATCACCCTGCACGGCGGTTCCGGCGAGAACGGAATGATTCAGTGCCTGCTGGATCTCGCCGGTAAGAAGTACACCGGTTCAAACATGACCGCCTCGGCAATCGCCATGGACAAGGCGATTGCGAAACGTCTGTGCAAGGCCGAAGGGATCCCCACGCCTGAGTGGGCGCTTTATCGAATATCGGAAAAGCAACCTCAGGCGGCTGTGATTGAAGACATTAAGAAGCGGTTCAAATTCCCGGTGATTGTGAAGCCGAACGATGGTGGTTCGACTATCGGGCTGACCAAGGTAGACAGTGAGAATGAATTGAGCGGTGCGATCGAGAAAGGACTGGCTGAGTCATCGAATCTGCTTGTCGAGCAGTTTGTCGCGGGCAAAGAAGTCACGGCCGCCGTGTTGGACGGACAGCCGCTGCCGCTGGTGCAGATCCGACCCAAGGCCGGGCTGTATGATTTCGAGGCGAAGTACACTAAAGGCAAGACCGAATACCTGTCACCCGCTCCGATCGATGAGAAAGTGACAGGAGAGATTCAGCGCGACGCCGCCCGCATTTATGATGTCATCGGCGCCGCCGGTCTGGCCCGGGTCGACTTCATCCTGACCGAAAAGAACGAGCACTATTTTCTGGAACTGAATACGCTTCCGGGTATGACCGAGCTGTCGCTGGCGCCGATGGCGGCCAAGGCGGCCGGGATTGATTTTGACAGACTGCTGGAGACGCTCATCAAGTCGGTGCTGGGCGAGGAGGCGACTAAGTCCGATGGATAAGCTACATCCGAAAGCGGTTATCTTCGACCTTGGCTGCACTCTTATCGAATATGAAACGATCACCTGGGAGGAGCTTGGCAAGCATTGCGCAAGGAGCGTGCGGAAATTTGTCGCTGACTCAGGTCACGAACTTCCCGACGACGAGGAGTTTTATGCCATGTTCGAACAGGTCAAGAACGAATATCGAAAACTGGCGAATGAAAAGATGATCGAGTGGTCGATTCCACAGGCCGCCCAGCGACTCCTCAAGAAATTGAACATTACCGAAAACGGGGACTATCTCAATCGACTCTTTGACGCCTATTACCAGCCTGTCGAAGAACAGATATATATTTACGACGACACGCTGGATATTCTGAGGCGTCTCCGGGAGCGGTACGAGAGGATCGGTCTGATCTCCAACACGATCTTTCCTGAAAAAGCTCACCTGGGCGAGTTGAAGCGATTCGGCATCGCGCCCTATCTCGATTTCACTATTTTCTCGTCGACCTTCGGCGTTCGCAAACCACACCCGGATATTTTCACGAGCGCAGCAAACCGGGCCGGATTCGCTCCTGCTGAGTGCGTATATATAGGCGACCGCTACCGCGAAGATGTTCTTGGACCTACCGGTATCGGCATGCCCGGAATCCTCAAGAAGCTCCCCACCCGCGTCTATCCGGAAGATATGCCTGAGTCGACGCGGACGATATCCTGCCTTTCCGATCTCGTCCACCACCTGGATATTTAGGTGGACTGGACGGGCTGAAGAATGTATATTCAAAATCTTAGCTTCGAAAATAGCGACTTTATAAACTCAGGAAGTCATTATGGATAACTCAGAAAAACTGCTACAGGAACTCACCGACGCAAGCGGCGTCTCGGGATACGAACACGAAATTCGCAAGATCATGGCGCGTCGCATGAAAGGCGTGGTTGATCGGATCGAATATGACAAAATGGGTTCGATAATCGGAGTGAAAAAGGGCTCAACCGAAAAGCCTCGCGTGCTGGTGGTCGGACATATGGACGAGATCGGCTTCATGGTCAAGGAGATCACGAAGGAGGGGTATATCAGGTTCCTCGCCCTCGGCGGATGGTGGGGTCATGTCGCCCTCGGCCAGCGCATGCGCATTATTACTTCGAAGGGACCGGTGATCGGCGTCGTTGGCTCCAAGCCGCCGCACCTGTTGCCCGAAGATGAGCGTAAGAAAGTCCTCGAGATCAAAGAGATGTTCATTGATGTCGGCGTGTTGGAGAAGTTCGACGTTCAGAAGAAGCTCGGTATCAAAGTAGGGGATCCGATTATTCCTGAGAGCCAGTTCATGATCATGGCCAATCCGAAAATGTACATGGCCAAGGCGTTCGACAACCGGGTCGCCTGCGCGATCGTGCTTGAGCTCCTGAACAAATTCGCGAAACAGACTCATCCGAATACTCTTCTGGCGGGCGCAACGGTGCAGGAAGAAGTGGGCGTGCGAGGATCACAGACGGTAGCGCAGCTGACCGATCCGGACGTGTGCATCGTGGTAGATACCGGCATCGGGCAGGATATCCCGCCCGAAGGTTTTTCAAAGACGGAGAAGATGGGTGCGGGACCGGTGGTGTTGATCTACGACGCCGGGATGATTCCGAATATCAAACTACGCGACCTGGTCACCTCGACCGGAGACCGCAAGAAAATCCCCTACCATATCTCATATATGGAGCGCGGCGCTACCGACGGCAAGTTGATTCATGTAAGCAGGATCGGTGTGCCGACTATCGTGATCGGACCGCCGGTGCGCTATATTCACAGTCACAACGCTATCCTTTGTCGTAACGACTACGACAATACGATCAAACTCGTGGCCGAGCTGATCAAAAAGCTCGACGCCAAAACCGTGAAAAGTCTGACGGAAGGATAGTCATTACCATGTCGCTACAATTCAAAAACAGTCTGACCAGGACGAAGGAAGAGTTCAAGCCGATAGAACCGGGCAAGGTTCGAATTTACACTTGCGGGCCGACTGTTTACAATTTTCAGCATATCGGCAATTTCCGGACGTTCATCTGGGGCGACCTGCTTCGACGGTACCTCGAGTACAAAGGTTACGATGTCAAATATGTCATGAACATCACCGACATCGATGACAAGATCATCCGAGACTCCCAGAAGACGGGCAAATCTCGCAAGGAATTTATCGACCAGTATGTCAAAGCGTTCTTCGAGGATCTTGACTCGCTCGGTCTTGAACGGGCCGACCTGTTCCCGTATGCTACCGATCATATCGAGGGTATGGTCAAAATGGTACAGCGGCTCGTAGAAAACGGCCATGCGTACGAGGTCGATGGAAACTACTACTATCGGATTTCATCATTTCCGAAATACGGGAAGCTGGCGAACCTCGATCTTGAGGGACTGAAACCGGGAGCGAGAGTGGCGAGCGACGAGTACGAGAAAGACTCGGTGTCTGATTTCGCCCTCTGGAAAGCCTGGCAGCCCTCTGACGGCGAGATCTTCTGGGAGACGCCGATCGGGAAGGGCCGTCCGGGGTGGCATCTGGAATGCTCGGTGATGTCGATGCACTATCTCGGCGAGCAGTTCGATATCCATACCGGCGGTGTCGATCTGATGTTCCCCCATCACGAGAACGAGATCGCCCAGTCTGAGGGGACAACCGGACACCAGGTCGTGAAGTACTGGCTGCACGGGGAACATCTGATTGTCGAAGGCAAGAAGATGTCCAAGTCGCTGGGGAATTTCTACACGCTTCGCGACATCCTGGAGATGAATCACTCCGGACTGGCTGTGAGGTACCTGTTGATCTCCACGCACTATCGTCAGCAGTTAAATTTCACCTTCCAGGGGCTTGATGCTGCAAAGAATGCCCTTGAGCGGTATAACGACTTCATTGTCAATCTCACCGACTATCCCGGCGGGGAATCCGACGGTACGGCTGACGATATCATCGCCAAAGCAAGGCAGGGATTCGAGGATTCGCTCGACGACGATCTCAATATTTCGGCGGCCCTGGCCGCCGTCTTCGATTTCATCCGGGATATCAACCGACTGAAAAGTGAGAACAGCCTCTCGGCCGAGGAGCGGGACAGAGCTCTGGAGACGATTCGGAAATTCGACTCCGTGTTGAATTTCACGTATCACGACAGCCAGGATTTAGACAGCGAAATTGAGGCCCTGATCCGGCAGCGGACGGACGCGAAGAAGAATCGGGACTTTGCCAAAGCCGACCAGATTCGCGATGATCTCGCGGCTCGGGGAATCATCCTCGAGGATACCCCGCAGGGCGTAAGATGGAAGAGGAAGGCGTAGGCGGAGCTCGAAGCAGTTGACAAACGTATGGCGGGAGAGTATTTTCGCTTCCGCCAGTGATGGCCTGACAGCCGGTGTAACTCAGTTGGTAGAGTAGCTGATTTGTAATCAGCCAGTCGGGGGTTCGAGTCCCTTCACCGGCTCTTCTATTTGCAGCAAACGATCCGAAATAATTAAAACTTGTCCTCAATGCGGGCGTAATAGTTAATTGAGCAAAACACAGTAGATTGGCCTCCTATTCGTATGAATGTGATCGTTGTCGACGACCTGACGAAAATTTACGAGACCCGAATGAAAAAAGGGGGAATTACCGCCCTTGATTGCGTGTCTCTGGCCGTTGGCTCGGGGGAGATTTTCGGGCTTCTCGGTCCGAACGGAGCCGGTAAGACAACTCTTTTCAAAATTCTTCTCGGTATCACCCAAATAACTTCAGGGACGGCCGCCATAGGCACGATTCCGCCTTCGAACCCCGAATCGCGCAAGAAGATTGGCTACCTTCCCGAGAACCATAGATTCCCCGATCACCTGACCGGAGTCGGTCTCCTCCAGTTGAGCGGTCGGCTTTGTGGAATGTCGAACTCCGCCATTGACGAGCGATTAGACGGCCTGTTGCACCTGGTCGGCATGGACAGGTGGGGAAGGCACAAGATCAGGAAATATTCCAAAGGAATGCTCCAGCGAATTGGATTGGCCCAGGCACTGATCTCCGATCCGGATATTCTCCTGCTTGATGAACCGACCGACGGTGTTGACCCGGTAGGCAAGACAGAGATTCGCGAAGTGATGCAGAAGATGCGCGAACAGGGGAAATCGATCGTATTGAACTCGCACCTCCTCTCGGAAGTCGAGTCGGTTGCCGATCGAGTGGCAATTCTTTCGCACGGGAAGATCGCGAAGATCGGTTCGGTTGAAGAGCTTACCAGCCGGAAAAGTCAGTTCGAGATCGAGGCCAACTTCGGTGACCGGTTGATCGATATTCCGGAAGAACTGGGGAGGAAACTTTCCCTTTCGACCAATCGCCTCACGGTCGAACTCAAAGAGGAAAAGAACATCAACGATATTATCGATATGCTCAGGATGAAACGGGTAGACCTTCGGGCCGTTCGGCCGATCAAAATCTCGCTCGAGCAATTCTTCATCGAGACGGTGCGGGACAAGGAGTCGACGCAGGTATGAGAGGCTTGACGCGCGACTGTCTTCTGGAGTTGCTGGATCGGAAGGTCCTCTGGATTTACGGTGCGATGACGGTTGTTGCATTGCTTTTCTCGGTCGTCTCCAGGTCGGGGAGTCTCACCATTGATATTGCCGGGAATACTGCCACCGCCGGCTCGGGTATGCTGGATGGTATAATCGTGAGGGGAATGGAGACGTATCTTTCATTCCTCGTCTTCCTGACGGTTATGGCCACCGCCGGCCTGGTTCCCAATATGCTTGTGCGCGGTCGAGCCGACTACTATCTGTCCAAACCGATCTCGAGAGTCGCTCTGCTCGGTGGTAAGTTGTTCAGTATTTGGCTCGTCTATGGCGGGCTCATTGTTCTTTGCGGGCTGGTCAATCTTGCGGCGATCTATGTCACCTTCCACTGGTTCGAGCCGAGGGCGCTTTACCTCTTTGTCTTTTCCCTTCTCAGCCTGTTCGTCTGGTTGAGCATAACCGGGTTTGCGGCAATTTCCTTCGGGTCAAATTCGCTCGCTATCATGACGGCGTTTGTCTTCTGGGTTGCGCAATGGCTCCTTCGATATCACGATACGGTTGGCCAGCTCTTCAACACGAAAATTCTGCCCTACACGCTCGATACGCTGTACTATATCGTACCGAAGACGGGGCAAATGTCGGATATATCGGTAAACCTCGCTTCAGGTGACCCGGTCGCTACCTGGCAGCCGTTGCTTACGACAATCGCTTTCGCTCTGGTAGCGTACATTGTCACCCTGCAACTTTTCAAGCGTGCCAACTATTAGGGAACTTTTGGCCTTTCAAGTCCCTTATTTGACATATCAGGACATGAAAATATGACTCAGAACAAATCGACCGACGACATCCTTGAGCCATTCCGAATAGCTCTTGAATTGGAGCGTGAGGGGAAGCAGCTTTTCTCCGAAGCTGCGACCTCGACACCGAGCAAGCTGGCCCGGCAGACGTTCGAATTCCTCGCCGCGGAAGAAGACAAGCATATCGAGAAGATCGAGAAGTTCTACGAATCAATGGAATCTTCCGGCGAAAATGATCTTCCGGACACCGAAGATTCCAATGCCGAGGAAAAGCTCGAGTCGTTCAACAAGCGTCTCGAAGCGATCAAAGACGAATTCAAGGCAACCAAGAGTGATATCGAAGCTTATCAGATCGCACTCAAATTTGAAAATGGAGCGGAGGAATTCTACGCCGAGAAACTGGCGGAGACGACCAACCCCAAGATCCAGCGGTTTTACCAGTGGCTGATCGATGAAGAGACGATGCACTCTCGACTGATAAAATCCTGTCTTCAGTTCGTCGAAGATCCCGCCGAGTGGTTCAAGCGACGCAAGAAGGTCTGAGTATCCCGCAGTTGGACCGGCTTCTTCCCCTCTGTTCCGGATCACACAGTATTTCAATAATGGCTTTACAGGCGATTAACGGCAGTCTATATTCCCCGATAAATATCCATTTTGAGAGGAGCACAGCGAATGACCCCGTACGAATATCTAAAGCAGACTGAGAAGAAACGATTCAGCGATCTTTTCGAATTGTTACGATTTCCATCCGTCTCCGCCAAATCCGAGCATAAGCCGGATCTGGTGGCATGCGCAAACTGGATTAAGAATCATCTTCAATCGATCGGATTCAAAGCGACAGTTCATGGTACCGGCGGTCATCCGCTTGTATTCGCCGAGTATCATGTTGACAAGAAGCTTCCCACGGTTCTCTACTACGGCCATTACGACGTGCAACCTCCGGAACCGCTCAATTTATGGAAAACCAAGCCGTTCGAGCCGCAGATTCGCAACGGATACATTTTCGCCCGTGGGGCATGCGATGACAAGGGGCAGACTTTTGCCCAGATCAAAGGGCTCGAAGCGGTCATCAAAGCGACCGGTTCCCTTCCGGTGAATGTGAAATTTCTCATCGAGGGAGAGGAAGAGTCGCACTCGGTCAATCTACCGGCCTTCATCCGGAAGAACCGCAAGCTGCTCAAGGCGGACATCGCGGTCGTTTCCGATACGGCTCAATTCAACAAGACCCTTCCCGGTGTCACGTTCGGTCTCCGCGGCATTGCGGTGGCCGAAGTATTCGTCTATGGTCCCAATCGCGACGTGCATTCCGGCACCTTCGGTGGAGCTATCGCCAATCCGGTGAATGTCCTCTGCAGTATGGTTGCACAGCTGCATGACAAGAACGGCAAAGTCACAATTCCCGGTTTCTATAAAGATGTGAAAGCGTTGAGCAAATTCGAAAAGGCCGCTTTCAAGAAACTTCCTTACAACGAGGCCGGATACAAGAAGGCGCTCGGCGTGCCGGCGCTTCAGGGTGAAAAAGGATATAGTACCTACGAACGGACCGGGGCAAGACCGACGCTCGATGTCAACGGGATTACCGGCGGTTATCAGGGAGAGGGAGCAAAGACGATCATCCCCGCGATGGCTTCATGCAAAATTACCATGCGCCTCGTGCCGAATCAAAAGCCGGATGATATCTGCAACAAACTGGAAAAGTACCTTCTCAAAATTGCTCCCAAGTCGGTCAAGGTAAAGGTCCACAAGGGTGGAGGCGCCGAAGGAGTAGTGGTTCCTACCGATGGTCCCTGGCTCGATGCCGCCGCCCGCGCGATCAAAACAGGATTCGGCAAGACACCGGTCTTTTCGAGAGAAGGCGGTTCTATTCCGATCGTAGGCGACTTCAAGAAGCAGTTGGGAGTCGATACGTTGCTCATCGGCTTCGGTCAGGACGATGACAACATTCACTCGCCGAACGAGCGATTCAGGGTGATTGATTTCGAACGTGGTTGCAGGACTTCTGCGGCGCTCCCGATCGAATTAGCCAAGGTGAAATAGAATGGATCTTGGACTAAAAGGCAAACGAGCTTTCGTCACCGGAGCTTCGGGAGGGATCGGTGAAGCTGTCGCCACCGAACTTGTTCGCGAAGGAGCCGAAGTTTTCATAAACTCCCGTAGCGAGGAAAATCTCAAGGCGGCGGCGGAACGGATTCACGCCAAAACAAGCAGTCGCCCCGCAATCGTGCCGGGAGACCTGACGCGGGTGGGTGATATCGAGGAATTCAAAGCGGTCCTTCCGCCTATCGATATCCTGGTCTCGAATACCGGCGGACCCGCCCCGGGTAAGTTCGTCGATTTACCCGACAATGTGTGGGCTCACGGCCACAGCCTCCTTCTTGAATCGGCGATTCGTCTCACCCGTGTCGTGCTCGACGGTATGGTCGAGCGTAAGTGGGGGAGAGTAATCTATATTACTTCGATTGGTGTCCCTCAGCCGACCGATGACCTGATGCTGTCGAATGTCTATCGCTCCGGGGTGACGGCGATGTGCAAGACCCTTTCGAACAACCACGCCGGGTCAGGTGTGACATTCAACTGTGTTGCTCCCGGCTATACGGCTACCGAGCGGCTTAAAGAGTTGATGACGGCCCGCGCCGAAAGCTCGGGGAAGTCGAATCAGGAGATAATCGACGGAATTTCAGCTCTGATTCCGGCCGGCCGGCTTGGTCGCCCCGAAGAACTGGCGGCGATGATCGCTTTTCTGGCGTCCGAGCAGGCAGGATACGTCACCGGGACTTCGATCACAGTCGACGGCGGTTACGTGAAGTCCATTCTTTAGGAAGGGATGAGTCGATTTAGGTGCAACCTATTCCTCCCGAACATGAACTTGAGTCCGGTCAAACCCTGCATTCGGCAGGGTTTGTTGTATCGGTACTGCTTGTTCAGCAGCTATTCGGCGCCCTTACTTTCCCGGTCGCCAAGTTCGGGCTGGCCCATCTGGAGCCGTTCAGCTTCGCCTTCTACCGCTTCGTGATTTCATCCGCAGTTCTTCTGATTATGGTGAAATTTAAGCGGCACCATCACCCGATCGAAAAGAAGGACTATTGGAAGATCGTCGGACTCGGTTTCCTGATCATTCCGTTCAATCAGGCGATGTACTTATGGGGGCAATCAATGACGGCGGCGGGACACGGAGCTTTACTCTTTGCAACCGTTCCGATCTGGATATTCCTCGCGGCGGTAATCCATTTGAAGGAAAAATTGGTTCTCAGACGGGCAATTGGAATCGTGGTTGCGCTCGCCGGCGTGGCGGTCATTATGTCAGGGGGAGCGATCAGATTGGGAACCGACTATCTTCTCGGCGATGCTATCATTCTGGTCGCGGTACTTGCCTGGGCCTACTACACGATTCTCGGGAAGGATCTTGCCCGGAAGTACGGAGCACTGAGAGTAACTGCCTACGCCCTGAGTTCCGGTTCTTTGATCTACTTTCCGTTCGGCATCTACCGGGCCTCACAGGTCAACTACGCTCTTGTGCCGCTGTCGACCTGGCTGTCGGTGGTGTATGTAGCGATAGGCACGTCAGTTATCTCTTACGTGCTGTACTACTGGGTGCTCAAATATTTCGATGCTTCGCGGATTGCAGTATTCCACAATCTGCAACCGGTAATCGCCTCCGCAGTCGCGCTTGTCTGGTTAGGGGAGCCGTTGGGCACGACCTTTTTCGTCGGTGGTGCGGTGGCGCTCATCGGCGTGATTATCGCCGAACAACAGACCTTCGGACGTCTCCGCAGCGCTCAGTGACCTTCGAGACTCTGGAAGTTCTTGAACTGCGCCGAGTCGGCGAAATTCTCAGGAAACTTCAGATACGACAAGACCCCGTCGATCATGTGAACGTGATTACGTTCCTCATTGGCGATCATCGTGAGAAGGCGCTTCTGATTTTCATCGGCCTCCGCTGAAGCTTTCTCGCTGTAGAATGCGACCGCCTTTTCTTCGATCTGCATTGCCTCGTTCCACGTGGTCAGCTCATCTTTGCCAAAACTCAGCCCCTCCGGCCCGTTTGACATATCGACGAAGATGTTCTTTACCCGGTCGAGCGTCTCTGTTCCGGTGTCGACGGTCCTCTCCGCCAGCTCAGTCTTACCTTCCTTCATCTGCTTGAAGAAGTTGTAATGCTTCTGTTCTTCTTCCGCCAGCATAAGGAGAATCTTCTTGAGATCGGCGTGCTTCGTTTCCTGAGCCTTCTTCTCGTAGAACAATTTGCCGTCAATCTCCATCTGCATCGCGAAATCGAATATATTCATACCTGTTACCTCACATCTTGGCTTTTGATCGCGGTTTCGGGACTAATCCATTCCCTCAGCTTTGAGATTTTCGGCCGAGAATTCACGTTCCATCGCGTCATCGGTGAACACGCCGTCTTTGCGAATCAGTTTGTCGTCGAACCAGATTTCGCCGCCACCGTAGTCCGGACGCTGAATCAAAACGAGATCCCAGTGGATGGAGGAGTCGTTGCCGTTGGGAGCCTCGTCGTAACATTGACCCGGCGTGAAGTGGAAAGAGCCGGCGATCTTCTCGTCGAACAGCGTGTCCAGCATGGGATGACGGATGAACGGATTGACGCCTATGGCAAACTCGCCCACATAGCGAGCGCCTTCGTCCGTATCAAGAATCTTGTTCAGCTTGTCGTTGTCACCGGAACAGGTCGCCTTGACGATCTTGCCGTCCTTAAACGTGAAGGAAATATCGTTGTATACGGTTCCCTGATACAGCGAAGGAGTATTGTACGTGATGGTACCGTTGATCGAGTCGCGTACCGGCGCCGTATAAACTTCGCCGTCGGGAATGTTCCTCAGGCCATCGCACTTGATACACGAGATCCCCTTCATGGAAAACGTGAGATCGGTTCCGGGGGACTTGATATGCACCTTGTCGGTCGCCTCCATAAGCGCGAATAGCTTGTCCTGGGCCTTCGACATCTTGGCATAATCGGCACAGCAGACCTGGTAGTAGAAATCCTCGAACGACTCCTGCGATGTCTGCGCCAGTTGAGCCATCGCATTATTGGGATAACGAAGCACAACCCATCGAGTGCGTTTAACACGTTGTTCGAGATGGACCGGTTTGTAAAAAAGTGTATTGTACTTTTCCATCTGTTTGTTGTCGATGTCGGCGAGGTCGAACGGATTGTCAGAGCCGCGAAGGCCGATATACGCGGCAGCTTTCTGCATCAGATGCATATGTAAGTCGGCCTGGACTTTCATCTGATCGTCGCCCGCATGGCCGATCCACTGCCGGCCGAGTGACTCATCGCTATAGTACCAGAAAGGTATCGCTCCCTTCCGGGTAGTCTGACGAATGACCTCTTTGCCGAGTTCGAGCGTCTCTTTTCCCTTAATCTCCAGATAGAGGATTTCACCGGGCTGTATCCTGACCGAATAGTCGAGCAGTTGTCGGGCGAGTATTTCGTTCCGTTTATCCTTCATGAGCGGCTCCTTCGGGTTTGAGTTTGAGGCTCCAAAATACTCAAATCGGTCATCCAAATCAACTGTCCGACGGAGAATTCTGTTTATCCAGCATGTGCATTGAGGGAGAAGTAGGGCGAACTTTGACCGAGCGGTCAGGTTATAAGTAATATGATTTCGGAAAATGTGAGAATCGGGACCTCCGGATTCGCTTACAAGGATTGGCTCGGCAATTTTTACCCCCAGTTTCTTCCATCCGCAGACTTCCTTCAGTTCTATGCATCGAAGTTTCATACGGTAGAGATCGACTCGACCTATTACCGGATTCCATCGGTATCGATGGTTGATCGCTGGGCCAAAGTCACTCCGGATGGATTCTTGTTTACGGCGAAATTTCCCCGGGTAGTCACACATGAGGGGGATATAGACAGCCGCCTCAAGAATGCGGCCGGATTTATTGAAATCATGAGCCGTCTCGGGACCAAGCTCGGACCATTACTGCTCCAATTTCCATACAGTTTCAAGCCCGAAGAAGAGCGAACACTGATTCGATTGATCGAATCCCTTCCCGCCGGCCGGCGTTTCGCCGTGGAACTTCGCAACAAGAGTTGGCTCGATTGCGCACATGTCTTCGACCTGCTGAAAAACCGGAATATTGCGTTCTGTCTTATCGATCATCCCTGTATGCCCCGGGTCGACTTTCTCACGGCCGATTTCGCTTATTTCCGGTTTCTCGGAGACCGAACCAAAATTGAGTGCGACTTCAGCTACGCTCGTTGCAGCAAGGAGGCCGATCTTGAGCCCTGGGCCGCGGTGATCGAAAGATACTCTCAGCAGGGAATAACCAGTTTCGCCTACTTCAATAACCATTATTCAGGCCATGCTCCGACCACAGCCGAAACGCTGAAGACTCTTTTGTCTAAATAAGCACTTTAAATTATGACGGTAATGACAGTAGTAACAGCGGCTTAGACAGCACCACGCTTATCTTCGCTTATCCCTTTTCGAATTGGAACATGTGTTCTCAAGTCCCTTTTTCAGTCGGTGAATGCTTAAGTAAGGTATGAAGTTCGCCGATACCCTTACTATCAGATTCCAAGGCGGGAGTCTGTTTGGTCTGAGCATTATATTAACTCAAAATAGGGGTAATGGCAGATGGAGAAGACGACAGTGGAGATGAAAGAAAGTCGACACGCCACCGGTGCGGATGAGCTTCTGCAGCTAGTATCCTTTAAAATCGGTTCGGAAGAGTTCGGCGTTGAGATCCTGAAAGTTCAGGAGATCAACCGGATGGTGGAAATTACCAAGGTCCCGCAGGCTCCTGACTATGTCGAGGGAGTTATCAACCTTCGTGGCAAGGTGATTCCAATTATCGATCTGAGAAAGCGGTTCAATCTCGAGATCAAAGAATACGACAAGAACACACGGATAGTGGTCGTTGACATTACGGGCAATATCATGGGAATGGTAGTCGACTCGGTGTCGGAAGTTCTCCGGCTGCCGCAAAGCACGATCGAACCCCCGCCCGAAATCGTCACCGGCATCAACTCCGACTATATCAAAGGAGTCGCCAAGCTGGAAGATCGGTTGTTGATCTTTCTGGACCTGTCCAAGGTAATCGATTTCCATGAGATGGCAAGTATGGTGGGATAAGGATATCCCGAGCAGAAGCCGGCCTTCGGGCCGGTTTTTTTTTGACCAAATCTGCCTTCGAATGGTTTGCTGCGAGAGACAGATTTTGCTTTTTGGGCCGATGTATTGTAGCTTGTTGCTCTAAGCAAGGAGCAGCCACATCCCGTTTCCCAAACTTACATTCCTGTACACGAACGTCGGCCGGGGACACCCCTACTATCTGGACGGCATTTACGAGACCCTCGTTCGCCGCGGTAAAGTGAGTCTGGTACGTACCCGAACGAACGTGTTCGAAGTGTCGACCGGTGTGTCGCTGCCCGCCTGGAAGCTGGTGCGATGGCTTTACGTGCGTGGGGCCGGACGGGGAATTATCGGCAGGACGTACGGTAAACTCAGGTCACGAAGGGACTACAACAAGGACAGCCTCGTCCTTTCGTTGCTGACCCGGTCGATCAGACGTACCTACGCCAATGAGCAGAATCCGATCGTCGTAGCGCATCCCACTCTTGTGGCCGCTCTCCGGGGCAAAGATCATTTGTTTTATCAGCACGGTGAGCTGGTGGCGCCGCACGAATCATTAGTACGCGGGGCGGCAGCAGTTTTCGTTCCGACACAGGAAGTGGCAGAAGCCTTTCTTTCCGCAGGCTACAACGCGACCGAAGTTATCGTGACCGGACTGTGTATCGAACCATCGCTGGTCAAGCAAGCCGACGACGCTTTTCAGATTCGTGTCGATCGGATCAACCGAAGGGAACCGCTCACGGGAGCATTTTACAGCTCGGGAGCCGAGCCCCGGCGCCACGTCGATCAACTTCTGGCAGCTTCCGGTTCGGCGGTTGAATCGGGAGGAAAGGTGATCTTGTTCGGTCGACGAGACGGTCGCCTGATTCATCGAGCTCTACGGCAATTCGATCGGGCGCACGTCGACTATGCCCTGATCGATTCCACGGACTTCGTCAGCGACATCATGCCGCAAGTACTGATCGTATCGTACGACTCGCGGCGCGAAGAGACGATTTTCACCTCTCGATTGTATCCATACTTCGACTACTTCGTCGCGCCGTCGCACGAGCGATCCAACTGGGCGCTTGGCCTCGGCCTTCCGATGTTCGTAGTCGGTCCGTGCATCGGGCCGTTCGCGCCTCTCAACAGAGACATCGTGCGTGATCATGGTGTTGCCGAAATGCTGGGAGAAGATATCGATAGCGACCGGTTCGGAGAGCTGTTGACTCATTTGCGCCACACAGGCCGCCTGACCGAGATGGCGATAAACGGCTGGCATAAGTTTTCCGTTGACGGATTCGAAAAAATCGCCCATTTTCTTGTCAAGGCATGTGAAACCGACCTTATGTAATCCACGCTGAACCCTTATTTCAATGAATGAGAAGAAAGACCTGATATGCTGAAACTGGTTGGCACCGATGGCCGCAGACTGTACTCCTGGGAACTGGAGCCCGGGAGCTATTCTGTTGGCAGGAATCCCGATTCAAACTTCTTTATAAACGACAAGACCGTCTCACGGGAGCATGCCCGATTCGAAGTGCTCGATCAAGAGAAATGCCGTGTCACCGACCTGGGCAGCCGCAACGGCACGGTGGTGAACGGTCGTCGAATTGAGAAAGCTGCCGACCTCAAGATCGGTGATTTGGTTATGTTCGGGCAGGTTGAATTCAAGGTCTCCACAGGAGAGCCCGGCGCCAGTGCAACGACAAGGCCGAAATCGCTCCTGCTCTCGGATAGGGACCCTGAGAAGTCGGTATTTCTGTCAATCAACGAGGCCCTGAAGCCGCTGCCGTCGAAAGTAACCGACCTTCCTGATGTCCTCCCCACGATCTTTGAACTGGCCAAAATACTGGTGCTTCCGGAGCCGAAAGAAGAGATGCTAAACCGCGCGCTCAAGCTGGTTTCGCGTGTAATTCCTGCCCAGCGTCTCGCCGTACTCACGATGGACGAGCAGGGCGAGGTGGTGCCTTCGGCTTACCTTCTGCCCGGCGGCAAAGACCCCGGGAGTTTTAATCTCTCGCAAACGATTGTCGAAGAGATTCTGAACGAAAAGAACTCCATCCTGATTGATCCGCTGGAAGATCCAAGATTCGCCGGTCATGAGTCGATCATCGCATCGGATATAAATTCCGCTATGGCCGTGCCGTTGTTCGACGAAGGTGTGGTTCTCGGGATTCTCTACGCCGATACGACGAATCCGATCAAACGATACAATGACGACTACCTCCGCCTGCTTGCAACTTTCGGCAACCTGATAGCATCTCGACTGCTCAATTATGAACTGATGCGCGACCGAGAGGAAAAACACGTATTTGAGGCTGAGTTGAAGCGAGCGTCCACAATTCAGAGAAATTTGCTCGTCAAGTCAACCCCCACGATTAGCGGGTTTACGGTTCACGCCTTTCAGGAACAATGCCGCATGGTCGGCGGTGATCTCTACGATGTCACCGTATTGCCCGACGGTAAACTGCTCTTTATGGTCGCCGATGTAAGCGGTAAGGGTATGGGCGGAGCTTTACTGATGTCCAACATTCTCGCGTCATTTCGAATTCTCTACAGCGAGGACAACTTTTCCCTCTCACGAGCCGTCAAGCAGGTATCACTTCAGCTTTTCCGTTATAGTGCTCCCGAGGATTTTGCCACCCTGTTTATCGGGCTGGTCGATCCGGCCGACAGTAGTCTGACCTTCATCAACGCCGGGCACAATCCGCCCCTGCTCGTTCATCCGGACGGGAAGTTTGAGTACATGCAGCCGGGTGGTACGATGATCGGAGCGTTCGATTTTTCCGACTGGGAAGAGGGTAAAATAATAATGAATACAGGAGACCTCTTGTTGGTATTTACTGATGGTGTGGTCGAGGCCGATTGTCACGGGGCGCAATACGGCGATGACCGCCTGGAAAATATTCTGGTGGCCAACAGGAGTATGCCACCCGTAAATCAGATTGAGAAAATTATGGACGATGTCATTACATTCGTAGAAGATTCTCCCCGGTCCGACGACATCACAATGCTCATGCTCAAGAAAGGCTGAATATGCTCGAACCAGGTGCAAGTTTTTCGCATTTCACGATTCTACGAAAGCTTGGCGAAGGCGGCATGGGCTCCGTCTATCTGGCTGAAGACCAGAAGTTGGGCCGAAAGGTCGCCCTGAAAGTTCTGCTTGGCGAATTTTTCGACAATGCCGAGCGTCAGGAACGATTCAAGCGCGAAGCGACCACGGCTGCGCAGATCAACCATCCGAACGTTATGTCAATATTCGACATCGGTTCCGATATCGATGAGTCTTCGGGCCGTCAGCTGAATTATATCGTGATGGAGTATGTCGAAGGACAGTCGTTGAGCGTCTATCTCAACGAGAAGAAACCCGATTTGGGCACATCCCTGCGATTGGCCGAAAAGATAGCCGCCGGGTTGGCGGCAGCGCACAAGCTCCACATCGTCCACCGGGATATCAAGGCGGATAATATCATTGTCGATAGCGACGGTGAACCCAAGATCCTCGATTTCGGGCTGGCCAAACCTACGGATGCGTTGATGGAGAAGTCCGAAGGGACGGCGACGGTGTCGCAGGAACTAACCAAGGCGGGCAAGATCCTCGGAACCGTGTCGTATATGTCACCGGAGCAGGCTCGAGGTGAGACGGTCGATACGAGGTCCGATGTCTTTTCTTTCGGCATCTTACTTTACCGGATGGCAACAGGTGAACTGCCCTTTCAGGGGCCATCGCAGGTCTCCACCCTTGCCAAGATTCTCGAGACGCGGCACGAGATGCCGAGAGTCAAGAACGAGAATATTCCGCCGGAACTCGAGCGAATCATAGACAAGTGTCTGCAGAAAGAGCCTAACGATCGTTATCAGGACACCCGCGATCTGGTGATTGACCTTCGTAATTTACGCCGGCAATACGACAGCGGAGTTTCTGACAGCGTTACGGGCGAATTACCGGCATTGAAGCCGCGAAGGAAGGAATTCACTTTGAGCGGATTCCGGCTAATTGCGGCGATAGTGGTCATCCTGATAATCGCCGCCGGCGGATACGGCCTTTTCAGCGGAAAGCACGAATCAGCATCGACAAAGCTCAACGCCGAAGAAAACAGTCTTGCTATTGTCGGATTCGAAAACAAAACCGGCGATACGGTTTACAACTGGATGGAGACAGGTTTGCCGGAGATCCTCCTCACGGATCTGGCCCAATCCAAGGCGCTTCATGTTATCAGTCGTGAACGCCTGCTCGACTACTTCTCAAGCGACCGAAACCTGGCTCACTCGCACGAAGAGTTCGTGAAGGCGGCTAAGTCTCTCGGAGCGGTCAGGCTTCTCTCCGGATCTTTTTACAAGCTGGGAGACAAGATGCGGATTGACGCGCGGCTTGAAGATGTCGCCACCGGGCAGATCGTTCTCGCCGAAAAAGTGGTCGGGGACGATCCGTTCAGGCTGGTCGACAGCCTGACCCATAAGATTACTGTCTCTATGCACGTGACGAATGCGGGAGAGGGGGACCGAAGCGTGTCGGCGTACGTTTCGTCGTCACCCGAAGCGTTCAAGTTGTATCAGATGGGTATGGAGAAGATGGGGGCGCAGTTGTACGACAGCGCCATCGTCCTTTTCCAGCAGGCAATGAAAATAGATACATCGTTTGCGCTGCCCCTGATGCGTATAGCTATGTGCAATGTATTCCGGGGACGTCAGCAAGAAGGGGCACGCTATTTTGCTCTTGCCCGCAAGCATGAGACAAACCTTCCGGCCAAGGACCAGAGTCTGCTCGATATATACGCTAATCTGTGGTTGGATGTGCAGTACGACAATGCGTTTGCCAAAATGGAAGACTTTGTCAGGAAGTATCCCGACGATAAGGAGGCGCACACTATTTACGGACTGCTTATCTACGGCTTCCAGGGGGATACGATAAAGGCGTACGCACAACTCGATACGGCTCTTGCGCTCGATCCGACTTTCCAACTCGCCCTCTCGCAATACAGTCAAATGTACAGCAATGCCGGCGATTTCAACAAAGCCATCGAGTACGCGCAGAGAATCGTCAAGTACCATCCGGAATCGCCGGTCGGGTATGCCTCTTTGGGCAATCTCTACGTCAAGCAGTTGAGGATCGACGACGCCATCAATACGTTCGAGTCGCTCCATAAGAGAATGCCGAACAATACGACGGCGATGTTTAGACTGAGCAACCTTTACGTCAGAAAGAGGCAGTTTGACCTGGCCGCCAAGTATCTCGACATGGTCAAGTCCCTCAAAGGGGATGATCCGTTCACCATGGTCGACTATTATCAGACGAAGGCCAACCTTGAAGCCTGGAATGCCCGGTTTAAGGACTGCCTGGCAATGTATCACAACGAATTGGAGCAGGCCACGGCGACCGGAGACAGCAATTTGATCTACGTAGCGTACCAGTCTCTCGGATCGGTCTCGTTCTTCTTTGGTTTTCCTGACAGCGCAAAGTACTTCCTGGGCAAGAGCGCAGGATACGCCAACGCCCTTCAGAAGATTGATTTTCCCCTCACGTTGGTTACGGAGGATCGCTCGAATTGCGCCGAAACGAAAGAGGAGTTCAAATCTATGCTACGCGATACACGATCGCGCGTCCCTTCCGATCTCTGGACGTTGGTAGATGAGATTCAGGAACTGTACGACTCTTACTGCAGTGCGGACACCGCGGCGATCATAGCGGCCTATCGGAAAATCAGTGCTTCCCAGCTGCAGTCGGCTTCCTCGCGATCGTCGCACAATCGTTCAATCGGGAAATTTCAGGTTCTCACCGGGAAGTTCAAACAAGGACGCGATCTCCTGAAAGGATCGATTGAAGGTCAGGACGAGGTGTCCTCGGCCAGCACCTATCTCAACTCCCTGTATTATCTGGCGAGGGCCGAAGAGGGGCTCGGTAACAAGAGCCAGGCTGTGGCTTACTATCGTCAGATCATGGATTACTGGGGGAAGGCG
This sequence comes from uncultured Ignavibacteriales bacterium, assembly GCA_964520865.1. Taxonomy (GTDB): domain Bacteria; phylum Zixibacteria; class MSB-5A5; order GN15; family FEB-12; genus CAVQCT01. The sequence continues at coordinate 11,890 of CAZFOY010000035.1, read as the reverse complement.
GACATACAAATAGACAAGATCAAGGACGCTCGCGACCGGCTGGCTCGACTGACAGCTTAGGTTTGACATACGGTTCTTACGGATACAAACCCGCCTCCTCAGGCGGGTTTTCTGTTGCATCAACAGGGGTCAAATGTATATTCGAGGGACTATGTTTGGAAACGCGTACAGATATGTCCGACAGTTCGACCGGAATCTCTGGATTCTCTCAGGAGGGTGGTTTGTAAGTTCACTCGGCTTCGCGGTATCGATCCCGTTTGTCGCGATCTACTTCCACTCGAATCTCGGACTGAGCATGTCGCAGATCGGATTGTTTTTCGGTCTGATGGCGGTAGTACGGTCGGTATTCCAGGCAGTCGCCGGCGAGATGGCCGACCGTATCGAGCGACGCTATTTGATCATCTACGCGCAATCCTGTCGTTCGGTAGCGTTTCTCCTGCTCGCGATAGCCCTCTATCGTGACTGGGGATTCGTTCCGATCGCCGTCTTTCTTCTCATAAATTCCGTATTCGGTGCGGTTTATCGGCCGACGGCCAACGCGATGGTCTCGGATATTATGCCGAAATCCCAGCGGCTGGACGGCTATGCGATCACGCGTTCCGCAGGCAATCTTGGATGGGCGGTCGGACCGGCGATCGGCGGGTTCATCGCAAGTGAGTCGTACGGGGGGCTGTTCGTGATCTCTGCGGTGGTCACGTTAACCTCGGCGATGATTTTCTGGCTGTTCTTGAAGTCTCCCAAGACGGTGAAGGCCCCGGAGCGATTCAAACTGCGCGATCTTATCGCCATCAAGGACGATCCTTACCTTGCCAGGCACTCTATTCTCACTTTTCTGCTCTATCTGGTCGTGGCTCAGCTTATGGCGCCGTTTTCGGTCTATGCTGTCGATATGGTCGGAATCAGTGAGCACCAACTCGGCATTCTGTACACACTCAACGGACTGATGGTAGTTGCATTGCAGATCCCCGTGACGAATATGATGCGAAGGCGAAAGCTTACTACCCAGCTGGCGATGGGAGCCTGTTTCTATGCTCTCGGGTACGGTTCGGTGGGTATTTTCTCCGGATTTCATTTCTTTGTCGTCGCGGTAATTGTGGTTACGCTCGGAGAGATTCTCATGTCGCCGCCGTCGCTTACTCTCACCGCACAACTCGCCCCACCGGGAAGAACCGGCCGCTACATGGGCATATTCAGCTTTTTCGTAGCGTCCGGCTGGTCGTTTGGACCGTTGTACGGTGGGGTTGTGCTCGATAGGCTGGGTGGTCACCCGGCGCTGGCGTGGATCGTCATCTCTTCGCTGGCACTGGTTGCAGCAGGTCTCTACTTGTGGTTCGGTAAGACGCTGCCGGAGCGGTTCAATCGACGAGGAAGTGAAGTCGATTAGCGAATGACCACGAACTTGCCCATTTGCGTTCCCAGGTCGGATTCCACAACCCAGTAATACAACCCGCTGACAACGAGCTGAGTATTGCGCGTGATCAGGTCCCACGACTCATGCATCGCCTCCGGACCCCCCTGTGGGTAGTTGTGATCGATGCTCTTAATCAGATCTCCGTCGAGCGAGTAGATGGAGATCTTGCATACCCGGGGAAGATTAGCAAAATGGAGCAGGTGCGAACGGTCCGGCGCAAGTGTACCTGTTCGGTTCTCGTAGCCGCGACCGGCGTAGTCATCGCTTTCCCGATACGGATTCGGGTAGACGTACGCTTTCAGGTCTTTGCTTTCGACGGAATCGACCGATTCCAGGGGATAAGCTATCACGGCTCCGTTGGTTACGGACGACTCAAGCGCCTGCAAACCGGATTTCGGCGAGCCGAAATCAAAGGCCGTTACATTGACGTAGTACGGGACAGTCGGCAAAAGATTCTCGATAGTATACTCGTATTCGAAATACTTCAAGTTCCCTTCAGGGGTCAGCTCATCCGCCGATGCGGAGTCGACATTCAAGGTGGATGGGTACGGCTGGTTTGGATAGACTTTCGTTATCGGTGTGGATACCCCAAACTCGCTCGCGTTGTAGTCCTGTGGCTCGAAATAGAAAACGGAGTCGGGGTAAAGAGGATGGGTATAAGGCGCCGAACGAGTGAACGATTCCGGATCAAAGCTGCTGTCGGAACAGGAAGATCCGTAGAGACATCGAAGGCTGTCGATGGTGAACGGGTTATCAAGAAGGGAATACCCCGGAGCCGGCAGTTTGTCTTCGCTCCAGACGTATTTGTTAAAATCCTCACGATCGTAAGAAGCGACGATCGAGAAGCTCGACTGACGATTATCGCGTGCAATATAGACGCGATAGCCCTCAAAGTCGGCCGTGCCTGAAAATTTATCTACTGCCAGCTCCGATCGCTGTCCGTTGAATCGGACCCGCAGCCGGCCCACCCCCGGTTCGACCCAGAATTTAGGAGCGGGTGGGGGGGAGGCTCCCCGAAAGTCGGGGACACCGTCGCCGGCATAGTAGCTGGTGTCGCAGACATTGTAGTGCCAGACAGTAATTGTAGTGTCTCGCCCGCCAATTGTAGTGTCTACCGTCACCTCGGCCGAGTCGGAACAGCAAACATGGAATTTCCCGGCATAGCCATCGCTATCCGTATCCACGCCCGGATTGTCATATACCCAGGTGGCCCATCGACTGTTTTCGGCCAGTTTGTCAAAATTGAGTTTGTTGTAGTATCCGTCCGGTGCGTAGGGATTGAAGGAATCGAAGTCGGTCGCATTCACATGGAAATCCTCGCCCCCGACCCATGCGAAAGTGATCGGCAGTTTCTCTCCCGGGTGAATCTCGAACGGTCCGAACGAAAGCAAATAGCGAACGTCGAAACCGTCGGCAAGATCCACCGCCCGCTCCGGCGGAGGGAGCCAACCTTCGCTGCTGTGATCGACCGCCGTGTACAGTAGATCGTAGTCGAATTCAGGATGTCGCAGGACATAATACTTGTTCTTATCTCCAGGCGGAGTACCGAGACGTTCTCCAAAACTTCGAAACGGATCGGTTGGCGTACCTTTGCGTCGTGGTCCGAAATCGTGCGCCGGATCCGAGTAATCGGTGACCCACCAGTTGAATGAGTATCTGAGAGAATCCGACGGGGTGCGGACCAGTTTGACACCGACTACACTCCGCGCCGATTTTTCATTCCATGCGCCGTTTTCCGGGTCACCATCGTTGTCCGCCGTATAGGCAATGTTCACGGTGTCAATGAACCCGCAGCCGTCGCTCGATGGATGTGTGCGGTAGAATCCTACGATATCGTCGTTCCACCCCTCAGGACCGTTCCGCGAGACGTGCCAGACGTCGCCATCGATAAATATGCCCATATAGACGTTCTTGAGGATGTCCTGCCCTTCGTTCTGTATCTGGTAATCGAACAGCACGAAGTCGTCGGCGTAGGAATAACTCCAGGCCATGGACCGTTGCTTTATTTTGAGGCCGAGCGGTACGTGTGGACGGCCGTCGGTCGGATCAGGAGCGACCAAATTCGGGTCGGTACGACTGTCGTCGTACTCGCAAATGATATCCTGTTCCGAATGGGCATCGGGCGAATAGAACGCGCTTCCTTCGTCGATCGATTCGTATTGAAAACCATCCCGGGTTGCAGACTGATCGGTGAACTCCTGGGTCGGCCAGAATTCCAGCGTCGTGTACCAATCTTCGGTGGAGCAAGAGACGAGCGTATCTCTCCCGACGACTGCTCCAATCCAGAGAGCACCCACCCAGAGATAGACGATATCACTGTTTTTCGGATAAATACACGACGTGATCTGGTCTCCGGTAAACGGATCGGGGACATTGCGCCCGCCGGTCCCGAAGGTGCCGTTGTTACCGATCGCGAGCTGCATATTGCCACGGTTGTGAGCCGTGTACTGAAGGACAGGATTATCCGAAGCCGTGGCCTGCCGGGCGGAGCGCTCCAGGGAGGCTGATTTTGGGTCAAGCTCCCGCGGGCACGCGGTCTGCCCGATGACCAGCATGAGAAAGACCGCCAAAAACACGAGTTTTCGCCGGTCTTTATATATGAATCGGTCGATCATCGATGCTACATTATGAGCACGAGCTTACCAATCTGTGTGTCCCCACTGGCAGATTCCACGGTCCAATAATACAGACCGGACACGGAAAGCTGGGTATTACGTGTGATCAGATCCCAGATATCGTGACTGGCCTCCGGATCACTCGGGTCCTTGTCGTGGTCGATCTGTCTGACCAGGTCCCCATCAAGCGTAAATATCTTAATCGTGCATTTGGCCGGAAGATTAGCAAAGTGCACCGCGCGGACGCGATCATCGGGACGGTCATTCTGAGTTCGTCCTTCGTAGCCCTGGGCACGATAGCTACCGTCGGCTCGGTACGGATTCGGATAGACGTAGACCTTAAGGTTCTTCGCCTGGGCATCCTGCGCAGTGCTCAGCGGATAAGCTGCCTGAGCACCCGAAGATTTCGGCGTCTCAAGCGACTTGAGCCCCGACTTCGGCGAACCGAAATCGAAGGCGGTCACATTGACATACCATTCGACGGAGGGAAGCAAGTTGTTGACATCAAGTTCGTACAGGAAGTACTTGAATCTTCCATCCACCAATTCGTCGGCCTGTGCCGAATCCGGATTGAGGCTGGAGGGATAGGCCTGGTTCGGATAGGACTTCTCGATCGGCGTGCTGACGCCGAATATTGAGGCGTTGTAATCCTGTGGTTCGAAATAGTACAGCTTGCTCGGATTCAGCGGATCGACTAAGGGAGCGTTACGAGTATACTGGAGCGGGTTCCAGGTAGTATCGTTAACACCGCCAGGGGCGTACAGCGTTCTCAATGAATCGAGCGTGTACGGAATATCATTCAACTTGAACTGCGTACCATCCCAGTCGTATCGATTGTAGTCCTGTTTGTCGTAAGAGGCGTATAGACTGAAACTACTTTCTCGATCGTCTCGGCCCACGTACACACGGTATCCTTCGAAGTCGGCTACGCGAGAGAAGACGTCCTTCGTCGTTTCAGAGCGCAGACCGTAGAAATGAACCTTGATCGACCCGACACTCGGCTCAAGCCAGAAACTGGGAGCGGGCGGCGGTGAGGCGCCGCGGAAGTCCGGCACGCCGTCGCCTTTGATGTAGATCGTATCCGGTTTGGTCGAATCGGTGACCCAGATGCCGCCGACCAGCGTAGAGTCGTAAAAGACAACGTATTCGCCGGCATATCCGTCGGAGTCGGTATCGACGCCCGGGTTGTCGTATACACGCGAGGCCCAGGCTGCGTTGGTCCCAAGACTATCAAAATTCACGTTCGCATAGTAAGCGTCAGGATTGCTGGGCAGGTTGTCGATGTTATTCTTGTCATGGTGAAAGTCGGCGCCAGCCACGTAGGCGAACGATATCGGCAGTTTCTCACCCGGATCGATATCGAACGGTCCGAAAGAGAGCAGATACCGGGTATCGAGTCCGGTCGACCAGTTGCCGGCCGTGGATTGCGGCGGCAGCAGCCAGAGAGTATCGGTTGGCTGGATCGACGCTGTGCGTACCTGATCAAAGTCAAACTCCTGGTTGCGCAACATGTAGTATTTATTCACGTCGCCTTCGGGCGTTCCCAGACCGCCGGTTCGGAAGTCACGAAACGCTTCCTTGACGCGACCAACGAACGGCCGTTCACGCGGACCATAGTCGAGCGAAGGGTTGCCGTTGGAAATCCACCAGTTGAAAGACACATCGAGCGTATCGGCCGGGGTGCGGACGATTCTCGTTCCCGTCACCGCCGTGCACCATTCATTGGCGGGCTTGTCCATATCCCCATCGTTATCTGCGATCCAGGCGATAAAGACCTGTTCCTTGACCTTATGTCCCTGCTCGTCGATGTACATCGAATCCACAAATCCGCAGATATCGTCCTGAGCGCCGTTTGATCCGACCGCTTCGGCATAGACGTCGGCGTCTACGTAGACTCCCATGTAAGTATTGTGAAGCGCCTGAACGCCTATATTCTTGATCTCATAATCGAACAAAACGAAGTCCTGAGCGTAGGGGTACGACCAGGCATACGATTTCTCAGTGACTTCGATGTTCAGCGGCGTAAACGGTGCGCCGAAATAATCGGGAGCCCGACCTTCGGTCAGCGTATCCGCGTACTTGCAGATATAATCTTCCTCCGAAACAGCTCCCTCAAAGAGGTTCTGTTGATCGGGGTAGCGGATCGAACGGTAGATAATGTCACCGAACGGCGCCTGATCGGGAGCAAATTCACGATCCGGCTCCCAGCCGTCGGCACCGACCGACACCAGGGTGTCACGTCCTACCACAGCGCCAATCCAGAAAGCGCCCGCGAACAAATAGCGGGTATTCGAACCCTTCGGGTATTCACAAGATTTTACAGACTGACCGGTTATGCAGTCGATTGTCGGTCCGGCCGCAAAGCCGTCGCCGAACGTTCCGTTGTTGTTGATTGTCAATTGGATGCGACCGACACGATGGGCGACCAGACAATAGGCCGGGGCGCTGGCCGAGGATTGATTGTGCTGATCCCATTTGCCGCCGGGCGAATCGAACAAAGCACGACCGATCACCGTCCCCGAGAGCATCACCGTGCATATGACAAGTATTCCCGTTAACTTACAAGCGTTCCGTGACATAGTTCCTACACTCTAAATTGTGAAGTTTTACTCATTGACGAATTACACGCCAAAACAGTTTAACGTTATTCTCAGTAATGCCTTAAATGCGCTAAGCCTCAATTGTACGAAAATTGGCAAGCGTAAGCAAGGAATTTCCAAGAAAAAAAAGTAGGCTGAATACTATGTCTTACACGGACTTTCGCCCTTCCGCACGAAGCGAAAACGGCACGCCGTCGGACTGCCTGTCAAGCTGGGCCCTGCTGTCAACCGAGTACGAAAATGGCCGCATGGCCGTTTTCGCCCGGCAATTCTACCGAAAAATCGATCGCGGCCGGGTAGTCACGGAGGTCACCCGGCCGACTTGGTAAAACTTCACAAGAGAATGACTAATTTGCCGATCTGCGTATCACCGTTGTCCGACTCCACTGTCCAGTAGTAGAGTCCGGAAACGGTGAGTTGTGTGTTTCGAGTTATCAAATCCCACACCTCATGACTCGCCTCGGGATCATTGGGACTTTTGTCGTGGTTGATCTCGCGCACCAGATCGCCGTCCAGTGTGAATATCTTGATCGTACACCTGGCCGGGAGGTTAGCGAAATGAATTGCACGAACCCGATCGTCGGGGCGGTCGGACTGGGTGCGACCCTCAAATCCCTGCGCCCGGTAGTTGCCGCTGAAGCGGTATGGGTTCGGATAAACGTATGCCTTCAGATTCTTCTGGCCGGCTGCCTGTGCGGTAGTCAGCGGATAGGCCGCAACGGCCCCGGAAGATTTCGGCGTCTCGAGCGACGCCAGTCCTGATTTGGGTGAGCCGAAATCGAAGGCGGTGACGTTCAAGTACCATTCAACCGAAGGCAACAGATTGTTCACTTCGATCTCGTACTCAAAGTATTTGAAATAACCGTCCTCGGTCAGTTCGTCCGCATTTGCCGAATCCGGATTCAACGAGCTTGGATATGCCTGGTCAGGGTACGCCTTTCTTATCGGAGTGGACACACCGAAGTCCGACGAATTGTAATCCTGAGGCGCGAAATAAAACACCCTCGACGGGTCACTCGGGTCGACCAACGGAGCGTTCCGAGTGTATTGCAGGGGATCCCATGTCGAATCATTGCATCCGTCAGGTGCATAGAGACATCTCAATGAGTCGAGCGAGAACGGTATATCGTTCAGCTTGAACTGATTGCCGTCCCACTCGTATCTATTATAGTCGAGCTTGTCATAAGACGCATACAGACTAAAACTCGATTCCCGATCGTCACGCCCGACGTAAACCCGGTATCCCTCAAAGTCGGCGATGCGGGAGAAGACGTCTTTCGTTGTCTCCGAGCGATAGCCGTTGAAGCGGACCTTGATAGATCCCACGGTCGGCTCGAGGCGAACCGTCGGTGCAGGCGGAGGCGAAGCTCCTTTGAAATCCGGTACGCCGTCTCCTTTATAATACACGGTATCCGGCTTGGTCGAGTCGGTCACCCACTGACCGTTGACGTACACAGAATCGTAGAAGACGACGTAGTCGCCGCGTTTGCCATCATTATCAGTATCGACCCCCGGATTGTCGTAGATACGAGCCGCCCAGGCAGCGTTGTTTCCGAGACTGTCAAAATTCAGGTTGCTGTAGTATGCATCCGGATTGTTGGGCAGGTTGTTTATGTTGTTCTTGTCGCGGTGGAAGTCCGCTCCGGCGACATATGCGAACGAAATCGGCAGTTTGTCACCGGGAATGATATCGAAAGGTCCGAACGACAGAAGATAGCGGGTATCGAGTCCGACCGACCAGAGGCTTGCATATTCCTGCGGAGGAAGAAGCCAGAGCGAATCGGTTGGTTGGATCGAGGCCGTGCGTACCTGATCGTAGTCGAACTCACGATTGCGCAGTATGTAAAATTTGTTGGCGTCACCGGCCGGAGTGCCAAGTCCGCCCGTTCCAAAATCACGGAACGGTTCCTTGAGCTTTCCCATGTTAGGTCGTTCACGCGGACCGAAATCGCGCACCGAATTATCGTTGGATATCCACCAGTTAAACGATACGTTGAGGGTATCGTTCGGGGTACGGACGATTCGCGTTCCCGTTACGGCGGTGCAGTAGTCGGCGGGTGGCCCGCTCAGATCTCCGTCGTTGTCAGCAATCCATGCGATGTACACCTGTTCCTTGAGTTTGCGTCCTTGTTCATCGATATACATCGAATCGACAAACCCGCAAACATCATCCTGGGCGCCGTTAAGTCCCACCGCAAGGGCGTAGACATCGGCATCGACATAGATCCCCATATAGGTATCGTGAAGGGTCTGCGTACCGATATTCTTGATCTCGTAGTCGAACAGGACGAAATCCTGAGCATAGGGATAGGACCAGGCATACGACTTCTGCGTCACTTCGATATTCAGCGGTGTGAACGGAGCTCCGGAGACTTCGTCCGTGGCGCGTCCCTCCGTCAGAGTATCGGCGTACTTGCAGATGTAGTCTTCTTCAGAAACGGCGTCCTTGAAAATCTTTTCCTGATCCGGAAAACGGATCGACCGGTAGACTATGTCTCCGAACGGGGCGATGTCGGGTGCAAATTCCCCTTGCGGCAGCCAGCCATCGGCCCCCACCGAGACGAGCGTATCGCGGCCGACCACGGCACCGATCCAGAATGCTCCTGCATAAAGATAGCGCGTATTCGATCCTTTCGGATACTCGCAGGACTTGACTGTCTGGCCGGTAATACAATCGATAGCATCCCCTACCTTGAAGCCCAGGCCAAACGTTCCGTTGTTATTGATTGTCAACTGCATTCGCCCGACCCGGTGAGCGACAAGACAGTAAGCCGGGGGGGCAGCTGTCGCCGACCTGGGTTCGTCCCATTTCCCACCTTCCTCGAAGCTCGCTCGAGAGAAGGCAGAAGCTGTTAATAACACGGAAAGAGTGACAAGATAGACCGTCTGGTTCCTTATGATACGGACCATAGTTCCCTCACCCAAGAGTGTTGATTTTAACGAAGTGACGTA
>CAZFOY010000035.1:0-2212 GCA_964520865.1 uncultured Ignavibacteriales bacterium | reverse complement strand
GAAGATTCTACTACCCAGTAGTAGAGGCCCGAGACGACCAGTTGTGTGTTCCGCGTGATCAGATCCCAGGTTTCTTCCGATGCCGTCGGATCATCGGCCTGGCGGTCGTGAGGAATCTCTCTGACCAGATCACCATCAAGCGTGAAGATCTTGATCGAACACTTTGGAGGGAGGTTGGCGAAGTGTACGGCGCGCACGCGGTCATCGGGCCGGTCTATGGAAGTACGCCCCTCGTATCCCGACCCTCGATAGTTGTCGCCGATCCGATACGGATTCGGATAGACGTAGATCTGTTTCGATTCCTTGCTGTTCTCTGATGCCGCGGAGAGTGGATAGGCACTCTTCGCCCCGGTCGTGACCGAGCTCTCGAGCGAGGCCAGACCTGACTCCGGAGAACCGAAATCAAAGGCCGTTACGTTCACCCAATAAGGAACCGACGGCAGCAGGTTGGGAATGTCCAATTCATATTCGAAATACTTGAAGTAGCCGTCTTCGGTCAGTTCGCTGGCATCGACTGAGTCTTTGTTCAGGCTCGAAGGATACGGTTGGGTGGGATAACTCTTCTTGATCGGCGTGGAGACTCCCAGAATCGACGCATTGTAGTCTTGCGGTTCAAAGTACGCGATGATCGAGGTGTCTATGTAAGGAGCGTTTCGAGTATAACTGAGCGGATTGAAAGATGAATCATCGCACGAAGCGGCGTACATGCAGCGAAGCGAGTCGATCGTAAACGGATTGTCGAGCAGGACATAGCCGGGGTTCGGTCGCAGGCCTTCATCCCACACGTATCGATTATAATCTTCTTTGTCGTACGATGCAACAAGCGAATAACTTGAGGCACGCTCGTCGCGCCCGATATATACTCGATACCCTTCGAAATCAACAGCTCGCGAAAAAACATCCCGGGCTGTCTCGCTTCGGAAACCGTTGAAGCGAACCTTGATTGTACCAAGCTCCGGGTAAAGCCACATCTGAGGGGCCGGGGGAGGAGCGGCACCTCGAAAATCCGGGACACCGTCGCCTTCGTAGTAGACCGTATCGCACCGGTTGTAATCAGGCACTATTATAGTCGTATCGTGCCCCCCGATGTTCGTGTCGACCGGCACGAACGTCGTATCGGTGCAGAATACTTTGTACTTTCCGGCGTAGCCGTCGCTGTCGGTATCGATGCCCGGATTGTCGTAGACCTTTGCCGCCCAGGAGGAATTTTTGGCCAGGTCCGAGAAGTTCAGACCGTCGTAGTAAGCTTGCGCGTTCCCCGGCAGATTGTCGATGTTGTACGGATTGACGTGAAATGAGTCGCCGGCCACATAGGCGAACGATACCGGGAGCTTCTCGCCGGGATTGATGTCGAATGGTCCGAACGAGAGGAGAAACCGGGTGTCGAATCCGTCCGCGTAGTTATTCGCATTTTCTTGAGGCGGAGTCATCCAGAGCGTGTCGGTCGGCTGAATTGACCCCGAGAATGGTTGATCGTAGTCGAACTCACGATTCCGCATCAGATAGTACTTATTCACATCCCCTTCGGGCGTTCCGAGGCCGCCGGTCCGGAAATCACGGAAGGCTTCCTTGAACCGGCCCACATAAGGGCGCTCACGCGGTCCGAAATCGAGCGCGGAGTTGCCGTTGCTGATCCACCAATTGAACGAGACATCAAGCGTATCCGCCGGTGTCCGAATGATACGCATTCCGGTCACCGCGGTTGGTGATTGTTGGTTGAAACGGCCGCCAACCGGATCGCCATCGTTGTCGGCGATCCACGCGATATTCACCGTCTGCGGGATTACATACTGTCCCTCTTTGATGTCATACTTCTCGATGAATCCGCAGATGTCGTCGTTGTATCCCGAAGAGCTGCCGCCCTGGAAGTAGACATCGGCATCGACGTACAAGCCCATGTACACGTCGCGAAGGCTCGAAGTGCCGATGTTCTTTACAGTGTAGTCGAACAGCACGAAATCTTCGGCATAGCTGTACGACCAGGCGTACGAGCGCTCGGTCACTTCGATATCGAGTGGAACGTGAGGCCGGCCGAAATAGTCGTTACCGATACCTTCGGTAAGGGTGTCGGTGTACTTCATTATATAGTCTTCCTCCGAAACCGCGTCTTCGTATCCCGGGGAATCTGGGAAAGTGATGGATCTCCTGACGGGATAGCCGAACGGCGCCGCATCCGGGTGAAATTCCTGCGTGTACGACCATCCGTCGGCGC